>CAZIDN010000032.1:33121-41294 GCA_964537875.1 uncultured Eubacteriales bacterium
AAAAAAAAGGCTGCCTTCCCTTGTTCCGAGAGAAGGCAGCCTGTCAAAGGGAATGGATAGGGTGATAAATTGAATTTATCAGAAACTCCCTTAAAAGAGGAGGGGAAAAAAGGAGGTGCTTCCTGTTTTTAATCTCTGCTCCGTTGCGGGCCGTCTTCATTGGCTTATCTCGCTTCTCATTTATATATACGTGGAAAACGGCTAAAGAGTTGCATTTTTTAGCAGAACTCGCGGTAGAAAGCCCAAAAGGTGAAAAAAAACTTTAAGCGATTTTTTGGATTTTCGATCTCCCCCTTAAAATTGTTGAATATATTATAACACACAAATGAACCTCAATGCAAGAAATTTTTTAATATTTTTCAAAAATTCTTTTTCCTGGGCGCAAGGAGCGGTTTTCAGGCGGGATGGGGGCCCGATTTGCCATATTTCCTGCCGCAATGATCAAAAATCGGCCCTTGACAAGGCCCTTTTGACTCAAATCCAGGGTTTGAATAGAATAAATATGCCAGATACAGAGTTTTTTGCCCCCCTTTCTATCCCTCTTCTGGAAAGGCGAAAAGGATCAAAGGAGACCGGCCATGGAGACAAAGCAATTTAGGCGGTATGGCCACCAGTTTGTCGATTGGGTGGCCGACTACATGGAAAATGTCGAAAATTATCCCGTGATGTCCCGGGTCAAACCGGGCGAGATCAAGGTCAAATTACCGGCCTGCCCTCCCCAGGCTCCGGAATCTATGGACAGCATCTTCCGGGACTTCAAGGAGATCATCGTCCCCGGCATCACCCACTGGCAGCATCCCGGCTGGCATGCCTATTTTCCCGCCAACAACAGCCCGGCTTCCATTTTGGCCGAGCTGCTGACCGCGGGCATCGGCGCCCAGTGCATGGTCTGGCAGACGTCGCCGGCCGCTGCCGAGCTTGAAGATGTCGTCCTTGAATGGCTTCGCCAGATGCTCGGGCTTCCCGAGGGGTTCGTAGGCGTCATCCAGGACACGGCCTCGACGGCCACGCTTTGCGCCCTTCTTTGCGCCAGGGAATGGGCCACGGATTTTGCCTCCAACGAGAAAGGGCTGTCCCTTCCCCTGGTGGCGTACGCTTCGCGGGAGACCCATTCGAGCGTCGAGAAAGGCGTCAAGATCGCGGGCTATGGGAAGGAAAACCTGCGCTTGATCCCGAGCGATGATGAGTTTGCCATGATCCCTGAAAAGCTCGAGGAAGCCATTCTCCGGGATAGAGAAAAGGGGCTCCGGCCGGCCTGCGTCGTGGCCACGATCGGGACGACCTCGTCGACGGCCGTCGATCCCCTGGCGGCCATCGGCAGGATCTGCCGGCGGCAGAATGTCTGGCTCCATGTGGATGCGGCGTACGCAGGGACGGCCGCCATCCTGCCCGAGAAACAGTGGGTCCTCGAGGGCAAGGAAGACATGGACTCTTTTGTCTTCAACCCGCACAAATGGATGTTGACCAATTTTGACTGCTCGGCCTATTTTGTCAAGGACGCCGGCCGCCTCGTCCGCACCTTTGAGATCCATCCGGAATATCTGAAGACCGGCGTCGATCCCCTGGTCAAAAATTATCGCGACTGGGGCATCCAGCTCGGCCGGCGGTTCCGGGCCCTGAAGCTGTGGTTCGTGATCCGCTCCTACGGTGTCGAGGGCCTTCAGGCGTTCGTCCGCGAGCATATCCGGCTGGCCCAGCTTTTTAAAGGCTGGGTGGAACGAGCCGGAAATTTCGAGCTCATGGCGCCCGTCCATTTCGGGGTCGTCTGTTTCCGCCTGAATGACGGCCGGGATGAGAACGCTCTGACCCAGCTCAACAAGACATTGATGGAACGGCTCAACGCCACGGGAGAAATCTTTTTAACCCACACGACGCTGAGGGAGAAGTACACGCTCCGTTTCGTCATCGGTCAGCGCACCACCGAAGAACGGCATGTCCGTCATGCCTGGGACCTGATTGCCTCAACCGCCGAAGATTTGTTGCGGAAATGAAATCGTCGGCGCCGCTTGAAGCCGGGGGATCGGAGGCAAGGAAGCCCAGGATTCCTTTCTGATCGCGGCTATCGTTTCGGCTTATATAGCCCGTCTGTGTTGGCTCCGAGCAGGCCGGCCTTGACCAGATCCTTATCCGCTCGCTCGAGGTTTCGAATCTGCCCAGTCGTCACGACCTTGTAATGCCTGGCCCGGTCCAGGGCATCGCCGATAAAGCTGACGTCCCTGTCCGTCGTCATCCACGCGTCTTTATCAAAGCGCCTCAGATCGAACGGCCCGGAATATTCACGCAGGGTTTTTTCGCCGATCGAATTATAGAAGACGTCGAAATACGACATCATCAACTCGCGGATCGTGCGATAGACGGGCTCGCGGAAGCGGAGCACGGTGAAGTTGGACTTGGCCAAGCATCCCCAGGCGCCGTTCCGGCGGAAGACGGCCAGGATATGGTCGTCGTCGTTGACGGCCCGTATATCGACAAGAAGGGGCGGATGCCCGATCCGGCGCAGCGCCGCCGCGGCAAACAAGGCCCCTTCAAAGCAATTGGCTTTTTTCTCTTTCATTACAAAGCGCGGCGAGGCCGTTCCCGGCTCAGGATCATAGGCCAGCTTGTTAAGATAACGCTGGATTTTTATCGGGGTAGCCAATTTTTTGAACACGGCGAGCTCCCGTTTCGTCCAAGGGGCCATTGAAATCCTGCCTTTCTTATTGAGGTGACTTTCCAGAATGATTGGAGCGACCATAGAGGGTTTAGCCTTCCCGAGCCGCCTTTCGAGGGAACCCGCTTTGCCGGGTGCCGAGAATGTTTGAGCTAAAGAAATCATAAGCATACGTCACAATGTGGACAAAGACATTCTTTTTAGAGCAGTCATCTATCATGCGAGACACGCAGGCGCCGAGAAAGGCGCGGTGAGGGAACGGCGTGAAAAACCCGAATTGGGAGCGAAATCATTCTGGAAAGTCACCTTATTTCTGCGGCTCTGTGCTCCACGTGAGCTTTCCATCCGGGTCGACGAAACGGACATAATACCCCCAGCCGCCGGCGCCCTGCAAGACCTTCACCAAAACCTTGTTCCATCCTTTCCTGAGGCTCACCTTCACGCTGTCCTGGTCGGGATAGGCGCCGCGGTAGGCGGGATTGGAATGGACAAGCTCGTCGTTGAGCCAGATCCGGACCCCGTCGTCGCTGCCGAGGAGGATGTAGGTCTCGACCGGCCCGGGGGAAAAAACTTGGCCGAGGGCGTAGACGACGACCTGCTCGTTGGGCTTGATGAGCTCCGTCAGCCGGACATACCCGCTCGGCTCGGCCCGGATCTTTCTCCAGGCGACTTCCTGATTTCCTTTCCCCGGATATCTTTTATCGAGAGCGATTACTTTTTCCGGCGGATAGACGGTGTAGAGACTATCCATATCCGGAGCATCAAAGGGGCCGATCAGGTTCCATTCGGTGATGAACTTGCGCGAGGCAGGAGTCAATCCGAAGCCGAGAAACCCGAGGTCCATTCCTTGCCCTGCTGCGGACTTGCCCGCGACCTGGATGAGGACCGTATTCCGACCTTCCCGCAGCAGGATGTCTTTGAGGGTCATTCGGCCGAATTCTTTGTCTTTAGCCAAGCCCTCGAAGACGGCCGGCTCGAATTTCGGCTGGGATTGGCCCGGCTCGAGGATTGCTGCTCTCAGGTTTCCCATGGCCGGACCCTTGAGAAAATAGAGATCGATGTTGTAGCGTTCGCTAATTTTCACGGGGATCGTGAGCTCGGCGGTGCTTTCGGGTTTTGCCCGTTCGGTCATGAGCACGGGATAGCGGGAGCCGTCCGGGCCATAATGGGACGTCAAGGACTGAGCCAGCTTTTCGGCCGTGAATTGCAGGCCTTTTTCCTTGTCTTCAAAAACGGAGACGGCCATGCCCTTCCTTTCTTCCCACTTGGGAAGAATGAAGTTTTCCGGCGTTTCCCGGGCATAGGGAAGCCGGGCGGCAACGGACGGCAAGGCCGGGAATGTCTTGTGCGGCTCGGCCTGGTACCAGTAGGCCGTCGAGGAATAATAGTCGGAGCGGTCATTGGCATGACCATGCTCGATCGTCACACGGATGGACTTCTGAAACGGGATCGGGTCGGGAACGTGGAAGCGGTAGACCGTGGCTTTGGAGCCAGCCTGATAGTCCTCTTCCTGGAGCGGACAGCCGTAAAAGGGGTGTTCGGCCTCCCGCATTCCCCAGGCATCGGAGAAGTAATCTTCCGAGCCCGTGCCTTGAAGAGAGGGAAAGGTTTCCCCGTCCACATAGATCATGTCATCGCCTTCGCCCCACCATCCCATAGCCCGCTGCAGAATGCTGAGGTTGCAGCCGACGTAATGGCCGCGGCCGGAGGCCTCGAGGATCAGGTAGTTTTTCCCGGGCTCGCAGGGTATTTCCTGGCGGTATTGGGCATGGAAGCGAGGCGTGTCCGCAGGAAGGTCCTTGAGCTCCCGGTAGTCCACATAATAGTAAAAAGCGGGGACGGTTTGTTGACCTTCATTGGTGACGGTGACGCGGGCCGATTGCCTGAAGGGCATGTGCCAGTAACAGTTCTTGGCCCGGCCTTCCGAGGAAGAGGTGATCGGAATCGAGCTGAAGTTGCGGTTGAGGCCGTGGCCGACGCCGAAGAAATCCCCGATGGGGACTTCGACGGACGGATCCTGCTCCCCGTCCCAGAACATGCGGAGGACGAGCTTCCGGCCGTAAAAAGGCTCGGCGGCGATGGTCACCCAAATGTGGTGGATGGCGCCGGGGCCTTTGAGATCGGCAAGGACGGCCGTGAGGCCGGGTTCGATGGTCAGGGAATCCTTGTTCCCTCCCGTCCGGTCGTAGGAGGAGATGCGCTTGCTGACATAGTCCTGGGGCAAGCCCAGCTTCCCCAGCATGTCCTGGCTAAACGGAAATGTCTGTATCATCAGTAAAAAACTTCCAAAAACTAATGCATATTTAAATTTTTCCTTCATAACGTTCCTCCAATTCCGTCTTATATCTGCAAAGCCAGAATGGCCGAAGCGGCCATAAGGGATTTAGCCTTCCCCGGCCCACTCTGTCGGGGGTCGAACAGGGCGATAAAGGAATGATGTAATAACCATGGGCGATCGAGATACGGTGCGGGTGGCGCCGACCGGGGCGCCCCAGGATATGCTCTTGGAGGAGGGCCCATTGACAGAGTCCTCCTGCGACGGGCGGTGGAAAGACCGCCTGCCCTGTCACTCTTCCGAGGGACCTCCCCTGATGAATTCATCGTCCAAGGCTCCGTGGAAAGGAGGCAGAGAGCAAAGCGATCGTTGGAGGGAAGCCCAGACGAAGAGTTTCCCTCCAAGAGTGTCCGACCGAACCCACACCACTTCGCTCCTGATTATTTTATTTGTGGGGGATTCCGCCCTACCGGAAGAATCCCGCGGCCGGCGCGGTCCTCACTTTTTTTCTACCAGCTCTCGCCGAAGTCTTTCTTAAAGGCATCGGTAAATTTCCGGCTCCAATTGTCAAGGGCGTCGAGCTTGCCCAGGAAGAATCTGAGCACGGGCGGTTCGGAGAGGAACTTCAGCCCTTTGATCAACTCTCGATTTTTATAGATCCACTGAAGCCGGTCGATGATGTATTCGATATGCGAAACCGTGTAAACTCTCCTGGGGAGGGCAATCCTGGTCAGCTCGAGATCGGCATAGACTTCCTTCCCTTCTTTATCGCGGTCCGTGGAGATGGTGCCTCTTTCCATGGCTCTCACTCCGGAGGCGATATAGAGGGCGGCTGTCAAAGCGCCGGCGATATAATGCTCTTTTGGAATATGAGACACGAATTTCCTGGCATCGATGTGGCAGGCTAAACCGCCGGGAGGTGTCACGACGGGGATGCCCATCCCATCCAGCTTTTCGACGAAGTATTTGATCTGCTCGATGGAACAGCCGGCGACGGAGAGATCGACCATTTCTCTCAATCCGACGGTCATGGCTCCGATCTCTCTCATCGACATGCCGCCGTACGTGTAAAATCCTTCGTAGAAGGGCAGCCAGGGTTCCAGCTTTTCCATCAATTCTTTTCTGTTGCTGGCGATGAATCCGCCTCTGACGCACGTATTTTTTCTTCCGCTGAGGTAGAAGATGTCGGCCAGGCTGCACATTTCTTTGACGATGTCGGCGACCGTTTTCTTCTCGTACGCTTTTTCCCTCTTCCAGATGAAAAAGGCATTCTCCGAGATCAAACTGCCGTCCATGACCAAGAGGAGGCCGTTCTGATCGCAAATCTTTCGGACCTCTTTGAGGTTTTCCATCGAGAACGGCTGCCCGCCGAGGAGATTGGTCGTCGCTTCCATGCGCACATAGCCGATCTTTTCCCGCCCCCATTTTTTGATGGCATCCTTGAGTCTCTGGAGATCCATGTTCCCCTTGAAGGGATGGGTGCTCTTGGTTTTCAAGGCCTCATCGGCATAGAGTTCCAAGCAGGCGGATCCGCCGGTCAATTCAATATGGCCTTTGGTTGTCGTGAAATGATAGTTGGTGATGACCGCGCCGCCCGGTTTCGAGAATATTTTGGACAGCAGATGTTCGGCGGCGCGCCCCTGGTGGACGTTCATCACGTATTGGTAGCCCAAAACATCCTTGACGGCATCCGCAAATTCATAGAAAGTCATGCTCCCGGCATAGGCGTCGTCGGCATCCATAAAGCCTGCGAATTGATGGTCGCTCATGGCATTGACGCCGCTGTCGGTCAGCATGTCCAGATAGATATCCTTTGTCTTGAGGAGAAAGGTGTTGTAGCCGGCCTCGTTGATGGCTTTGAGTCGTGCTTCAGCAGGGATCAGGCTGATCTTTTGGACCATCCTGGCCTTGTGCATTTCAACCGGCAGCTCCTTGCCGTTCGATAACTTTATGATCATCCCAAACCTCCTTGTATATAGAAATATCTTAGAGAACGCTTTTGAGGGCCCTGATCAACTTATGGTTCTGCTCGTCCGTGCCGATGGTGATGCGCAGGGCATGGGGAAAGCCGTATTCTTTGATCGTTCGGGTGATGATTCCTTTCTGCTGAAGGGCTTCAAAGACCGCCTGGCTGTCTCTGCCAAAATCGACAAAGATGAAATTGGCATAGGTGGGAAGATAGAAGAGTCCGAGTTTCCGGTAGGCCTCATAAAGGGATTCTTTTCCGGCATCATTGACGTCCTTCCCTCTTCGAACATGTTGGTCATCGTCCAGGGCGGCCGTCCCGGCGATTTGCGACAGGCGATTCACGTTGAAGGAAATTCGGAGTTTGGCCAGATCGCGGAGGATTTCTTTGTGGGCGATTCCATAGCCAAGCCGGACCCCGGCCAAGCCGTAGATCTTGGAGAAAGTCCGCAGGATCAGGATGTTTTTTCGTTCCTTGAAGGTTTTGAAGGAATCCGGATAACGAGGGTCGTCGATGTATTCATAGTAGGCTTCGTCCATGATCACCAGGACGTGATCGGGGACTTTCCGGAAAAACTCCTCAACTTCTTCCTTGGTGACGATGGTCCCGGTCGGGTTATTAGGGTTGGCGATGTAGACCAATCGGGTATTCTTTTTAATGGCCTTGAGCATCCCCTTGAGGTCGTGGGTGTTATTCTTCATAGGAACTTCGATCAGCTCACCGGCGGCAATGCGGACGGCAATTTTGAACCAGATAAATGCGCTTTGGCTGCAGACGGCGCTCAGCCCCGGATCCAGATAGGCCAGGGTCGCCAGAGGAAGGATTTCGACGGATCCGTTGCCGACAAAAATATTCTCGGGGTCGAGGCCCAATTTCGCGGCCAGTTTTTTTCGGAAGTAGAAGCAGTTGTCGTCCGGATAGAGGTAGGCTTCCTTGGCCGCCTTGCCGATGGCTTGGAGGGCCAGGGGAGACGCCCCCAGCGGATTTTCGTTTGAGGCGAGCTTGATGATCTCGCCTTTTAAATTCAGCTGCCGGACCACTTCTTCGATCGGCTTGCCCGGCTGATAGGGATGGATCTTCTTCAAAAAGCCTCTGGCTCGGATCATGGGTTTCGTCAAAGGACAAAAATTATACCGAAAATCGGCAAAAATGGAAAATACTATTATTTTTTAAAAAACAACTCGGCTTGTGTGATTTCCTATCGGCGCTGGAATCGCCCCTAGCCCTCTGGGGAACCAGTCCCGTCGGACACTCTTGGAAGGAAACCCTTTCCTAGGGTTTC
>CAZIDN010000033.1:0-5682 GCA_964537875.1 uncultured Eubacteriales bacterium
CCGTCGGAAAAGCCGACGGGGCCCCCCTCCGCTACGGGGGCTTGAGGGCGGCCTAGGCATCGCCCATACATTGTCACTTTATTTATTACGTTTGTATTAATAATTAATTAAAATGGAATTTTTTGCCTCATCCATCCGATCAGGACTTTTTACGCGGCTCCCCTCGCCTGACGTATATTTTTCGCGGGGGATTCAAATACCAAATAGGTGGGTTTGATCCCGGCAGTTGTAGTAAAATAGAGGCTTCATGAGCAGGAGTCGAAACATGAAATATCTTAAGGGAAAAAAACGGGGATTTGGCGTGGCCGCCGTTTTGCTGCTGTTATTCTCCGGCGCCGCGTTTCAACAAAAGCCCGCGGCAACGGCTTCTCCTTTGGCCTCTCTCCTTCCCCAGCTCACGAATTGGAAGCTGACTGAGGAGCCCCGGCCGTTCCGGCCGGAAACGCTTTTTGAATATATCGATGGGGCCGCCGAAGTCTACCTGAGCTACGATTTCAAAGAGCTCCTTGTCGCCCAGTTCCAGGAAAAGAGCAGCAAAGCCTCGATGACGGTGGAGATCTATGACATGGGGAACGGGCGCCATGCGTTCGGCATCTACAGCGCCGAACGGTATCCGGAAAGCCGCTTTCTTCCGATCGGGAACCAGGGCTATCTGGATGAGGGGACGTTGAATTTCCTCGTCGGCCGCTACTACGTCAAGCTCCTCTGTTTCGAGGCCGGGACTCGATCCGAGGAGTTCCTGACGCGCTATGCCAAGCATATGACCGGGAAGATCAAGGACCCCGGGAGTCTGCCGGCCCTATTGACCGTGTTCCCCAAGGACGGCCTGATCGCCAACGGAGAAAAATTCATCCTGCGCAATTTTTTGGGATTTAAGTTCTTGAGCAATGGGTTCATCGCCAACTACAAGGTGAACGACGTTGAGTTCGACTGTTTTTTTATCGAAGGCAAATCCGACGAGGAGGCCGGGGCCATGCTGAAGCAGTACCTCGATCATTTTGCCAAGATCGGCCAGCCGGTCGAGAAGCAGGCCTATGGCATTCATGTCAAGGACCCTTATCTGAAACATGTTTTCTTGGCCCAGGCCGGAAAATTTCTATGCGGCGTCTCCAAGATCAAGGATGATGCCGAAGAGGTCGGCCAGAAATATCTTGAGGCCATGACGACGGTTTTGAAAGGAAAAAAGGCCGTCTAGTCGGGGGACTGGGCGAGGTACTTTTTCAGTCTTTCGAATTCTTTTTCAAGACAGGCAAAGGATTCTTTCGCTTTTTGGATATTTTTCTCCCGCCCGGCCGTTTCGATGTCCATGGCGGCCTGTCGAAGCCCGGGCAGGCTGAGGTTGGCAGAGGAGCCTTTCAGGCTGTGCCCCAGCTCCTGGATCGTCTGGAACTCCTGTCCGTTCAGGGCAGGGCGAAGTTCCTTAGCTCTCAACAGAAACTCTTCGGAATAGATCCCCAGGAGTTCTTTGAGGAAATCGGGATCTCCGCCGATCCTCTCTAAAGCTTCGGCGCGGTTGATGGGAAGAGTCCCTTCATCTGGTTTTTTTTCCATGGGTCGTTCCTTTTCTGGAGTCCGGCAGAGGCTTCGAGAGTGCGACACAGTTGCGTCCCTGGTGCTTCGCTTGGTATAGAGCCCGGTCGCAGGCGAAGATCATCCGGTCGACCGACGGCCGGTCCATGGCCTCGGAAGACACGCAGCCCAGCGAAAGCGTCGCGGAAATTCGTCCTCCCGGGACCTTGATTTTATTCCTGGCGCAGGCGAGGCGAAGCCTTTCGGCGATTTTTGCGACGTTCGTAAGGCTGCAATTGGGAAGGACGATAAATATTTCGTCACCGCCGTAGCGTCCGATTTTATCGTAGAGCCGGACATTCTTGACCAAGCCCGCGGCGATCCCGCGGAGAACGGCGTCTCCCGCGAGATGGCCGTAGGTGTCGTTGACGATCTTGAAAAGATCGACATCGAGCATGATGGCGCTTGTCGGAGATTTTTCCCGGGCGCCCTGTTCGAGTTCTTCTTCGAGAAATCGAAGGATCGTCGCTCGGTTCCAGAGAGCCGTCAAGTTGTCCCGCGTCGAAAGTTCATAGAGCCTTTTTTGGGTTTTCAGGAGGTGATCTTCCAGCTGGATGATTCTTCGGCCGGTCTGGAGGCGCGCGTGCAGTTCCATAAAATTCACGGGTTTGGTCATGTAATCGTCGGCCCCCGCTTCGAGTCCCTTGATGATATCCTGGAGCTCATCTTTGGAGGTAAGGAGAATGATGTATATATAGTTGGGCTTAGAAATCCGCCGGATTCTTTGGCACAGCTCCAGGCCTGTGATTTTAGGCATCATCCAGTCCAGCAGGGCCAGGCGCAGCCCGGGTTTCTGAAGGGCTTGCCAGGCCTCATGCCCGTTATTGGCCAGGAGCGTTTTATACCCCCATTTGCGGAGGTTTTTTTCCAGGATCTTGCCGGAAACCGGATCATCGTCCGCAATGAGTATCTGCATGGCCTCCTTGGGCCCACTCTTCTTGGCTTCCGCTGGGCGTTTCATCGGTCTTTTTCCTTTAGGGACTCAGCTTGAGGAGGGCTGATTTGTGATTCTCCCTGATAATCCGTTCGATGGTTTCGAAGAGATCCTCGGGCCGCAGCGGTTTGGCCAGGTAATCGTCCATCCCAGCCTCCAGACAGTGTTCCCGGTCGCCCTTCATGGCATGGGCGGTCATGGCCACGATGGGTGTATGCTTTCTCGTTTTCTCTTCTTTTTTTCGGATGGCCGCCGTGACTTCATATCCGTTCATCCCGCGCATCTGGATATCCATGAGGACCAAGTCATAACGATTGTTCCTCAAGGCGGCCAGGACTTTTTTCCCGTCGCGGTAGGCGGCGACGGTATGCCCGCGTTTCTCGAGGAGGCGAACGGCCACTTTCTGGTTGATTGGGTTGTCCTCGGCGAGCAGAATGCGCAGCCGCGGCCGGCCCTCTTGGATCGACTGACTGGTGATCAAGCGACGCCCGTCCTTCTCGATCGACGAATTCCCCAAGGCCATCATGATGGCGTCGAAGAGATCGGACTGCTTGATCGGTTTGGTCAAATAGGCAGAGATCCCCAATTTTTTGGAGCGGGCGTAATCCCCGCGTCGGTCGGATGAGGTCAGCATCAGGATCGTCGCCGCGGAGAAGTCCGGATCCCTGTGGATGTGTTCGATCAAGCTAAATCCGTCTATGCCGGGCATGCTGGAGTCGACAAGGAGCAGCTTGAAGAATTCACCTCTTTTTTTATCCTGCCGCATTTTTTCCAGAGCCTCGGCCCCGCTCCCGACGTCGACGGGTTTCATGGACCAGTTGAGGAGCATTTCTCTCAAGATGGAACGGTTGGTGGCGTTGTCGTCGACGACGAGGACGCGGAGGTTATGGAGAACCTTGGGCTGGACGGGACGGGGCTTTTTCCGGCTTCTTGCCTGGAGGCCGAGGCGGACAGTGAAGTGGAACGTGCTGCCTTTGCCCGGCTCGCTCTCCATCCAGATCTTGCCGCCCATCATTTCCACCAGCTGGGAGGAAATCGCCAGGCCCAGCCCGGTGCCGCCGTACTTGCGGGTCATCGAACCGTCGGCCTGGACGAAGGCGTGGAAAATGACCCGGTGTTTGTCCTTGGGAATTCCGATGCCGGTGTCTTTCACGGCAAAATGCAGCACCATCTCCCGCTCGGACTTGGCCTCGAGTTGGACATCGACGATCACTTCCCCCTTTTCCGTGAATTTGATGGCATTGCTGATCAGGTTGATGAGGATCTGTCGCAGCCTGCCCAAGTCGCCCACGACGCCGTCGGGGAGGGCAGGAGGGATATGGCAGGCCAGTTCCAGTCCTTTTTCATGGGCTTCGAGAGCGAGGCTGGCCACGATGTCCGTGATCGAGCTGTGGAAGCTGAAATCGATGGGCTCGAATTCGATCATGCGGGCCTCGATTTTCGAGAAGTCAAGGATATCGTTGAGGATCGCCAGCAGGGAATCGGTCGACGCCCGGGCCGACCTCAAGAAATCTTTTTGCTCGTCGGTGAGCCTCGTATCCAAGGCAAGCTCGATCATGCCGATGATCCCGTTCATCGGCGTCCGGATTTCGTGGCTCATGTTGGCCAAGAATTCGCTTTTGGCTCGGTTGGCCGCCTGGGCCTCGGCCTGGGAGGCCTTGAGTTCCTGTTCGATCCGCTTCAGCGCGGTGATATCCGTGATGGCGGAAAGCACGCCACGGAAACGGCCCTTGTCGAATATCGACTGGGCGCTGACCAACACCGGGATATCGAGGCCGTCCTTGGCCAGGAGCCTGGATTCATATTTTTCCAGGGTGGTCGTCGTCCGGGACCTGGTCTTGGCCCTGATCTTTTTCAACTCCCCCTTGGGGACGATTTTTTTCCAGTGATATCCGATGAGTTCCTTGGCCGGATACCCGATGAGCTTTTCCATCGTCGGGTTGATGAAGGTGATCAAGCCCTGCTCATTTTCTAAAATGATCCCTTCGGCCAGGCTGGTCACGATGTTCTCGTTGAAATCTTTCAGGGACCGCAGCTCTTTCTCGATTTTTTGCCTTTCTCGTTCCTGCCGGATGCTTTTCAGGGCGAATCCTAAGTCTCCGGCGATCTCTTCTAAGAGCTTGATTTCCTGAGGCTGATTGAAAGATTGGGCGTCTCGGCCGACTTGAAAGACTCCGTAGATGTCATCCTTGTTTTTCAAGAGAAAGCAGGCTGTCCAGCCGACATGTCCGGGCCGGCAGGGGTTGCACCAGGAAACCTTGGAGACATTCGGGATGAACAGAGACCGCTGGTTTTTCAGGACCTTGATGGCGCAGGGCGGCAGGTGGCCTTTCCATGTCTCGCCGACCCCGAAAAATTTCTCGGGCCGGCCATCGGCGCCCAGCGTAACCGCCTGGACCTGGCTGTAATATCCATTCTTCTTCAAGATTTCGCAGGCGGATTGGAGGAGGACATCGGCGTCCGAAGCATGGAGAATCAGCTGGTTGATCTCTCCGATGGCGCGCAGCAAGCGGCTGACGAACTGGATTTCCTGCTCGCGTTGTTTCCAAGCCGTGATATCTTTGTAAATAGCGACCGCGCCATGGAATTGTCCGCGGGAAAGAATGGGGGAGGCGGAGATGCTGACCTGGACGGGGATCCCGCCCTTGGCCACTCGGACGGTCTCGACGTTGACGACCGTTTTCCGGTTGGTCATCACGGTTCTCGTGACGCGTGCCGCCTCCCTCGTTAGATCTCCGCCAATCAAATAGTCCAGGTTTTTCCCCAGGGCTTCCCCCCGGCTGTAGCCGAAGATCGCCTCGGCGCCCTTGTTCCATTCGATGATGTTGTTTTTTCGGTCCAAGGCGACGATACCATCGTTCAGGCTGTCCAGGAGGGATTCTAAGAACATGAGATTCTTTTGATCTGTTTTCGTCATGGGTCTTGCCCCAAGGCTCAGATTCCAGGGCTTTATCCAGTCCCATTCTAAACGTATTCCGGAAGTGGTCAATCGCCTCCCATGGTGATGGCCGGGGTGATTTTTGCAGGGGAAGTCTCACCAGAAAAGAGCAGGGCGAATCCCCCCGGAAACCGTCCGACAAACGTCGGGTTTTACTTATCCGGCCCATTGGATTAAAATAGCGAGGATGGAAAACAATAAGATCCTGACGCTTTCGAGCGGGATCGTCGCGATTTTCCTG
>CAZIDN010000033.1:5782-39316 GCA_964537875.1 uncultured Eubacteriales bacterium
GATGGAAAACAATAAGATCCTGACGCTTTCGAGCGGGATCGTCGCGATTTTCCTGGTGGGCGTCATCCTTCGTCTGGCGAAACCGGTGCTCTTTCCTTTTTTCTTGGCGATCTTCTTTTATTTCGTCCTCTCACCCGTTCTGGATTTCCTGACCGGGCTGAAGGTTCCTAAGCTGATCGCCGTCGTCGCCATTCTGCTCTTTACATTTCTCGTCATCTATCTCATGGGGATCCTTTTTTATACGAGCGGAGAAACATTTGCCGCCGAGTTCCCCAAATACGGCCAGAAGCTCAGCGGAATGCTCGAATCCCTGCAGGAAAGCCTCAAGCTCCCCAAGGCCAAGTGGGAGCCCCTGGCCTGGGTCGAAAGTCTGGACATCAACAAACTTGGCTCCTTTTTCTTGGCATCGCTGGGAACGATCCTGTCCTTTATTTCCAACCTGTTCTTGATCCTGATTTTTTTGGTCTTCATGCTGGCCGGACGGGGCAAGCTCAACCTGAAGTTAAAAAACTTCCTGCATGCCCGCCAGGCGGGCCAGTGGAACCGGATCATCGATAACATCGACCGCCAGGTCCAAGGATACCTGGCCTTGAAAACCCTCATTTGCATCGTCTCCGGCATCCTGGCGACATTGATCCTGGTCATTTTCGGCGTCAAATTCGCCGTCGTCTTCGGCTTTCTGACGTTTCTCTTGAACTATATCCCCAATATCGGTCCGCTCATCGCCAAGATCTTTCCTTTCATATTCGCCCTTCTTCAATTCGAGAAGTTTTGGCCGGCCTTTTGGGTGCTCGCGGTCCTTTTTGCCGTGGATGGCGTGCTCACGGTTGTTGAGCCGAGAATGATGGGGCAGCGGCTTGGGCTCAGCCCTTTGGCCATCCTGTTCGCCCTTTTCTTCTGGGGCTGGCTGTGGGGCATTCCGGGCATGATCCTGGCCGTCCCGATCATGGTCATCCTGAAGATCGTCTGCGCCAATTTTCCGTCGCTGAAATTCGCCGAAGTGTTGATGAGCAAATAAGGGGCTCGGACGGATTGGCTTTCCTTCATGTTTTTTTACCAATCAGTCCTCGCCTAGTCCAGAAAGGCTAAGGTATTTTTTTCTTCGGTAAAGGGTTAGCGGGGGGTGAGGATTTTTGTGCTGCGAGACTGTTCCTCGAGTCTGGCGAACTGCTCGAAGAGGTACTCGATGTAGCCGCGGCCTTGATAGTTCATCCGGGCCCAGGTTTTCGCCGCTAAGATCACCCGGTCGAGACACCGGACCTTCTCCTCGGTCTTGTAGCCTCCCGTTCCTCCGGCCAGGATCACGGTCTGCTCATAACGGCAGCTTTCCATGCTTGTCAAGACCGCCTCTCCGATTTCGTTCCTGGGCGTGTGCGTTTCTCCAGGAATGAGGACGAGGGACCGTCCTTTTTCCAGCTTGTCTTTGGCATACTCGAGGGCGACGATCGCATCGGCGTCCGTGACTGAAGGCGCCTTTTTCCCGTATTCCATCAAGGGGGCTTCGATATGGAGGGCGAGCCAGGCCATTCGTTCGTCTCGGAAGAGATCATCCTGAGGCAATCCGGACCTGGAGGGCGGCGGCGGCTTCTTTTCAACAATCCGCTTTTCCTGGTAGGGTTTGTGCCGAGTAAGAAACGGGCAGCTCGGCGGGCAGTGAATTTCTTTATCGCGGAAGCGCCCGCAGCACAAGGGGCACAGGTCGGTTCTCAGAGCCGGGCAATGCCGTTTGGCTTTCCGGCTCTTGCACTTGGAGCATTTGGCCATGGCCGGCTATTTTTTGATGATGAACGTCTCCGGGGTCAACGATTTAATGCGTTTTCCCAGGAAGCTCTTGAGGGCCCGTTCGGCCGCTTTCTGTTCGGCGCTTTTCCTGGAATGGCCTTTGGCTTTGCCCAGAGGCGTCCGGTTGGCATAGACCTCGACGACGAAGATCTTCTTGTGGTCCGGACCGACGGCGGTCAGCGTCCGATAATGGGGGCCGGGCAGGTCTTCCTTCTGCAAGTATTCCTGGAGAGCGGATTTGTAGTTGTTGATCTGGAATCGCTCGCTCTTGATTTTTTTGAACGAGGCGTCGAGCAAAGGCAGGAAAAAGTTGCGGGCGACCTCATAGCCGCCGTCGAGGTACAAGGCGGCTAGAATAGCCTCGAACGCCCCGGTCAGAATGGTATTCTTTTTCCTCCCGCCGCTTGCCTCTTCCCCTTTCCCTAACCGGATGAATTGATCCAGCCTGATCTGCCTGGCAAACTCCGAAAGGGCGATCGTGCTGGCCGCGGAGGATTTGAGCTTGGACAGGTCGCCCTCGGTCCTCTCCGGGTAGGACGTGTAGAAAAAGTCGGCTGTGATCAAGCCGATCACGGAGTCCCCCAGGAACTCCAAGAGCTCGTTGTCCCTGACCTTATCTGGGTTTTCGTAAGCGTAGGAGCTATGAGTGAGCGCCTGGGACAGGAGGTCCTTGCGCCGGAAACGGTAGCGGATTTTCCTTTCGAATTGTGAAAGATTTGTTTTCATGGTGGTCCTTTAATAAAGCCCGATCATAGCCCGGCCGGATAGACAATCTGGCCGGCCACGATCGTCATCGCCGGAACGCCCTTGAGCTTCCAGCCGTCGAACGGGCTGTTGCGGCTCTTCGATTGGAAAGTATTGACGTCGACCACGATCTCCTTGTGCAGGTTCAGGATGGTCAGGTCGGCGTCGGCGCCCACACGGATTTTTCCCTTGCCCGCCAGGCCAAGAAGTAGGGCGGGCTTAGTCGAGATCATCTCGATGAACTTGGCCAGCGAAATGACGTTCTTGTTGACCAGCCTGTCGAGGATGAGCGAAACCGCCGTCTCCAGCCCGATCATCCCGAACGGCGCTTTGTCCAGCTCGACCTCTTTTTCTTCCGTCGTATGGGGGGCGTGGTCGGTCGCAATCACGTCAATGGTGCCGTCTTTGACCGCCTCGAGAAGGGCCTTGACGTCGTCGGGCCCGCGCAGGGGCGGGTTGACTTTATAGTTGGTCTCATAATGCACTAAGGAGGCATCGGTCAGGATGAGATGATGGGGCGTGGCTTCCGCCGTGACTTTCACTTTCCTCTTTTTAGCTTCGCGGACGAGATGGACGGAGCCTTTCGTGCTCAGGTGGGCGATATGGAGCCGCGTCTCTGCCTTGTCGGCCAGGATGATGTCCCTGGCGACCATGATCTCTTCGGCCGAAGCGGGAATGCCCCGAAGCCCGAGCTGATAGGAATTCGGGCCTTCATGCATGATGCCGTCTTCGCTCAGGCTGTGGTCCTCACAGTGATCGATGATGAGCGTATTCAAGAATTTGGAATATTCCAGGGCTCGCCGCATCACCAGGCTGTTCTGGACGCACTTGCCGTCGTCAGAGAAGGCCACGGCTCCGGCGGCGACCTGCTCGGCCATGTCCGTGAGCTCCGTTCCCTGGAGCCCCTTGGTGATGGCGCTGATTGGGAAGATATGAACAACGGCCTGCCTGGCCGCTTCGGAAAGGATATACTCGGTCACCTGCCGGTGGTCATTCGGCGGGGAAGTGTTGGGCATGGAACAGATGGATGTGAAGCCCCCCTTGGCCGCGGCCCGCGAGCCGGTTTCGATGGTCTCCTTGTTTTCCTGCCCCGGCTCCCGGAGATGGACGTGGATATCGATGAAACCGGGAGCGACGACGAGCCTGGAGGCGTCGATGACTTTGGCATCTTTGACGTCGAGCTTGGCTTTAAGATCGACAATCTTCCCTTTCTCGACCAGGATATCGAGGGTTTCGTCCGTCCCGGAATCCGGGTCGACCACCCGCCCGTTCTTAATCAGCAATCTCACGGTCCTGGTCTCCTATTTCTTGAGCTCCGCCGGCTCGGTGATCAGCACTTCATCGCGGTTGTCGATTTCCTTGAGATGGACCTGGACGAGCTCGCGCCGGGACGTGGGGAGCGACTTGCCGACATAGTCGGCCCGGATCGGCAGCTCTCGATGGCCGCGGTCGACAAGGACCAGCAGTTGGATCGTCTTGGGCCGGCCGATGTCGAAAAGGCTGTCCATGGCGGCGCGGATCGTCCGCCCCGTGAAAAGGACGTCGTCGACGAGAAGGACATCTTTCTTGGCCACGGTGAACGGAATCTCCGTCTTTTGGACCATGTGCTGCGTTTCGATCTCCGAGAAATCGTCACGGTACAATGTGATGTCCATGACGCCGACAGGGATATCGACCTTTTCCATCTCTTTGATGAGCTTGGCGATGCGCTTGCCGATATAGATGCCCCGCGTCCGGATGCCGACGATGACCAAGTTCTTCAGGTTGCGGTTGCGCTCGAGGATTTCGGTCGCCATCCTGTAGAGAACGCGTTTGATTTTGCCGGGGTCCATCACGCCGGCTTTGATTTTTTCTTCCATGTCATTGCTCCTGACTCAAGCTCCGAGGCGTTGCCCCGTCGGGACATGTCCAACTCATGGTCTTTTATACCATAGAACAGGCAGCCCTTCTATGGGAAAATTCGACGTCCCTGGAAAAACCGGTCGGCCGCATCCATGTCCTTTTGGAGCTGGCGGGAGAGGTCCTCCGGCGAGGCGAACGCCCGTTCGTCGCGGAGTTTCTTCAAAAAACCGATTTTCACCGATTCTCCATAGATGTTCTTCCGGAAGTTGAGGATATGGACTTCGATGGTCAATTTTTTGCGGCCGAAGGTCGGGCGGACGCCGACGTTGGCCAGGGCCGGCCGGGGCTTTCCCTCCACGCCGAGGAGGGTCAAGAACACACCGCGGGGGACGATCTCGTTCGGGCTCTGGACGTTGGCCGTGGGGAAGCCCAGGGTTTTTCCGCGCCCGGCGCCCGAGATGACATCCCCCTCGATTTCGTAAAACCGACCCAGCAGCGGGACGGCATCCTCGACGGCCCCTTGTTGGAGAAGGTCCCGGATATGGCTGGAGCTGACGATGGTCCGGTTTTTCCTGACCTGGGGGACGGCATGAACCTCGAAGCCCAACTCATCGCCGTACCGGCAGAGGGCGGGGATATCGCCTTCGCGCTTTTTCCCGAAGCGAAAATTCTCGCCGATGATGACGGTCCGGACGGCCGCGGCATGGACCAGGACTTTTTCGACGAAGTCCCTGGGGCGGAGGTTGGCGAACCTCCGGTTGAAGGGCACGACCAAGGTCGCTTCGACGCCGATGTTTTCGATGCCCTCCAGCCGCTGTTCGAGGGTTTGGATCATGCAGACCTTGTCCGGCCCAAAAATTTTTTCCGGATGCGGGGAGAAGGTCAGGACACAGGAGAGGAGCTTCTGGCGTTTGGCCTGCCGGACCAGGAATTTCAGGATTTTCCGGTGTCCCAGATGCAGGCCGTCGAAGTTCCCGATGGCCAGGGCCGAATGCCTGGAGAGACCGGCGAACTCTTCGAAGGAGCGGAAGACCTTCATGGTTTCACAGCTTGATGATGTTCGCCTTGGTCATGTAGCTCATCTTGAGCTGGGCGAGGCACGATTCAAGGAAGGTCTCTTCATCGGGCTGGAGCTGGCCCTGGGTCCGCGTCTTGAGGAGGTCCAGAATGTCGATCAGCCTTTTGGCAAAATCCAGGTTTGGAGCGACCTCGCTTTTCAGCGGGTCCTCCATCAGTCCCAGCTTGACGAGCGCCTGGGTGTAGAAAGGGAAGACGATCGAGCTGAAGTCCAGAGGGGGCAGGAATTCCTTAAGCTCGTCCTGTTTTTTTTCCCCGGCGTCCGGGGAATCCGTCGAATCTTTTTTGCTCATGGCCTTTTGTCCCTGGCGGCGGCTCGCTGTCTTTTTTGTTCAAGCAATCAGACAGGCGCGATTCTTACACAAACAAACGGTCGAGGCAAACACTAATCGTTATCGAGCCGTCCAAAATATTATCCGGTTTTGCCGAAAAATTCAAGACGCCGGGGATTCTGATAAGCATCTCCGTTTGTCTGATTTCAAAGAGGCGTGGGTATCGCCCCTGAAGCCCCCCTAGCGGAGGGGGGTCCCGGACACTCTTGGAGGAGGACCCTTTTGCAGGTTCCCCCTCCAACGGGCGGCGGGAATACCCGCCAGCCCTGCCACCCCTCCAAGGAGCATCCTCCCATGAATTCATCGCCAAATGCTCCTTGGAAGGATGGCAGGGAGCGAAGTGACCGTTGGAAGGAAACCCCACCAAAGGGTTTCCTTCCAAGAGTATCCGCCGGGACTGGTTCCCCAGGGGGCCGGGGGCGATACCCACGCCTTTTTGAAATCACATATTTGGAGATGCTTCCGGGATACTGTCGGCGGCGCCCGCTTCCGGCGTTCCGGAGGGGGTGGAAACCCAAGAATCAGCTTGTGATCCAAACGGCCGCTCATTATAATGAAAAAAAACTCGCCGGAGAGAAGACCATGGAACCTGAAAAAAATGTCGGCAAAAAATTTGATACACTGGTGGCCATCATCGGCAGGCTTCGGGCCAAGGACGGATGCCCCTGGGACAGGCAGCAGAACAAGCGGACGATCATGAATTATTTCCTGGAGGAGGTCTATGAGGCCGTCGATGCGGCCGCCGGCAGAAACCCGCAGGCCCTGGCCGAGGAACTGGGCGATGTCCTGATGGAGATCGTCTTCCTTTCCCGTCTCTTCGAAGAACAAGGCCGCTTCTCGATTTCCCGGGTTCTCGACGGGATCAACCAAAAAATGGTCCGACGCCATCCCCACGTCTTCGGCGCCAAAAAAGTCGGATCGGCCCGCCGCGTTTTGGATGAATGGATCCGGCAGAAGAAGGCCGAAAAAAACCGGGCGTCGCATTTTGACGGGATTTCCCGGAAAGCCCCGTCCTTGCTGGCCGCTTTCCAAGTCGGCCTTCGGGTCTCCCATTTCGGTTTCGACTGGCCGGGCCCGGCCGAGGCGCTTCAAAAGGTCAAAGAGGAAATCGGCGAGCTGGAGAACGCCCTGAAAACGCGCCGGCGCAGAGAGGCGGAGGAGGAGATCGGCGATGTTTTTTTTGCCCTGGCCAACGTGTCAAGGCTTCTCGGCCTCAACCCAGAGATCGCCCTCCGGCGGGCCAACGGCAAGTTTATGAGGCGGTTTTTGAAACTCGAGAGAAGACTCCAAGCCCAAGGGAAAAAGCTCGGCCGGGCAAGCCTTGACGAGATGGACAAGATCTGGGACGAAATTAAATAAAAAGGGGACGGTTCGATTTTCCCGCTTGAGAAAATAACACCGTCCCCTTTTGACTCTCTCTTTTCGTTTTTTATGAGGCCGTCTTTTTCCGAAGGAGCAGGCTGGCCTTGATGAAGTCGTCGAGGTCGCCGTCAAGGACCCTGTCCGTATCGCCGGTCTCGACTTTTGACCGCAGGTCCTTGATCAGCCTGTAGGGATGGAGGACATAGGACCGGATCTGGTTGCCCCAGGCGATGTCGGTTTTGGCGTCCTCCATTTTTTCGATCTTGGCCATCTGCTTTTTCTTCTCGAGCTCGTACAAGCGCGCTTTGAGGACCTTCATGGCCGAGGCTTTGTTCTTGTGCTGGGAGCGTTCGTTCTGGCATTGGACGACGATTCCCGTCGGGATATGGGTGATTCGAACGGCCGAGTCCGTGACGTTGACGTGCTGGCCGCCGCGGCCTCCGGCCCGGTAGGTGTCGATGCGCAGGTCTTCAGGGTTGATGCCGACTTCGATATCTTCATCCACTTCCGGAAAGACGAAGACGGCGGCGAACGAGGTATGGCGGCGTTTGTTGGCGTCGAACGGCGAGATGCGGACGAGGCGATGCACGCCGGATTCCTGGCTGAGGTTGCCGAAGGCATAATCTCCTTCGAACCGCAGGGTGGTGCTTTTGAGACCCGCTTCTTCCCCCGGTTGAAGGTCCAGGACTTCCGTTTTGTATCCTTTGCGCTCGGCATAGCGCAGGTACATCCTGAGGAGGATCTGGGCCCAGTCTTGTGATTCGGTCCCTCCCGCGCCGGGGTGGATGGTCAGAATGGCGTTGCGGATGTCATCGGCCTCGAAAAAGAGCATCTGGAGTTCGGCATCCCCGAGGCGCTTGCCGAAAGCGGCCAGGCTCTGCTCGAATTCCCGGTCGACATTTTCGCCCTCCCGCGCCAGCTCGAGCAGCACATCGAGTTCCTCCTTTTTCTCATGGAGGCCGGTTATAAAATGAATCTCCCGCTCCAGCCGTTTTTTGCTCTGCTGAAGCGTCTGCGATTTCTTCTGGTCCTGCCAGACATCGGGGGAGGAGAGTTCTTCGTTCAGGGCTTCGGCCTGGGCCTTTTTTTGATCGAGGTCAAAGAAAACCTCGAAGCTCTTCGAACTTGGCAAAGGCCTCCTTGGCCTTGGCCTGAAGGTCCGAGAAGTGTTCGGCGGAAACGGGATTCGGAGGAGTCATGTCCGTCTCTTAAAGAGTGCCAGAATAAAGGCGATCGCGCTCAAAGTCAAGCCCAGGATGGAGAAGAGGTCGCCAAACCGGGAGTAGAATGTCAATTTTTTGGAGGGCGTCACGGTTCCGGTCAAGAACGTTTTGGTGTCGATCCGGGACTGGGCTAGAATTCGGCCGTAGGGATCGATGATGCCGCTGATCCCGGTCGTGGCCGCCCGGAGCAAAAAGCGTCTGTTTTCCACGGCCCGGAAAACGGCGTTGGCGAAATGCTGATAGGGCGCCGACGTGTTGCCGTACCAGCCGTCGTTGGTGATCGTGACCAGAAAGTCGGCGCCTTTCTTGGCGAACCGCCGGACGAGGTCGGGGAAGATGATCTCATAGCAGATCGGAGATCCGAACTTCAGGCTGTCGAACCTGTGTAGCACGTGCTCTCGGCCGGGCGTGATCTCGCCGATGGCGTGGGTCACTTTTTCGATAAAGCCAAAGATCTTTTTATAGGGCGTGTATTCCCCGAACGGGACCAGATGCATCTTGTAGTAAGTGCTCATGGTCAGGTCGGGCGCAAGACAAAGGGCCGTGTTATGGTAGAGCCTTTGGCCCGGCGGTCCCGTGGACTCGTTGGTCCCCAGGAGGAGCGTGCTTTGGCTGTCCCGGGCGAATTGGCAGAGGATACGCTTGAAGCTTTGGTAGAGTGCGTCCTCACAGCCGAAGCAGAGAGGCACGGAGAATTCGGGCCAGATGATGAGCCGGGCGCCTTTTTCGGAGGACTGCCGGCTGAGCTCGACATGCTCTTCGAACAGCTTCAAGATGTCCTGGGTTGCGACTTCATTCCAGTAGATGTCGGAGGAGACATTTCCCTGGATGACCGAAGCCTTGAAAGAGTCCGGCGTTTCGGCCGCTTTTTTTAAGCTCAGGAAACCGCCGAGATGGACCGCGACCATCAAGATGATGGCCAGGGCAAAGGGCCATCTTTTCATGGTCTTGACGGAATAGACGAACAGGCTTTGAAAAAGGACAAGGACGAACGAGACGCCGTAAACGCCGGTGACGGACGTCATTTGAATAAAGGAAAGATTTTTAAACTGACTGAGGCCGAGCACTCCCCAGGGGAATCCCGTGAAGATGAAGGTCAGGATGTACTCGAGCGCCACCCAAAGAAACGGGGCGATCAAATAAGCCGCGCTTGGATAGGATGTCCGGATTCTGACAAAGACAGCCCAGAAAATCGCCCAGGCCAGGGCTAGGAAAAGGATCAAGAGGAGGTAGATCAAGAGGCTGAGGGCCGTGGACAGATGGCCGTAGTGGGCCGGCACCGAGGGGATCCAATAGAGCAGGACACCGTAAAAAAAGGTCCCGGCGATAAGGCCGATGAGGAACGAGGATTTTACCGTCCTCCGGGAGGTGAGGAAAAAGAGAGGGATCAATGAGATCCAGACCAGAAAAGGAAGGCCGATCTTGGGAAAAGCCAGAGCGGTCAGGACACCGCATAAAGCGGCCACGCCGACGTCCGTGAGTTTGATGTTCAAACCGCCCTCCTGGTTCTGCGGAAAATCCCTGGTGCCTGGTTTGAAATCGAAGCCATTCCTAGCGGACGATGAAGAAGTCGGTCTTTTTTTGTTTGAGAGCGTCGGCGAGCTTCGTCCGGCCGGCGTCCGCATCGTCCCTTGAGCCAAAAGGACCGATCCTGACTCGGAACACAGCCTTTTGATCCGTGGCCAAGGGGTCCATGACGAAAGCCGTGAAGGCTTCTTTCTCCAATTTTTTGGCGTATGTGGAGGCAGCCTCCTTGTCCGCGAAGGCACCGACCTGGATAAAGAACTGGATATTGGGCTTGGAATCCGCCGCTTTCACCGCCGGCTTTTCGGTCTCCGGCTTGGCTTTTATCTCCACCGGCTTTTTGGCCGCCGTCTGCGCCTTGGCTTCAACAGACTTATCTTTGGCCGGAGGCGTTTCTGTTTTTGAGGAAGGCTTTTGTTGCTCAGCAGCCTGCTTGGATTCGAGCTTGGCGTTCGTAGCCGCTCCGGTCTTGGCCGCTTCCTGCTTGGCCTGCTTGTGGGATTGGAGTTCCTTTTGGATGTCGGCCGCGCCCGCTTCTGCGGGAACGATCGGTTTTTCGGCTACCTTCTCGGTTTTGAGCCGGCCCGGAAGGTCGGCTTCGGCTGTCAGCTGGCCCTGCTTTTTTCCCACGGAGACTCCCAGCAGAAAAATGAAAACGCCGAGCACCAGGATGGCCAAAAAGACAAAGACGAGCTGGGTGCTCGAAAACTGCAGTTCGCGGAATTCCTTATTCTTTTCCATCGGCGTTATTGTTTCTCGTCTTTATGAAAAGTAAAAGCTTTGAGGAGCTCCATGGGCAACGGAAATACGATCGTGGAATTCTTCTCCGCGGCGATGTCGGTCAACGTGCCCAGGAACCTCAGCTGGAGAGCCTGGGGGTTGGTGGAAATGATGTTGGCGGCCTGGAGGAGCTTGTCGGCAGCCTGGAACTCGCCGTCGGCGTGAATAACCTTGGCCCGGCGCTCGCGCTCGGCTTCGGCCTGCTTGGCGATGGCCCGTTGCATGTTCTCCGGAAGGTCCACCTGTTTCATCTCCACGAGCTGGACCTTGATGCCCCAGGGGGATGTGTGCTGGTCGAGAATTTCCTGAAGCCGTGTATTGAGTTTTTCACGTTGCGAAAGAAGCTCATCGAGTTCGACCTGGCCGAGCGCGCTGCGGAGCGTTGTCTGGGCCAGCTGCGATGTCGCGTAGAGGTAATCCTGGACCTCGAGAACGGACTTCAACGGCTCGATAACCCGGAAGTAAAGAACGGCGCTGACCTTGACCGATACGTTATCCCTGGTGATGATATCCTGCGGCGGGATTTCCATGGCGATGATCCGCAGGCTGATTCTGACGATCCGGTCGATCGGCGAAAAGACAAGAATGATTCCGGGACCTTTGGCAACGGGAAGGACGCGGCCGAGGCGGAAGATCACGCCCCGTTCGTATTCCCTCAGGATTTTTATGGAATTCAGGACATAGAGAATGACGAGGCCGAGGACAATGATAGGATAGGTAATCATAGAAACCTCCTTATCGAGACGGTTTGACCGTAAAGTCTCAACCCATATTATTTGTTCCCATCATTCGCCTTTGTGACGCGAAGCTTGAGATGGGAGTAAACCTGTATCACTTTGATGGGCGACCCTTTAGGGACGGGAGCATCGGCTTCGGCCTGCCAGTATTCGCCGTGGACGAAAACGCGTCCTTCCGGAGACAGGTCGGTCAGGGCCGTGCCCATCTCGCCCATCAACCCTTCTTTTCCGGTCGTCGCTTTTCTCATATGGGCCCGGATGACGAGAGTCACAAGAAAAATAAGAATGAGCGAAATCCCCAAGGCAACCGGGATGATAATCTTCAGGCTGGGCTTGAGCTCGGGGATCGGGGCTTTGACGAGCATCATGGAACCGATGACCATGGCTGTAATTCCTCCGATGGAGAGAACTCCGTAGCTGTGCACTTTCACCTCCAGGACGAACATGGCGATGGCCAGAAGGATGAGGATCAGCCCGACGTAATTGATCGGCAGGATTTGGAAGGCAAAGATGGCCAGGAGGAGCGAGATGCCGCCGAGCACGCCGGGCAGGATGGCGCCCGGGTTGGCGAATTCAAAATACAGCCCGAGAAGGCCCAGCATGAGCAGGATGTAGGCCAAGTTGGGGTTCGAGATGGTCAGAAGGAATTTCTGGCGGGACGACATCGGGACGTCGACCAGCGGTTCATTTTTCAAGCGGAGGACCTGCGATTCGCCCTTGAAGCGGCGGATGGTCTTCTGGTCAAAATAATCGATAATCTCCTGCTCGCTTTTGGCGATGAGGTCCACGAGACCCCCTGCCATGGCCTCCTTTTCCGTATAGGACAGGCTTTTCCGGACCGCGTCCTCGGCCATTTGGATATTGCGTCCCCGTTTTTCGGCCAGGGTCCTGATGTAGGAGGCCGCGTCGTGGGTCACTTTATCCTCCATGGTTTTATCCATGGCCTGTCCCGTCACGGAGATCCCCACCGGATGGGCGGCGCCGGTGTTTGTGCCCGGGGCCATGATGAACAGGTCGCAGGCGATGCCGATGAAAAAGCCGGCCGAAGCGGACCGGGCGCCGCTCGGGCTGACATAGGCCGCCACCGGCGTCTTGGCGGCCAGGATTTTTTCGATGATCTCCCGCATCGAGGTGTCCAGCCCTCCCGGCGTGTTCAGGACCATGATCAGGAGAGAGGCCTGTTCGCGGTCGGCCCGGTCGATGGCGCCGCGGATGTATTCGGAGGTCACCGGATGAATGGCCGCATCGACCGTGATTTTGAGGACGGCCGCGGACGAAAGTGGCGGGAAAAAGAGGACGGCCAGCCACGGCAGAATGATTTTCTTCACGTTGATTACATTATAGAAAGGACCATCCGGTAAGTCAATAAATTATCTTGACTTTTTATCTTCAATAAATTAATTTTAGGTATCGCGAAGGAGCTGTCCATGATCAAGAATGACATTGCCCTGGAGATCGAGAAGAAGTCCGAATTCAACGGGGCGAAGTCGTTGTTGATCGTGGAAACCATCCTCGAGGCTCTCAAGGACGCCTTGGCCGGCAAGGAAAAAGTGGAGATCCGGGGATTCGGAAGCTTCAAGGTCGTGGCCAAAAAAACCGGTTACGGCAGGGACATCCGCAGAAAAAAGCAGATCCACATCACCCAGGGCAAGAGAATCAAGTTCCGCTGCGGCCAGGATTTGAAAAATATCTCGACGCGGCCTTAAACTTGATCGTCCCCGGCTTGCCGCAGCAGCGATCATGTCCGGAAAGGGGATTGTGCATTGGGAGCTGAGCATCCGACGATTTCTCCTCTCGGATTAAAAACAACTTCACTCCGTTCCCGGGCCAGCAAGGTTTGTGTCGAAGATTTCGCCAGAGTCCATTCGCCGGACGATCCCATGTCCCGGTTCATCCGAAACCTCCCCAATTTTTTAGCGGCCAGAGATTTTCGGGAGTTCCTGTGCCTCCTCGAAAACGCCAGGAAACGCCGGAAAGCCATCATCGCGGCCATGGGCGCCCACGTCCTGAAGGTCGGGCTCAGCCCCGTCCTGATCGACTTGATGAAAAACGGCTGGATCAGCGCCGTCGCGCTCAACGGGGCCGGCGTCATCCATGATTTTGAGATCGCCCTCTGCGGCCGGACATCCGAAGACGTGGAATCGCAGGTCAAAAAAGGCCGGTTCGGCATGGCTCGGGAAACCGGCGAGATGCTGAACGAGGCCATTCGGCAAGGGGCGGAGAAGGGCCTGGGAATGGGAGAAGCCGTCGGGCGGATGATCGACCGCTCGAAGCTCCCCTATAAGCGCTTCAGCCTGCTGGGATCGGCCTATCGACTCGGGATTCCGGTGACCGTCCATGTGGCCATCGGAACGGACACTATTCATTTTCATCCCCAGGCGGACGGTGAGGCCCTGGGGAAGACCTCGCTCGAGGATTTCTTCCTGTTCAGCGGCCTGGTCCGCAGGTTGGACGGCGGCGGCGTTTTCATGAACATCGGCTCCGCGGTCATCCTGCCAGAAGTGTTTCTGAAAGCCGTCTCTCTTGTTCGAAACAAAGGCTACCGCCTCGAAAATTTTTCGACGGCCGTTTTCGATTTCATCCATCACTACAGGCCTGACCAGAATGTCGTCCGCCGGCCTTTGGGGAAAAAAGGGAAAGGGTTTTATTTTATCGGCCCCCACGAGATCCTGATTCCGCTGCTCGCCGCCGCCCTAAAAAGCGTCTCATGATCGGCACCGGCCGGGCTGTTTATTTTTCTTCCCGGACCGCCGAGTTTTTCTTCTCGTAATCTTTTAAGAGCTCGCGATAGACGCGTTCGGACTGCCTGATGGTTTCTTCGACCGTCCCCGATGTGTCGACGGCGTAGTCCGCGTATTTCCGCTTGTCTTCGGCCGGCATCTGGGACTGGATTTTTTTTGATGCTCCAGCCCGCTCGATGTGATCCCTCTCCATCAATCTCTGAATCTGGATTTCGGGCCGGCAATAGACGACGATGATCTTGTCGAAGAAGCCGGCGAAGCCCGCTTCGATCGTCAGGGCTGCTTCGGAGATAAAAATTTTCACCCGCCCTTCCTTGGCCAGGCATTCGATGGCCGCCCTTTTTTCTTCCAGGACAAGCGGATGGATAAGGCGGTTGAGAAACGCCCGCGCTTCTTCATCGTTGAAGATGATCCGGGCCAGGCCGGGGCGGTCGATGGTTTGATCGGGACGAAGGATTGTTCTGCCGAAGCGGGCTACGACTTTTTCCCAGGCCGGCCGTCCCGGCTCCATCAGCCTTCGGGCCGTCTGGTCTGCCGAGTGAATCGTGCAGCCGTGCCGGGCCAGGACGTCGGCGACGACGGACTTGCCGGAGGCGATTCCCCCCGTCAGGGCGACGATGAGCATGCGGGATCTTGGAAGACTATTTTTTGGAATGGCCCGGAACGAATTTGAAATCTTTGCCGAAGCGGACGGCCACTCCCTGCTTTTTTCCTTTTTGGTCGGCCTTTTCCAGGCGGACGGCCTTGCCTCCGATCTGAAGCCTGACCTTTTTTCCTTCGGTGAGCTCCTTGGGCAGATCGATGACGAGACTGAGCCTTGAGCCGACGACGACTCCCGAGTCCAGGCAGAAATAAGCGCCCCCCGAGCTGATATTTTCGAGCATCGCAGCTTCCCTGAACTTTTTGCCCTGGGGCAGCTTGCCCTCGACGAAGGCCGTCAGGGGCAGATCAAATCGCCACTCCCTCCGTCGATTGATCGTCGGGGGCACAACGACGGTTCCCGATTTCACTCTCTTTGAGCGTTTCTTTGCGGCTGTTTTTCTCATGGCGATCTCTACCTTTAAAAGAGGGCCGAATTGATGGCGTAGAGGGCCAGCTGGAGCCGGCTGTGCGTGTCCAGCTTGGCATAGATGCTCTTGATGTGCGACCGGACGGTGTTCTTGCTGATGAAAAGCGTCTCGGCGATTTCGTCATTGCTCCGGCCTTGGCCGATCAATTTCAGGACCTGAAATTCGGTGGGAGTCAACTGGTCGAGCGTTTTCTCCTTGAGGTCCCGGCCGACCACGGAGATGATCCGGTCCATGATGCTGCTCATCTTGTCCCGGGGCAGCCAGATCTCGCCTTTGTGAATGACCCGGATGGCCTCCGTCAGCTGCCCGGACGGATCGTTGAAATCGAAGTAGCCCCGGGCGCCCACGTTGATGAGGCTGACGATCTCCTCGTGTGACGGAATGTTCCCCAGCAGCAGCATCTGGGATTTGATCTGGTCTTTGGAGATCTCCCGGATGGCTTTGCAGATTTCCCGCATGTTGGGCAGCGTTTCGGTGCTGGCAAAGAGGATGACTTGGGGCCGGAGTTCCCGGATGGATTCCATGAAAGACTCGAGTGTATTCTTTTCGATGTTGACGACTTCGATCTGTGAATCCGTCTCCAGGGCTTTCAGGATGCCGGAGAGGATCAAGTCGGAGGGACAAAAAATGAGCAATTTGATTTTTGGATCATCCGAAGCTTGGAATTTTTTCTTATTCATGCTTTTCCATGTCCCGTTGACAATTTTTGGCGATCACTTAACACTTTTTTAGAATTTTATAAGATTCGAGATTCGATTGTCAAGAAATATCGGTCCGGCGTCTGCCGGAGGGGGGCTAGACCTGGAGGGAAAGAATCTGGTAGTTTTTATCCAGTCTGATCGAGATCAACTGGTTTTTCTTGCTGACGCTCATGTCCGATTTGACGAAGCAGACCGTCCCTGAAAGAGATAGCTGCAGCGGCTTTTCCAGGAGGAACGTCCTGGGGATGGTGAGCGATAGAAGAAGCTTGGTTCCGATCATGACCTTGGAGTGGAGCCAGAAGGTCACCTCCTCGGCGCTGAGATGGGAGATTTGGGTTTCTTCCGAGAATTCTCTCTCCAGGGCATCCGTCCCATTCACTTTTGCCGGGAGGGCCAGCTCGAAGAGGCGCTCTTTTTTATAGGCTTTGGGGAGGCCTTGTTCGGACGAGCAGTGCATGGGAAGAATCCTTAATCTTCGGGCTTGATGATATACTTGCTGTCGAAGCGGATGGTGACTTTTTGCCCCGTATTATGGTCGTTGATGGTTTCCACGAGGGCCACTTTGCCCTTGATGACGAGCTTCAGGTTCTTATCTTCGGCCAGCTTTTCCGGGAGGTCGATGACCAACCTGAGCCGGGAGCCGATGTTGACCGGATTTTTCAGGTAGAAGGACGATCCCTGATGGCTGATATAGGAGAGAATCGTTTCCTCCGTGAACTCATTGCCCCGGGCGTTTAGACCTTGGACCAGGGTGGGCAGGGGAAACGTAAATCCCTCGTCTTTAGGGCCTAAGACATCAAAATGATCCACGAATTCATTTCTCGACATGCTCCGCTTCCTTTTCTAAACACGTCGAGGCTACAATGCCATGGCCGAAAAGCCCGGTCAATCACCCCTTTGGATGAATGAAGGGGTGAAATTTTTTTTTAAGAGCGTCACCTCTCACTCGACCGTTTCACCTCTTGGGGGGGGCATGGCCTTAGCGAGTTGACAAAATCAGGGGTGGACGATAGAATGACCACGAATTTGAACTCCGGAGAGCACGGTGAGCAAAGACGAACGACGAGTCAAACACATCACGCCGAAAACGGAAGATTTTTCGCGTTGGTACATCGAGATCATCCAGAAGTCGGAGCTGGCCGATTACGCCCCGATGAAGGGGATGATGGTCATCCGGCCTTACGGATATGCCGTCTGGGAAAATATCCAGAGGCTCCTGGACCAGAGGATCAAGGCCACGGGCCACGTCAACGCCTATTTCCCGCTTTTCATCCCGGAGAGCTTCCTCCAAAAAGAGGCTGAGCACGTCCAGGGATTTTCTCCTGAGGTGGCCTGGGTCACGATGGGCGGAAAAGAGGAGCTGGAAGAGCGGCTGGCCGTCCGGCCGACCTCGGAGGCCATCATCGGCCATATGTATTCCAAATGGGTCAAGTCCTGGAGAGACCTTCCCGTCCTGATCAATCAGTGGGCCAATATCGTCCGCTGGGAGAAAGTCACCCGGCCGTTCCTGAGGACGACCGAATTCTTATGGCAGGAAGGCCACACCTGTCATGAAACCTCCGAGGAAGCCCAGACGGAAACGCTTCTCATCCTTTCCTTGTACAAGGAATTCGTCGAGACGGAGTTGGCGATCCCCGTGATCTCGGGGATAAAATCGTTTCGCGAGAAATTCGCCGGAGCCCAGGAGACCTATGCCATCGAAGCCTTGATGTCGGACGGCAAAGCGCTCCAGATGGGAACGTCGCACAACCTGGGCCAGCATTTCTCCAAGGCCTTCAATATCCGCTTCGAAGATCGAAACCAGAATCTCCAATACGTTTGGCAGACCTCTTGGGGGATGACGACCCGGCTCATCGGCGCCGTGATCATGAGCCATGGCGATGATTCCGGTCTGAAACTTCCGCCGCGCGTCGCCCCGACCCAAGTCGTGATCGTCCCCATCTCGATGGGAAACTGGAAGGAAGATGTCCTCCCCGCGGCCCAGGCTATCGAAGAGGGTCTTAAAAAAGTCGGCTTGAGAGTCCTGCTCGACACTCGCGAAGAATTCACGCCCGGCTGGAAATTCTCCGAGTATGAGATGCGGGGCGTGCCGTTGCGGATAGAGATCGGTCCGCGGGATGTGAAAGCCGGGCAGGCCGTCTTGGTCCGCCGGGACACGAGGGAGAAAATGACGCTTCCCTTGGACGCGATGGCCTCCAAGGTCCCCGGAATCCTCGAAGATATCCAGGCGTCGCTCTTCCGGGAGGCCGAGACGTTCCTCCGGGAAAACACCCGCCAGGCCGGCTGTTGGGAAGAGTTCAAAGACGTCATGGACAACCAGCGGGGATTCGTCAAGAGCCTCTGGTGCGGAAGCGACGCCTGCGAGGATAAGATCAAAGAAGACACTCTGGCCACCATCCGGGTGATCCCTCTCGAGTTAAAAAGCCAAGCCGGTCCAGGTGCTTGCGTTTGCTGCGGAAAGGAGGCCAAAGTGCCGGCCTATTTTGCCCGGGCCTACTGACGACATGCAGGATGAGTTTTCCCGCGAACGAGACAAGATGGTTGAGGAACAGATCGCGGCCCGCGGCGTCACCGATCCCAAGGTCCTGGCCGCAATGGGCAAGGTCCCGCGCCATCTGTTCGTCTCTGAAGCCATGAAGGCGTATGCTTATCAGGACGAGCCGCTTCCCATCGGCGAAGGGCAGACGATCTCCCAGCCCTATATCGTTGCCTACATGACCGAAGTCCTTGGCTTGCAGGGCGGAGAAAAAGTCCTGGAAGTCGGCACGGGATCCGGATACCAGACCGCCGTCCTTGCCGAAATTGCCAAGGATGTCTACACCATCGAGCTTATCGAATTTCTATCTCTTAAAGCCCAGGAGGTTCTCGGAGGTCTGGGCTATCCGAACATACGATTCAAAATCGGCGACGGGACAACGGGATGGAAGGACGATGCGCCCTACGACGCCATCGTGGTAACGGCCGCGCCGGGATCCGTGCCGAAAGCCCTGCGAGATCAGCTCAAGATCTCCGGCCGGATGATCATTCCCGTGGGCGTCGAATTTCAGGAGCTGGTCCTCGTCGTCCGGGAGCCTCAGACATTCAAGGAGAAGCGGCTTCTGCCCGTGCGTTTTGTGCCGCTCGTCTCCATTCATTGAGGAAGGCCGTGCTGAAAAAAACCTTCTCTCTCGTCCTCATGGCCGGCCTGACGGGCGCCCTGCTGGTCTGTTCGGCTCAGCCGGCGAAAGATAAATTCATCAAAATTTACCTTCCGGCGGGCCCATCGATAACCGCCGAGCTGGCGGTCACGAATGAAGAGCGGGCCCGGGGGCTGATGTTCAGGGAAAAGCTCCTGCCCGACCAAGGGATGTTGTTTGTCTTCGAGGTCGAGGATTATCATTCGTTCTGGATGAAGAACACCCTGCTGGCCTTGGACATGGTCTGGCTCGACAAGGAGAAAAAAATCGTCCATATCGAGCGGGACGTCCCGCCCTGCAAGGCCGATCCCTGCCCTTCGTACACGCCCAAGCGGCCTGGTTCCTACGTGCTGGAACTCAAGGCCGGGTCGGCCGAGCGCCTAAATCTCAAGCTTTTTGACAAGCTGGAGTTTACCCTCCCCGGCTCAAAGATTCGCTGACGTCGGGACCGTTTCTTACTTGACCGTGAATTCCACCGCCTTTATGATTTGTTTATTGCGGAGTTTGTCCTTCAGAACGGCTTTATATTGATATTTCCCAGGTGGAACGCTGGTGAGGTCCAGCGAGCCTGTTACGTAAAGGTCCAAAACAGGTGATTTCGATGTGTAATGAAGATCCATGGCGTCCACCTTCTCCATAAGGACCTCGCCCTTTGCGTCCACGACGATCATGTCCTGGGTGTACCAGATCTCGTACAGGCCTTCGCGCCTGCCGGTGAAGACGTTGATGGGCTCATAGTAGAACTGAATCTGATCACCCGATTTGAACGTTGGAGCCGCGACCGGAACATACGATCCGAACCCCATAATGTTCGAGCAGATGGTGAAGTTCCGGAAACCCAATTCCCCTTTGTTCTGGAGTTCGATGATCTTTTCCTTGAGTTTCACGATGTCTTCCGCCTGCCCGAAGACAAGGCCCGCGGCCACAAGAAGAACCGCGCCCAAAGGCAAAAGCTTCTTCATATCTCCTCCTTAAAATTGACTTCCATAGGCTAGGGACATTATAATCTACCGACCTGTGATTTCAAGGGGCGGCTATTGACCAAGGCACAGCTTCTGGATTTGCTCAAAGACCGGGTCTTTCTCTGCGACGGGGCGATGGGGACGATGCTCTACGCCAAGGGCGTTTACCTCAACACCTGCTTTGATGAGTTGAACCTTCGCGGTCCCGATCTGGTCAAAGAGATCCACCGCGAATACATCCGCAGCGGCGCGGATATAATCGAGACCAACACATTCGGCGCCAACCGCTTCAAGCTCAAAAAGCATGGTCTCGAGGACAGAGTCCATGAGATCAACCTGGCCGGGGCGCGGCTGGCGCGCCAAGAAGCCGGCCGGGCCGTTCTTGTCGCCGGGTCCATCGGCCCGCTCGGGGTCAATATCGAGCCCTGGGGTCAGACTTCGGTCGAGGAGGCCGAGCAGGCCTTTGCCGAACAAGCCCGCGGCCTCATCGAAGGCGGCATCGATCTTTTCATTCTCGAAACATTCTCCGACATCCATGAGATCCGCCAGGCCATCAAGGCCGTCCAGGCAGTCTATTGCGATGTGCCGCTCGTCGCCCAGATGACGATCGATGAAGAGGGCGTCAGCCTGTATGGGACGACGCCGGATGTCTTCACCAAGAAGCTCGAAGAATGGGGCGCCGATGTCATCGGCGTGAATTGCAGCGTCGGCCCGGCGGCCATGCTTCAGTGCATTGAAAAGATGGCAAGGTTGACGGAACGGCCGCTGTCGGCCATGCCCAACGCCGGGATTCCCAGGGCCGTGGACGGCCGGAACATCTATCTCTGCTCGCCCGATTACATGGCCGAATACGCCAAGCGCTTCATCCTGAACGGAGTGAAAATCATCGGCGGTTGCTGCGGCACGACGCCGGCCCACATCAAAGCCATGCGGGGAGCCATCAAAGCCCTCCAACCTCCACCGCGGGCCGTGCTCAACGTCGGCGGGCCGGTCGAGGAGAGGAAACAAGAGACAGGCATTCCGGGCAGGGAAAAATCGGGGCTGGGACGGAAGCTCGATGAGAAGAAATTCGTGGTCAGCGTCGAGATCGTCCCCCCGCGCGGCTTCGACGCGGGACAAGCGTTAGCCTCGGCCCGACTGTTGAAGCGGCGCGGCGTCGATTGCATCAATATTCCCGACGGACCGAGGGCGAGCGCCCGGATGAGCTCCATGGCCCTGGCCGTCATCCTGAATTCTCAAGCGAAGATCGAACCGATTCTCCATTATACCTGCCGCGACAGAAATCTCCTCGGCATGCAGTCCGACCTGCTGGGCCTTTATGCGCAAAAGATCCGGAATCTTTTGATCATCACAGGCGACCCGCCGAAAATGGGCGATTATCCCGATGCCACGGCCGTCTTCGATGTGGATTCGATCGGACTGACCCGCGTCGTCAACGCGCTCAACCGTGGCGCGGATATCGGCGGCAAAAAATTGGGCCTGCCGACCGGATTTCTGGTCGGGGTCGGGGCCAACCCGGGGGCCATCGACCTGGACTACGAGATATCCCGGTTCGAGTCGAAAGTCGAGGCCGGCGCGGAATTCGCGATCACCCAGCCCGTCTTTGATATCCGTCTGCTTGAAAATTTCTTAAGAAGGGTGGAGGCCTGCCGCATCCCGGTCCTGGCCGGGATCTGGCCGTTGTCGAGCCTGCGGAACGCTGAATTCATGCACAATGAGGTCCCTGGAGCCACCATCCCACCCGAGATCATGGCCCGGATGCAGAGGGCCCAGGACATCGGCCCGGAGCGGGCCAGGGACGAGGGAGTCGCCATCGCCCGGGAAATACTAGCCGCCATAAAAGGAGCGGTGGAAGGCGTCCAGATCAGCCCGCCCCTGGGAAGGATCGAGCTGGCCCTGAAGGTTCTTGAAGTCCTCGAACTCTGATTATTTCAGGTTGACCAGAATTCCCACGTTGAGGCCGAGGCCATGTCCTTTCATGCCGGAGACCTCAATGTCAAGCGTCCCCATTTCGGCGGCGTACTCATAAAGAGTTTCTTTGGCCGTCGAAAAAAACAAGGGACGGTAGAAGAGGCCGGCCGTCAGGCCGATTCGTCGGCTCAGCCAGAAATCCAGCCCAACACCGAGGTCGATGCCGGCCGCCTGGTAGACGACATCGCCGATGGTTTTCCATTCTGCATTCTCGACTCCGAAAATCGATTTGCCGACGCTGACAAAGGCAATCGCCAGGCCTATCTGATAATAACCTTCGAGACGGCTCCCCGGCCGGATGTGCCCTTTCAAATCGATGTTGAGGTCGTGGTTGCCGACCTTTTCCATCCGGGTGCCGCCTTGGGGGAGAGTCGGGTCCTTCAGTGTCCCAACATGTCGAGCGTAAGAATAGCTTATCTCCATTCCGAAATCTTCTCCCCGGAGCCCCAGAATCGCGCTGAATCCCGGTGCGGCCTTGAGCTTGGGGATCGGCATGTATAGTCCCTCGCCGAGGGGGACTTCGTATTCTCCGTCGAAGCTTTTTCCGGAGGTGTTGTTATAGGAATAGGTGAGCCCGAGATAAATCCGGCTCTTTTGGCCCTCGAAAAAAGCTTGGCCATGCAGCGGCCCGGGTCCCAGGGACAGGGCGAGCGCGCTGAGGAAAAAGAAGATCATGAAGGCCGGCCGCTTGGGCATCGTTCTTCTCCTCCAAGAAACCTGGAATACCGTGTATACCATCGGCCGCCGAGAAAGTCAAACTGCCCCGTCCATTTCAAGCCGAGTTCCGTGTGTTGGCTAAAATTTAAAGGTTCTCTTCCATTTCATGTGGCTAGGAAATGGAAGAGAACTAATAAAAAAATGGACCAAATTTGAAATGCCTTCCGGGAATATGTATAATATCACGCCGAAGTCGGTTTTCGTACCCAAAGGTTCTGGGATTCGAAACGGTTCGTATAGCCAACGTCGATTCTTTTGCGGAATATATCATCGAGGAAGGGAGTGCGAATATGGCAGAGAAAACGATTTACCTGGACCGTAACGAGAATAATTACGGGCCGGCTCCTGGTTGCTATGAAGCGCTGAGAGCCACGGGCTTCGAGTCTCTCAGTTGGTATTCCAAAGACTTCGCCCGGGGCGTCAAGAGCACCCTCTCCGAACGGATTGCCAAGGAATTTGGAGTTCCCGAAAGCATCATCCTTCTCGGCTACGGCGCCGAAGACCTCCTCAAACAAGCGGTCCACTGTTACCTGTCCAGGAACGAAACGATCATGATTCCTACGCATTCGTGGTGGTATTACAAATCGATCGCCGATGAAAAGGGAGGCATCACGGTCGAATATCCGATGGTGCCGGGCCCGGACTCATTCCACTATGAGGTCAAGAGCCTGCTGGATCTGGCGGCCAAGCACAGGCCCCGGTTGATCCTCATCAGCTCTCCCAATAATCCGACGGGGAATACGTTGGACCTGAAGGACCTTAAAGTCCTGTTGAGGACGATCAAGAATACGGTTATCGTCCTGGACGAGGCCTATTGGGGTTTCACCGGCCATCAGGCCGACTACGTCAAGGAGCTCATCGGCGAATATCGAGAGCTCCTCATCATCCGGACATTCTCCAAGTACTACGCCCTGGCCGGCGTCCGCATCGGCTATGCCTTTCTGGGCAAGAACCTCCCCGCCCTAGCTCAATTCAGCGCCCGCTATCTCGGCTATAACCGCCTCTCCGAGCGGCTGGCCCTGGCCGCCCTCGATTCGCGCGATTATTATGCGGAGATCAGCCAAAAAATGATCCGGGACAAAGAACGCTATTACCAGACGCTGGGAGCCATCCCGGGCTTTAAGGCCTATCGCTCCAACGCCAATTTCATCCTGGCCGAGATCCCGGAACGCTTCAAAGCCTCCCTCAAGGATTATTTGACGAAGCAGGGATTGATCATCAAATTCTTCAACGAGCCGAACCTCGAAAACTGTGTCCGGATCACGATCGGGACCGAAGAGCAAAATCTCATGCTGACGAATGCCTTCCGGGATTTTGCCAGGGACAAGGGATTGATTTGACCACCTTCTTGGAATACAGGAGATCGCTGAAGCTGCCGGAAGTGGAAGAGATCTTCGACCTCTATTTTTACCGGCCCCTGGCTTTTGCTTTTGTCAAAGCGATCTACGGGACCAATATCACGCCCAACCAGTTGACCGTGGTTTCCATGTTGATCGGGATTATGGGCGGGGTCTGCTTCGGGCTTGGGCATGCCGCGGCTGTGACAGTCGGCGCACTGCTCTACGGCCTGTCCATCGTCCTCGATTGCAGCGACGGCCAGCTGGCCAGGCTCAAAAAAAACGGAACCCGGCTGGGACGGATCCTGGATGGGCTGATCGATTATGTCGTCAGCCTCGCCGTGTACCTCGGGATCGGCATCGGCCTGGCTCCCGAGTCCGGAGATCATCGGATTTGGTGGCTTCTTCTCTTGGCGGCCGGCCTCAGCAACCTGTTCCATTCGGCCGTCCTGGACTACTATCGCAACCGCTTCACGGACTGCGTCCAGGGGGCTGGGGACACAGAAGATGATGATTTCCAGAGCTTCCAACGGGAATACGAGGAGCTGGCGGCAGACAAAGGCAAGCGCCCGCGCAAAGCCGCCATCTGGCTGTACCTGAGATATCTGACCCTTCAGAAGAAATTGACCGTCAATTGGGACGATTCCAAGCTCCCGAAAGTCGCCGGCGAAGACTTCTCCCGCAGGAACAAGGTCGCTCTTCGCCTGTGGACCTTTTTGGGTTCGACGACCCAGGGCACGCTCTTGATCGTCACCTCGCTGCTGGACCGCATCGATCTCTATTTCTGGGGGATGATTGTCGTCGGCAATCTCTGGGCCGCCGTCATGTTCGTCGTCCAGTCCAGGATCGACCACCGCCTCGAGCAAGAAGTCGTTTCATGAAAGGCGTCATCCTGGCCGCCGGGATTTCCTCCCGCCTCAGACCGTTGACCGATACGACGCCCAAATGCCTGCTCTCCATCGGCGGTGAAACGATTTTGGGGCGGACTCTCAACAACCTCACAGCCTGCGGCATCCGCGATGTCGTGATCGTCGGCGGCTACCTTGAGGACCAGCTGAGGAGCTATGTTTCCGGGAATTTCCCGGGGCTCGGGGTGAAATTCTTGACCAATGAAGTCTATGCCTCGACGAACAATATTTACTCCCTCTGGCTGACCAAGCCGGACGTTCTCGAGCACGGCATGATTCTTCTCGACAGCGATATCATCTTTGAAGATCGCATCATCCAGGCCCTTGTCCGGTCCGGATACGATAATTGCCTCGCCGTCAACACCAAGACCCGGCTCGGCGACGAGGAGATCAAGGTCGCGGTCGACCGCCACAATCGCATCCATGCCATCAGCAAGGAGGTCCCTCCAGGCGGGGCCATCGGAGAATCCATCGGGATCGAGTTGTTCGCGCCTTCGATGCTCAAGACGCTTTTTGATGTCCTCGACAGGAAGATCGTCCATGAAAAAGCGGTGAACGAGTTTTATGAAGCCGCTTTTCAGGAGGTCATCGACCGGGGCGGGGAGATCTATGCCGTGGACGTCGGGATGTACAAGGCGATCGAGATCGATACGGCCGAAGATCTGCTCACGGCCGAGAAAGACATCCTTCCTTATCTCCCGCCTTCCAAGTCCGCCCGCACCATCAAAATATAAGCGGCGTCCGGACGCCTCTCATCCTTCCCGGAAAAGCCGATCCAGCTCAAGGGCGGCGTTCTTCGAGGCGGGCGCCTCACCGAGGCTGGATCTGATGTCCTCGAAGCGGGCTTTCATGCCGGCCCGGACATCCGGGGTTTCCAGGATCCGCTTTGCCTCCCGGAACAGGTTGTCCGGGGTGAATTGGGACTGGATGAGCTCCGGGACGACCCGATCTCCGGCGAGGATATTGACGATGCTGTAGTTCTTGATCCTGACCAGTTTCACGCCGAAGACATAGGTCAAAGCGGAAAGACGGTAGAAAGCGATGAGAGGTGTCCCGAGCAGGGCGGCCTCGAGGTTGGCCGTTCCGCAAGCGGAAAGTATCAAATCGCCGGCGGCCATGGCTTCATAGGCGTCCCGGCGAATGCTGGTCAAACCCGGAAGACCGTCGGGAACGATGCGGCGGTAAAAATCCGCCTCGAGGTGGTCGGCCTGGACGAGCACGAACTGGGCGTCCCACGCGCTTCTCATGATTTCCAAAGCTTGAATGAGAACGGGCAGGTGGAAGCGGATTTCCGTGGCCCGGCTGCCGGGGAGCAAGACGATCATTTTTTTCTTCGGGTCCAGCCCGTATTTCCGGCAGAATTCCTCTCGGTTGAAAGCGACATGGATCCTTTCCAGGAGCGGGTGGCCGATAAAGCGGGCAGGAATGCCTTCCTGCTTGTAGATCGCTTCCTCGAAAGGAAAGATGAGGAGCATCTTGCTGACGTTTCGTTTGATCGCCCGGAGCCTTCCCCGTCGCCAGGCCCAGACCGTCGGGCTGATATAATAAAGGACGGGCACGCCGAGCTTTTTCAGCCTCTTGGCCAGGCGCAGGTTGAAATCCGGCGAATCGATCAACACGGCCGCCTTGGGGCTCCGGGCCTTGACTTCGTCCCGAATCCTCCGGAAGATTTTTCGGATCCGGGGAATCTGGGACACGATTTCCACGAAGCCCACGACGGCCAGGTCTTCCATGGGAAAAAGGATTTCCACCCCCTCGGCTTCCATCCCTTTTCCGCCGATCCCAAAAAACCTGGATGAGGGGTCGATCGCCTTGAACTGACGGATGAGCCCCGCCCCGTAGGTCTCGCCGGATTTTTCTCCGGCGATGATCAGGATGGAGCTCATCAATCCTATTTTGTCCGGCCGGATGGCATCGTCTGGGGTTTGAGGCCGAGCTCGGAGCCTGAATAGAAGAGCCATTGGTCATACGTATCGGCCCCGTTATAAAGACGAAAGGATTTTTTGGTGGAGGTACTTGCCACTCCGATGATGAGCGGATTTGAAATTGTCGAGAGATTGTCCTGGGGTACGAGCTGAAATGACGGACCGCTGTCTTTAGAAGGATCGGGCGAGGCCGGCCGTTGGGGCTGAAGAATCACATTCCATTTTCCGTCTTTCGTCATTGGATCTTTGTACAGACGCCTTAAAAAACGCTGACGGACGAGTTCTTCCAGCGTTTTGGGATAGCCCCCCGGGTTTTTGCTTTGGTACAACCGGACGGCTTGCGCGTATTGTTTCCCGCGGAAGATCAGCTCTTCTTCTTTTTCCCTTTGGATCTGCGTCTGCCAGACCGGGACGGCGATGAGCAGCCCGATGGCCAGGACAAAAGTCGCCAGCATCAGGATGACGAGGCTGTAGCCCGCGCGGTTTTTCATCACCAGGTGTTGTAAAGCGTGCCGTCGAGAGCTTTTTCCGTCGAGCCGGAATGGACATCGACGATGCCGACGGTCATCCCCGGCTCGATATCCTCCATGGTCGGTTGTTCGCGGACTTCAACCCAGGTGTCCGCCTTTCCTGTAATGTCTTGCGGGATCTTGTAAAGGTAGGTTTCATCGACAAGCGCCTGGAGCGAAAGCGGGTATTTGCCCTTGTCCGTGTAATACTGTTGGATGAGCTTTCTAAATTGAAACAGGTTTTCCTTCAGCGCGCTCTCCTTGGCCTTTGTCATAGACGTCTTGAATTGGGGCAGAGCCAGGCCGACCAGGATGCCGATCATGGCGAAAACGATGATCAGCTCGATCAGCGTGAAGCCTTGTTGTTTAGAGTGAATCATGGTCCCGTCTCACCAATCCTTGTATTTTGTCCCGTCGATGGCCGTTTTGTTGCTTTTGGTATAGACATCAAAAACATTTTGGCCTCCCCAACTCGTGGAATCGAAGGCATCCTGGGAGGAGCGCAGTTGCCAGTCAAAGGAGTTCGTCATCGGGTCTTTCGGGATCCGCCTGAGGAACTTTATGATTTTAGAGCCCCCCGTTGAACTCTGTGACTTCTTTGAACCCTGGGCCCTGTCCGGACCTTGGCCCTCGTCCTTGAGCTCGACGCCCTTGACCAGGATTTCCAGGTTGGGCGGATAGCCGTCCGAGTCCTCCTCAATGTCGATTTTTTTCTCGTCGGCCAGCCGTTTGTACTCGTCGATCGCTTCCCGGATCAGGCGCAGGCTCCGCTGGAACTCGATTTGCTTTTCCCTCTTGACGGCGATTTTGGCCAGGGGCATGGCCAGAGCGGCCAGGATGGCCAGGATCGTAGCCGCGACGAGGAGCTCGCTGAGAGTGAAGCCTTTCCTATGACGAAACATGTCGGCCATCGTTTTGGACGATGATCTATGATTCAGATTCAATGGCGACGGTCCCGGTCTGACCGGCGATAGGGAGATTGTTTATTTGCGTAGGGCTCGCGTTCCCTGTCCCCCTCCCTCTCATGCGGGGGGCGTGTGTCTTCCTCCAGGGCTTTCATGCTCAACTTGATTTTGTTGTCTTCGTCGATGTTGAGGACCTTGACGTTGACGATCTGTCCCATTTTCAAAACATCGCGGACGCTCTTGATCCGGTGGTGGGCGATTTCGGAGATGTGCATCAACCCGACGATATTTGGCAAAATCTCGACAAAGGCCCCGTATTCTTCGATGCGGACGACCTTTCCCTGGTAGGTTTTGCCGACCTCCGCCTCGACCGTGATCTCGCTGATCATTTGCTTGGCCTTCTCGGCGGCCTCCATGTCCGTAGAAGCGATGATGATCTTGCCGGTTTCGTCGACGTCGATCTTGGCCTTGGTCGCGGCGATGATCTTCTTGATGACCTTGCCGGCCGGGCCGATGACTTCGCCGACTTTTTCGGGGCTGATGAAGAGATAGATGATGTGGGGTGCGTAGGGGGAGATCTGCGGCCGGGGCGCCGGGATGGCCTCTTTCATTTTGGCCAGGACTTGAAGCCGCGCCGCGCGCGCTTTGTCCAATGCCTCCCGGACAATGGCCACGGTGATCGAGGCCATTTTCAGATCGAGCTGAATGGCCGTGATCCCTTTGTCCGTGCCGGCGACCTTGAAATCCATGTCGCCGAAATGATCTTCGAGGCCGGCGATATCCGTCAGGACAGCGTAGCGGCCGTTGTCCTTGACCAGGCCGATGGCGATGCCTGCGATGACCATCGAGAGCGGCACGCCGGCATCCATCAAAGACAGGACGCCGCCGCAGACGGTGGCCATGGAGGATGAGCCGTTGGATTCAAGAATGTCCGATACGATGCGGACGGTGTAAGGAAATTTTTCCTCGTTGGGGATGGCGGGCAGGATGGATTTTTCGGCCAGGGCGCCGTGGCCGATTTCGCGCCGGCCCGGGGCTCTCAAGAAAGACACCTCGCCGACGGAAAAGGGAGGGAAATTATAATGAAGCATGAACCTCTTTTCGGTCTCTTCGCCGAGGCCGTCCAGCCGCTGGACGTCTTCGAACGTTCCCAGGGTGACAGTCGCCAGGCACTGGGTTTCACCGCGGGTGAATAGGGCCGAGCCGTGCGTTCTTGGCAGCATGCCGACTTCGATAGAGATCGGCCGGATTTCATCGAAGCCCCGGCCGTCGGCCCGCTGGCCTTGGTTGAGGATCAAGTCCCTGGTCAGTTTTTTCTGTATCTGGTAGAACAGCTCCTTGGCTTCAGCCCTCTCGTCTTCGTTTTCCTCGGGGATGACTTTGACGAGCGAGGCCAGAATGCTTTGAGCGGCTTCTTCAGAAGCTTTTTTGCCGGGCGTCTGGATGGCGGCCAGGAGGGACGGGCCGATGTTCTTCTCCATCTCGGCCAGTTTGACCGGGTCGGAGAGCTTCGGCGTGAATTCTCTCTTCCTGATGTTGAGCTTCTGGAACTGCTCTTTCTGGATGTCGATAATCTTGCGGATGGGGTCCTGGGCGGCGGCGATGGCGCCGAGGATTTTTTCCTCGTCCATTTCCTTGGCTCCGGCCTCGATCATGACGACGCCCTCTTCCGTGCCGACGACCAGCATATTCAGCGGGCTCGTTTCGAGCTCCTTGCCCGTGGGATTGATCACGAACTGCTCGTTGATAAGGCCGACCTTTACGGCGCCCATGGGCGTCGTGAAGGGGATATCCGAAAAATACAGGGCGGCCGACGCGCCGATCAGGCCCAGCGTGTCCGGTTCGTTCTCCAGGTCGGCGGAAAGAAGGAGCGCGACGATCTGGGTGTCAAAATAGTAACCCTGGGGAAAAAGCGACCGGACCGGCCGGTCGATCAAGCGGCTGACCAGGATTTCTCGTTCCGACGGTCTTCCTTCGCGCTTGAAGAAGCCGCCGGGGATCTTTCCCGCGGCGTAGGTGTTTTCCCGGTAGTCGACGATCAGGGGCAGAAAGGATTTTTGCTCCCGGACCTCTTTCTTGGACGTGGCGGAGACGAACATGATCGTATCGCCGTAGCGGACCAGAGCCGAACCGTCCGCCTGTTTTCCGACTTTGCCGATTTCGATGGACAAAATACGCTTGTTGATTTCAAAACTGATTGTGTGTGACATGGTCGATGGCGAGGCAGACGCCTACTTCCTTAAGCCGAGCCTTTGGATGAGCTTCTCGTAGCGGCCGCTGTCTTCTTTCTTCATGTAGGCCAGGAGCCGTTTCCTCTGACCGACGAGTTTCATGAGGCCCGTCCTGGAATGAAAATCCTTTTTGGCCGAAGTCATATGCCTTGTCAGGAGGTTGATCCGTTCGCTGAGAAGGGCGATCTGGACTTCCGCCGATCCTGTGTCCGCGGCATGGACTTTGTTTGTGCTGATGATTTTTTCTTTTTGTTCTTTTCTTAGCACTCTGTCATTCTCCTTTAAATCGTTGAATATAGTAGCAAAATGAGGGATAAAAGTAAATGGTTCTCTTCCATTTCTTTTTGGGAAAAATTGTCTGAGAAACGATCCGGAAACGGCCTCGCTCCCCATCCGGGTTTTTATGGTTTTTATTCGGATATTTATGGAAAGGGCAGAAGAGGGGGAAATTTAGGCAGTGAGGGCTTTTTTGCGGAGGACGAGCTGCCGGGCGTACCGGGACCTCAGCCCCCCCTGGGATGTCTTGAGCTCGTTGAGCTTCGCCTCGATTTCGGGCAGGGTCATCTTATTGATTTTCTTGTTGCTGGCCCCGGATTTTTCAGGTTCAGGAGCGGCTGCCACAGCCGGTTCCGGCTTCGGCGCCTCTTTTTTTGCTTCCTTGACCGGCTTTGGAGCTTTTGCCGCGTCTTTCTTTTCGGCCATTCTATCGATCCTTTGTTTGATTTTTTCCTGAGAAGTCTATCAGATTTCCCGTTTCCTGGCAATGTTTTTTTCAGAGCCGGCGCTTGAAGGCCGTTCCCAATTTTAGTATAGTCGGGTGGACGTGTATCTTTTATACTCCCTCCTCCTTTTCTTGGCCCTGCTGGTTTCGATCCCCGTCTATTTCGTCAAACTGAAGCTGTTCAGGAAGGAAGGCCTGTTTCTCCGGGAAAGACTTGGGGCAAGGCTGCCCGTTCGGGAAAGCGACAAGCCTTTTCTCTGGATTCATGCCGTTTCCGTCGGGGAAGTCCTCTCCCTCCAAAACCTGGTCAAGGAGGTCCGCAGGAAACATTCGGACTGGGAGATCGGTTTTTCCACGCTGACAAACATGGGCCAGAGGGTAGCCCAGGAAAAGATTCGCGGCGTCGATCACATTTTTTTTATCCCCTTCGACTTCCCTTGGACTGTCGGCAGGGCTTTCAGGGCGCTCCGGCCTCGGCTCCTTATATTAGCCGAGTCCGAATTCTGGCCGGGCCTTCTCAAGGAGGCCAGGCGGTATTCATGCAGGGTGCTGCTTGTCAACGGGCGCATCTCGGCCCGCTCCTTTAAAAGATTTTGGCGGTTCAGACGCATGGCCAACCGGGTGTTCAAGAATATCGACCGGTTTCTCGTCCAGACGGCCCAGGACAAGGACCGGCTCGAAAAGATCGGCGTTCCATCCAGCCGCCTGGAAATTTCTGGAAACCTGAAATGCGAAGTCCATCTGCCCGAGCTCGGCGAGAAGGACCTTCTCCGGCTGAAAAAGGAGTTGGGTATTCCGGATTCCAAAATGGTGGTCGTCGCCGGAAGCATACATCGGGGAGAGGAAGACCGGCTGATCAGGGCTTACGGGGAGGCACGAGCGAAGAACGATGACCTGTGCCTCGTCCTTGCCCCACGCCATCCGGAAAAATTCGGCGAGATCGAGAAGGTCTTCCAGGACCGAGAGTTCGTCGTCCGACGAAAAACCGCCCTTCAGCCGGGCCAGTCCTGGGATATCCTGATCCTTGATACGATCGGGGACCTGGCCAGGCTATATGCCCTCTCCGACCTGGCTTTTATCGGAGGGAGTCTCGTACCCTGGGGAGGACAGAATCTCCTCGAGCCCGCTTTCTACGGTAAGCCTATCTTTTTTGGGCCCCACATGGAGAATTTCGCCTCGTTGGCAGAGGAATTTGTCAAGGCCGGTGCGGCCAAAATCGTTGACCGACCCGAAGACTTGGTGGAGATGTTCTTGTTCAAAGATGCCAAGGCGATGGCCGAGATGGGGCATCGGGCCAAAAAAATCTTATGCTCTCTCCAAGGAGCAACAGAAAAAACCTTGTCCGCCATCGATTTTTTTATGGGACATGCGGAATAAAAAGAAAAAAGCCTTCCTTTTTGCCGGGATCCTTTGCCTGGCCCTGGTTTTAAACCCATTCCAGGCCGCTCTCTGCGCCCAAGAGACGCCGGATTCCAGCCGGTTAAATTGGGATTTTCCCAAAAGATTCGGAAGCGATTTTAAAAATGTCCTCTCCGCGCCCGGCCACTGGCATAGAAAAGATATTCTCGCGTTCTCTGTGCTCCTGGGAACAAGCGGGGTGCTATATGCCCTGGACAAGGACCTTTATGACGGAGTGCAGGAGCTGAAAAGCTCTTCGACCAAAGATGCTTCAAACGTGATCACGAAATTCGGAAAGGGCGGGTATCTCACCGGTCTCATGGCTGCCCTTTATCTCTCAGGGGAGGTTTTTGACAGCGCTGGATTGCGCAAAACAGCTCTGCTGAGCCTGGAAAGCTTCTTGACGACATCGGCCGTCGTTTTGAGTATGAAGGTAGTATTCGGCAGGGCCAGGCCGAGCACGGGAAAGCCCTCGAACTATTTCCAGCCGTTTTCGTTGAGCACGGGCGAAACGTCTTTTCCTTCAGGAGACGCGGCCGGGGCGTTTGCCGTGGCGACGACGATCGCCGAGCAGACGGACGGCTTCGTCATCGATGCCTTGGCCTATGGTTTAGCCGGCCTGGTCAGCATTTTCCGCGTCCACGACGAGAAACACTGGCCCTCGGATGTGTTCGTCGGCTCCGCCCTCGGCTATTTTATCGCCAAAAAGATATCCGCTCTTAACCAAGAGAAACCGACGGGCCAATTTCACGTCGGAATGCACCTCTCATCCCGGAGCCGGGGCGTCACCCTGGCCTTCAGCTTCTAATACAAACGTAATAAATAAAGTGACAATGTATGGGCGGCGCTTAGGCCGTCC
>CAZIDN010000034.1:0-37851 GCA_964537875.1 uncultured Eubacteriales bacterium
ATGACATGGGTATCCCCTACAAGACCCTCCACAATGAAGACATCAAAGGCACGAAAGAAAAGAAGATCGACCTACGCGCCGATTACGACGTCATCGTCTTCGCCGATGAGAGCGGAACAACGATCAAGACCGGCGAGCGGGGTGGATTCCCGGGCGGTCCGAGCGGAGCTCCCGGAGGTGCGCAGGCCCGCCGGCCGGCATCAACGACACCCCCGGAATATGAAGGCGGGATCGGCCAGGAAGGCGTGGACGCTTTAAAAGCCTTTGTCGAAAAGGGCGGGATCATCGTCCTTCTCAACCAGGCATGCACCCTGGCCTTCAATGAATTCGACGTCCCGGCGCGCAACGCTCTTCAAAATGTTGAACGGACGCGGTTCTTCTGCCCGACGTCGATCTTGAAGATCTTAGTCGACAACGAGTCGCCGATCGGATACGGCATGCCCAGAGAGGCAGGGGCCATGTTTGTCAACAGCCTGGCCCTGGACACATCCACACCCGGCTTCGAATGGGACCGTAAAGTCGTCGCCAGCTATCCCGAAGACGGCATTCTGATGAGCGGTTGGCTGCTGGGCGAAGACGTGATCGCCCGCAAGGCCGCGGTCGTGGACACGAAATACAAGGACGGCCGGATCATCCTCATCGGCGTCCGCTGCCAGAACAGGGCGGAGTCTCACGGCACCTACAAGTTCCTGCTCAACGGGCTTCTCTATCCGGATAAAGAGTAGAAAAAATTTGTCGGGAGGCGAGGCAAGGAGAGGGCTTTTAAAGTGATCTATTGATTGCTGCCCTCAAGGCGGACCCGGAAAAATCGAAAGCGGATTCTCGGACATTTCTCACCGTTTGGGCTAAAAAAAATTCTTAACGAGCAAGGTCTTTTCAAATCTTTCTAAAAGCCCTTGACTCGGTTTGGCCGTATGATTTACGATTCCCTGCGCTTCTAAGTCTTAACAGGAGGGTGTTATGAACTGGAAAAAATTATGGCTGGCCGTTCTATTCGTGTATCTGGCATATGTCGCGACGAATCTCCTCATCCACGTCCTCATTCTCGGCGGATATTACATGAAACCCGATTTCCAGAGCGCCTTTCGCCCGGAAGAGGAGATGAATAAATTCTCCTGGGTGCGGTTTGTGACCATGGCCGTCTTTGCCTTCTTCTTCACCTTCATCTTCGCCAAAGGGTACGAGCGAAAAGGCGTCATGGAAGGAGTCCGCTACGGGATTTATATCGCCATTTTCACCTTTTTTGTCAGCTCCTTTGATCAATTTATTGTTTACCCGATTCCGTATTCAGCTGTCTGGTATTGGATCATAGCGGGCTTGATTCAATCTGTATTAATGGGGATCATCGCGGCCTTGGTCTACAAGTCAAAGGCGGCCTAATCAACTGAGCATTCTATCATCGTTTAGCTTTTTTTCAACGGAACTTTCCCGAAAATGGGGACGGTCCTATTTTTACCGTCCATCCGTCCCCGTTTGCATCCCCATTGAGATATAGAAAACGCTCAATCTAGGAAATCCGCCCAAATGAAAAGACCGGCGACATCTACTCTGGGTTATGAATGATGTCTCGTCAAAATCCCTCCCGCATTTGTCTTGACAGCAGAAGGGGGAAGGCGGTATGTAGTCAGCAAGAGAGGGTATCATGCGGAGAAGAGATTTTCTAAAAAAAAGCGCTTTGGCATCCGGGGCACTGGTTTTGAATCCTTGGCTTCCTCTTAGCCCGGGCCAAGCGGGCGGGCCCCAGGTTTCAGACACGTCAAGCTCGGCCACAAAAAAACGGGCTGCCTATCTCGTCCTCGAGGGGCCGCCCAGGTCACGCGGCCGCATCCACGGCGAAGCCCTGCGTTCCCAAATCAACGCCCTGATGGAGATCTGGAAAGACCAGCTCGGGCGGCAATATAAGGTCGATCCCAAGCAGTATATCCAAAAATTTTTAGCCGACATGAAATTCCCGGAGGCGATTCGAAAATGGACGCCCAGTCTCATGGAAGAGGTCCAGGGCATAGCCGAAGGGGCTGGTATGGACGCCGAGACGATGCTCGCCTATCAGCTTGTCGATGAAGAATGGTGGTACGGAGGGCATGGCTATTTCCGGGGCGGAAAGCCCGTGCCGATGGATAAAAACTGCAGCGCCTTGGCCGTGTCCGGCAAGCCCGGCCTGCCTACCTTTGTCGCCCAAAACCTCGACATTCCGGCCTATACGGACGGATACCAAGCGATCCTCCATATCAAACACCAGAATTCGTCTCTCCAATCCCTTGTTTTCGTCTATGCCGGCATGATTTCTCTCTGTGGAATGAATAATCGCGGCGTCGGGGAAGTGGTGAACGCCCTGCTCCAGCTCGACCATCGCGGCGACGGCCTCCCGGTGGCGTTTATCAACCGGGGCATCCTGGAATGCGGGTCATTGGAAGAAGCCGTAAAATTCATCCGACAGATCAAGCATGCTTCCGGACAGAACTACATCATCGGCGGGCCGCAACAGGTCGTCAACTTCGAGGGTTCGGCGAACAAAGTCAGCCGCTACGAGCCTTTTCAGAGTGCAACCCGGATTTGTCACACCAATCATCCTCTGGTGAATGATGACCAAAGCATCTTTCAAGAGTCGCTCAAAGGGCTGCCTCCGGAGCGCCGGCCGCGGCATCCGAACAACTCGGAGATACGGCTCATGGCGCTTGAAAAACGCATAAACGATCCCGCCAAACGGATTACCGTCGATGTCATCAAAGAAGCCCTGAGCTCGAAGGATGACCCCCGCAATCCCGTCTGCCTCGAGAGAAGGCCCGATGGGCGGGGCAGCTTCACGGCAGGATGTGTGATCATGGAGCTTTCCGAAAAGCCTAAGCTCCACTTTGCCCCGGGTCCTCCGTGCGCGACGGAATTCCAGACGTTTGCCTTTGCTGACGCGGTCTAGCTTATTTCCAGTCTTCCACGATCGCAGCGAGGAGCTTGGTCAAGGCCTCCAGGTCGCTGCGGACGATCTTTTCGATAAACGAATGGGCGTAAGCGCCCGGCCAGGAGAGCGGGATATCCACGGCGCCCTCCGGGACAAACACCGAGCCGTCATTCCCTCCACGCGAGTTCGAGATTTGAATGGGAATCGCATATTTCTTGGCCAGCTCCGCGACTTTCCGGATCTCGGTTTTGGGAACGATATTGCTGCTGTCGATGGCACGGATGACGGCGCCTTGGCCCAGGATCGCATTGCCAAAGCGTTTGTTTTCCAGGGGCGAATCCGTGGACACAAATGTATCAATGGCAAAGACATAATCGGGCTTAAGGATTTTTGAAAGGGCCTGGGCTCCGACGAGTCCGATTTCCTCTTCGACATCCCAAGCAAAGGTGATCGTCTTTCCCTTGATTTTTGTCCAATCAATTTGGAGCGCGGCGCCGAGCAGGGCGGCACAGCCGGCCCGGTCATCCACGGCCCGCGTCGACATGATATCGGGGGTGAGCTCAACGAGCTTCTTCTTAAAAATGACCTGGTTTCCCTCGGCAACGCCCAAAGCCCGCGCTTCTTGTTCCGAGGAAACACCGAGGTAGACCTCAAAGGCCTCTTGGCCGGCTCGCGGCTGAGCAGGCGTGGGCTTTTGCGCAGGATTGGGCGGAGCGATCTGGGCAGGTGCTTGCACTGCGCCGGCTTGGACTTGAGGCGGATTCTGGGACGAAGCGCGTCCGGCGGTTTGGCTTTGATAATAATCAGGCCGGGGCTGAATGACGCCCTCGACAGGCCCCTTGGCCGTATGGATGATAAAAGGCCTGGCTTCGCAAACCTGGGCCAGAAGCCCGCCGCGGGCCCTCAAAAGCGCCGTCCCCTGCGGTGTGATCTTGTCGACTACAAACCCCAATTCATCGGAATGCGCCACGAACAGGAGATGAGGACGCCCCCCGCCCACCGTGAACCAGACGTTGGCTTTTGCATCGCGTTGGACCTTGAGCGACGAAGGCAGAGTTCCCTGGATGAAATCAGAAACTTTTCCTTCCTGGCTGGAAATGCCGGGAATGAGGACGATTTTTTTCAACAGCTCCCAGGAGGAAGCCGGATCTTTGGCCTGTCCGGCGAACACGGCGATGCTGAGAATCAGCGCTAAATTGAGAGTGGCGATGGCGTATTTTCTCATTTTGCCCTCCCGGATCCAATCAGGTTAAGCACAAGATCTCTCAACGCTTGGACATCTTTGAAATCCACGACTTCGACCGGTGTATGAGGGAACTTGACCGGCAAGGCCAGGATCAGCGCTTCGGTCGAATCGCCTAAAAACGGGGTCATCAGGGTCGACTCCACGCCCGCCAAGGATTGCACCGGAATATTTTTTTCGCGGGCGATCGCCTCGATGATATCTTTGAGCTTCGAGGCGCCCTCCGTTCCTTGGACAAGAACCGGGCCTTTGCCTAGGGCAGGACTTTTCTCGCCCCGGTCGGCCGCTACCATGTCCAGGATGAGCACTTTCTGAGGCTGAAGTTCTTTTTTAGCCCGCAAGGCGCCTAATGCGGATCGAGAACCCCGAGCGGGAAATTTGGTCTGGGCCATCCAGCCCAAGGCGACTTCCTGGGATGACTTTATTCGGCTCATCTCCGCAGCTATGCTGAGGAGCACAGCGCAATCCGTTTTTAGGCCGAGAGCGTGGCCGGCCCACCGGTCATTGGCCAGTTCGCTGAGGTCCGGCCAGAAGGTCACGGGATCGAGAATTTCTACGCCCTTCGCCCGGACCTCCTCTTCAGATCGGGTCCCGATGTCCAGATAGACTAAATCGAGCGAAAAGCTCTTAGAGAGCTCTTCCCTTCTCTCGCGCGTCAAAAGGTGCATGGCCGGTTGGGAAACGATTCCCTGAAGAAGGCCTTTTTGCGTCAAAATCAGGACGGGGTGGCCGAGCAGGTAGGAATCATAAAGCGGATGCGGAGGCTGGACGGCCCGGTCCAACCTCAAATAGCCATCCGAAGTGATCCCGCTGACGATATAGCCAAACTCATCAAGAGCCGCCAGCACGGCCAGCCGCGGCTCGCCTTTTCCCCAGCGCGCATAAAGACTCCCCATGGGGTCCTTTTTCTTGACGGCGCTTTTCGGCAAAGACTGCTTGATCTTTGCCGCCAGGGCTTCCTCGTTTCCGGTGGATGAAGGAATCGGAAAAAGTTCTTTGACCAGACTTTTCATATCCTGGGCCGCGGCGATGGCCGCGCCGATAAACAGCCAAAGCACGACGGGAAGAATCGCCCCAGTATGTCTCTTTCTCATCAAAACCTCCTTAATCCTTTGGCGGATTTCAATTTGATTTTAGAGAGCGGAGCGCCTCGCGAATCAAAACTTTCATTTTTCAATCAAAAATTTTGCCGGGGTTTAAAATAGTGTTGGGATCGAAGACTTTCTTCAGGCCTTTCATCAGCTCGACCTGCTTCGGATCCAGGCTGAAGGCAAGATATTTCTTCTTGATGAGGCCGATGCCATGCTCGCCGGAAATGACCCCTCCCCTGGCCCGGCAGTCTTCATAAAGCTCCTCCCGCACCTTCTCGGATTTGTCTCTCCATTCGCTTTCAGGGAGCGGGATGACCGCCCCGTTTTCATAGCGGGCCTTCATGATGTGCGTATGAACATTGCCGTCCCCGGCGTGACCGAAGGTCGGCAGCCAGATGTTGTATTTCCGGGCAACTTCCTGGACTTTCTTGACGTGCTGGGCGATGTCCGATCGTGGAATCGAGATGTCGAGGATCTCGATCGTCTCCGATTTGATCGCCTCGTAGATCTTGCTGCGGATGTCCAGGACGCTCTCCTGCTTCTTGGCTGTGTCGGCGATGAAAACGTCGAGAGCCTCATTCTCCAGGGCCACCTCGGCCACAGCCTGGGACAGACGGTCCATCTCTTCTTCGCTCTGGGCATCCAGGATGACGAGGAGATGCGTCTCACCCTGAGAACAGGGCCATTTCTTATGAAGGTGCTCTTCCGAGATTTTAATCACGTCCAGGGGGACGAATTCCAAGGCGAGCGGCACGATCTTTTTCTTAAACATAAGAGGAACGGTCTCGATCGCTTTTTCCAGGCTGGCGAACGGTATGACCAGCGACCGCGTCACCGCCGGCTTGGTTAAAAACTGAATGGTCGCCGCAGTGATGACACCGAGCGTACCTTCCGAACCGATGAAAAGATGAAGCAGATTGTAGCCGGTACTGCTTTTGATCAACTTGCCGCCGAGATGGATGATCTCGCCCGTCGGCAGAACGACCTCGAGTCCTCGAACATAGTTCCGGATCACGCCGTATTTGACGGCCCGGCTGCCTCCGGCGTTGGTGGCGATCATCCCCCCGATCATGGCGCTCTCTTCGCCGGGATGAGGAGGAAAATAAAATCCGGCATCCTCGATGGATTGCTCAAAATCGAGGAGCGTGACGCCGGCCTCGACGACGGCCATCTGATTGTCAGGATCGATCTCGAGAATCCGGTTCATTTTTTCAAGGGAGAGGACAATCCCGCCGGAGGTAGGCACGCAACCGCCGCAAAGCCCTGTTGCTCCGCCCCTGGGCGTGACCGGAATCCTGTGTTCATTGGCCAAGCGGAGGACCGCAGCGACCTCCTCGGCGGTCTTCGGCTTGACCACAAGATCCGGAACCCGGCTGATGTCGCGGAGAGAAAACTCGTCATGGCCGTAATCGATCATCCTGTCCGCATCCACGATCACATTCTCTCGGCCGGCAATGGCCTCCAACTTTTCCGTGACCGCTTGATCGATCTTGTTATACATGGTTGATCGCGTTCATTTAAACAAAAAAGGGCATCATTTGTCTATCATGAATTTTCAACATCAAACTCAATTTTGACATAATATTTTACCCGTGATATATTTAAAAAAAACAATCAAGGTCTCCCAAGGAGGTCAGGCGCATGGTCAGAAAGTCAAGGATATGTCTTCTCTCGGTTTTTTTCTTGACGGTTTTTGTGTCTTTCACCCTTTCCCCTCAGGCTCAGACATTTGACGCGACAAAAAAGAAGGTCCAAGTTCATTCCCTCGGAAACGGTATGAAGTTCATCGTCCTCGAACGCCACGACGCGCCCGTCGTTTCTTTTCATGTTTACGCGGATGTGGGAAGCGCCAACGAATCCTACGGCATTACGGGGATCTCCCACATTTTGGAGCACATGGCTTTTAAGGGCACAAAGGTGGTCGGAACAAAAGATTATGCCGCGGAATCCAAGATTCTTAACGAACTGGACGCCGTCTACGACCAGATGAAAAAAGAAGAAGCCAAGCCGAATCCCGACCGGGCGAAGGTGGCCGAGCTCAAGGCTAGGTTCACCGATCTCGAGAAAAAGGCCAAGGAGTACGTCGTCAACAATGAGTACTTCGACATGATGATGCGCGAAGGGGACGCCGGCGTGAATGCGTACACGTCAAACGACGCCACCCAATATATCAATTATCTCCCTTCGAACCGCCTCGAATTCTGGATGGCCATGACATCGGACAGGTTCCTGAATCCCGTCTTTCGCGAATTCTACAAGGAGCGGGACGTGATCATGGAAGAGCGCCGGCTCGGCGTCGAAACCCAGCCCACCGGCAAACTCATGGAGGACTTCATGGCCGTAGCCTTCAAAGCTCACGCCTACCACCATGAGGTCGTCGGCCATATGTCGGACCTGCAGGCTATCACCCGCAAGGACGTCGAGGATTATTTCAAGAAATTCTACAGCCCGAGCAACCTGACCGTGGGCATCGTCGGCGACGTCAAAGCGGACGAAGTTTTCAAGCTGGCCGAAACTTATTTCAGCCGGGTCCCGAGCGGCTCCCGGCCGGAGCCCGTCCGGACGAAGGAGCCGGAACAGTGGGGAGAACGGCGGGTGGCCGTGTCGGCCAAGTCCCAGCCCTTCCTACTCATCGGCTATCACGTGCCCGACGCCCGGAACAAGGACAGCCGGGCTATCGAAGCCATGGCCAACATCCTCGGGCAGGGTCGTTCCTCGAGATTGTACACGACGCTCGTCAAAGACAAGAAGATCGCCGCTATGGTCCAGTCCATGAGCGGGTTCCCCAGCGATAAATTTCCCAACCTCTTCGCCGTCATCGTCATGCCGGCGGCCGGTAAGACCGCGGCCGAGTGTCAGGCCGCCGTCGAGGAGGAGCTGGAAAAGATCAAAAAGGATGCCGTGACCGAAGACGAGCTGACGAAGTTCAAGAGAAGCTCCATCAAAAGCGCGCTGGCCCAGATGAGATCCAACCCGAGCATGGCCGCGCTCCTGACTTACGCCGACGTCGTCCTCGGGGATTACGGCAAGGCCTTCGACCAGATCGACGAGATCAAGGCTCTGACGGCCGAGGACATCAAGCGCGTCGCCAACCAGTATCTCATCAAGACCAATCGGACCATCGGCGAGATCGTTACCGAGAAGTGAACGGAAACGAAGGAGACGATCATGAGAAAACAGATCACAGCCAAAAAGGTTTTCAGCGGACTTTTACTCCTGGCGCTCATATTCGGCGCCTCTTACGCCCAGAAGAACCCCAAAGACAAGTTCGTCTTCGGCCCTCTGAACCCGATCAAGATGCCCAATGTCCAAAAGGCCGAGCTACCCAACGGCTTGAAACTCCTCCTCGTCGAAGATCCCGAGTTTCCGACGATCAATATCTATGCGATGGTCAGGACGGGCTCGGTTTTCGAGCCGGCCTCCAAGATCGGATTGGCGGCCATCACGGGATCGGTCTTGCGGACCGGCGGAACGAAGACCAAAACCGGCGACCAGATCGACAAGGAATTGGACACGCTGGCCGCGACCGTATCGACGGGCATCGGCCCGACCTCGAGCACCATCTCGGTCTCTGTCCTTAAAGAGGACTTTGACAAGGCTCTGGGGATCCTGGCGGACATCCTCACCGATCCCGCCTTTCCCCAGGACAAGATCGACCTGGCCAAGGTTCAACAGAGGACTTCGATATCCCGAAGAAACGATAATGTCGGCGGGATCGCGTCCCGTGAGTTCAACAAACTCATCTACGGCAAGGACAGCCCCTACGCCAGACACACGGAGTACGCCAACATCGAGGCGATCACCCGGCAGGACCTTGTCGACTTCTATAACGCCTACTTCTATCCCAACAATGCGTCCATGGCCGTCTGGGGCGACTTCAAGACCAAGGACATGATCGCCAAGCTCGCGGCCGCCCTCGGCAAATGGAAAAAGGGCAAAGCCGCGGCCGAGCCTTGGCCCAAGGTCGCTGCGGAGGACAAATATACCGTCAATTTCGTCGACAAGCCCGACGTCAACCAGTCCAACATCATGCTCGGCCATCTCGGCGGCCTGATGAACAATCCCGACCTCCCCGCCCTCGACATCATGAACCAGATCCTGTCCTTCGAGCGCATGTTCAAGAGGATCCGCACCGACGAAGGCCTGGCCTACAGCGTCTGGGGAGCGTACGGCGCCGGCTATATCTATCCCGGCGCTTTCAGCTGCGGCGCCCAGACCAAATCGCAATCCACGGTGTATGCCATCGAGCTCATGCTCAAGGAGATCAAGCGGATCATGGAGCAGGAGGTGAGCGACGAGGAACTGGCCAAGGCCAAGGATGGGTATCTCAATTCCTATGTCTTCAACTTCGAGAGCAAGGCCCAGGTCCTCAACCGGATGCTGACTTACGCTTACTTCGGCTATCCGCTCGATTTCACCGAAAAACAGAAGGCGGGCGTCGAGAAGGTCACCAAGGCCGATGTCCTGCGCGTGGCCAAGAAATACCTCAAGCCGGACAAGGTCCAGATCCTGGTGGTCGGCAAAAAGGAAGATTTCGACAAGCCTCTCTCCTCGCTGGGATCGGTAAACGTGATCGACATTGCCATCCCGACTCCAAAAAAATAGCTTGTAAAAATTATAAGATCTCTCAGAGCCTTTTCCCTCTCCCCATTTTTCCGCCATTTTGAACAGAAAATTCCTGTCAACGGAAGCGCCTTTCTATCCGTTTTGATATATATAGAGAAGACATGGACGAAATAAGTCTGATCCGGCTGGCCCAGAAAGGCGACACGTTGGCCTTCCGGTCCCTCTTCGAGGAAAACAAGCAGCAGGTCTTTTCCATCGCCTTCCATTATCTCAAGAATGCCGAGGATGCCGAAGACGTCCTCCAGGATACTTTCATCAAGGCCTATCATGTTCTTCACAAGTACAGCCCGGCAAAAGGCGTGAATTTCGACTGCTGGCTGAACCGGATCTGCGTCAACGCCAGCATAGACGCCTTGAGGAGGAACAAGGTCAGGGAAGCGCATTCCCTGGACACTGAGGAGGTGGTGGATGTGCGGGCAAACTCGCCCCGATCCAACCCGGAAAAAACCGCCCTGGACAAAGAAATCCGCGGCAAAATCGACCAGGCCCTCAACAAGCTTTCTCCCAAGCAGAGAATGATCTTCATCTTGAGACATTACCAGGAGTACAACACCAGGGAAATCGCGGAATACATGAACTCGACCGAGGGAAGCGTCAAAAAACACCTCTTCCGGGCCGTCGATACGATCAAAAAGCGCCTCAGGCGCTTGATCATGGAGAACGACTATGGACTGTAAAAACGTCACGAATCTCATCACTCTCTATCTTTACGGCGAGCTGGATGAAAAAGACCGGGCGGTCCTGGAGGGACATCTCCGGGAATGCCGGGCCTGCGCGGCGGAATTGGCATATACCAAAAAAGTATTCAAGCTCCTGGATGAACACCAACCGGCCGCGGCGCCCGAACCGAACTGGGAGAGCGCCTGGCAGAGAATCCATTCAGGGATTTTGGGGACCCCGGCAAAAAATAAAGCACCTTTGTTCCCACGTTGGCGGTGGATCTATGCCGGATCGGCCGTTGCGGCGGTCCTTATCCTGGGGATTATCATCGGAAAATATTGGTTTACGCCGGCGCAGGAGCCCGTTCAGACGGCCTCCCAAATGACTCCTTCGCCGGCGGGTCTTCAACCTGCCTTGAGCTCACACCTCGAAGATATCAAGCCGATGCTGCTCGAATACGCCCATTACACGGCCGGGGACCAAGGGACAAAAACGATCGTCATTGACGAAAAAATCGTCCGCGGGCTGCTCCTCCAGAATTTGCTGCTCAAGCGCATCCTGGCCGAAAAAAACCCGGCCGCGGCCGAGCTTCTGGACGACCTGGACCTTGTCTTAAAAGAAATTGCCAACCAGCCCAGCCAAGACCGACAGGCTCCCTCTCAGATCAAGGATCTCATCGATCAGAGAGGGATCCTTTTTAAAATGGAAATTCTGAAGACACTTTAGGAGGAACGCTATGAAACAGACAAAAGGAATCATCTTGTGCTTGGCCTTCTTTTCTATTCTCGGCGGCTTCGCCTCCGCCCAGCAAAAGGAAAAGGCCAAGGATGCTTATGAGAAAGCCCGGGTCGTTTATGAGGAGGCTAAAAAAGCCATCTACGATAAAGCCTGGCCCAAGGCCATAACAGACCTGGAAAAAATCGCCAAAGAGTACTCGACCAGCGGCTATTACGGGGAATCGCTCTATTGGCTCGGGTACAGCTTGGACAAACACGCCGCTTCGCTCGAGAATATGGAGCTCCAGCTTGAGAAGAGGAAAGAGGCCATCGAACGATTGAATCAACTGCTTGAACAGATGCCCGAGAACTCTTGGGCTAGGGACGCCAGAATCCTCCAGATTCGGATCGCTGAAACGCTGGCCAGAAGCGGATTGTCGGAATATCAGAAATATATCAATGGCGCCGCGTTTGGAGGCGTGCTCGGCGGTATCGAAGGCGGCGTCCTCGGCGGTGTTGAAGGAGGCGTCGAAGGCGGAGTGCTTGGCGGCGTCCAGGGCGGAGTAGCGTTTGGTCAAAAGCGGCCTCCTGATCCAGATCTTGAGCTCAAGCTCGTCGCCCTCGACGCCCTGCTCCAGATGGATAAAGAGAAGGCCTTCCCCATTCTGGAAAAAATGGTCAAAGACGAAAAGAGGCCCGAACTCCGGGAAAAAGCTCTCATGGTCCTCGGCCAATCTCGCGACGCCAGGATCCTGCCGCTCCTGACCGAACTGGCCGTTTCGGATCCTTCCCCGAGAGTCCAGGATATGGCCGTGATGTGGCTCAGCCAGAGACACGATGAGGCGAGCTTAGACGCCCTTCTCAAGATCTATGAAAAGGCCGTGGACGATAAGCTTAAGGCGCGCCTCTTCTACGGATTCGCCCAAAGCAATAATCCAAAAGCCCAGGCGAAACTCATCGAGATCGCCAAAAACGATAAAGATCTGAAGGCGAGAGAGCGTGCCCTCTTTTGGATCGGTCAAAGAGGGGGCGATGACGTTCTGGACCTCCTTATGGACATATATAACAAAACCGAAGATGCCAAGCTCAAAAAACAGATCATCTTTTCAGTTTCTCAAAACCGCGGCCCCAAAGCCGTCCAGGCCATGATCGCGATGGCCCGGAAGGAAAAGGACCTCGAGCTGAAAAAACAGCTCATCTTCTGGCTGGGCCAGAGCAAGAGCGAGGAAGCCATGAAATTCCTCAAGGAAATCCTGGACAAATAAATTCGTGACAGGAGAAAACCATTGAATCCCTTAAGGTATGACTCAAAAAACTCCCCCGGGAGAAACGAGGCGAGCCGGCGATTCCGGCGGCGTCATCGCCGGGTAGCTTGCGCCGTGGCCATCCCCTCTTTTTTTGCCGTTTTGTTTGTTTTGTTGTTTGTCCTTCCTTTGGCGACACAAGCCCGTCTTCTCTCAGGCGAAGCTCCCGGCTTTTTGAAAGGCAAGGTGGTTGACCTCAGCGGAAGCGCGGCAGCCCTGGATAAAAAAATTGAATCGGCACGCGGAGAAGCCCAAAAAGCCAAGGCCGGAGATCTTTATTTTACAGCCTATCTGTTTGAAAGCCGGCACAAGATCCATCGGGGATCTGAAGGCCGCGTCTCGGAAGGCTTTATAATCGGCACGAAAGAAGCCAAAATCAAGATCGAGGAAATCGGCAAAGGCAAAAACCTTGTGGATGTGGAAGGCCAAGCTGAAGCCGCCCCCGCACCGGCCGCCCTCCTATTCCTTCATTCGCAAAAAGACGGTCTTCTTGACGTTTCGCTTTTGGACCCGGACCAGAGCTACGACTTTTCCGATACCGCCGTTTACTGGCTGGGCCGGGCGACAAACGACGAAAGCCTGACGCTCGTCGAAAAATGTTTTGAATCGGCAGGCTCGAAAACGCATCTTCAAGGCACTCTCGTTTTTATAACCAGCTGCCACCCGGGTCCGAAAGTGCCTGATTTCCTGAAAAAAGTCGCTCTCGGGAGCTATCCCGGCAAAGTCCGGGAATCGGCTGTTTTCTGGCTGGGCAATTACGGCGACTCAAAAAGCCTTTCCTATCTCAAGGAGATTTTCGCCAAGGTCCAGGACACGGGCATTAAAAAACAGGCCGTTTTTGCCCTCCAACTCAGCAAGCAGAAAGAAGCTGTCGAAGAGCTGATCAGGATCGCCAAGAACGAGCCGAACCAAGATATCCGAAAGAGCGCCGTTTTCTGGCTGGGACAGAAAGCCTCGGCGGAAAGCATCAAAGCGCTCAAGGACATTGTCGACGAACCCAAAGAGGAGAGCGGGCTGAAAGACCAAGCCGTGTTCGCCATCAGCCGGCTGCCAAAAGAAAAGTCTGTCCCGATGCTCATCGACATCGCCAAAACAAACAAGAGCCCCTCGGTGCGGAAAAAAGCGATTTTCTGGCTGGGGCAGACGGGCGACGAGTCGGCCCTGAAATTCTTCGAGGAAATCCTGCTCAAGAAATAAAACCGGGGTCAAACCTACTCGTTACGCATCATTCTTCAGCGGAGCGTGCGTAATGAGTAGGTTTGACCCCAATCATCAGCCGACAAGAAATTCTTTGACCGCGCCCACGATATGCCTGGCGCTGATCCCGTATTGATCCAGAAGCTCATCCGGCTTTCCCGACCTCGGCAGCTCCCGAATGCAAAGATGCTTGATCGCGGCTTTTCCGGCCAGCGCCGCCGCTACGGCATCGCCTAGGCCTCCGCTTTCAAAATGGTCTTCGACGACGATCGCCCGCCCTTGGCTTTCAGCGGTTTCCCTCAAGATATTTTCCTTATCGAGAGGCTGGACGGAATAGGCGTCGATGATCCGCACCTGGATGTTCTCTTTCTTCAGCTCCTCGTAAGCCTTCAATGCCTCGAATACGGTGATGCCGGCGGCGATGACCGTCGCGACATCAGTCGGTCCTTTTCTCAAGACTTTTGAGCCGCCGATCGGGAACTGCTCCTCTTTGGAATAAAGGAGCTGCGTCGCCGGCCGGGTCGTCCTCAGATAGCAGATCCCCTGATGTCGAGCCATGGCCTCAACCAAGGCTTCTGTCTGAAAAGCATCGCTGGGATAAAGGACGACACAGCCCGGAATCGGCCTGAAAATAGCCAGGTCCTCCAGGCCCATCTGGGAAGGCCCATCTTCGCCGATGCTCACGCCAACATGCGACCCGCACAGCTTGATATTGGAAAAAGAATAGGCGGCCATGCGAATTTGGTCATGGGCCCGGCTTAAAAAAGCGGCAAAGCTGGCCATGAACGGGATATATCCTTTGGCGGCCATTCCCATGCCCATGCCCACCATGTTCTGCTCGGCGATATAAGATTGGAATGACCTCTCGGGAAAATACTCGAAGAATTTCTCGGTGTAGGTGGAATTCTTGACATCGCCGTCCAGGACGACCACGGCGTTGTTGACCTTGCCCAACTCGCGAAGGGCGTAGCCGAAGGCAAGACGGGTCGCCGTTTTCTCCTTATAAGGGGTTCTCTCAAAGCCAAAGGCCTTGACGAGTTTCGGCTTGGGAACGCGCTTCGGTAGCCTCACGTACTTCGCGGCATCCACATCGGGCATCGGCCCGACCTCCTTGAGAGCAGCCTGGAGCTCGTCCTCCTTGAGCGGCTTGCCGTGCCAGCCGTTCCTGTTCTCGATGAAAGATACGCCCTTGCCTTTGATCGTCTTGGCCAAGATCACGGTCGGCTTGCCCTTCTTCCCGATCTTTTTGAATGCTTCCAGAATGGCATCAACTTTATGACCGTTGACCTGCAGAACGTCCCAGCCGAAAGCCCGAAACTTTCTGGCATAGGCGGCAAGGTCATGCTGATGCATGGTCGCGTCGGACTGGCCCAGCCGGTTGACATCGACGACGGCGCAAATATTTTTGAGCTTTAGATAAGACGCCGCGTTGGCCGCTTCCCAAACCGCGCCTTCGGCGCATTCGCCGTCGCCCATCACCACAAACACTCGCCCCGGCGATTTGCCCAGCTTCATGGCCGCCGCCATCCCAACCCCGACGGAAAGCCCCTGGCCCAGAGATCCCGTTGCGGCTTTGATCCACTTCATCCGGGGCGTGGGATGGCCTTCCAGCACGCTCGAGATTTTCCGCAAATCCATGAGGTCTCTGAGAGGGATGATGCCGGCTTCAGCGTAGGCGGCCCACAGGATCGGAGCGGCGTGCCCCTTGGACAGGACCAGTTCATCATTGCCCCAGTCCTCGGGATCCTTGGGATTGAACCTCATCTCATGAAAAAACAAGCAGGCGGCCAGCTCTGCCATCGACAGGCAAGTCGTGGGATGTCCCGATCCCGCCTTCCAGGTCATCATCAAAGAATGAATGCGGAGACGCCTGGCAATTTTTTCCAGAACTTCGCGGCGGTTCATCGAATCATGTCCTCCCTTCCAATCATGAGTTCAGAAGGGCCCATTATAATTTTTTTCTTGCTTGTCCACAATACGGTTCCGGCCTCTCTGTTGCCAAGTCGGGCTAGTTCCTGTATGATGATATACGAACTTCCACGGGGATTAGGCCTTGAACTTCGTCGAGCTTTTGGACCTGGGAATCCGTCTTGAAGAAAAATTCTCTGCCTGTCAAAGACTTGTCGCAAGGGGATCAGTCCCACGCGAAAAGCTTGGTGGAGATTATTTCCTCGCTCGCCAAATGAAATAAGACCGTCTTCACCGTTTCACTCACCAATCTTGGCCAGCAGGATCTTGAAGCAGAAAGATGATCCTGTCCGAGACCTCTTCCATTTCCTTCATATTATGGGACGTTAGGAGGATGGAGATTCTCTTCTCCTGCTTGATCTGCTTGAGGTATTTCCTGACTTTGTCGGCGATATCAGGGTCGAGGCCGGCGCCGTTCGGGCCGACGATGCCCACAATCTCGCTGGGATAGACCTCGAAAGAGACGCCATCGACGGCCTTGAAAGCTTTGAAAAGTTTGGTGATGGATTTGACTTCGACGACAGGCTCGGGCATCCGTCATAAGATAATGGAATTCGGACCGGATGGCAAGCGTCCCGATTTCGAATGGGCTGCTTCAGGAAACGAATTTTCTGGGGAGCAGCGGATTTAAACCGATCAAGATTTTATAATCGGAAACGCCGCTTTGGGCTTCGAGGACATCGGCGGTCAGGCCGGAATCTATCCGATTGTCGATCAGCGTGACGTCTTCGCCGACTTTTATATCATGGTCATCGCCCAGATCGGCCATAATATGATTCGATGTGACGGCCGCCATGACGGGATATTTATTCCCTCTGATAGAAACAAAACCTTTGCCGCCAAGCTGAGGGAGGTATCCGTCTGAATAGCCGATGCCCACTGTTGCCACTCTCATCTTTTTCCGAGCCGTGTAGACGCGATGATAGGAGACCGAATCGCCCGGCCGCATATCTTTGATGAATATGACCCTCGCCATGAGCTTCAAGGCCGGCCTCAGTTTGAGCAGGTCTTCTTTCTGAGTCTGCCCATTCGGATAATAGCCGTACAAGGTGATCCCCGGCCTGATCATATCCAAATAGAATTCGGGGGATTCAAATATTCCGGCGCTGCTGGCGGCATGCTTCAAGCCCAAAGAAATCCCCTTCTTTTCGGCAGCTGAACAGACTTCTCGAAATCTCCTGAGCTGTTCCCTATCGAAGTCTGGATCCTCGGTCAGGGTTGTCGCAATCCCATCAATCTTGATATGAGAGAGCGACGCGATTTTCTCGATCAGGGGCAGTGCCTTGTCGTACGGAATTCCAGTCCGGCTCATGCCGGTGTCGATGTCGATGTGAACAGACGCTTTGTTTCTAGACCTCAAGGCGGCTTCATGGAGAGAAGCCGCTTCTTCGGAATAGACGGATTGACTAATGTTGTTCATCACAATGGCTTCGCAATCCTCCTTGCCAAACGGCCCGAAATTCAGGACTGGGGATTGCAAACCTGCTTTTCTCAAGGCCAGACCTTCGGTCAATTTCCCGACCATCAGTCCATCGACTCCGGCTTTCTCCAGGGCCAGGGCGGCGTCGACCAAGCCATGGCCATAGGCATTGGCTTTGACGACGGCCATGACCCGGACCTTGACATGTTTCTTGATTTGGGAAAAATTCCATCGGATATGGTCGAGATTCACCTCGATCCAGGGATCCTTGCGGCCGGCCGTTTCGCTTCTTTCTTGGGCCGGAGAACTTTGCGGCCCCCTCCCCTTCGGTAAGGAAATCGCCGCCAGGGAGCCCGCTCCCATTGTTTCAAGAAAAATTCTTCTTTTCATGACATCCTCGGTCCAATCGGTCTCATAGTATCGTGAGCGACACGTGAATTATAAAAAAGGAAAAACTTCGAGAAAAGAGGAGATTGCCGCGCCGCAAGAGCAGTTCGCAATGACGGTGTATCTGTATTTGTTTCCATGGATCAATTATATCAATCCACTCAAGGCCTGGTCGAAATCTTCGCGGAGATCTTCTGTCGCCTCAATCCCCACAGATAATCTGATCAGGCCGTCCGAAATTCCGAGCTTCCGCCGATCTTTGGCTGTCATTCCCAGATGCGAAGTCGTCGCCGGCCTGGTCATGAGCGTTTCCACACCGCCCAGGCTTGGCGCGATAATCGGGATCTTTACGCTCTTCATGAACCGTTCCGCAGCAGCCACTCCCCCTTTCAACTCAAAGCTGATCATGCCTCCGAAGCCTTCAAAGAGCTTGGCAGCCCGCTTACAGCTCGGATTGCTTTCGAGGCCGGGGTAGTTCACTTTTTTGATGGCCGGATGATCCTCGAGAAACCGGGCGATTTTCCGGGCGCTTTCGTTCTGATATCTCACTCTCAAGGCCAAAGTTTTCAAGCCGCGGTGGAGGAGATAGCAGGCATGAGGGTCCATGGACCCGCCGAGGTGGTCGAGCTTATGGAGAATTTTTTCCACCAGCTCCTTCCGGCCGATCACGGCCCCACCGACGATATCCGAATGGCCGTTTAGATATTTCGTGCAGCTGTGAAGCGAAAGGTCGAATCCCGATTCTGTGGGCCGGTAATTGATAGGCGTGGCAAACGTGTTGTCGATCATAGAGATCAGAGAATGTTCTCGGGCAAATTTCACGACCGCTTCAAGGTCGGGGACCTGCATCAAAGGATTGCTGATCGTTTCGACATAAATCGCCTTGGTCGTCGGTCGGAGCTTGCGTCTCCAGGATTCTGGGTTTTCACCGTCGATAAAATCAAAGGCGATCCCAAAAGAGCCGAGATACTTGGTCAAGAAATCATGCGTGCCGCCATAGAGGCATTCTTGGGCCAAAAGATGGTCGCCGGATGAGAGAACGGCCAGGAGCGTCGTCGATATCGCGGCCATGCCGCTGGCGGTGACAATGGCCGCTTCCGCATTTTCAAGAGCCGCCAATTTCTTATGAAGGACGATATGGTTCGGCGTGTTGTTGAGCCGGATATAGGGAATGTCATGATAGCTGGCGGCCGGAGAATATTCGTACATGGCCGATTGAAAGATCGGCATGCTGACGGCTCCCAGGACGCGTGGCTCCATTTCTCCGGCATGGATTAATTTCGTTTCGATGCGGTCCTTCTTTTTTTGCATGGGCGTATCCTCCTCTAAGATTGTCAACAAATCAAATTGGAAGGGAAGTCAAAATATCCCCACCCCCTCTGACAAATGGAGAAAGAACGAGCCTCCTCGTTTTTCAGAAGGATTGTTATCATTCTTCTAAGACATCCACGGCTTCATTATTATTTCATCAACATAAGATCGCCGACAAATACGGAATCCGGGAGATTGATTTTGGGCCGCTTTCTCTGCTCAAAGGCATCCAGGTGAAGCAGATAAAGCCCGATCCCCGCCGCCCCCTGCATCAAGCCTCTCTGGGCCATGAGGAGTTCGGGCCTGGTGCGGTGCTCGGCCTGGATCCATTTCATGCGGCCGTCCTCGACCGTTGCTTTGGCCATCAATTTGTCCGTCAACCGCCGGCAAAAATCGAGATAGCTTTTTTCTTCGGCATTCCTTATTCCTTTAGGGCCGCTAACTGCCGCCGGGCGCCTATGTGGTTGATGTTGATCAAAAGGGCTTTTTCAAATTCGGCCCTGGCCTCGGTCTTTTGCCCTTTTCCCAAATATCCCAGGCCGAGCAAATAATGAACCTGGGCTTTTTGGGCGACCGCGGACTGCCGTTCTCCGAATTTCTCAAAAAAGTCCATGGCCGGCACGGCTTTCAATCTTTCGTTGGCAGTCTGGATCAGCCTGTCGAATATCTGATTGGCCTCAGCCCCTTTGCCGGTCTTTTGAAGGGCGAGCGCCTGATAATAGCCCGGTTCCGACCAGCCATGCCTGAACGCGGCCGCTTTCTCAAAGCTCGCGACCGCTTTTGCCTTTTCGCCCAGCGCTTCATAGGCCGTCCCGATCCAATAATAGATCTTTGCCGACCACCCTCCTGAAGCGGGGGCGGCCACGTCAAGGTTTTCCGGGTAGGTCAGAGCCGTTTCGAAATCCCCGAGCGCCTGACGGTACTTTTTGGCGGCCATCAAATCCTGCCCCCGGAGAAGATGGGCTTCGATAAAAATCCCGTGGATTTCGCCGCCGCCTTCCCAGACATGAAAATGATGGGGCTTGAAAAGCTCAATCGCCCGATCATAGCGGCCGAGCTGAACAAGCAGCAGAATTTCGCGCGTCAGGGCATCATCGCGGAGTGAGACGACTTCATGATTCTTTTCGAGAAGGGCCAGCCTCTTTTGGGGATCGGACTGGCCGGCTTCATAAAACTGGTCGAGCTCAAAATAGAGCCGGGGATCGTTTTGATTGCAGGCCACGGCTTTCTCTAGATAAGCGATGGCTTTGGAGACATCATTCTTCACCCGGGCAGAGGCCAGTCCCAAATTGCGATGGGAAATGGAAAAAGAATTATCGAGCGCCACGGATTTTTCCCATTCGGCCATCGCATTTTCCGGCTGAAGGTCGAAGAGGTAATTGCCGAGATAATAGGGCGCCCGCGCATCCTCAGGATTGATGCGCTGTGCCCATCTCAACACCTCCAGACATTCCGATTGAAACGGGAAACAATAATCGGGAGGCATCGAAGCGGCCCGCAGGACGCAATTCCGCGCTTTCTCCGCATCGCCCTTTTGGTCCCAATAGTAGCCGAGAAAGTAATGGAGGAGGGGGAATAAAGCCGCACCTTTACCTTTCGATTCTGTAAGCCGCGTCAGGACCTCGATGGCTTCCTCCCAGAGGCCGCAGTTCCCGTAATCAACGGCCAGTTCAAGGTAATTGGGTGCCTCAGTTCTCATTCGGACAAACAGCGCCTCAGTGGCGCTATCGGCTTCATCTTTTCGTCCGTCGCCTCTCAGGGCCAGATAGAGCTCATGGCCGGCCCAGAAGTCCAGATGATCAGAAGCCAGGATTTCCGAGGCGATTTTTCTCGCCTCGCCAAATTTTTTCAATTTTCGCAGCAGCGCCGATTTTAAGTTGAGGGCTTTCGTGTTTTTGGCGTTTGCCGCCAAAGATGAATCGACAAGTTCCGAGGCCTTCGAAAAATCTCCCCTTAGGCAGGCCAGTTCGGCCAGTTGATAGAACGCTGCCCCTTCCCAGGCCGCGCTCCATGTCGCCCGGAAAAAGGCGTCCTCCGCTTCCTTGAGTTTGCCCTGCGACCTCAGGGAAACGCCCAAATAATAAAGGGCTTCTCCATCCTTAGGCCGCGCATAATTTTTTGTGGCGCGCTTGACCGCTCTCTGCAGCTTCTCTTCGGCCTCCTGATACATCGCCCGCTTCAAATACAAAAGTCCGAGGGCTGAGTTCACGCGGTAATCATCCGGATCGCGCTTCAGGGCTTCTTCATAATACGGATAAGGCTCGAAGGCCGGGTTATAAAACTGCTCCAGGCGCAGTCCGGTGAGATACAACTCTTCAATGGTCGAAATGTCCTTGGGGGCGGCGGGCGGCGTGACGGGAGACGGCATCGGTGTCGATGGCTTTTTTTGGGGTTTATAGCTGATGAGTTCTTTGCCGTCTGATATGAGCAAAATTAAAGCGAGAGATTCTTCTTTGATTCCCGAAGGGAGCGCTACATCTTTTTTAAAATATGGTTGCCCCGGGCCAATCATGATTTTCTCTTCAAAAATTGTCTTTTCGCCCGACTTGAGCAAAAACCTTGCATCTCGATATTCTGCCGGCGTGTAAAAGCCGATGGCGGCTGTCCCTTTCTCCGTCATGGCCAGGTTGCAGGCGGCATCTTTATTGGCCGCCTTCATACCGCCGATCTTCCGGATCGGAAACCATGTCTGCCGAATCGTCCGGACCTCATAGGGCTGCGTCCAGCTGAAGTCAGGCTGGTTATCGGAATAAGCGCCAAACATGAGCTCGGCATAGGGGCCGTCCGTCTCGGTCAATAGCTTTTCCCAAAGTCTACCTTCTGGGCCGGTTCCCCATGTCCACAGCTTCTTTCCGGGGACAAAATTATGGTCGCCGATAAAAGCCACGCCAGCTTCTTCTCCATGGTCATAGCCGGCCAGAAAATCGCCTTCATTGTCCCAGGCAAAGAAAGACGTCGGGGCCGCATGGTTTTTCCACCAGCTCACATCCACGCCCTTCGTGTAGTCCTGGCGGTTATAGATCTCGGTCGAAACGGGCCAACGCGAAAACTGGTTCTTACCGTGGAAGGTGGCGAATTCCGTATCGGGCGGGAAAATGACCTGATAATTCTTGTTGGCATGGATGGCCACGTTGGCAAAGCAGAGCATGGAATGCGCCAGCGGCGTCCGGTTGAGTATCTTGACCGTGACGTCGATGGCGGACGAGTCCGGCTTGAGCGTCAAGCCGACCAGCCATCTTGTCCGGTGGCGGAGCTCAAGCTCTCCCGTCCAGATCGTTGCGCTTCCATCGGGATTTTTCACGATCGTATGATCGACAGTTATGAACGTCGTCGCCCGGTGATGGTGAGGGATGTTCCATTCCACGCCTCCCGATATCCAAGCTCCGAGCATGCCGATGAGAGCCGGCTTGATGACATGCTGGCGGTAGATGAAATCATAGTTATTGGTCTTGTCCAGCCCTGAGAAGACGCGGCCGCCGATTTCGGGGAGGACGCAGATCTTGACATACTGATTCTCGAGATAAACAGCTTGATATGTTAAATCTTTGCGGATGTCCGTCAGGCGGTCTAAAAACGGATAGGGATAAACGGGTCCCTTGGCGCCCTGATAAGCCCGGCCGTTATAAAAAATGGGATTGGGCTCGGGCGCTTCGACAAGGTAGGTTGGAATAACGAGCGGCTCTTCCCAGATTTTGACTGCAGATTGAGCCCGTAGCGCCTGCCCCGGAAAAAATATAAAGGATAGCAAAACCGACAGAATGAATGCCTTAAGAACTAAACGAGTCAATAACCTTTTGCCCATCGTTTTCTCCCGAATCAGAAGCGCATAGGAACATTGCCTAAACTAATACAAGCGTAATAAAAAAAGTGACAATGTATGGGTGGCGCTTAGGCCGTCCTCAAGCCTCCGTAGCGGAGGGGGGCCCCGTCGGCTTTTCCGACGGGGGGAACCGACGGGACTGGTTCCCCGGAGCCCGGGGGCTAGGGGCGGCCTAAGCGCCGCCCGAACACGGATGTCATTTTAATTATTGCGTTGATATTAGTATCAACTCCCTACCAAGAAGTCAAACGCTGCGGGCTAAGACCGTTCTACCTCCTCCCAGGCATGGGGCATGAAGAGTTTTTCGAATAAGGAAAGGGCGTACCAGTCGGTCATGCCTGAGATGAAATCGACGACCCGCTTCTCCAATGGATCCCCCTGAGGATAGCTCTTGATATAACCCTCTGGGTGTTTGCAGAGGTATTCGTAGAGGTCGGCCAGGATTTTTTCCGTCTTCCGCAGCTCCTCGCGGGCCGAAGGGTTGAAATAGACGCGCTCATAGAGAAAATCCCGGAGCTCAATGACGGCTTTCATGATCTCGTCGCTCATGGCGATCTTGTCCAGATTCGACTTCAGGCTGGCCTCGATGACGTCCACGACCATCTTGTCGATCCGGGAGGCATGCCACTTCCCCAGCACGCTGACAAGCTGTTTGGGGATATCGGTTTCTTTGATAATTCCCGCACGCAGGGCATCATCAATGTCATGATTGACGTAGGCGATCACATCCGAAGCCCGGACGACCTGTCCCTCGATAGTCGTCGGTAGGTCTTCCTTTTTCTTGTCCAGAATTTTTCCCCGGCCTTTGGAATGTTTGGAAATGCCGTCCCGCACTTCGAAGGTGAGGTTGAGCCCCTTGCCCTCATATTCCAGCTTGTCCACGACCCGCAGGCTCTGCTCATAATGGCTGAATCCGCCCGGGAGGAGCTTGGCCAAGGTTTCTTCGCCCGAGTGGCCGAAGGGGGTATGGCCGAGGTCGTGGCCTAGGGCGATGGCCTCGGTCAAGTCCTCGTTCAGCCGCAAGGCCTTGGCGATCGTCCGGGCGATCTGCGATACTTCCAAGGTGTGCGTCAGCCTGGTCCGATAATGGTCGCCGAAAGGAGCCAGGAAGACCTGGGTTTTATGCTTCAGCCGCCGGAACGATTTGGAATGGAGAATCCGGTCGCGGTCCCGCTGGAACGCCGTCCGGAAAGAATGCGGCGCTTCTTCGCGAACCCTCCCCTTGGAGCTGCGGCTCAGGCAGGCTTTTGGTGAAAGGATCTTTGCCTCGATATCTTCAAGTTGTTCGCGGATATTCATGGTTGCCCCATCAAAGTCATAAAGGCCACGGCGCTCCCTGCCCCGCCTGCTCGATCAAAAGCATGGGGATCGGAAAATTGATCTCCTGGCGATGGGAAATCTCCATGCGCTCGGTGACCAGCCTGAGGGCTTCCTGGACGCTCATCTTGTTCATCAAGGCAAAAGGCCCCTCCTGCCAGAAGAAGGCATTCTGGCAAAGCTTGTCCGTTTCTTTGATCTCGATGAGACCCGAATCCACAACTTCAGCCGCGGTCATGAAAGCCACCGCCAGAAACCTCTTGGCCAGAATTTCCACGAGCTGGGGATTGTCCGGCAGTCTTTGGGCGTCTTCTTCGCGAACCCAGCGGATAGCGGATTTTTTCGGCGCCGATGCATATTGCTGCTGCATCGTATTAAAAACCCTGGGCGGCGTGAAAAAGTTATTGTAGACTTTATAGAGAGGGTCGGCGGGATCGGTGGAATCTGAAAAAGACTTTAAACAGGAAATCGAGAGGGCAAGGCCGACGGTGTCCATTAGATTCAAAAAGCCGAAGGGCATGTTGAAAGCCGCCTTACCGGCGGCCTCGATGCTCGGAACGTCACAGCCCTCATCGACCATCCGCGAGGCTTCCAGAAGCAGGGATACAAGGATCGTGTTGGCTGCGCCGCCTTTCCGGTATTTCAGGAGCAATGATACCGCCTTTCGAGCCCGTTTCATAAAAATGCCCGCCATTCTAAGGCTTTCTGTAGAGGTCTCTGCCAGCGGTGCAAGCTCGGCGCCGTGGTTTTTGTGAGGGGGAAAAAAATAGTGCATCCAGACGACCCGGTCGGGACGCTTCGTCTCCCTGGCCAGAAGATTGGCATCCAGGCAGGATGTGTTTGTGCCGAATAGGACAGAGGCCGGGCAAAGCCCATCCAATTTTTTAAAAATTTCTTTCTTGACGAGGATGTCCTCGGTCGCGGTCTCTAAAATAAGCTCCAGGTTTTTGCCTAAGCAGGCCTGCTCATAGCTCGTCGTAAATAGGATTCGTTTCCGGATATCTTCGACCTGGAGCGGAGAAAAAATATTGCCCTCGATGGCTGCCTGGAGCTCTTTTTGAATGATATATTGCGCCCGCTTGAGGCTTTCCTCCCTATGCCCGATGAGCCCGACATTCACCCCGTTCTGGGCGTAAGCCTGGGCCAGGAGCGATCCCATAACGCCGCTGCCCGCGATGACGATTTCTACATCATCCCAGCCAATGGGACTATCGGGAGTCCTATCGTTGCTCATGGCTTTCGCAACCTTTCTTTTTTAGAGGATTATAAAGCCAAAAGGACAAAAAGGCAAAACTGACGCTTTTCTGATAAAATATATATTCGACATGAGCATTATCAAAGAAAATGTCCGACAGATCCTGGCCGAGCTTCCGCCTGGCGTAGAGCTAGTCGCCGCGGCCAAAACCAAGACGCCGCAGGAAATTCTTGAGGCCGCAGAAGCGGGCGTCAAGATCATCGGCGAGAACTACGTCCAGGAGGCGGCCGCGGCATTTGCCGTGGTCGGGCAGCGGGTCAAGTGGCATTTCATCGGCCACTTGCAGACAAATAAAGTCAAGAAGGCCATTGATATTTTCGACATGATCGAGACCGTGGACTCCGTGGAACTGGCCCGGGAAATCGACAAGCGGTGCGCGGCGGCGGGCAAAATTATGGCCATCCTTATCGAGATTAACAGCGGCGAGGAAGAGCAAAAATTCGGGGTGCGCCCCGCAGATGCAGAAGCGCTCATAAGGGAAATCGCGGCATTCAGGAACATCAAGCTCGAAGGGTTGATGACCATGGGGCCCTTCGAGGGCGATCCGGAAAATTCCCGGCCCTATTTCAAGGTCACGAAAAATCTCTATGATCAGGTCAAAGCCCTCAACCTTCCCGGCGTGGGAATGGAATACCTCTCCATGGGGATGACCAACTCCTATCGCGTGGCCATCGAGGAAGGCGCCAACATGGTCAGAATAGGGACAAAAATTTTCGGACTACGTCCGTGATGAAGCCTCCGATCAAATTTGTTTTTATCGAGCTGACCAACCACTGCAATTTCAACTGCACATTTTGCCCAAACGCCGTCATGACCCGGAAGCGCAAATTCATGGACAAAGACCTGGCCATCCGCCTTCTGGATGAGATCGCAAGCAAGAACCTGGCCTCGGAGCCCATCCAGCTCCACCTCATGGGCGAACCTCTTCTTCATCCCCAAATCTTCGAAATCCTCGAATTTATGCACAAGAAAAATCTGCCGGTCCGCCTTTTCACCAACGGCGCTCTCCTCAACGAAAAAAATCGCGACCGAATTTATGCCGCCGATATCAAAGAATTGGTGATTGGGATTCAAACCCACTCCGAGGAGACATACCGGAACCACCGCCGGGGGAAGCCCGACTTCCAAACGTACATGAAAAATATCCGGGACACGGTCGAAGCCAAATTCGCCAATAACTCGAAGATGCAGATCGAGATGTATTATATGAACACTAAACATTTCAACGAGTTTCGGACGGGGAAAAATTATCAACAAACGTTATTTCCTCTTGTCGACAGCAATGAAAAAGCATTTGCCATCATCGATGAATGGAAGAGCTTCGGCAGAGTCATCTCCAAAAAATATGTCTTGAACCACGAGCCGACGGATCTCGCCGGCCTGCAGGGCCCCTACAAGAACGATCCCCTGGCCTGCGTCAGGGATAACCACTGCGAAATCCTGCCGGGCGTGATCCTCAGCTTCAAAGAGCTGAATACATTCTGTGATTACCTCGTCAATCCCATTAAATATGTGGAACGGTTTAAGTCAAACTGCAATTCGATCTGCGAGCAATTCGCCGTCCTGGCGGGCGGTGAATGCACCCTCTGCTGCGTCGATTATGACGGAAAAATGGACGTGGGAAACGCGGAGTCGCGCGGGGTCGAATCCATCTGGACATCGAAAAAAGTTCGCAAACTACAAAAAATCAACCGGCAGGGACTTTTTCCGATCCAGGTCTGCCGCATCTGCCGGGCTTTTCAAGTCGTCGATGATTATGGAAAAAAATTTCCTGGGCGCGAAAAAGAACCTTTCGAGCTTCTTCACGGCTGGTATCCGCTTGAGGACGATGGGAAAGATCGATACCGCTGGATCGGGAAAAGAGCCGCCTTGGCCTTGAAACAAAACGGGAAAAGCCTTGAGTTCCTGATTAAAGCAGGGCACCCTCGCTCAGAAAAAACAAAGATCTATGTCCGGCAGGGCAAACGCAAAAAATCCTATATCCTAAAAAACAAGGCGTGGGACAAAATTGTATTTTCCCTCAAGGACATCGAGAGGCACGGCGCCGAAATCATTCTCGAATCCGAAGAATTCTGGATCCCGGCAGAGGTCTTCCCCGGCAGCGACGACCGCCGGGAACTTTCCGTCATGATCAAAGACTCGCACCTGATAGGCTAAAAGGGATAAAAATTTCCTTTCTGCGCTCGAACGAACCTTCATATTCGATGACAAACCTCTCGAAATGATGGAACAGCGCATGTCAGAGGAAGGTTCGCTCACGAGGACAGAATTCAATCGGCAAATTTCGGCAAAAAGGGGGACGGCGCCAAGCCGTCCCCCTTCAGGATGAAGCCGCTCAATCCAGCGAAACGGGATTGACCTTAAACCCGCCCTTGAGCGAGTCGAAAACAAGGTTGATTTTGCCTTCTCCCTTGACGATCAGGCGCACCTCCAGCTTCCCGTATCCCGGGACTCCGTTGTCCAGCCAGATGAAATTGTCCTGGGTCTTGATCTTCCGCGTCAAGTTCCGGAACCTGTCGATGAGATAACCGGCGGCCAGGATCTTGGCGCCCGGACCTTCGACCTGGATGCGGTCCACTCTGTGAAGCTGCTTCTGCAGGGCCATGGAGGTAATAGTCGGGGACACCCGGCTGTTCGCCAGAGTAACGTCCACCTGGCAGAGCCCGTTTTTAAGTTTGGTCACCTTGATCTGATCAAACTCCACCCTTGCCAGTTGGTCGGCGTGGTAGAGGACGAAGGCGGCATTGCGATGGCAGGTCTCGGCCAGCCTGAAGGACGGGGGCACGCGGCGGCTGAATTTCTTGGCCCCGCCGATCTCGATATCGCCGTAGAGCGGATGCTTGTAAGGTTTCCAATCGCTGTACTGTTCGCCCATCAGAACATTGTCATGGTAGAACATCTCGTTGAGCATCTGCGCCTGGGCGGCGAGTTCACGGTAGGTTTCGTCCTGGGCCTCTCGTCCCGAAGGCCGCTCCTCCATGGAAGCGAGGGGCGGACCTGAGGGGTCGATATCCAATTCGTTCGAGAAGGTGAATGCGCCGAGCGCGGCATAGAAGAAGTCCAGGCTCCCGCCGTAGACCGTGTACATGTCTTTGTAGATGATGGTGTACTTGTAGCCGGGGAGGATCTTTTCGCCCCTCTTAGCCACATACTCATAAACTTGTTTGTCCCCCGCCGGAAACTGGCCCATATTCACGGCGCCGGGTCCGCTGAGAATCATGCCGCCGTAGTTGTGGAAGGTCTGGGCGCCGGCGATGTTCGGGTGGGCCATAAAGAAATCCCTCACGGCTTTCGTCTCGGGCCAGCAGAAAGGATAATCGCCGGCTCCCGCTTGGACGTAGTTGGGCTGCCAGTTGTATCCGAAATTCCGGTTCATATCGTAGCCGCCCGGGGGATCTTCGTTGATCATTCCGTCGCCGTCGTTATCGATTCCTTCATCGCCCAGAAGGGTGTACTCGCCCTTCTCGCCCGGCGATACGCGAACCATGACGCGGGGGTCCTTGGGATGGGCCTTGAACATCCCGTTCGGGTCCTTCTTGCGCATCCGGGTGATGGAGCCGTCCCCGTCCAGGTCCTCCGGGCCGTCTTCATCGGCGGCGCCGTCGCGGTCATTGTCATAAGGGACGAGGCCGGAGCGCGGCGAGTTGGGGTCGGCCGGTTTGTGGATGTAGTAATCCCGGCTGTCCGGGTTCATGGTGGGGACGATGTAAAAGACACGCTCGTCGAGAAGCCGCGTCGCGAGCTGGGTCTTACCGTAGTTCTTCAGCAGATACCAGGCGGCATAAAGCGCGACCTCGCCGCCCTGGATCTCATTGCCGTGGATATTGCCGTCGATATAATAGCCCGGTTTGCGGTCGGCCGGACCGGTCTTAGGATTGGTGATGATGATAGCCCAGAGGTCCCGTCCCTGGAACGATTTCCCGATGGACTCGACTTTGGCCAATCCAGGGTAGGCCTTTTCCAGGGCCTGGAGAGCCCGGGTCATCTCGGCGTGATCATAGAAGTGATCGAAGGACAGGTTGACTTCGGCAGCGCGAAGCCCTAACGAAAATAGGCCCAGGCAGAACGCGAAACCGATAGCGATAAGGGTCAATTTGTTCTTGCCCATGATATCCTCCTTTTATTCCAGGACCACGGCTTTTTCCAACGTTCCGAGCCTGGGCGCCCAAGTCTTCACCGTGAGCTTGGAGCCCTTTTTACCGCGGACCGTCCATTCCAGCGTTTTCGTGTCGCCGCTTCCCGCGAGGAACGAGATGTTTTCGACCTGCCGGCCCGAGAAGAGCGTTTGTTCAGGGGAAAGGCTGAGGTTGACTCTGATAGGCCAGGCTGTCATAGCCCGCCGGCCTTGGCCTGTTGAAGTGGGCAGCCAGCCCTGGTTTGAAAAATAAACTGTGACCTGGTAAAGGTCCTCGCCGAGCGATTTGACTTTGGCCTGAGGGATGGCGAGATCCGCCATCTTGCCCATAAGCTTGATATAGAAATCGGTGTGGAAGGAAATGGCCTTCTCAATGTCTTCCGGGGGAGGGGTCACTTTGAGGTAGGGAACAAAACCGCCGATCTCGACGTCGCCCAGCGTGGGGTGCTTGAAAGGCGTCCAGTTGACGAACCCCTTACCCTTGAGAGCTGTGTCCGAATACTTGATGAGATAAGTGTCCGGATGCTCCTCGCCGTCGCCGCCCGGTTTCTTGGGCATCTGGGCCATCATCTCCGCCATTTTTGCCGGGGTGAGCTGGCCGGACTTGACCATGCCCATGAGCATCGAGGCGTTGAAGTTCGCCGGGGCGCCCATCTCCTTGAGAAAGCTGTTGATCTTGTCCTCGGCGAGGGCCAGGAACTGGTCGCTGGTCATGGACTTGAGCTTGTCCGCGGATAGGGGTTCCTCGCCGGGCTTCTTCTCCTCGGCCTTGGGCTCGGGCACAGCCCAAAGGTTCACCGAAAAAACGGGCACGCCATACTGGTAGTAACTGTATGCTACAAACGAGCCTTTCCCGACGCTCTTGGCCTTTTTCTCCAGGTTCTCGAGCTTGGCCGCCTTCAGGGCGTCCTTGTAATCCTTCTGGACGGCCTCGAAGATCGGCATGTCGTTCTGGTCCAGGGCCATGGCCGGGCCGCCGCCGAAGAACTGGAGAACCATTTCTTCGGTGATGTCCATGCCGCCGACCAGCGGAGATCCCTTCAACAGATCGGCGATCTCTTTGGGCGTGTATTCCGTGTTGGGATCCAGCCCGAGTTGGGGCGCAATATAGGCCGGGACCTTGATCTTATCGCCGCCAGGCTTGGCCTGGCCCGTCTGCTGCATGTCGAGGATGGTGTTCTCGGTGGAGAAATTCAGGATCAGGGCGACCGCGGGATGGGAAACCAGGAACTTAACCACGGCCTCGGTCTCGCTTTCCGAAACGGGATAAAGGCCGGCCGATTTGACGCCGTACTCAAAGTCGTGGGGGAAATTCCGATTGATGTCGACGCCGCCTTCCGGATCTTCGTTGTACTCGCCGTCGCCATCGTTATCCAGGCCCTCTGTATAGACTTTGTATATACCTTTTTCTCCCTTTTTCGGGTCGGCCAGACGCATCAGCCGCGGCTCCTTGGGGTCCGGGATCCAGCGGCCTTCGGGGTCCTTGACCCGCATCTGGGTGATGACCCCGTCCTTGTTCAGGTCGTCGGGGCCGTCCTCGTCCGCTTTGCCGTCGTTGTCATTGTCCACGGGGCGGCTGTTCGCGGAACGCTCGGACTTGGCCGGCGCGAAATAGGCGCGGGCTGCGTCCGGGTTAAGAAGGGGGACCACGAAAACCGTGCGTGCGTCAAGGAACGAGGTGACGGCCTTGTCCTGGCCATATTTCGTCAGAAGGTTGTCAGCCAGCATCAGGGCAGCTTCGGTGCCGATATGATGCAGGCCCTCCGCGTTGGCCGAGACGAACACGGCCGGACGAGCGTCCGGGTCAACACTCCCCTTTGGCTGACCCGCGATGCGGATCATAGGGATATCGGCTTTCCCGTAGCTCTTCCCGAGCGACAGGATTTTGGCCATCTGGGGGAACCGCGCGGTATAGGACTGAAGAAGACCCGCGATCTCATTGGGCTTGTGATACTGGTTGAAAGTCGGTTTGGCCGTTTGGGCGGCCAGGAACGAGAGGCTGAAAAATGCAAAAAACGGCAGGACCATCATATTACGATGATTCATTCCGCCTCCTTTCTGGAATAACGATTGTAAACGCCATCATCGAGTTTGCTATGTGTTTATATTAATCCGATCATCTTCCGTTATCAAAGAAACGGAGATGCTGGGCCTCATGCGACTAAACCTGTTCTTTAGGCATTACGTATTTTATTATAAAAAGTTTCCAACAAGCCACAAAGAATAAGGGAAGCATTGTTCTTGACATCGATCCGCAGCCGGGACAATCATCCTTTCGTGAGAGCGGGTATTGATACCGAGCTTATTGGAAAGCAAAATAGCGCAACGCAAATAAGCAATTTTTTATCCCCTCTTTTCCTCAAGAAATAGACCAGATCGCAAAAAGTCTATTTGGATGGGAAAATCCCTCCAACGGGCGCCGGGAAGACCCGGCCCCCCTTCCCCTTCCCGGGGGGAAATCGACGGAGATGTCCTTGGGCGTCTCGCAGAGGCTTGGAACCCTCCTCGTTATTTCTACGGCCGGGGAATTTTCTGAATCCACTCTTTTATTTTGAAAAAAGTTGACTCCCTTAACGTGTTGTCCTAATATTGTGGCATGACGGCGGCAAAAACAAATATCGAAATACCGCAAGACAAGATTCAAGAGTTCTGTCGACGATGGAGAATCAAGGAGTTCGCCATCTTTGGTTCAACCTTGAGAAATGACTTTCGGCCCGAAAGCGACGTGGATGTTCTGGTGACGTTTCAGGATGAGGCTCCCTGGGGCCTGTTTGAATTTGTTGAAATGATGGAAGAGCTTCAGGAAATATTTGGCCGCAATGTGGATCTCATCGAGAAAGAGGCTCTCCGCAATCACTTCCGTCGGCGCGAGATCCTGAGCCATTGTCAGGTTGTCTCTGCTGCCTGATGCCCCGTGAGAAAATGAGCAGGGCGCGACTATTACGCCCATTAAGCCACGAACCAATACTCCCCATCGCGAAATGACGATATTCCCGGCCGCGGATCGCTGTCATGGGAACATAAAAATGACCGCAAGGAAGGAGAAATGGATTGTCTCTGTCTTTATTCCTTCAATAGAGCTCGTAAATTTCGGGGAAAAATATCGAAGTCCTCGGACAGGCCGAGCCATTTCCATTTATCTACGGTTTCGGCGGGAAGCTTTTTGAAAGGAATCCCCTCCAATATCAAGCCGGTTTCTTCCTCTGAGAATTCCGGCCCCGCTTCGATCCATTTTAAGAATTTCTTGTTCTCCGGGCAGACTTGCTGGCAGATCATGCATCCGACCAGCGAGTTGTGCCAGCTGGGATCGAGCCAATCCGGAAAGGGAATCGTGCCGGCTTTTTCATTCCGAAAAGTGATGCATTGTTCCACGCGGAGGAGAAAGCGCTCGGAGGTGATCGCGCCGCTCGGACACTGCAGAACACATGCCGTACATTTCTGACATCTCTTCAACATCGGCTTTTCCTGCCAATAGTCCTCGGCACAAGGCAAATCTGAATAAAAGGCCGCGGGCTCATGGAAGCTTCCCATGCCGGGAACATAGGAGATATTGTTTTTTCCGTAAGAGCCCAGCCCGCTGCGCGCGACCAGCAGTTTCTCCGGCAGGAAGGCCGCCGCGACGCGATACCCTGCCGGGCCCAGAATCCTTTCGAGCAACTCTTTGGCCTGGGCTTTAACAGCCTTATAGCGCACGTAGGTCGGCGGAATGAGGGCCGGCCGTTTCTCTCCTTTGCAGGTGAAAACAATACGAAATTGAGGTTGAGAGCTGGTCACGATAATTATTGCTCTGGCATCCTTTAATTCCGTTGGAGGTTTAAAGACAAGCGGGACAATTCTTTCCTTATAGAATTCTTCGTCATAGAGACCCTGTCTGTGAGGTCCTTCGATTTCCTCGCGCAGCTCGTCTAGGTGGTTGATGGATACGATGCGCCACTGATAGCCGTGCTTGGTTAATGGAGAGAGAAGCTCGCTGGCCGTCATGGATACAATGTTAACATCATTGAACTCTACCTACAAACGCTATGAGATTTAAATTCAATCATAATAAATTTAGAGGAAAAGCCTACTTCGTGTTCCCCCTTTAACGGGCACTGGTAAGATTCAGTCGGACACTCTAGGCAAAAAAACCGTGCGAAGAAATTTCCTTCCAGAAGCCGCCTTTGCATGATCTTCTCTTTGCCCGGGCAGAGAGGTCTGTCGGATTTCCGACGCTTTTGAGCTTGCCCTCGGCTTTCTGGCTCGCCCTCCGCTATCTTGAGCTCAGCTTGACATCCCTACTTATCACGTTTTATGATCCCCCATGATGGGATGAGGCAAAATTGACGCTTGAACGATCATTCGGCCAGCTCAGCAGAAAAGGAAATTATTATCCCTGGAGAACGCATGGCGGACGTTGACCGGAAGATCTTGCACTACACGATCCTGGAGAAGCTGGGCGGCGGGGGGATGGGCGTCGTCTACAAGGCCGAGGACGCCAAGCTGGGGCGATATGTCGCGCTGAAGTTCCTGCCGGAGGAGCTGTCCCGAGATGATCAGGCCATGGAGAGGTTTCAACGAGAAGCCAGGGCCGCTTCGGCCCTCAATCACCCGAATATCTGCACCATCTATGACATCGACGAATTCGAGGGCCGGCAATTCATCGCGATGGAGTATCTGGGCGGCAAGACGCTCCAGCAATCCATCGCTGGCGGGCCCATGCCCCTCGACCGGATAGTCGGTCTGTCCATCGAGATCGTAGACGGGCTCGATGCCGCCCACGCAAAAGGCATCATCCACCGGGACATCAAGCCCGCCAACATCTTTATCACGGACCGCGGCCACGCCAAGATCCTCGATTTCGGGCTGGCGAAGCTTGGACCGGATCGGCGCGAGCACGCCCGCGTCGTCGCCGTGACCGAGACGGCAGAGCCGATGCTGACGAGTCCCGGGAAAGCGGTCGGGACCGTGGCCTACATGTCACCGGAGCAGGCGTTGGGGCAGGGACTCGACCACCGCAGTGACCTCTTCTCGCTCGGCGTGGTGCTGTATGAAATGGCCACGGGGATCCTGCCCTTCCGGGGATCCACCTCGGCGGCGACCTTCGACGCCATCCTCCACAACGCGCCGACCTCTCCGGTCAGGATCAACCCCGATCTGCCGGACGAGCTGGAGCGGATCATCAACAAGGCCCTGGAAAAGGACCCCAAGCTGAGATACCAGTCGGCCTCGGACCTCCGGGCCGATCTGCAGCGTTTGAAGCGCGACTCGGATTCAGGCCGGTCGGCTTCGGTGCCGGCGGTGACCACGGCACGGCCGTCGAGGCGCCGGTGGATCGCGGGGGCGGCGGTCGCCGCGCTGGCGCTTCTCGCCGGAATGGGATACCTTGTCATCTCCCGTCTCTCGCCGCCCCGGCCCTCCGCGCCCGTGTCCCGCGCCCTCTCCCGCCTGACGTACGATCCGGGCCTGCAGAGCGAGCCAGCCTGGTCTCCCGACGGGCGCTTCATCGCCTACAGCTCGGACCGGGCGGGTAACTTCGATATCTGGGTCAAGCCCGTGGGAGAAGGGAACGCGGTGCAGGTGACGAAGGATGCGGCCCACGACTGGCAGCCCGACTGGTCGAGGGACGGCAGCCTTCTGGTCTTCCGCTCCGAGCGCGACGGGGGAGGTTTGTACGTTGTCCCCGCCCTGGGCGGGGCCGAGCGAAAAGTGGCCGGATTAGGATACCGGCCCCGCTGGTCTCCGGACGGCACCCGGGTGTTGTTCTCGAGCTCGGCCCTGCAAGAAGCAAGTCTTCGAGAGAAGGCCTACATTGTGGCCCTCGACGGCCGGCCGCCGGAGCAAGTATTCGTCGAATTTCCCCATGTCACGAGCGCGGTCTGGCATCCTGACGGCGAGCGGATCACGCTGCAGGGCAGTCACGGCACTCTCGGGCGGGGCCTCTGGACGGTTCCCATAGCGGCCGGCGAGCCGCGAAAAATGGAACTTCGCCCGGTCGTGGCCCAGCGCGCCAAGGAAATGGGGATCGACATCAACAGCGCCTCATCCCTTCTCTGGGGACCTTCCGGCCGGGTCCTGTATTTTGTCGCGACATCGAGAGGAGTGCAAAACATCTGGAAAGTCGCCGTGGACCCGCGAACACTGTCCCTGGTCGACGGTCCGGAGCGGCTGACCACGGGCCCGGGGGCGGACTCCGATATCGCGATAACCGGGGACGGCAAACGTCTTGCCTTCACGACGCAGGTCACGAACGATCGGATCTGGTCGCTGCCGTTCGACGCTTCCTCGGGTGAAGTCCTGGGAGAGGGCCAGGCGGTCACGGAGTCCGGAAAGGTGGCGATTGAACCGGACCTCACCCGGGACGGAAAGAAGCTGGTTTTTATCGCCGAGCGTGACGGAAAAGAGGAACTCTGGGAAAAATCGCTCGAGGACAACCGCGAGACGTTGCTGAGGCCGCACGATGGCCTCGGTCGCTATGCTCCGCGTTGGTCCCGGGACGGCAAGCGGCTGGCCTATCGCCGTGAGCGCTACTTGAATTCGGAGCGAACCCAGTGGTCGGGGCCGATCGTCTTATTATCTGCGGGCGGAGGGGACGAGTGGCTGTTGACCTCCCCGGACTCTGGTCTGAGTGAGATTGCCTACGACTGGTCGGCGGACGGAGAGTGGATCCTCGCGTCCTCGAACCGCGGGTCGAAGCAATGGCGACTCTGCCTTTTTCCGGTATCGGCGGCGCCGCATGCGGAGAGCGGGATGCGGGTTGTCGCGGAGCATCCGGATTTCAGCTTGTGGCAGGGGCGTTTTTCCCCCGATGAACGCTGGATCATCTTCAACGCCACAACCCTGGATGATCCGATTTCGGTCATCTACGTGATCCCCGCGTCCGGCGGGCCATGGACGCCTCTCACCGATCAAAATTACTGGGCCGACAAGGGACGCTGGTTTCCGGACGGAAGGACGATCTACTTCATCTCCAACCGGATGACGGGCTTTTTCAACGTCTGGGGGATAAGGTTCGATCCGGTCAAGGGAGAGCCGGTTGGCGAAGCCTTCCGAGTGACCAGCCTCGAGAGTCCCGGCCGCATGATCCTCCCCTATGTCGGATCCATGGAGATAGCGATCTCGGCGCGGCGCCTCGCCCTCCCGATCGAAGAGGTCTCCGGCAACATCGGGGTTCTGGAGGACGTGGACCGATAAGCGCCGATCAGGATGTGGACCTCCCCGATTTCATTTCTTTTTATCCGGATAGGGCGGGTGCTTGGGCACCTCGACGGGGTCCTTGGCGATGAGCTCCTGGAGGTGTTTGACGGCCGCTTCGAGCTGGGCGTCCCGTCTCTTGAGCGTTGCCGACTCACTTTTTTCCGGCCCTTCGCTGGAACAGAAGATGCCCAAGGCGGTCTGCGACTGTCCTTGACATCTGTTCAAACCGTGTCCTATGATTCGTGACGATGAATGGATGCGGACATCGGTATCGAGCGTCTCGCTCAGCCACCAGAGCCGAAATAGAAACTCCGATCCAACGCTAGAGGTAGTCAAATGAAATTCAATATAAAATATTTTTTTTTTAGTATTTTCGTTATTAACTCTATTAGGTCAAGAATATAAAAATGATTTATTAAAAGCCGACAAATATTATGAAGCGGGGGATAAAGCAAAAGCGAAAGAATATTACCTAAAGGCTGCGAAACTAGGTAGCGCCGATGCTCATTTTGCCATAGCCTATAAATTTACAGTTACAAAAGAAGAATCCATATTCCATTATTCAGAAGCGGCAAAATTAGGGCATGGTGAGGCATTGATGTATGCCTTTGATGAATTGCTTTTTAGAGCGAATAGCTTAACTAATGCAAATCCTCAAAAAGCCCTAGAATTGTATGAAATGGCCAAGAAAAAAAATCCTTCCATGGAACTCTTTGATGAAGAGTATAAGCTTGACGTTATGAAAAAATGCGCAGAAGCCGGTCCTTTTGATGGCGAAAAATTCATTCAACGATATCATTTACAAAATGATGCGAATTTTTCTGATGGATTTTATTATATCTGGGAATTAGCGGAAGAAGCTTCAAAGGGAGGACGATTTGGCAAGCCAGATCCTAAATTAATTTTTCAACTCATTTCGAGAGGAGGTTGGGTACCGGCTGAATTAGAACATGCAGTTACTGAATTTTACGATTATTGGAAAAAAGGAGTTGTCAAAGAATTCAATATTTGTGACCATGTGACCAGCGGTTATGGACAAAATTATTGTTCAGAAAGAGCTGAAAGAGTTGCCATAAAAGATTATTGGACTGAATTAGAATCAATTATAAAAGCAGTCAACGAGAAAGCAAAAATGTTTGTTGAACCAGCCTCTCATGCAGCTACAGCATTTATTGAAGACAAAGCTTGGAATGAAGAGGGGCATGGTGGCACGGGTTACATTGCATCGGCTAGGGATTCTATTTATGAGCAAAGAAAAAATTTTTTAAGCACAATTAAACCTACATTCCGCACGAAAAATTCTTGATTCTGCGGAATTATTGTCTTCATTAG
>CAZIDN010000035.1:0-30643 GCA_964537875.1 uncultured Eubacteriales bacterium
GCAGAGAGCGAAGCGATCGTTGGAGGGAAACCCGGAATAAGGGTTTCCCTCCAAGTGTATCCGATAGGACCCGTCGGGCGTTTCAATCGGCAATTTTGGACTTGAAGGCTTTTGGAAAAATCGACCGGAGATTTGGGGAGAAACGCCGTTCTATGGTAATATCCGGACTCTTGAAAACCGTCGCGATTCAAGGAGCCAGGGAATGAACGACAAGACGACCCCCGGACAAAAATTTCCGGCCACCTTCTGGACGGCCAACACGATCGAGCTGTTCGAGCGGGCCGCCTATTACTCGATGGCTTCGTTCATGGTCATTTACCTCAAAGAGACCCTCGGCATGCGCCCGACGACCGCCACGCTCCTCAACGGTTCCATCCTTTGGGGACTCATCTATTTTCTACCCATTCTTTCCGGAACGCTGGCCGACAAATTCGGCTACAAGCGGTCGCTGACTCTGGCCTTCTTCATGATCTCGCTCGGCTATTTCGTCATGGGCAACATCCAGAGGTTCTGGCCCGGCCTCATCGGACAGAAGGCCGCCCAAGCAATCGACTACACCTTCCCAGCCATCCTGGGCATCGTCCTCATCGGCATCGGCGGGTCGATCGTCAAGCCCTGCATCGCCGGCACCGTCCAAAAAACCGCCGGGACGCGGGCGACGGTGGGCTTCGGCATTTTTTATATGATCATCAATATCGGCTCGATCACCGGTCGTGGCGTTTCTTACTTCATCCGGACCAATCTGGGCATACCGGCCATCTTCACCTACGCTTCTTCGATCTTTGCCTTGATCGGCCTGGCCGTCGTCCTCTTCATTTATAAAGAGCCGGAATACGTGAGCGACGGAGTCAAGGACGGACAGAAAGTCCAGAAAAAGACTCTTGGCCAGGCTATTCTGGGAATCTTCATCGTCCTGCAAAACATCCGGTTCGTCTTTTTCCTGATCGTCATCGCCATGTTCTGGTTCCTGTATGTCCAGCTCTACAACCTGGTGCCCCTCTTTTTGCGCTACATAGATCCAAACGCACCCGTCGAGCTTTACCAGCTGGCCAACCCGGTCATGATCGTCTGCTTCCAGATGCTCATCACCAAGATGGTCAAAAAATGGACGCCGGTCAAGTCCATCATCCTGGGCGCAGCCGTCATGACGGTCGGCATGCTGCTGAATGTGCTGCCCCCTCTTCTCATGGCCGACCCGGCCCACAAAGTCAGCCTTCTCGGCCTGGCCGTCCCTGCCGCAGGACTGTTCTTGATCGTTTCCATCGCCTCGATGGCCACGGGCGAGATGATGGCCTCGCCTCGCATCTACGAATATCTGGGCGCCATTGCGCCTAAAGGCGAAGAGGGTCTGTATCTCGGCTATGCCAATTTACCCCTTGCTCTGGCCAGCATTATCGGCGGCCCGATCGGAGGCTCGATGTTCGAAAAGTACATCGCCACGCCGCAGAAGAACGGCCTGCCCGTCAATACGGTCCCCATGTGGCTCATCATCACTGGGATTGGGTTGGCGTCCATGATCGGCCTGGCGATCTACGACCGGCTCATGGGCAGGGCGTCGAAGAAATAAGGGCCGGATTTCACAAGTCCGTCGGGCGGCGTCCGGAAAAGAAGATCATGAGGATTTTTATCACGGGTGGAACGGGATTCATCGGAAGGAATCTTGCCCGGCGGTTGGCGGAGAAGGGGCAAACTATTCTCGTTCTGACGCGGTCAAAAAAAGGGCCGGAAAAGCCGGACGCCCTTATCACGTATATCCAGGGAGAATCCATAAAGCCCGGCCCCTGGCAGGACAACATCAAGGATTGCGACATTATTATAAACCTCGCCGGAGCCACCATCTTCAGCAAGTGGAACAAAAAGCAGAAAAAGCTCATTCTCGAGAGCCGGCTCAAGACGACTCAGGACATCGTCCAGGCCCTCCGAACTAGCGCGGGAAAAAAAGTGTTCCTTCTTAGCGCCTCGGCGATCGGCTATTACGGCTTCCATGAAGATGAAGAACTTGATGAGAGCGCCGGCCCGGGCGACGATTTCCTGGCCTCTGTCACGCAGGCTTGGGAGACCGAAGCCCTGAAAGCCCGTGAGAAAGGGGCCCGGGTTGTCATCACCCGCTTCGGCATCGTGCTCGGAGAGAAGGGCGGAGCTTTGAGCATGATGGCTCCTTTCTTTAAGCTTTTCATCGGGGGCCCGCTGGGAAAAGGCCGGCAGTGGTTTTCCTGGATTCACATCCGGGACCTAGTCGAAATCGTTGTCTTTCTGATCGAACATCCGGATATTTCCGGCCCCGTCAACGCCTGTTCCCCCCATCCCCTCAAGAACGAAGACCTGGCCAAAGCGCTGGGAAAAGCGCTCCGCCGCCCGTCGTTTCTGCACGCTCCGGCCTTCATGGTGAGACTACTCTTGGGGGAATTCGGGAATGTCGTCCTCAAAGGTCAGCGAGTCCTCCCCCGTCGCCTGCTCCAGTTCGGATTCGTCTTCCAATTTCCCGAAATCCAAGGCGCGCTTAAAGACATATTCGGAAAATAGCCCTCCTCTGCGGCAAAAAAATCCCCCTCCCTCCTCCTTATTTTATAAGAAGGAAAAGAGGGGGATTAACCTGTCGCTCTTCTTCAGACGCTCGCCTTACTCGAGCCAGACCTTGACGATCTCGTTCTCTTCGTAGACCTCGATGAGGGCCATCGGGCCGAGCTTCTTCAATTCCGCGAAAAGCTCGCCGATGTCGATGTCCAGGTCCTGGCGGTTCATGCGGACATGCTTGTTTTCGGCGTACTTCACGAACACCTCGACCAGGGAGATCGGAAGCGTGATCCGGACCTTGTCCTTGTTCGTCTTGGCGTCGGTGACCAGAACTTTGAACCACTTCACGTCCTTGCCGGACTCGTAGACAGGGTTCTCCTTGACCGCCTTTTTCACCGCCTGGAAATCATTCTGAATTCCGGCCGCGGCCAAGCTTCCCGCCAATCCCGTCAACATAACGACAGCTAAAAACGATACGATCAGTTTTTTCAAGATAGTCCTCCTTGAATTTTATTCAATCCAAATTTTGATGATCTTGCCTTCTTTGGCAACATTGATTTCGATGATGGTCCCCTTGGCCGACTGGAGTTCCCTCAGGATCCGGTCGATATCATATCCTTCGGCGCGCATATTCTGGCGTTCTCTTTCGGGAACGGCGGACAGGAACAGGTCGGCCAAGGCCCAGGGGATGCTGATGGTCACTTCAAGCTTTTTATTCCGATTGTCGTAGACTTGGAACCTGAGCATCCGGGCTTTATTTTCCGTTCGCTCTTCCAGTCCGGAAAGCGCTTCCGGAGAGACCCTAAGCAGGGCGATCCTGGCCCGGTCTGTTAGTTCAGGGTCGCGCTCCTCCCGGATGATCGTTTTCAGGATCGGGATGCCTCTAGACGCTACGTCTTTTTCCTTGACAAAGCTCAGCTTGATGGCGGCGTAATACCGGACGACTTTGCTCGGACTTTCCAACCTCTCTTCGATTTCCCTCAGATAGCTCTTGTCCCCTTTTTCGTAGAACCTGAAGGCGATCTCGATAACGGAGCCTTCGGCATCTTCCGCCAAATTCTTGTTCTTGTCCTTCAGCCTGAGATAATTCTTGTACGCCGCCAGGGCTTCTCTGTCCTTCTCCCGCTCTTCCAAGCATTTGGCCTTATAGTAAAGGGCTTGTGGGAAGAACGCGCTCTGCGGGTATTTCGCCAGAAACTCCTCCAGCTTGGCCTGGGCCGGCTCCCACTGCTCATCGAAAATCAACAGCTTGGCTTCCTGGAAGAGCTTTTCGTCCGCCGCCTGCTGGGCCCAGGCGCCGAGGCAGGCGGCGAGGAGAATCGCGATTCCCACATATATTCGTATGTTTTTCATCTCAGACCTCACTTTCCTCGATCTCCTTTTTCAGGAGTTTGATCTTCAAGAGGAGCTGTTTCTGCTCGACAAGGTTCTGGATTTTCTCGATCTCATCGACCGTGAGTTCTTCGCTGATCTGGGAAAGCTCCAGGAAGAGGCGCTCGATCTGGTTGCAGATTTCCTTGGCCTTGGCCATCTGGAAGCGGTCGAGCTGCTGGTTGATATAGCGTTTTTTAGAGAGCAGGTCTTTAGCCTTCTGGGCCGGCTGATCTTTCTCGAGGAGCTGGGCTTTCCCCGGGGAAGACTGGATAAAATCGAGGATCAGATACTGGCTCCTCTCCAGATAATCCAGGGTCTCGCGCTTGGCCATCTGGAACTCCACCCGGTCGATGAACTCGTTGGACGCGTAATATTTCGCGCCTGGCGGAGGGCGCAGCGCTCCGGGCTTGAGAAAGGCCAGGGTCAGAATGACGCCGAGGACGAGGCCGGCCGCGACGCCGGCATAGACCGGTCTCCAGCGCGGCTGGAAGACGGCTTTCCAGAAAGTCCGGGCCTTGGTTTCCGGCCGGGCAGCTTTCTCTTTCTCGAACACGGCCTGAGTGATCCGGCTGGGCAGGGCATCCCAATCGATGGTGGCCATGACTTTCCGGATATCGTCATGCAGCGAGTCGGCGCCATCGAGGATTTTTTTAATATTCTCGAATTCGTTTTTGCATTTTGGACACATGGCCAGATGCTCCTTGACGCTCAATGCGGAGTCCCCAGAGAGATCTCCGCTCAGATAGGCCGCCAGGTCGTTTTGAATGTTTCGGCAGTCGCTCATCCTTCGCACCCCAAATACGGGCCTATCAGCGCCCGCAAATTTTGAATGGCCTTAAAATGGAGGGATTTCACCGTCCCCAAAGAGATATTGAGGACCTCGGCGATTTCCTCGTTCTTCATTTGATTATAATGGCGCATGATGAAAATGGTCCGCTGCCGCTCGGCCAGCTTGTCCACGCACCGGGTCAGGATCTCCTTGAAGTCCGAGGCGGAATGGGCTTCCTCCGCCCGGGCGTCCGCGATGTTCAATTCCTCGACGGTTTTCCCGCTTTCGAGCTCCCGGCGCTTGCCGTAGTTCTTGCGATAATAATCGATACACAGGTTCTTGGCGATCTGGAGCATCCAGCCTTCAAAATTCCCGCCCTTTTCGAACGTGTTGATTTTCTGGTAGAGCCTCAAAAACGTCTCCTGGACGAGGTCGAGGGCGTCCTCTTTGTTCCGGAAAAAGGAATAGGTCAGGACGAACACCTTTTTCTGGTACATCCTGGTCAGGGTCATGAACGCCTCCCGGTCTCCCTGCTTGATCTTCTGAACAAGACTCCAGGTGTCATCATGAAGATGTCCCTTTATCCTTTCCATGACGTCTTTATGGCATCATTATTGCGAAGAGTTACTGCCTACTCCAGCCAGATCAGGATCCTATCCCGCCCCTCGTCGATCGAGACCAGCAGGCCCGGCCCCAGCCGGCCCAGGTCCTTGATGGCCCGCCACTCGAGTTCATATCTATCTTCCCATTCGTTGGAATGGCGGTCGTGCTCGGCCGCCTTCATCCCCACTTTTATGCCGAAGTTGACCAGCCAGATGGGGACGAACACTTTGACGATCTGGTCCTCTGAATCCTCGTGGATCAGCAGGACGAGCTCGTGAGCCCTCCCCTTCCTGTTGGGATGGTCCCTCTCGAGCCGGTCGATCTGCCTGTAGGCCTTGTCAAAATAGGCCTCCGGGTCCCTGGCATGGCCGATCACCTGGACTTTGAAACAGGCGCATAAAAAAAGGGGCAGAACGGCCAAGCAGGCGATCTTGAAGGGTTTGCTTTTCGACCTCATGGGCAACCTCTTTCCATTGTCTTCACACAAGTAGCTACGAAAATTTCGTAAAAAAGGTTTACTCCGATAAGCTTTTTTGGGGGTCAATTCTTGGGGTCAAAGCCGCGCATTTAACATATGACCCCGATTGCAGAAAACTCCCTTGTCGGCAATCCTCTCCTGAAAAGGGGGATTTGGGGGAAATTCTTTATGAAAAAGTCTATTTAAAACTTACGGAAATCTCTTCTTTCTCCTCCCTCTCTCCGCTCTCTCGGTCTCTCGGTCCGGGGCCGGGCTTCATTCACGATCACCTTCCGGCCTTCGAGATCGGTCCCATTCAGCCCGTTCCTGGCCTCTTGCGCAGATTCGGGAGTCGCCATCTCAACAAAGCCAAAACCTCTTCCCTGAAGGATGTTCACAGAGGTAACCTCGCCGTACTGACCAAAAACTTCCTTGAGCTTCTCTTCGGTCGTCTTGTAATTGAGGTTACCGACATAAAGTTTGGTAGACATAAAAAAAACCTCCTTGACCTCTCATCACCGTCAGTCCTCCCTGTCTAAGAGAATCGAGTCCGTCCGATAACAAGAGCTGTCCCAATTTTTCCATATTCGAAAAGGAAAATCAAGTCGAAAATTTGGAAATTGAGGCGCCTCCAATGCGCGGCCAGGGCGACACATTATTCCCCCCCAAAATTGCCGATGGGGCTGCTCATTTGCAAAAAGCTCAGAGCGGTCCGTTAAATTTAAAGAAAGCGCCGATACCCGACGGGTGGCGTGGTTCGGGGGCCCCCCGGACACTCTTGGAGGAGGACCCTTTCATAGGGTCCCCCTCCAACGGGCGGCGGGAATACCCGCCCGCCCTGCCACCCCTCCAAGGAGCATCCTCCCATGAATTCATCGCCAAATGCTCCTTGGAAAGGAGGCAGAGAGCGAAGCGATCGTTGGAGGGAAACCCGGAATAAGGGTTTTCCTCCAAGAGTATCCGACAGGACCCGGCGGGAGTTTCTATCGGTAATTTTGGATCCCCTCGTTTCCTTGCGGCCCTTTTTCTGTTATATTTTGATAAGAAATCCGACTCAGAGTTCTGTCAAGGAGTACCTCATGAAGAAAGGCAAATATATCCTTGCCCTTTTTCTCATCTTTTTTGTCCTGATCATCGCCACGATTGCCTCCTTCCTCTATTATGAGATCGGACGGCCGCCGGCCATTCCGGCCCTGTCCTACCTCGAAATCAAGCTGGAAGGCCCTCTCCAAGAATATCCCGAAACGAATTTCTGGACGTCCTTGTTCCTGGGCGCCCGGCCGTTGGCGGTTCACGACATCTGGATGTGCTTGAGAAAAGCCAGGGTCGATGACCGCATCGCCGGTGTCCTGCTGCGGCTGGGAGTCCTCGACTGCGACTGGGCGAAATGCAGCGAGATCCGCGACTCGGTTCTCGACTTCAGGAAGTCCGGGAAAAAGATCTACGCTTACATCGAAGAGGCCCCCGAGTTCGACAAGGAATACTATGTGGCCACGGCCTGCGACAAGATCGTTCTTCATCCGCTCGGCTGGCTTGGGATCAGCGGCATCGGAGGCTACGTGCCTTTCTTCAAGAAAGCCCTTGATCAACTGGGCATCGAGGCCGAGTTCGAGCATGTCGAGGAATTCAAGACCGCTTACAACATGTTCACGGAAAAAGGCTTTACCGAAGCCCACAAGATCATGACGGAGGCCATCTATCGCGATCACTTCGAGCATTACGTCCGGGCCGTCGCCGAAGCCCGGAAAAAGAGCGAGGCCGAGGTCCGCGGCTTGATCGACGAGGCGTTTTTCCAGGGCAAACGGGCTCTCGAATCCGGGCTCGTGGATGACCTTCTTTTTGACGACCAGGTGAGAGGTCTTTTTCGGAAAGAGGGAAGGCCCTCCAAACGGACGACGCTGGCCGAATATGTCCGGATCGACCCGGTCTCGGTCGGGCTGAACACGGGAAGAAGGATCGCCTTGATTTACGGCACGGGCCCCATTCACGGCGGCGAAAGCCTTTATCAGAGCATGGGCTCGGAAACGATCGCCCGGTGGATCCGGGCAGCCCGGGAGGATAAGTCCATCGCGGCCATCGTCTTCCGGGTGGACAGCCCCGGCGGAGCCGCCGTCGCCTCGGATACCATCTGGCGGGAAGTGGCTCTCGCCAAAAAGGAAAAACCGTTCGTCGTGTCCATGTCGGATATGGCGGGATCGGGCGGATACTGGGTCTCGATGGCCGCCCACAAGATCGTCGCCCAGCCCCAGACGCTCACGGGCTCGATCGGCGTGTTGACGGGAAAATTCAACCTGTCCCGTCTTTACGAAAAACTGGGTGTCACCGCCGAAAAGATCAGCTTCGGCAAAAGGTCGGATATCTACTCGACGTTCCGGGGGCTGACCGCCGAAGAACGGCAGCTGTTCAAAAAACAGATCCTGTGGATCTATGACCAGTTCTTGACCAAGGCGGCCGAAGGGCGGAACATGACCAAAGAGGAGATCGACAAGATCGGGAAAGGCCGGGTATGGACGGGAAGCCAGGCCAAGCAGCTCAAGCTGGTGGACGAGATAGGCGGTCTGGCCAAGGCCATCGAGATCGCCAAGGGACTGGCCGGGGTCGACAAGACCGAGGAGGTCCGCTTGGTCATCTGGCCGAAAAAGACGTCCTTCCTGGGCGCCTTCTTCGGTCAGAGAGAAACCCCCTTGGGAATCCGTCTGCCATCGGGATTGGAAAAAGCCCTGGCCGCGGCGGGCCGGCTGGATCAGGAAAAAATCTGGGCCTTGATGCCCTTGATCGTGAACTTTTAACGGGACAGGCTACTTCTTTTTTTTGATGAGCACTTTCTCATCCGGCGTGACCATCCACAGTTGGCCGCGGGCGGCCCGTTCGACGGCCTTCGGGTTCTTTTCAAGGTCGGCGATCTCCCGCTCCAGGCGGCTCTTTTCCTGCTTGAGTTGCTCGATCTCCTTTTCCAAGGCGGCGTAATTCTTGCGGGCCCGGTAGATCTCGATCAGTCCCTTCTTGCCGAAGAGCGATGTGATGAACAGGACGACAAGAAGAAAGGCCAGCCCGCCGATCAAGACTTTTTTCTTCCACGAGCCGGCGTTTTTTTCTTTCACCCAAGTTTCTCCAGGCCCGATTTCACCAGATTCCGGAGTTCCGTCTTGGAGCCCGACTCCGCATAGCAGCGGATGACAGGCTCGGTGCCCGACAGCCGGAGCAGAAGCCAGTCATCGTCGGAAAAATCGAGCTTCATGCCGTCGATGGTCTCGACGTTGAGGACGCGCCGGCCGCCGAGCTGCGCGGGCGGATTCTTGAACAACTTTCTGAGCTTCTTCTCCCGCTCCGGCGTCAGCGGGAGGCTCTTCTGGATGCCGATCCGCTCGCCGTATTCCTTGAAGAGGTCCTGGAGCAGTGCGGACAGGCTCTTCCCGGACGCCGCCACCATTTCCGTCACAAGCAGGCCGGCAAAAATTCCGTCCTTTTCGGGGAGGTGATCCTTGATGGCCATGGAGGCGCTCTCTTCGCCGCCGAAGATGATCTCGTTTCTCAAGAACAGGTCGGCCAGGAACTTAAACCCGACGGGTGTCTTGTAAAGCGGCAGGTCATACTTGCGGGCGATGCGGTCCAAGAAATGCGTCGTCGCCACGGACCGAGCCACGCCGCCCCGCCATCCCTTGTCGACAACGACATAGCGGAGGAGCAGGGACAGGATGAGGTTCTGGATGATGAAGTTGCCTTCGTGGTCGACGATCCCAAAGCGGTCGCCGTCGGCATCCGTGGCCAGGCCCAGATCGCACTTTTTTTCGCGGACCAACCGTCTCAGATCCCCCAGGTTCTCCTCCGTGCAGGACGGCGCGATGCCCCCAAAGTAAGGATCGATATAGCCGTGGATTTCCTCGACAGGAACCTGATTCTCTTCGAGGATTTCATCCAGATATTCGCGGCTCGTCCCGTAGAGCAGGTCCACACCGACTTTCACGCCCGACCTGCGGATGAGGTCGAAATCGATCTTGTCCTGGAGGAAGGCCAGGTAATCGCTCTGCAGGTCGATCTTTTCAATGTATTCCTTTTGCGAGTAGCGGGGCAAAAATGAAAAATCCTTCTCCAGCAGCTTGATTTCCGCCTCGATCGTATCCGTCTCGGAGGGAAGCGCCGGCGCGCCGGAATCCGTGTTGTATTTCAGGCCGTTATATTCGGGCGGGTTGAAGGAGGCCGTGAAATTGATGCCGCCTTGGGCCTTTCGCTTGATGATCTGGAAGGCCTGGGCTTGGGACGGAGCATCCCGTTCGGCCAAGTAGACATGGATTTTGTTGTGGGAAAGGACCTTGGCCGCCTCGGACGCATAGCGTTCGGAAAGAAAGCGGGTGTCGTAATTGACGATGACGGAGACGTCCCGGCCGGGAAACTTCTGTTTCAAGAAATTGGCGATGGCCTGGACGACGAGGCGGACGTTTTGGAAGGTGAAGGCCTCACCCATGACCGCCCGCCAGCCGGATGTTCCAAATCGGATCATTTTTTCAAAAATTAGCACAACTGCCACGGAAAAGCAACCCGGCTCGCGGCCGACTTGGACTGATTGGGTCAAAGAGAGAGCTTTGGAAAGGGATGCAGCGACCATGAGGGATTTAGCCTAAAAATTTCGGCTTTTGAGGGAAGCCTCTCTAGAGGCCGGCGAGAATGTTTGAGCAAGGATAATAAAATGATAAACGTCGTGATGTGGACGAGGACATCCTTTTTAAGCGGCTTTCAAATACGCGAGAAACGCAGCCGCCGAAAAAGCCGAAATTTTTATGGCGTGAAAAATCCCGTTCTGGAGCGAATCCCTTTCCAAAGCGCGAAAACTATTTTTTTCTCTTTTTTCCCTCGCCGATCATGGGCACGAAGCGGACGCCGGAGATGGCCCTGGTCTTGGCCTGGCCTTTGACCTTGGTCACGAGAGTCAAGACCTGAACCTCGTCCGTATCACCCAACGGCGCAATGAGCCGTCCGCCCTCTTTCAGTTGTTCGAAAAGCGGCGGCGGGACCCGCGAGGTCGCGCAGGTGACGATGATGGCATCGAAAGGCGCCTGCTCCTTCCAGCCGAAGAAGCCGTCGCCGCTTTTGACCTCGACCCGCTCATATTTTAGACGGCGCAAGGTCTGGGCGGCCTGCTTGGCTAAGGCCTCATGGATCTCGATGGTATAGACTCTGTCGGCCAGCTCGGCCAGGACCGCGGCCTGGTATCCCGAACCTGTCCCGACCTCGAGGACTTTTTCTTTGCCCTTGAGCTCCAGGCACTGGGTCATCAAAGCCACGATATAGGGCTGGGAGATCGTCTGGCCCTCTTCGATGGGCAGCGGATAGTCTTCGTATGCTTCGCCGCGGAAGCGCGGGTCGATAAAGAGGTGCCGGGGAACGCGTTCCATCGCTCCAAGCACTCGTCGATCCGTGATGTCCCTCGCCCGCAATTGCTCGTCGACCATGAGTTGCCGTTTTTTGGCAAAGGCAGCTTCTTCGCTTTGCTCCGGTTGAGGAAAAACCATCCCCATCAAAAGCAGATAAATCACGACCGTCACGAACGCGCCAACTGTCTTCCCTTTCATACTGACATTTTCGGTCAGATCGCATCCAAAATCAAGCCGTCTCCCCCGAGAATCACCCCCCCTCTTTTGAGGTGATGGAAATTTACCCCTGGATTCATCGCGCTAGGGGATTGTCTTGACTTCCGAATGACCGATAATGGAGCACGTCAATGTGAAAAGGCTGATGCCCTTGTGGTTAGAGCAATTTTTGGAAAGTATTGTTTGACAAAGGAGACAATTTTTGTTAATGACTGAGGTTGGAACCGGGGCCAGAAGGAAAAAAAGTCCTCTGATGGAGAAAACGGCCATCTACCCCGGGTCCTTCGACCCGATCACCAACGGGCATGTCGATATCATCCTCCGAGGGGCCAAGCTTTTTCCGCGGATCCTAGTCGCCGTCCTCGAAAATCCCAAAAAGAAGCCTCTCTTCACGACTAAAGAGAGGATGGACATGATTCGGAAAATTTTCCAGAACAGGGCGAACATCGAAGTCAAGGCCTTTCAAGGGCTGCTGGTCGAATTCGCCAAAGCCAACGATGCCAAGATCGTGATCCGGGGTCTGCGGGCCATCTCCGATTTTGAATATGAATTCCAGATGGCCCTCATGAACCAGAAACTGAACCCGGCCATCGAGACGTTCTTCATGATGCCCAACGCCAAGTACACCTTTCTCAGCTCCAATCTTGTCAAGGAAGTTTTTTCGCTGGGCGGATGCATTCACGACCTCGTTCCGCCGGTCGTCGAGCACAAGCTCCGTGAGAAATTCGCCAAGAAATGAAAGTCATTTAATAATAATAATATGGTAGGAGAAACATGTTAGGCCTAAAGAGAGAAAAAGCCGTCGTCGGCCTCGATATCGGCTCCTACGCGATCAAGGCCCTCGAACTCGAGATCAAGAAGAAAGGCAAACAAAACGCCTACGAAGTCACCAAAGTCGGCTACGAACCCCTCCCCCACGATGCGATTGTCGAGGGCACAATCATCGACTCGGCGGCCGTTGTCGAGACCATCAAAGCACTGTTTGAGAAAAACAAAATCACCAACAAGGATGTCGTCATCTCCATCTCGGGGAACTCGGTGATCATCAAGAGGATCGCCCTGCCCGCCATGGAATCCGAGGAACTGGCGGAATCGATTATCTGGGAAGCCAAGCACAACATCCCCTACCCGTACGAAGAGACGAATGTGGACTATGCCATCCTCAAGCCGCCGCCCGGGACGGAGGGAAAGAACCTGGAGATCCTTCTCGTCGCCGTCAAAAAGGATAAGGTGGCGGCCTACAGCAACGTCATCCACCAGACGCGAAAGAATTTGGAGGCGATCGAAGTGGACGCCTTCGCCCTGCACAACGCGCTCGAGATCAACTACCCGGAAGACTTCCTGGACAAGACCGTGGCCCTGATCAACATCGGCGCCAACATCACCACGATCATCATCTGCGAGAAAGGCACACCGCAGCTTTTCCGCGACCTGTCCATCGGCGGCTATTACTTCACCGAGAACCTGCGCAAAGACCTCAATGTCAGCTATGAAGAAGCAGAAAGTATGCTCAAGGGCGCTCCGCCGAAAAACGTCCAAGCCGTCGAGGTCGAAGCGGCCCTGGGCATGAACGTCAAGGGGCTGGTCGAGGAGGTGGAAAAAACCTTCACCTTCTTCGAAGCCGAGGATAAAAAGGAAAAGAAAATCGAGCAGATCTACCTTTGCGGGGGTCTGGCCAACCTCAAAAACATCGCCGGCACCTTCGAAGCCAAGTTCAAGACCAAGACGATCCTGTTCGACCCGTTCCGGAATGTGTATTACAACGAGAGAAAGCTGAGCCCCCAGTACTACCAGGAGATGGCCACGTTCTTCGGCGTGGTGACGGGACTCGCCACCCGGAAGAAAGAGAAGTAAGCCATGATTCGCATCAATTTATTCAAAGCCGAAAAAAAAGAATTCGAGGAAAAACCGATCGACCAGGAGCCTGAAGTCAAGGAGAAAAAGCGGGCTCCCTCCGGAAGCCTCATCCTCATCCTGTTCGTCATCGTCCTGGCCGCCCTGGCCTACGTCCAGAGGCGCTCGCTCCTCGGCGAGCGGGACCAGTTGGATGCCGCCCAACAGGAACAAAAACGCCTGCAGACTGCGCTCCAACAACTGGAGCTGGTCGAACAGCAAAAGCTGCTCCTGGAGCAAAAAATCGCCCTGATCCATCAGCTCAAACTCCAGCAGAGCATCCCCGTGAAGATCATGACCGAAATCAGCAGGAGCCTTCCGGAATGGGTCTGGCTGACGGAAGCGTCCTTTGAAAAACAGAAGGTCCAGATCAAAGGCCGGGCGCTGTCCAACAACCTCATCGCCGATTACATGTCCAACCTGGAGAAAAGCGGGCTGTTCAGCGCCGTCAACATCATCAGTTCCACCCAGAAGACGACTCAGAACAGCCAATACATGGACTTCTCCCTGAACGCCAGCTATCTTCTCCCTCCAGAACTCCAGCCGCCCGCAAAAACGCCTGAACAAAACAAAAAGGGGAAAAGCCAATGAAGAACTGGGCTTGGTACGGCAATGTCATCATCGGGCTTGTCATTTCGGCCCTGGCCTATATGTTTTGGTTCAAGCCGCAGATGGCCGAGGTCAAAAGCCTGAAGACGGAACGGATAAAAATCGAAGCGTCCATCGAAAAACTGAGTGCCAAGAAGAAGGAGCTGGACAAGCTCCAAGGTGAAATCGAATTCCTGAACCAAGCGCTCCGGGAGCTTGAGAACATCATCCCCAAGAAGAGAGAGGAGAGCGAGATTCTGCGCAACGTCCAGCAGATGGCCGTCGACTCCGCTCTCGATGTCATCCAGTTCAAGCCGGAAAGGGAGATCAACAAGGAATTTCACTCGGAACGGCCGATCTCCATCGAGATCCGGGGCAGCTACCATAATCTGGGCACGCTCTTCGACCGCATCGTCCATTTCCCGCGCATCTTCAATATCGACGATTTCAGCATCAAGGCTCTCCGCGCCCAAACGGACTCCGCCACCATCTCCGCCAATTTCACGGCCAAGACCTACTTTTTCCTGGACGAGAGCCAGATAAAAAAGCCGGCCGCAGACAAAGCGAAAAAGGCGCCGGTAAGGAAAAAATGATGAAACACGCGAAAATCATGATAGGCGTTCTGGTCCTGGTTTGGCTGGGCCTTCCCCTCGCGACCGCCCAGGTGCCCAAGCAGGCCGCCGCGCAGCAGGTTGTCAAGCCCGACATCCAAAAAGAAACACCGCCTCTCGCCACCTACGACCCGGCCGGCCGCCGGGATCCCTTCAAGGACCTGCTCGGCGGAAAAGAAGTCAAGGAGAGAGTGGCCTCCGGCGGGTTGTCCGATGTCTCCATCGACGAGATCAACCTGACCGGGATTGTCAAGATGAAGGGAAAACTCGAGGCCATCATCAGCGTCACGGAGGGATTCCCGATCACGGTCAAAGAAGGCGATCGATTAGCCGACGGATATGTCCTGTCCGTCACATCGACGCAGGTCGTCTTCCGCAAGACTAAAGACAGAGGCGTCCCTCTGGCCAAACCGAAAGATGTCATAAAAGAAATCAGTCCTGAGGAGCTTTAAACATGAAAAGGAAAAATTTTCATCTTGGACTTCCCTTTTTATGCCTCCTTCTCGTCCTGTTTGGGCTTGCCCAGCAAGATCCGACCCCGGTCATAAATACGATCACGATCCAGCCAGACAAGCTGGCTACGCGGATTGTCCTGGAATCCGAAGCAGCGCTCCCCACCGTTAAATCGTACTGGTCCCGGGAATTGCCGGCCACGCTGGTCTTCGACCTGGGAAAGGTCCAGGTGACGGGGGCTCCGACCCTCGCCCTACCCCCCGACGACTCTCCGCTCTTGACCGATCTCAAGGTCCAGAAGGCAGGCAGCAACGCGGCCCTTTGGCTCGGGCTCAAGGAGCGCGTTCCCTACCGTTATTATTTAGATCAGAAACGCCTGGTCATCGAGCTGAACAAAATCCAGCGGTCTATGCCGGACTATCTGATCGCCTCCGAAATCCAGCAGGAGCTGAAGGCGACGGGCAGAAAGGCCCTTCCCATCACCAAGATTGACGTGTCGGAAACGAGCGATAAGCTGAATTTGACGGCCCGGCTGGGGCAGAAAGGCATCGCCAACATTTTTGCTTTGGCCGACCCCCTCCGCCTCGTCGTGGATATCTTTGACACCGTTTACTCGGAAGGCACGTTCTCCCGTTCCGTCGGAAAATTCGGCATCGAGAAAGTCAGGGCCGGACAATTCAAGGCCGCCGATCCCTATTCCATCACCCGGCTCGTGGTCGACCTCAAAGAGCCGAATGCCTACTCCGTGAATGCCGGTCCGAGCGACCTCGTCATCTCTTTCCCGAAAGAGGCGAGCACTGTATCCGCGCCGTCCGAACCCGCGGTCAATCTGAACAGCAATTCGGCCGTCCCTGTCCCGAAGCTTGACATCCCGCCTCCTCCGGCGGCAGCCGAGGCGAAACCTCAAGAAGAAAAGAAGGTCTCGGCCTCACCGAAGGTCGAGCCGGCCAAGGCCATCGAAGAACCGGCGTCGCCGGCAAAATTCGCCTCCGTGAGCACGCCGCCCACCGCCCCCCCGGCCAATCCTCCTTCTCCGCAGAAAAAAGAGGAAAAGCCGGCCGAGAAACAGCCTGCTCAGAAACCGGCGGACGACCAGGCCAGCCAATTCAAGCCGAAGACGATCCACAGCGTGGAACAGAAATTCTCGGGCGAACTCCTCAGCCCGAAATTCAAAGATGCCGACCTCAGGGATGTCATCCTCTGGCTCGGCGAACGGGTCGGCCTGAACGTCACGTTCGACTCCGAAGTCAAGGGGACCGTGACCTGCAGCTTTGAGGACGTCCCCTGGGACCAATTCCTCGATATCATCCTGAAAGACAACAAGATGGGCAAAGCCCTGGAAGGCAACGTCCTCCGGATCGCCCCGACCAGAGTCTTGACCCAGGAAGCCGACGATCAGCTCAAGGTCCAGGAGAGCAAGGAACAGGCCGGACCGGTCTCGACCAAGACCGTTACCCTGTCTTATGCAAAGGCCAGGGACATCTACGACCTTTTAAAAACGAAAAAGTCCGGTCGCGGCGAAATCGTCATCGACGAGCGGACAAATACATTGATCATTTCGGACGTCAAAGAAAAGCTCGACGTCATCGAAAAGCTGATCACCGTGCTGGATACACCGACGCCCCAGGTCTCCATCGAGGCCCGCATCGTCGAAGCCACCACCACATTTGTCCGCAACCTGGGCGTCCAATGGGGATACCGGGCAATCGCGGACCCCTTCTACGGCAACCAGACGTCCCTCTCCTTCCCGAATAAGATCCTGGCCGACGGCTCGATGATCCCCCAGGGCATCGTCACCAAGGGAATCGGCGGGCCGCTGGGCGGATACGCCGTCAACCTTCCGGCTCCGGCCTTCTCTTCAGCCATCGGGTTCTCCTTCGCCAACGTATTGGATACGCTCCGGCTGGATATAGCGCTCTCCGCTCTCGAATCCCAAGGCCAAGGCCAGATCATCTCCTGTCCCAAGGTCACCACCCAGAACAACATGCAGGCGGAAATTGTCCAGGGCCGGCAGATCCCCGTCCAGACCCAGGCGAACTTCACGGTCACAACCCGGTATTTCAATGCCGCCCTTGAGCTCCGGGCCACTCCTCAAATCACCGCCGAGGGCACGATCATCATGACCATCGATATTCAGAACAACGCCGCCGACTTCGCCAACCTCGTCAACGGCATCCCTCCGATCACGACCCAGAGCGCCAAAACAACGGTCATGGTCCCGGACGGCGGGACGACGGTCATCGGAGGCATCTACCGGATCGAGGATTCCACGACGCGGGATAGAGTTCCTTTCTTGCATCAAATACCGATTCTGGGAAATATGTTCAAGTCCTTCTCCCGGACCAAGCAGAACCGTGAGTTGCTCATCTTCATCACTCCCAGAATCATCAAATAGGAGGAAAGACCGATGAAAACATTATGGACGAAAAAGCATATCTTGATGGGCCTCGCCCTGCTCGCCGCTTCCATCTTCCTCCCGGCCTGTAACCCCCTGGAGGATGAGTCCCGGTCGAACAGCATTCTCCTCGTGGAAAACATCACGGGCAAGGACATGTCGGGTACGGACTCCGGATTCCTTCAAAGCGACGTCGTGAAGAAAGACAACACGATTGCGGCCGACACGGCCAAAGCGACCCTCTCGGCAAAATTCATGGACCCGGCCCCGATCCTCGGGACTTCCCAATACAGCGACATCGTGCTCACTCGCTACGTGGTCTCGTTTTCCCGCACGGACGGAAGGAACAGGCCCGGCGCGGATGTCCCCTTCCCCTTCGAAGGAAGCCTGACGACGCTGGTCAGGGTCGATTCTACGACGAGCGTGGACTTCGTCATCGTCCGGGAAGCCGCCAAGCTGGAGGCCCCCTTGATCAACCTGAGGGACAGTGCTTACGGGGATATCCTGAATATGACGGCTAAGATCGATTTCTACGGCCATGACCTGGCCGACAAGGCGGTCAAAGCCACGGGCTATCTGACCGTGTATTTCGCGAATTATAATGACAAATGAGGATGACAGCCATGAAAGCCAAAATCATCACCTTCGCCATGGGATTGGGATTGGTTCTGTTCGTCTTTTCATCCTGCGTGCGACAGGATGCCAGGGATAACGAACCCTCCCCGACCGGACCTTCCACCGTCTATCTGACGCTCTATCTCTCGGCATCGCCCAACGTCCTGTATGCCACGACAAACCGGCCGACATCGGAAATCAAGGCTGTCGTCAAAGAGGGCACCATCCCGCTGGCCGGCGCCACGATCTATTTCACCCTTCAGGGCGGCCCCGGCTATTTTTCGGACTATTCCCGCAGGACGGCGATCGTCACGGACGGCGGCGGCGTGGCCACGATCCTCTATGTGGGGCCGACCAAAGACGAGATCGCCAATGACCAGGATGCCGCCATACAAGCACATCTCCAGACATCTTCGCCCAACTACATGCACAAAGAAGTCTATCTCCGCATCCTGCGGGCGGAAGATTAGGGATATCGCCAAACCGATTTTTTGATCTTGATCCCTCCCAAACATTCCCGGAGCACCTGATCGAGGAGCTCCGGGTTTTGTGTCCGCAAGATGACCTGGACTCTTTTTTCCCCTCGGCCTGTCGCTCCTGGAGTTAAGGCCGGACCCAGGATTTCCACGGGGCGGCCGAAAGCGGCCGCACATCCGGCGATATCCCGAGCTTTCTTGGCCAGGACCCGCAGATCTTTTCCCTGGAGCAGCACCTCGGCCAGGCTTGAGAACGGCGGATAATTCATCAGACGCCGGAAACGAACCTCCTCCCGATAGAAAGCCGGATAATCCCGGCGGGCCGCTTCCCGGATGCTGTAATGATCCGGAAAAGCGCTCTGGATCACGATCTCCGACCGCTTGTCGGCGGCATCCACGAGCCGCATCATAAAGTCCAGGGCCAGATAGGTCCTTTGGGCCGCCCGGAAATCCGGGAAAGTCAGAAGCGCCTCGGGATTCAAAATTCCAATGAGGGAAACCGGCGGAAGGCCTGTCTGGTGGGCCAGCCATTGTGTTCCGACCAGAATGTCGGTCTTCCCGGCTTGAAATCCGTGGAGGACCTTGTCCCGATCCTTTTTCCCCTTGACCCGGTCGCTATCAAAGCCGGCGATCCGGGCCTGAGGGAACAACCTCCGGAGCTCCTCTTCCACGGCTTCCACGCCCGCCCCGCCCGGTTCCAGAACCTTGCTCCCGCACTGCGGACAAGCGTCGATTTTCGGCTGGGAAGCGTGGCAGTAATGGCAGACGAGGCGGTCTTCTTTTTTATGATAGGCGAGTGACACCCTGCAGCGGCCGCACTTGGGAATATGGCCGCAACTCGGGCAGAAGAGGAACGAGGCGTATCCCCGCCGGTTCAAAAACACAATGCACGGTTTTCCCGAGTCCAGCCTCTCTTGCAGGCAGGAGGCGAGCTTTTGACTGATCAAGCCTTTTTCTGTTTTATCATCGACGACAACGGCCTGTTTGGGCTTATGCCCGTTTTTTAGAGTGAGCAGATATCCGCCCTGTTGAGCCCGGTAGAAGGCCTCGACACTCGGTGTCGAAGAACCGTAGACCAAGACGGCCCTCTGTCCGGACGCTCTCAGCCATGCTCCCCGCCTGGCATCATAGGCAGGGCTTTCCAGCTGCAGGTATGAATCGTCATGTTCATCATCCACGATGACCAGTCCCATTCTTTCCACCGGAGAAAAGAGGGCGGAGCGAAGCCCGGCTGTCACTCCGGCTTTTTGGCTCCGGATCTTCTGCCAGGCCAGTTCGCGGGCGCGTTCGGATAAGCCGCTGTGGATGAAGACCGCCTGGCCGGCCAGCCCCTTTTCCAGATTTTCCTGGAGAGGGCCCGTCTGTGATAGTTCCGGAATGAGGAAGAGCGCTTTTTTTGAAGAGGCCAGGATCTTTCGGATGAGAAGAAAATAGACGGCCTGCCGCTTGGGCCCGGGCCCGTACAGATAAAACGGGGCGAAAGCATCCTTATCCATCGCGGCCAGAATAATGCCGGCCGCCTCCTCCACGGACTCGTCCACCGAAAAATCAAGCGCGAGCTGGGTCGGCGGGAGTTTGATGGGGATTTCTTTCTTCTCCCGAGCTGTCTTGGTCTCCCGTTCCACTCGGATCAAGCCCTTTTTTTCCATCCGAGCTGCCAGAGAAGAGATGTTCTTCACTCCGGTTTTTTTCCTCAGAAAGAAAAGGCTGTACGGCTTTTCCCCGAGGACTTCAGCCACATTCTTTTCGTCCCGGGACAGCTTTTTTTCTTTGAGAGCATCTCCCCCTTTTTCTGTCAGGAAGGCCTTGGCCGTGGTCTTGACAACGGCGGAGGGAGGGAGAGAGGCCGCCAGGAATTCTCCCCACGAGGAAAAATAAGCCGCGCTGAGCTGCCGGGTGAAGGACAGGATGTCCTCGGATATCTGAGGAACCTCGTCGATCACTTCGATGATCTCCTTGAGGCTGATCGCACGGTCCGGGCCTTGATCGGAAACCTGGACGATGAATCCCATCTGAACCTTGTTTCCCAGGGGAGCCATGACCCGCGAGCCGGCTTTTGCCGCTCCTGTCCAGGCGGCAGGGACGACATAGAAGAAGCTTTGATCGACCGGAAGCGGAAAGACGACTTCAGCGAAGAGGGTCATTTTTTGCCGAGCACGGCCATGACTTTCTGCATATCCTCCCAGACCATCTTCCGGATCTGCCGGTTGCCTTCGTTGCGGATGAGATAGGACGGATGAAAGGTCGGCATGACCTGGATCCCGTTCCAGACATTAAACTGGCCCCTCAAGTTTGTCATGCCTGAGGCGCTGGGGACGAAAAAGTCGGTGGCGACCTTGCCCAGGGTCACGATCACTTTGGGCTGGATGAGCCGGATCTGCTCGAGGAGGAAGGGCGAGCAGCGGGCTACCTCGTCCCGGTGGGGAGTGCGGTTTTCGGGAGGCCGGCATTTCACGACATTGGCAATGAACACGTCCTCCCGTTCAAACTTCATGGCCTGAATGATCTTGGTCAGAAGCTGTCCGGCCCGGCCGACGAAGGGCCTTCCCTGGACGTCTTCATCATGCCCGGGCCCCTCGCCGATGAACATCAGCTCGGCCTCGAGGTTCCCTTCGCCGGGAACGGCATGGGCCCGCCCCAACGCCAGCGGGCATTTCTTGCAGCGCAAGACCTTCTCATGGAGGGCCAGGATCTCTTCCCGGGCGGGACGGCCTGGTGGACGGCAGCTGGGCTTGTCCCCTGTCTTTGGAGTGAAGATGAAATCCGCCCCGATCTCTTTCAAAAATCGAAACTGTTCTTCGAGCTCTCCGACGAGACGATCAACTTTTTTTGCCAAGGGATTCCTCGATTCGATCCCAGATCAGGCGGCTCAATTCCCGTTTGCTGACCTTGTCCGTCGGCCGGCCCTGGCCGCGCCCGTTCAGGATCAGGGCCCGGTTAAAGTCGGAATCAAACCCCAGGCCTTCCTCTGAGACATCATTGGCGACAATAAGGTCCAGGTTTTTCTCCTTGATTTTCCGGAGGGCGTGGGCCCTCAGATTCTCTGTCTCCGCGGCAAACCCGACGATCAATTGACCTTTTTTCCGGGCGGCGATCTTTTTTAGAATGTCGGGAGTCGGGACGATCTTCAACGCCTCCGGAAGGTCGGGCTTCTTGATTTTGCGGAGGGAGGGCTCGGCCGCCGCGAAATCCGCGACCGCCGCGGCCATGACCACGATGTCTGCTTTGGGCAAGGCTTTGACAACGGCCTTCTCCATGTCCTCCGCGGATTGGACCGGTATGAATTCCGCCCTGGCCGGAGGGGCCAGGTTGACCGGGCCGGAAACGAGGATGACCCGGGCGCCCCGGAGCAGGGCTTCGCGGGCGATCTCGAACCCCATTTTTCCCGAAGACCGGTTCGACAGAAACCGGACCGGGTCGATGAATTCCCGGGTGGGTCCGGCCGTGACCAGCGCGGTCTTTCCTTTCAAGCTCTCGGTCTTTCCCAGGAGCTCGAGCCCGCGGCCGACGATCCTTTCCGGGGCAGCCAGGCGGCCCCATCCTTCGTCCTTGCAGGCGAGATAACCTTTGTCGGGATCGATGAATTCCACGCCTCGGGCGCGAAGCCTGGCCAGATTTTCCTGGGTTTGAGGGTGAAGATACATGGCCTCGTTCATGGCCGGCGCGACGAGCACGGGGGATTCGACGGCCAGATAAAAAGTGGACAGGAAATCGTCCGCGACACCCCAGGCGAATTTGGCGATGATGTTGGCCGTCGCCGGGGCGGCGACGAGAAGGCCGATCTCCCGGGCCAGCGAAACATGGGCGACCGCCCAGGGATGGTCTTCTTCAAAAAGGTCGACGATGGTCTTGTGTCCCGAAAGAGAAGTGAAGAGGAGCGGCGAAACGAGCTTCGCCGCGTTTTGGGTCATGATGACCTGGACGTCGCAGCCGCCTTTTTGGAAGCCGCGCACGATTTCGCAAGCTTTATAGATGCTGACCGACGATGTCACGCCTAAAGCGATCTTGGCCATGTCTTCTCCTCTTCCCATCCGGCCCTCTCCCCTGACCAAAGAAAAAACGGGCGAATTTCCACAGGCCCTAATGAAAACTCCGGACGATAGGCCGGATGTCTTTCTTCCGGACCTCGAGGCGGCAGCGAGCGCTGAAAATGATGGACTCCAACTCGAGGACGGCCTTGTCAAGCCGATCGTTGACGACGATATAGCCAAAATGGACATATTCCCGGATTTCCTTTTTGGCATCGCGGAGCCTCTGGCGGATGACGGCCGGGCTGTCCGTGCCTCGCTCCTCGAGCCTCCGCTTGAGCTCCTGGAAACGCGGCGGCAGGACGAACACGAACACGGCTTTTTTATATTTCTTCCGGATCTGGGCGGCCCCTTGGACATCGATATCTAAAATCACGTCTTTCCTCTCTCTCTTCTCCTCGACCTCCTTTTTCGACGTCCCATAATAATGGCCGTGGACCACCGCCCATTCCACGAATTTTTTACGGGCGATCATCCGCTCGAATTCTTTGTCGGAGACGAAATAATATTCCCGGCCGTCCTCTTCGGAATTCCGTTTCGGCCGCGTCGTATGGGAGACGGAAAACTGAACGTTGCGGAGGTCGCTCAGAACGTGATGGACGATCGTCGACTTCCCGCTTCCCGATGGCCCGGTGACGACAAAAAGCACCTTCTCCTCCTTTTACTCCAGGTTCTGCACCTGCTGGCGGATGCTCTCCACTTCGCCCTTGATCAAGAGCCCTTCCTTGGTGATCCCGATATCCTGGGATTTCGAATTGAGCGTGTTGGCTTCGCGGTAAAGCTCCTGGGCCAGGAAATCCAGCATTTTGCCGGCCGGCTCTCTTTTTCGGGATGTGACTAACTCCAGCGCGGCGTCGATATGGCTTTTCAGGCGCTGAATTTCCTCAGAGACGTCGTATCTCTGGCTCAGGTAGGCCACTTCTTCGGAGAGCCTTTCCTCGGATTGAGGGCTCTGCCCGTTCAGGTCGATCAGCCTCTGCCTCAGCTTTCGCTGGATCAGTCGGGGCTGTTTGGCCACGAGCTTTTCGATTTTTTGGACAGCCCGCTTGACCTTCAGGAGATGATGTTTGATCTGGCCGGCCGTCTTCGTTCCTTCGTCTCTTCGGGATTTGACGACATCTTCGAGGGTCCTGGAGAAGACCCGTTCCAAGAAGGCGAGTTCGGAGGGGCTGAGGTCCTTTCGCTTGAGATCGACGACCTGGGGAATCCTGAAAACATTGTCTAGGGACAGATTGATGTCCCTGTTCAGCCGTACGGAAATCCGGTCGAGGCTGGTGAAAATCTTTTCCAGAAGGCCTTCATTGATGTTGACATCCCAGCTCGAGGGGGCAGGGAATCCCAGGTCCAGGGTCACTTCGATCCTCCCCCTGTGGAGCCTGTCCTGGCAGAGGACGCGGAGCCTGTTCTCTCCCTCGCCGATCGGAGCGCCTTTATAGTTCCAGTCGAAAAAGCGGTGGTTTAAGCTTTTGATGCTCACCTTGACCCGCAGCGTCCGCGAATCAAAGCTTCGCTCGGCGAAGCCCGTCATGCTCTGAATCATCGATGGATCTCCTCGTCTTCAGGGAATTGAAGGTCGTGCAGTTTTTTGTAGATGCCTTCTTTCTTCATCAATTTTTCGTGGGAGCCGGATTCGACGATCTGTCCCTTGTCGATGACCAGAATCTTGTCGGCATTGCGGATCGTCGACAGCCGGTGGGCAATGACAAAGGTCGTCCGGTTCTTCAGGATCCGGGCCAAGGCCGCCTGGATCAGGGATTCGGACTCCGAATCCAAGGCCGAGGTGGCTTCGTCCAGGATCAGGATGGGCGGGTTTTTCAAGAGCGCCCTGGCGATGGCCAGCCGCTGCCGCTGGCCGCTGGACAGCAGGCTCCCCCGTTCTCCGATGGAGGTGTCATAGCCGTCTGGAAGCTCCATGATAAAATGATGGCATTCAGCGGCCTTGGCCGCTTCGATGACTTTGTCCATGGAGACGTCGTCAAGCCCGTAGGCGATATTGTTGCGAGCGCTGTCATTAAAGAGAATGATGTCCTGGGTGACCAGGCCGATTTGCGAGCGCAGCGAAGCCAGAGTCACCTCGCGGATATCGACGCCATCGACGGCGATCCGGCCGCCGGTCGGCTCGTAGAACCGCGAAAGCAGGTTGACGATGGTCGTCTTGCCTGCCCCGCTCAAACCGACGAGCGCGACCATCTCGTTGGGCAGGACCTCGAAGCTGACATCGAAAAGGACGGGGCGGGATTCGTTGTAAGAAAAGCTGACGTTTTCGAACACGACGCGGCCTTTGACAGGAGGCAAGGGATGGGCCTGGGGACTGTCCTGGATTTGAGGAACCTCCTTGAGGACCTCTTGGATCCGGTCATAGCTGCCGGTCGCCTGCTGAATGACGCTGTTGGCCCGGCTGAGCCGCTTGATGGGGGTGAACATCAAGAAGATGGCGAAGACGAAAGCGCCGAAATCTCCCGGGCTAATATTGCCGCTGGCGATCCGTTTCGCGCCGACGGCCAGGATGAAGGCGCCGACGATCCCTCCGATGAATTCCATGAACGGCGAGGACAGGCTGGAGATCCAGGCCAGCTTGAGGTTGATCTTGAGATAGCTCAGGCTGGCCGTCAGGAACTTCCGGAGTTCGAACTGCTCCATGGTGAAGGCCTTGACGATTTTGTTTCCGGTGAGGGTTTCGTAGATCAGGTTGTAGATGTGGCCCATCCGGACCTGGCTCTGCTTGCCTTTTTTCTTGAGTTGTCGGCTGAATGCGGCCAGAGGGATGACGGCGAGCGGAGTGATGACGAACACCGAAAGAGCCAGGGTCCAGTCCGTCACGAACAACTGGACCAGGAGGGCCAGCAGGATGAAGGACTCTTCGATCATGTCGCTCATGGCGCTCGAAACCGCCTGCTGGATCTTATCCACATCGTTGGTCAGCCGAGACATGATATCTCCGGTCGTGATCCGGTCAAAATAGCTGGACGACTGGTAGAGGATATGACCGTACATGTCGTCGCGCATGGTCTTGACGATTTTATTGCCGACGGCCTTCATGAAAAACGAAGAGAGGAAGGTGAACAATCCCCGGCCAAAGATGACGAAGACGACGACGATGGGCAGGACTTTCTTAATATCCTGACTGCCGATATGAAACCAGCGGAGGACGAGGTCCATCGTCCTGATCTTGACCACCGCTTTCGGCGGGGCCTTTTCCGGCGCGCCTTGGCCGGCTTCTTCCATGGCCGCCTGGGGGGCCGCCGGCCGAGCTTTTTCGACCGCGGCCTGCGGGGCCATTCCGAACATCTCGTTGATGATCGGCTGGACCATATCGACGAAGATATAGTTGAATAGGGCGACAAAAATCATGCAGGCCAGGGACAGGACGACCCACTTTTTTTCTCGGAGCGTCAGTTTGAGAAGCTGAAACATCTTAGGCTTTTACGAGCTCCGCCCAGCGGCCAGGAAGATGATGTCCTTCCCCTCCAAGGATTCCTCTTTGAGGCCGTAGATAACTTTGGGCTCCTTGCGAAACTGGGTCAGCTTGCTGTATTCCTCCTGAACATCCGCATCATAGAATTCGATGTCAAAGGCGGTCAGTTTCCTGCGGGCCAGGGCATTTTTGATCTCTTTTCCGCGAAGGGAATCCGTTCCGACGAGGGCCAGCTTGAATTTTTTCTGTGCGTTCATGAACGGGAGGGCACGTCTTTTCAAAGGGATTTCTGGAAATCCCTCATCAGAAGGTACATTTTGTCCTTGAGCGCAAGCTTCTTCTTTTTCAGCTCCTTTTCCTCCAATCGCTCAGCATCCGTCAAGTGCGTCTTTCCTTTGAACTCGGCCAGCTTCTTCTCATGCTTCTGATGCTCTTCGAAAAGCTTCTTGAACTCGGCGTTTTCCTTCAGCAGGCGCTCTTTTAAGGCGTTCTCATCCATACGTCTCTTCCTCCAGGCTAAGAATATCATAATGAATGAGGACTTTCAATTTTGGACCGACCGGAAAATTTCGACAAGGCGGTCCGTGAGCGCCGCCCAGGTGAACTCCTGGATCTTCCTGTATCCGGCCTGGGCCAGGCGCTGCCGGAGGCTTTGATCCAGGATGAGCTGCCTGATCCGGCGGCGCAGCAGGAAGGGCATCGCCAAGGGGACGACAAGAGCCGTCCGGTTGTGAAAAGCAAAGTCGCGAGTTCCGCTCGGGGTGCAGACCACGGGCACGCCGCAGGCCATAGCTTCGGCCGAGGTGTTCGACCAGCCGGCCCGCAATTCCGGGCTGACAAATATATCGGCCTGGGAAAAAAGCCAGGCCATGCGGTCCTGGGCAAGGTCGAGATGGAAATCGAAGGGCATCCGCGTTTTGATCATGGGCCGGGGATCTCGCAGGTCTCGACCGATCCTCGTGTCAAACAGGACCAGCCGCAGCTTGGGGAACTCTCTGTAGAGACGTTCGACGGCGCAAATGGCATACCGAATGCCTTTCCGGCGCTTGTAGATGCGGCCGTAGCAGAGGATATTCAACGTGTCGCGAGCAGGCCTGGATTCCACCGGATGAAATATTTCAGGATTGATGCCCCCCGCCGCCTTAAGACAGCGGATTTTATGCTTCCGCTCCAGGCGCCGGCAAATGCCCTCGGAATTCCCGAGGAAATGATAATTTCTCCCGGCGACGGCCTTTTCCATTTTGTGGCCTTCGAGGACAAAATAGAAAAACTTGGACCGGGCCCGAAGCCGGTCAAATTGGGGAAGGATGGAATATTCGCTGCAGAGCCCGACATCAAATTCTTCGTTGTCCAGCGAATCAAAAGACCGGACGGAGCCCTGAAAAGCCAGCCAGCCCGGCGGCTTCCCCTCGGGGTGGAAAAGGACATAGCGGTGGCCCCGCTTGACGAGCTCGTTGCCGATCTCGATATAGCGGCGGACACCGCCAAAAACCTCGACATGCGGCAGCAAAGCGGCGATTTTCATGGCCTGCTTGCACCCTTTATTGGGACAATATCCAAAAATCAAAATTATTCTAACAAAATTAGGCGTCCAAAAGAAGAAATGCTAAAAAAAAGGATTCCTTCCGTTTCGTGCGGATCATGAAATTCGGAATCCGTAACGCTCTTGCTCCCGCAGCGAGCATCACGGACTCCTGAATTCATCCGCACGAGATGGAAGAGATTTGTATTCTATTAATCCCTTACCTCCCTAAAGAATTCGGGGGGATTAGAAAGGTCGGAGCTCCTTTCGTTCTCGATTTAAGAATTGACTTTGGCCGGACGGATAAATATACTTATTTTCCGATTCGCACTCAGACGGCGAGGTAGCTCAGTCGGTAGAGCGAGGGACTGAAAATCCCTGCGTCGGCGGTTCGATTCCGTCCCTCGCCATTCCCCCTTCCCCCAGAATTGGGGTCAAACCTACTCATTACGCAGATTCCGAATTCCCCGCCTGATTGTGCGTAACGAGTAGGTTTGACCCCGGATCAATCAAGAGATTTGAATAAATCCAGGAGGCGGGAGCGGAATTCGGGCCGCTTGAGGGCGAAGTTGATGGTGGCCTCGATGTAGCCGAACTTATCCCCTGCATCGAATCTTTTCCCCTCAAAAAGCACGCCGTGTACGGCCCGGGTCTCGATCAGGCTTTTTATGGCGTCCGTGAGTTGAATCTCGCCGCTTCGGCCGTGCGGGATCTTTCGGAGGGCCTCGAAAATATCCGGCTCAAAAACGTAGCGCCCTAAGACGGCCAAATCAGAAAAGGCCTTCTCAGGACCCGGTTTTTCCGCCAGGTCTAAAACCTGGAACACCCGGTCGGAGACCTGGCGGGCTTTGACGACGCCGTATTTTTTTGTTCCTTCCGCATCGATCCTGCCAAGAACGATGACGGGGGTTCTTTTCTCCTCATAAACATCCATGAGCTGCCTTAGGCAGGGGATCGGGCAATCATAGATCGTATCAGGATTGAGGACGGCAAATGGCTCCTCCCCGACAAATTCTTTTCCCATGAGAACGGCATGCCCGAGCCCCAGCGGCTCGGGTTGAAGGATAAACGACAGTGCGGCCAGGCGGGGGATTCCCTCCACCTCTTTTAATAACTCGGATTTCCCCTTCTCCTTCAAAAAGGTCTCCAATCCTGGAGAGGGGCTAAAATGCTCCTCGATGATGGCTTTCCAGCGGCTGGTGATAATGCCCATACTCTCGATCCCGGAGCCGGCCGCCTCCTCGACGGCATATTGGATCACGGGCTTGTCGATGACGGCGAGCATTTCTTTGGGGAGAGCCTTGGTGGCGGGAAGAAACCTCGTGCCCAAACCGGCGGCCGGAATCAGGGCTTTGCGGATTCTCATTTTATCCCTCAAAAAAGAAGGTCCTTGGACAGGAATAAAGCGTTGCCTTTCCCCGGCTAATTGTCTTAATCAGGACACCTGCGGCCCGAAAAAATAATCCCCCTCACCCCTTTAGCAATGGAGCGAGGGTGGGGATTTGGGAGCTCCTTTTCTTGATAAGATCCCGCTTAAAGATGCTTATTCTGTCTATCCGGCTAAAACCTGTAGCTGATGGAGATATTGGGGACGATGATCTTCATATTGTAGGTACCGGGCATCGCGTCTTCATATTCTTTGTTAAAATACGGGTTCAGGGGACTATTCAATGTTTTCGCGAAATCAATGTTCCTTTCCTTCCCCATCAGGTACTCGAAGCCGAGGTCGATCTGGAGCCCGTTCAGGTTGTAGCCGAGCCCGAGTGTCAACACATTGAAATCATAGTTGGGAAGCAGGATATTCATCGTCTTGTCCGGGGCCGGCGAAGGATCCAGGTAATAGCCCGCTCGGAAGGCCAATGTCTCGCTGGCCTTATATTCTGCGCCGAAACGGATTTGATAGGCATCCTCCCAATGCATAGGCATGGTGTCCTTGCCGCCGGCCGTCATCAACAAGTTCCAGATTGAATTTGTATAATCGGTCTTGATCACATCGATCCTTTTCCAATGGGTATACTGCATATCCGCCGTAATGGTCAGGTTGTCTATGGGATAGAAGGCGGCGCCGACGGCCAGCCACTCCGGCCAAGTGACATTCCGTTCCATTTCCGAGCTTCCGGGTTGACCGATCAGGACCAAGTTCGACATCTTCGCTTCGCCGCTGAACTTTACCGTGCTGGCCGTCCGGAACGTGGCTCCCAGGCTGAACATTTGATGGGGCTTGAAGAGTACGCCGAAGGTGGCTCCTAATCCCCATCCGGTCTCGCTTTCTTCATATTGGCCGAGGTCGAATTCCGTCGTATAACTGGGGGGCAGCAGCGTCTTTCCTGCCCACATGCTGATATCAAACATGCCGTAGTTGACGTTGACGGAGGCGCCCAGGGAGAGCATGTCGTTGACCTTCACGGCCAATGTCGGGGCGATGGTGATCAGTCCGATCTTGCTCCTCCATTCGATCGTCGTACTCTGATAGGGATACGAGAGAAAGGCCAGGTCTTGGCTCGGCCAATCCGATCCCAACCCCGAAGGAGTATAAATCCCGATCGCGCCGACCACATTTTCGGTGATCGGATGGATGTAGACCGCCATGCCTCCCAGATAATGCTTGGCCTTTGTGGCCGCATCGACTTGCAAGCCCGTTGGATAGGGCGGCGGAACGAACGACGGAATGACCAGCTTGTATGTGCCCGAGGGAATAATATCCGTTCCGTAAAACCCGAAGGATTTCGTCTTTAAACTGGCCAATCCGGCGGGATTCCAGTAGATGGCGCTGAAATCATCAGCCAGGCCGACAAACGCCCCTCCCATGGCCAAAGCGCGCGAGCCGAGGCTGTTGAGGTTCAATCCATTGGCGAGAGACAGAGTGCTGAGCAGGGCAACGGTTAAAAAGACCGTCACGAATCTTCTCATATTGACCTCCTTCCTGCATATGAGTGATAACTTTTGTTTACAGGATTTTCGCCGACTTGTCAAATTCTTAGTTCCGGCGAAATAAATCTCGGTTTCCGTGAATATTAATAATTCATGAAGTGGGTGGCGCCGACCAGGGCGCCCAGATGCCCGAAGCGAATGGGACCCTCGTCAGGGTGAAGAGCGAGGGCAGCTGGGCTGGTCGGCGACAGGACCCACGGAATCCTGGTTTCAAGCCATCACGGAAATGGAGATGCTTAAGTTCTTACGGAGAGCGAATGACTCGGTCTTTTCGCGCCTATTTGGCAAAGAGAAAATCACCCTTGAAGTCCGCGTCGATCTTGACGGTATCTCCGTCCTTGAATTCTCCGGACAATATTTTCATGGCCAGCGGATTCTGGATGTCTTGCTGAATGGTCCTTTTGAGAGGCCTGG
>CAZIDN010000035.1:30743-37825 GCA_964537875.1 uncultured Eubacteriales bacterium
TTCATGGCCAGCGGATTCTGGATGTCTTGCTGAATGGTCCTTTTGAGAGGCCTGGCTCCGTAGATCGGGTCATATCCCTTGTCCGCCAGCAGATCCATAGCCCTCCGACTGATGTCGACCCCGATTTTCCGCTCTTCGAGCCTCTTCCTCAGCAGGTCGATCTGCAGATCCACGATCTTGAGAATGGAGGCTTTGGACAGCGATTTAAAGATGACGACTTCATCGATGCGGTTGAGGAATTCGGGTCGGAAATGGCTCTCCAGGATCTTCTTCACTTCCCGTTCCATCACCTCATAATCCTGGCCGAACTCCTTGATGACCTGGCTGCCCAGGTTGGAGGTCATGATGATCAGCGAGTTCTTGAAATCGATGGTCCGGCCTTTCCCGTCGGTCAGCCGGCCGTCGTCCAGGATCTGGAGCAGGATGTTGAAAACGTCGGGATGGGCTTTTTCGATCTCATCCAGGAGGATGATGGAGTACGGGCGCCGCTTGATCGCTTCCGTGAGCTGGCCGCCCTCTTCATATCCCACGTAGCCCGGGGGCGCCCCGATCAGACGGGAGACCGTGTGCTTTTCCATGTATTCGGACATGTCCAGCCTGACCATGGATTTTTCCGAATCAAAGAGAAACTCGGCGAGCGCCCGGGCCAGTTCGGTCTTTCCCACGCCCGTCGGTCCCATAAAGATGAACGACCCGAGCGGCCGTGAGGCGTCCTGGATCCCCACCCTGGCCCTCCGGATCGTGTCGGAAACGGCCCGCAGGGCATGGTCCTGGCCGACGACGCGCTGGGCCAGGTTGGACTCCATTTTGATCAGTCGTTCCACGTCGCCTTCGAGCATCTTCGAGACAGGGATGCCCGTCCATTTCGAGATCACTTCGGCCACATCCTCCTCGTCGACCTCTTCCTTGAGCATCTTCTTTGTCTTTTGGATCTCCGCCAGTTCCCGGCTCAGTCTTTCCAACTCCTTCCCCGCCTCGATCAATTTTCCGTAGCGGATTTCGGCGACCTTTTCCAGCTCGCCGCGCCGCTCGGCATTCTGCTCTTCGATCTTCAACGCATCCTGCCGTTCCTTGAGTTTTTTGGCGGCGTCGATTAGCTCTTTTTCCTTTTGCCATTGGGCCTTCAGGGCGCCGCTTTTTTCCTTCAGGTCGGCCAGCTCCTTGCTGAGCTTCTCGAGCTTCTCCTTCGAGCTCCGGTCCTTTTCCTTCTTGAGGGCCTGCCGTTCGATTTCAATCTGAAGGATCCTCCGCTCGAGCTCATCGATCTCCTCGGGGAGGCTATCGATTTCGATCCGGATGCGGGAGGCGGCTTCATCGATCAAATCAATGGCCTTGTCGGGCAGGTAGCGGCCGGTGATATAGCGGTTGGAGAGGGTCGCGGCGGCCACCAGCGCCAAGTCCTTGATCCTGACGCCGTGGTGGATCTCGTATTTCTCCTTCAGTCCCCTCAGGATCGAGATGGTGTCTTCGACCGAAGGCTCGCCGACATAGACCTGCTGGAAGCGTCTTTCGAGGGCCGCATCTTTTTCGATGTGCTTCTGATACTCGTTCAGCGTCGTGGCGCCGATGCAGCGAAGCTCTCCCCTGGCCAGCGGCGGCTTCAGCATATTGGACGCGTCAACGGCGCCCTCCGCCGCGCCGGCGCCGATGATGGTGTGAAGCTCATCGATGAAGAGGATGATCTCCCCTTCGGATTCCTTAATCTCTTTGAGGATGGCTTTCAGGCGGTCTTCGAATTCTCCGCGGTATTTTGTCCCGGCCACGAGCGACCCCATATCGAGCGAAATGAGCCTCTTGTTTTTAAGCGGCTGGGGGACATCGCCGTTGGCGATCCGCTGAGCCAATCCTTCGACGATGGCCGTTTTTCCCACGCCCGCCTCGCCGACGAGAACGGGATTATTTTTTGTCCGGCGGGACAGGACCTGGATGACCCGGCGGATCTCATCCTCGCGCCCGATGACAGGGTCGAGCTTGCCCTGCCGGGCCAGGTCGGTAAAATCGCGGGTGTATTTCTGGAGGACCTGGTACTTGGCCTCGGGCTGGGGATCGGTGATCCGCTGGGTTCCCCGGACGGCTTTCAGCGCCTCAAGGACGGCTTCTTCCGTGACGCCGTTTTTCCCCAAAATCCGGCCTGCCTCGTTGGAATTGTCTTTGAGCATGGCCAGAAACAGATGTTCCGTCGAGATATACTCGTCCTTGAGCTTATCGGCCTCCTTCTGGGCATCGCTCATGATCCGGCGCAGGGCCGAAGAGAGATAGACTTCCACGCCCTGCACTTTCGGCATCTTTTGGAGCGACGTTTCCAGTTCTTCCAATATTTTCGACCTGTTGGCGCCGATTTTGGCCAACAGCGAGCCGACGATGTTCTCCTCCTGGGTGAGGAAACTCCAAAGGAGATGTTCGGGCTGGACTTGCTGGTGCCCCAGCTCCTCCGCCTTGGACTGGGCCATCTGGACGGCCTCCTGCGACATCACGGTGAATTTATCCCATCGCATAACTCGTCTCCTTAAAAAGGCAAGTAAATAGATAAGTATTCCTGTCAAAGTTGTCAAGTCTCAAAGCGGGGACACTCTTCACCCGAGCGCATCTCCATTTCCGTGAAAAAGTCTATGATGGGTGGCGCGGATGCTGCCCCGCAACGCCCGAAGCGCCTGAGTGGTGGGTAAGAAGAAGCATGATAGAAGATTTTCAAATAGCAATATTAAACCCCCTACCCCCTTGACCAATCAAGGGGGCTCTAAAAGGTCGAAGGGCGTTAGGGGCACGTCCGTGACAGGACCCATCGGACTTTTCACGGAAATGGAGATGCTAATTTTTCCCCCTTCCCTCTTGACAATTGAGAAAAAATGGATATTTAATTCCTTGTAGATAGGAGCATGGAAGAACTCGAAATTTCTAGCTGGCTGACGCTCGACGCGCTCAAAAAAAAAGCGGAAGTCGTCGAGACGGTCGGCAACCTGCAGACAGGCCACAGCATGTCTGTGTTCTGCAAGATCGAGGAGGACTATCTGGAGCTCGTCTACAGCGACTCGGCGGCCAATTGTCTGCGCCGCTTCGAGGACAAGGACGAGTTCGAAGCCGGCATCGAGCAGCGGAAAGAAGAAGACGGCGAGGCCCCCTTCGAAGAGGAGCGCGACTTCGATGAGGACTACGAGGAGGAGGAAGAAGAGGAAGAGGGCCACAAAGTCGAAGACGAATCCGATAATTATTGACGGAGCTTTTCGACCAGCCGGCTGAGAAGGTTCAGGGCGGCCAGGGGGGTTAACGAGGCGACATCGCAGGAGACGAGCTCGTCTTTCATTTCCCGGAGGATCTCCTGCTCCCGGTCCTTTTGGAATAGGAGCAGCTGGCTCTTATCGCGCTTCTTGGAAGTGCGGGCGATCCGCGGCAGCCCCGTCTCGTCCAACTCCTGTTTTTCCAGGTTGAACAGGATCTCCCGGGCCCGGCCGACAACGTCCCGTGGAATGCCGGCCAGCTTGGCCACGTGAATGCCGTAGCTCTGGTCGGAAGGCCCGGCGATGATCTTCCTTAAAAAGACCACTTCTTCTTTCCATTCTTTGACCGCCAGATGATAGTTCTTGATTCTTTTGAGGGTGAGGGCGAGCTCGGTCAGCTCATGGTAATGGGTGGCAAACAAGGTCTTGGCCCGGATCTCGACATTCTCATGGAGGTATTCGGCCACCGCCCAGGCGATGCTTAGGCCGTCGAAGGTGCTGGTGCCGCGCCCGACCTCGTCCAGCAGGATCAGGCTCCTCGGTGTCGCGTTGTTCAGGATGTTCGCCGTTTCCAGCATCTCGACCATAAACGTGGACTGCCCAACGCTAAGAAAATCCATCGCCCCGATCCGGGTGAATATCCGGTCGACGGCGCCGATCATGCATTCCTGGGCGGGAACGAACGACCCCATCTGGGCCAGAATGCAGATCAGGGCCACCTGGCGGAGGTAGGTGGATTTGCCCCCCATGTTGGGGCCGGTGATGATCAGGATCTGGTCCTCATCCCTATTCAGGTACGTATCGTTGGGAATGAAAGGCTCGGCGTTGGCGATTTCGATGACCGGATGCCTTCCGTTTTTTATTTTCATGATTTCGCCGGCGTTGACGTCGGGCCGGAAATAATTCCGCCGGGCGGCGAGCTCGCCCAAGGACGAATGGACATCCAGCGCGGCGATATCGGAAGCGATTCTTTGGAGCCTGGCCGTTTCGGCGGCGATCTTCTCGCGGACATCATTAAAAAGCTTAACCTCGAGCTCGCCGATCCGCTCCTCGGCGCGGAGGACTTTTTCCTCATATTCCTCGAGCTCGGGCGTCAGAAACCTTTCGGAGCTCACCAGGGTCTGTTTTCGGATGTAATCCGCGGGAACTTGGGGCAGATTCCGCTTCGTCACCTCGATATAATAGCCGAAGATTTTGTTGTAGCGGACTTTGAGTGAAGAAATGCCGGTGCGTTCGCGCTCCTTTTTTTCGAGGAGAGCGATAAAAGACTTGCCGGAGCGGCTGATCTCCTTCAGGTCATCCAGTTCCGGATGGAAACCATCCTTGATGATGCCGCCCTCGGTCAGGAGAAAGGCCGGCTCATCAAGAATAGCCCTGTCCAAAAGCTCGACAATGTCCCGGGCATTGTCCCAGCGGCTGCGGATGTCGCTGAAGATCGAGCTCTGGAAGGGCTCGAGCAGAGAAAATATCTTGGGCAAAGGAAGGAGGGATTTCTTGAGGGCGACAAGGTCGCGCGGGTGGGCCGCGGCTAGAGAAATCTTTCCCGCCAGCCTCTCCAGGTCCAGGATGCCTTTCAGGCTTTCCCGCAGTTCCTGGCGGGTAATGGTATCCTTGAGAGACTCCTCCACGGCATCCAGGCGGCGGCCGATCTCCGGACAATCGAGAAGGGGCTGAAGGAGCCGGCTCCGCAGCAGGCGGCCGCCCATCGGCGTCACTGTGTAATCGATCATGCCGAGGAGGGAGTTCTCGACTCGACCGTCCCTGAGGTTTTTTACGAGCTCGAGGTTCCGGATGGTGGACGCGTCCAGAACCATTTGGTCGGAGGGATGGATAAAAGAAATTTTTCGAATCAGGGCCAGGGAATCCTTACGGACTTTCTTGAGATAATAGAGCAGAGCGCCCGCCGCAGAAACGGCCAGGTTTTTATTATCGATCCCGAAGCCGGCCAAGGACTTGACGCAGAAATGGTCCATCAGGTAGTCTCTGGCCTGGGAGAATTCGAAGGCCCAGGCTTCGACGGGGCTTTTGAGCAACGCATCCAGGTCGCTCCTCTGAAGCGCCCGCCGCAGCCATTCTTCATCTCCTTCGGGAAACACCAGCTCCTTTGGGGACGTCTTAAAAAGTTCATCCGATAGCGCGTTAAAATCCTGCCCCTCCCTCTGCATGACCTTCATCTCTCCGGACGTCAGGTCGATCAGGGCCAGTCCCCAGCCATCCTCGCTGTTCGAAACGGAAACGATGTAGACGTTTTCCTTGCCGGCTTCGAGCTCCACCTCGACGGCCGTCCCCGGCGTCAGGACCTTGATAACCTCCCGCTTAACCACACCCTTGGCCGTCTTCGGGTCTTCAACCTGCTCGCAGACGGCGACCTTGTAGCCTCGCCTGAGAAGCTTCGCCAGATACGAGTTGACGGCATGATAGGGAACTCCGCACATGGGAACTTTTTGGCGCGAGGTCAGGGCGATCTCGAGGACGGCCGAGGCGATCTTGGCGTCTTCATAAAACATCTCATAAAAGTCGCCCAGGCGGAAAAAGAGGAGCGTGTCCCGGTGCTGCTTTTTGATCCGGAAATACTGCTCCATCATCGGGGTTAGGGAATTTTTCTCGGACATCCTCGGCCCCTAGGATTCTTCCTTGGTCATTTTTTTCCTGGCCCTGACAAAATAGCCTTCGACGAGCGTATCCTGAGGATAATAATTCCAGATGATGTTCCAGACTTTGCTCTTCCGGACGGGAATGATCTCCACCTCGAAGCCCTCGAGCAGATCTTTGAGGGCCAGGTCGCTGAACCGGTAGTACTCGGCGCCATGGCGGGGAAAGCAAAAGGGCACGGTGATATAGAGGAAGCCTCCGGGTTTAAGGACACGTTTGATCTCTTCGACGGCCCGATGGGGATCGCGGAGATGCTCCAGCACGTCGAGAGCCAGGACTGTGTCAAAACTCGCCTCTTCGAGCCCGGTAGGGCCCTGGATATCCGCGACAAGGTCGGGATGACAATCGGGGTTGACATCGAGCCTCACGGCGTCCCCTCCGTATTTTCGCCATCCGCAGCCCACATCCAGGATGTTCCCTTGAAGTTACACATGTCCGGCTAAAAGCCTATCCCTTCTCTTCCGCCAGTATGTTTTTCCCTTATGTCGCATCGCTCGAACGGTTTCTTACCCCCGCATTATATGGGGAATCGCCCGGCTAGGCAAGACTCGCTTGGACCGACATTACCCGGACGAACAGATGTTCGATGACGCAACGAAGTTCGCCTCGCCGCTCAAATTTGGCAGCGGCCGCTCCTCTACAGCTTGAGCGTCAGTCGGTATCGGTAGCCCAGGTCCTTTAAATGGAACTGCAGTGATTTGATGACCTTGATCTCGGGCAGGTTCCACTTGGCGATACAGGCATAGACTTCCTTATGCCCTTGCTGGATGGCATAGTCGATGATTTTCAGATGGAGGGCCTTGGAGATGCCCCGGTTCCGGTACGGCTTGGAGACGAATGTGATTTGGAGATAAAACTCGGGCGGCCTCCAGCCCGGAGACATCGGAAGGACATCGTACATATTATCGATCTCCGGAGCACCCAGAGAGGGATAGCCCATGAGATAGCCGACCACCTTCTTGTCGACGACCGCCACGAACGTCTTGTACTTGTTTCCGGGCCGCAGATAGCGGTTGCGGTAGTCGTCGACCCCGGACTGGATGCTGACGGAATGAAACTTCTCGGCGAGCTCGGCCTCCAGCTCTCGAACAAGACCCAGGATTTGCTCCTCATCCTTCGGCCGGTATTCGCGGACGATGAACTTGAAGTCCTTTTTTTCCTTCATCCGTATGTTCCTTTTCGGCCGATGAAGAGAGATGGAAGACGACCGAAATA
>CAZIDN010000036.1:0-37606 GCA_964537875.1 uncultured Eubacteriales bacterium
CTTCGATAAGAACAAACGCCAAGAAATTCACCTCCTCACATAGGAAAAAGCATGCCATTTATATCCGAGACGCTCATTCTTGTCAAGCCGTCAATTCGGAGACACCTGCCTTGGGTCTATGTCCCCGAAGCGCTCCCCGGGATGCCCATCTCCGAATGGAGTCCAGGCTATTTTATCTTTCCAAGTCCTAGGCGCAGGCCGAGCGACCATTCGGCGGTCGGCGCCGGCTGATAGGAATTGCCGTCGGGGTCGGGCTCGGTGAAACCGTAGTATTCGAAGCCGAAGATGTTGCGGCCGGAGAGCATCAGTTCCCATGGCATCCCGCCCATCTCGAATTTGTAGCCGAGCCGGACGTGAAGGAGAGTGTACGGGTCGGTGCGGCCGTAGCCGTTGGGGAGGATTCTGTTCGTCGCGTCGATATACGAGGAGCTCATGTATTCCAAGGAGGCGCCCGCGGTCAATGCCGACGTGATCTTGTATTCCCCATCGAGATAGAGCTGGTGTTGGGGAGAGTTCGGGAGCCACGTTCCCTTGTATGGAATCCCTGCGTCGAGCGTCTGAACAGAATCGTACTTGAAGTGGGAATAGGTGTAGGCCAGCCTCATGGCCAGGGGCTCGAGGGGATACCAGGCGAGGTAGGCCTCCAAGCCGTAGCGGTTGGTCGAGCCGACGTTCCCGTAGAATGTCTCCATGGGTCGCCACGTCACCCGATAGCGGCCGAAATCATGGCTCGTGGCAAGATAAAACAGGGAGAGGTCGTAGGTGAACGAATCGCTGATCGAGCCGCGCGCGCCGATCTCCTCGCCGCTCGATGTGGCCGGGACAAGTTGTGTGTTGAATCCGCTCAGGGCGTAAGGGTTGTTGACCAACTCCTCGGTCCCCGGCGGCAGGAATCCGGTTCCCCAACTCGCGTAGAGACCGAAATCGGATAGAGGATTCCACGTCACCCCGAGCCGGCCCGTCGCCTTATTGAACGAGGCATTGCCCGAGAAATCGATTCCGCCGGCTTTGAAATGGTCATCCAGCTTGTTGGTGACCGTGTCATAGCGGAGGCTCAACGACGCACCCCATTGGGGACCGAGTTCGAGGCGTTCCAGGACGAAAACGCCCATCCCGCTCTGGGACATGGTCTGGTCTGAGATCTTGTCCGGGCCTTCCACGGCATTTCCCAAGTTGGGTTTTTTGTATTCGTCGATCGTCTGCCAGCCGAGGTCCAGGCCGACGCTCAGGTGGTTCTTGAGCCGGCCTTCGCCGGCGGCGTGGTTGACCTGAACGGCGAACCCGGGCGTGTCGTAGGCGCGGTGGATGAGCGAGGACGGCACGGATTCCGTGTATTTTGTCTTGCGGAAATAAGCGCTGAAGGCGAGATCCAGGTCCGGGCCGAGCCCAGCCGTTCCCGAAATTCCGCTCGTGAGCCGGCTCGTCTTCTGATATTCGTTGAACGGAATTCGGTCTTCGCCGAACATTTGTCGATAAGAGCTGGGCGTCCGCTTGTATTCGTCAAGCGAATAGGAGTCCGGATTGCCCCGTTTCCGGCCTTGGCTGGGATCCGCGCTGAACCAGTCGAGGTTGAGCCCTTCGGCGTTCTCGTTGTAGAAATCCGTCCAGCCGAGGATCGCCGTCAGCTTTACGGAGGGCGATACATCAAAGCCGAACTTTCCGTGAAAATTATCGGCCCAGTATTTTGTGTGGTCGCGATAGCCGTCGCCGGACAGATAGGATCCGGAGATGCGATAGTTCATCGGGCCGGTCGTTCCCCCGGCCTCGGCCAATCCCTTGTAAAAACCGTAGGAACCGGCCGTGAGGAATCCGGTGCCCGAGATCTTTTGGGGACCGCCGCTGCGGGTCAGGATGTTCAGGATGCCGCCCGATGAGCCGCTGCCGTAGAAGGCGGCGGCCGGTCCTCGCAGGACTTCAATCCGTTTCACCGTGGCCCAATCGACGTCGAAGAAATCGGAGACGAAACCCGAGGGGTCATTGAGCGGAATGCCGTCGACGAGAGTTTTGATGCCGCGCGTGCCCCGCTCGGTCAGGATTCCCTGGCCGCGGATCGATAGATGGACGCGCTCTCCGTCAGCCTGGTTGTCCACTTTTACCCCCGGCGTGAGCTTCAAGGCCTCATCGATGGCGATCGTCCGCGGCATCGTCTGCAAAATTTGGGTTTCGACGACGGTGGTCGCGGCGGGGACGGCCTTGAGCGCGATTTCGACGCGGGGCGCTGTGACCGTGATCTCGATATGCTGTTTGGCCTCTTGGGCGGTCTGTTTATCAGTTTTTTGTTTCTGCGCGGTTTGAGATTTATCCGCGTCCTTCTTGTCGGAGGACGAGGCCAAGGATGGACCGGCTAGGAAAACCAACAAAGAAAGGATAAAGAAGGAGAAAAGCAAGGATTTGAAGCATAATTTTCCCATGATATAGCCTCTTACATTTAAATTAGACACGAGGATGAGCTTATTTCCTCCAATTCTATCTGAATGAATAGCTCAGGCCGATCCTCAAGCCGCGGCCCGGTTCCTCCATGGCTTCCGGGTCGGGACGGCCGAGGTAGTTGGCATCGAAGATGTTGCCGAGAACGAGATAGATATTGACCGGGTGGAGGAAGTAATTGGCCTTGAGTTGAAAGACCCGGCAGGCGGGGATGGAGATTTCGGCGGGGCCGGGATCGTCCTTGGCAGTTTGGAAAACGCCGCTCAGTTCGGCCGAAAATTTTCCCCACCAGAGCCGCGTTCCGATGACGGCGCGCAGCGGCGGGATGTCATTGATGGGCGCTCCCGTCGTCGCACTTTCGCCCTGCAGCGCGGCAAACGTGCCGAACAGCTTCCAGCCGGAGAGCGGATAGACCTCGGCTTCGAGCTCGACGCCCTTGATCCGGCCTTTGTCCACGTTGCCGTATGTGTAGATCGACGGGCCGACCTGGTAGCGATCGATGAGCCCGTCGACGGTGTAGACGAAACCATAGGCTGCGGCATAGAGGCGGGGCGAGATCCACTTCAGGCCGGCGTCCCAATTCAGACTGCGTTCGTTGGCCAGGTTCGGCTGGGCGATGATGAACCCACGCCCGGTGATTCCCGAGTAGAAACGCTCGCCCAAGCCGGGCGTCCTGTAGGCGCGGGCGGCGTTGGCGAAGAGCATGAGCGAAGGCGTGAAACGGTAGGAGGCCGCCAAAAAGCCGGTGACGGCGTCGTCCCGCTTGTCCATCGCCTCCGTCCCGCCCCCGGGATGGGCCGATTGCGACAACGAATCCCAGCGCAGGCCGCCGACGAGGTCGAGGTTGGCCATGCCCGAAAAGTCGCCGCTGATGAAGACGCCGGCGTCTGTGCTCCGGCCGCTGTCATACGCTGTTTCGTCGTAGGTCTTGGTGAGGTTGCCGGATGCGTCGAAGGAATCCTCATGAAGCGTAGCCTTAACGCCCGCCCGGCCGAAGAGGTCGGCCCCCGCCGTCAGCCGGAAGGACGCGCCCAACATCCTGGCGAAGGAGACCTGGACGCCGTACTCCGTGCTCTCTGTCCGGCTGAATGAATCTTTGGTCACGGCCGTCCCCGACAGAGTCTTGGTCCTCGTCTCCAGGAAGTTCGGGTTGGCGTAAGCTTGGACGGCCAGTTCGCCGCCGGCCACCGACTTCTCCGTCCAGGCGAGCTGGACCAGGTTGTCGTTCTCGTGCGGATACCACGTCGGCTTGGTGGCGCTGGTCCGGTTGGGCTTGCCGATATCCGTCCCTCGTGAGCCGAGGAAGCTCAGGCTCACCCGGCGGGCGTCGGCATCGTAGACAATTTTGCCCAGGAGGCCGGACTGGCTGTATTGCGATTGAAGGACTTCGGCCTGAGGCGAACGGTAGTTGTCCGCGTCGAGGCCTTGGTAGGAGAGATAGAATCCCCAGGTTCCTTTCCGGCCGGCCAGGCTCAAGCCGTAAGCCTTCTCGGCGTTATTGGTTCCATATCCGGCATGAAGGCGCCCGGAAATGCCATCCCCGGAGGGAGGATTCTTGGTGAATAAGTTGACGACGCCGCCGATGGCATCCGAGCCGTAGAACATCGAGGAGGGGCTGCGCAGGACCTCGATACGATCCAGATCCTCGGGATTGACGAAGGATGCATTGGGGCCGGTTCTCCGGTCGCTCGTGATACGGGCATTGTCCACGAGGACGAGGATCCGCCGCCGGGCGAGCCCGCGGATCGAGGGAACGAGAGAAAAGCCGCCCGAACCTAGAGGTGTGACACCGGGAGTGAAGGCCAGGGCTTCCGTGATGTTCGGCGCCAGACGCTCTTCGAGCAGTGCGGTCGGAATGACCGTCTGGGCGGCGGGGATTTTCGTAGACGGCTCCGGATACCGGAGCGCCGTCACGGAAACCTCGACCGTCTGTCGAATGAGCGGAGTGAGCTCGACGAGCAGGGCTTGGGATGCTTCCTTGGCCGAAAACGATAGTTCCTCGGCGAAGTAATCCGGATGGGTCACGGTCAATCGGATCCGTTCTCCGTCCGGGACGCTCACGGTGAATCCTCCCGCGGCGTCGGCGACGGCCGAAGCATTGGTCGAGCGAACCGAGACGACCGCCCCGGCGACCGGACGGCCGTCGAGAGACACAATTCGGCCTTTGACCTCGAGCGTCCCGGCGCCCCATACGACGATGGCAAGGAAAAGAAGAACTAAGCCGAAAATGGACTTTTTCATGGGGATTATAGCCTCCTCCATTTATATTAGACACGAGGATGAGCTTATTTCTTCCAGTTCTCCGGAAAGTCCATCTCTCGAAAGCAAAAAAAGAATAATTTGGATTGAGGTTGATATCAGAGATATGTCTCCGAATGGATCGTCCTTATGGCGGCTGGAAAAGCATCGAACGGTTCTGATCATCACACAGCATCGTTGGTTTTCAAGCGGGGCGGAGGTCTGACGTCATAAGGCTAAAGGCAATTTTTTATGACCAAACGGCGGTATCGTGTCTGCATCTTGGTTTCCTTGACAGCGGATGTCGGTCGGGCATATATTTGGCACGAAGCTGAGAAGATATTCGCTGTTTTCAGGGAGATTTGAGCGTGGCGCGCAAGAAAGTAAATTCTCTATGCGCTCTGGCAATGCCTGCGGAGGGATTGCAAGCAGAAGAAAGTGAAGCACATTCCTTGGCAGGTGGGAGAACCGATTTATACGCGCCCCGGCAGCGTTTTTTGGGCGCCTCAGAACGGGTGTTGAACGAAAAACCGATGGCGACGCAGCGCCTCAATCAGACAGGGGCTATGAGGATTGGTAACGGCGAGGAGGAGCGGAGCCTTGCTATGGCCGCGCAGCGCGGCGATTCGGGAGCATTTCGGGAACTCTATGATGCTTATCGCGAGCCGATCTGGACCCTGGTCGTTTACTCCATCGGAGACTCCCTCCAGGCGCAGGACGTGCTACAAACCATCTTCTTTAAGGCATTCCGGGGTCTCCGGAGCTTCAGGTATCAATCCAGCCTGTTCACCTGGATCTACCGGATTGCCCGCAACGAATGCCGGAATTATCACCGGCGGCGTGGCGCTCCGCATGTGCCTCTGGAGGCGATTCTCGGAAGCAGCGACGAAATTTATACGAGGCCCATCTCGGATGGCCATGAGGTGCGCAAGGTCATTCTTCAAAATGCGGTAAAGCAACTGCCTCTCAAGATGCGGGATGTGGTTGTCCTCAAGTACCTGGAAGGGCTATCCTACGAAGAGATGAGCCGGGTGCTCGGCTGCGCGCCCGGGACGGTGGCCTCAAGGCTGAACCGGGCACTGGCGGAGCTGGAAGAGCGGCTGCGACCGTTTAGGGGGCTCCTCTAAAGAAATCTAAGGAGCAAGGAGTGTAGGCGATGAGTTGCTGGCGTTTTTACTTACGAAGGAAGTTTGTGCCTTATCTTGAGGGTTCGCTCCCGCCTCGCGAGGCAAAGCGATTGGAAAAGCACATGCTCGACTGCGAATCTTGCCGGACAATGTTCGTGAGACTTCGAGCCGGACATCAGTTGGCGCAGCAACTCCGTCATCTCAGCCCGGCTGACGCGCATCAAGCGCCCGAGTATGAAGCTATGATGGACAAGATTGGCGAAATCGTCCCTGGGCGCCACAGGTGGGCTCGGGTGTGGGAAGATTTTTTCTATGCGCTTACAACTCCACGTGTGGTCCAGGGACTCACGGTTCTGGTACTCGTGCTGTTGACGCTACTGGTCGTCTCAAACCGGAGAGCCTTGTTTGGGGAACGGAACAGCATCTCGATTAAATCGGGCACTCTGGACTTCAGCAACTTCTATCCTCTCAGCATCCTGGAACTCCCGACGAACACCCGGCCTCACATCGCAACCGAAGGCTACGTGCGCGACGTTCGTGTCGACGAGGAGGAAGGGACCTTGCATTTCAAGCTGGTAGAGATCCCGCAAGGGTCGGGGCCCTTTGTAGTCTGCGAGATCATGAGCCCAACCGGGATGTCCCTTCCGCGTGAAGGCAGCCGGGTGCGCGTCTACGGCGTCGCCCGGTATGACGCCCAACCCGGTCGCAATTGGCACGAAGTCAATCCCGTCTTGAACATCGCCGTGCTGAAGCACTGAGCCGGCAACGCCCGCCTCATTTTCTCAGGAAATTTCCGGGGTCAGACCTCAACATTCGACAAAAAATTCGATCGGAGCAGTGACCGAAGGACCTCGTCTGTTAAAAGCTTAAAATGTTGAACGTTGAGGTTTGATCCCGATCATTAAAAGCTCGTTTTAAAGATCGGGGCGATGTCCACGGGGATGTCCGCCAGTTTTCCGATCATCTGCTTCGTGATGTCATCCATCTTGCCGTAGCGGTCGATGAACTTGCGGACATTGTCATAGTTGCCGTCCCCTTCAAGGATCAGGAGCTGCCGGGCCAGCTCGCGGACGGCGGCTTGGATCTTGCCGAGATCAAGCTTGAATTTCATAGTCGCCGCGTCGTAAACGAAAGCGCCCTTTTCCCTGAGGAAGTTGAACTGGAGCAGGACACCCAGGCCGTGGGCTTCCGTGGCCCCGAATCGCATCGAGCGGAACATTCCGGCCAGATACGTTGTATAGATCTCCGTCTCCTTTTCTTTCGGGAACCAGCCTTTTTCGACGAGAAGCGGGACGTTGTAGATGCCGACCACGTCCGCCTTGGCTTCGGAGATGGGGGTATTGAGGTCTTTCAAAACTTTATTGACGGTTGTCTTGGTCCCGTCGGGAAGCGTGACATAGTTCACTCCCAGGACATGGCTGATTTCGTGGAGGACGGTCTCTGTAAAGTAGGCGTCGAAGGATACTTTTTGGGCGTCGTCGGGTTCCAGAACGCGTTCGGAGATCGGGACCAGGCTCTTTTTAAACTTGGCTTCCATCATGTTTTTGAGGAAGACTTTTTTAGTGCCTTTTTTCTCGCGCACTTTTTCATCGTTGGGGAGGACGAAGGCCGAGGTCTGGACGCCGGCTTTGGTATCGCCCGCCGTGAACACCTCATAGACGACGTTGAGCGGAGAATCCAGGCCGCGGACTTTCTGGTCCTTGTATTTTTGTTCGACGGGAAGGTTCGTCTGCATCTCGTCCAGGTAGTCCAGGTAGCCCTTGATCTTTTTCATCTCCTGGCGATCGTTGACATAGACGAAGCTTTCGTAGGAAGCCTTGACCCCCATGAGCGCGTCCTCATAAACTTCGAACGGCCCGATAACGATCTCGGCCAAGTTGTCCTTGAGGTCGATCCACAGGCAGTCGCTCTCGAAATAATCGTTGCTCAGCAGGTCCTGGGCGCGGCGGGTTAGGTAGTTTTGAAGCGAAGGATTGGTGGTCAGTCCGGCCGCTTCCCTGAGCGTCTGGGCGACCCTTTCCAGGTCGTCTTTGTACTCGGCCGGATAGGGGACGGCGAGGAGCTTCCCCCCCTGCCTTTTGACGACCGTGAACGAGCTTTCGAGCGGCTCTTTTTCACCGGGATTTTTCGCGATGTAATCTTCGAATTCCTGCTTGGTGATGTCCGGCGGATAAAAGCCGGCCCCGGCCGGTTTTTGGGCCGTGCCGATGAAGGGCTTGTTCTCGTCCTGGCGGTCGAAAGGCCCGAAGTTGATCATGAGGAAGCGCAGGTAATCCTTGTCTTCCGGCAGAGTCGATTTTTCGAGCTGCTCCTTGATGGCCAGGGCAGGCGGATAGGCTTGCTTCCAGAAGATATTGTCGATGATTTGGGCGGCGCTGATGAACTTGTTGAGCAGGGCCCGGTCTTCTGCCGTCAAGAGGCTTTCATCGAAGGTGATTTCGGTGGGCGCGAATTTGGCCAACCGCTGTTGGATGTCCGTGGCCTTGACGAGCGGCGGCACTTGTTCAGCCGCCTTTTCTTTCTTGGCCTTGCAGCCGCAAAGGAGGCCCAAGGTTGAAACCAGAAAAATGGCGAGAGACGATAAAACGAGCCCTTTTTTGAGTTTCATGACTTCCTCCCATGTGATTCCGATTATTCCTTTATTCTATAGCCGGCCATTTTGATGCAGGCCAGGGCGCCGATCTTCATCGGCTCGATGAACGGAACGAAAATGTCTTTTGGCTCGAGGACAAGCGGAATTTCGGTACAGCCCGCAATGATAGCTTCGGCGCCGCGCTTGATGAGAATGCGGGCCATGGCGATGATGGTTTCTTTCGGCGCGCCTGTTGTGAACCCGGCCTTGATTCCTTTTTTCCCGAAAATCGCGTTCTGGATCCGCGTCTGCTCGTCTTGCCTGGGGGAGATGACCTCGATCCCGGCCTTTTCGAAAGTCTTGTGAAAAAGCTTCGAGGCGACGGTGCCGGAGCTGGCGACGAGGCCCGCCTTTTTGATTCCAGGAAAATATTTTTTAGTGTATCCCAGGCTCTCATCGAGGAGGTTGAGGAACGGAACTTTGGCCCGTGCCTGGAGTTTGGGCGTGTAATAATGGGCGGTGATGCAGGGCACGACGATAAGACCGGCGCCGCCCTTTTCGAGAATGTTAATGCCTTCCAGCAGCAGGGGAAGCGGACTCTTGCCTTTATGGAGAATGGCATCGGTCCGCGGCGGGATTTTTGGGTTGTTCCAGATCAGAATGGGGATATGTTCCTGGTCGCAGGCCGCTCCCGTTTTTTTTATGAGGAGTTGAAAAAAATATGCGGTCGCTTCGGGTCCCATCCCTCCCAATATCCCGATCGTTTTTTTCATCGCGGCGAACCTTTTAGGGATGCACAATACCAAATTCCCGATTTTCAGACATTGCCCATGGTCCTTTGGAAAAGTTTGTAAACAATATTATCTCACTATCCACTTTTATTTTAAGCAAAGAGGGACGTGGGTATCGGATCTCCATCATTTATTTCATAAGAGACTTAATTTTTTCCAGGGGCAGCGCCTGGGCGGTGCGGCCGTCCTTGCCTTTCATGGTCTTGGCTTTAAACAACGAGTTGAGGATGGCCTCCTCCGCGGCTTCGGCCGCCGCCAGAAACAGTTGGGACATCTGTTCGTTGCGCAGGAGTGTCACGGTCTGGGTCGGCCCGGAAGCCCGGTGCGGAATCCGGACGTCTTTGGCCGTGGAAAAGGCGATGGCATAATCGCCGCTCGAGCCCGAATAATATCCGCCGGTCCTGGCGATCCCGAGCAGGGCCCGTTTGGCCAGCCGCTTCAGGTTGCGGCTGTCGAGAGGCGCATCGGTCGCCACCACGACCATGCAGGAACCCTCCGAGACCGGGTCCAGAGCCTTGTCCCCTTCGAGCCCGCTCGTCATCGGCGGTTCGCCGGGCTTTCGATCGACGGGAATGCCGTTGATTTGAAAAACGCCGCCGTGGTTGGTCTGGACGAGGATGCCCACCGTAAAGCCGCCTCGCTGGGCGGCCAGCTTTCTCGAAGACGTCCCGATGCCGCCCTTATAGCTGTAGCAGATCGTGCCGGTGCCCGCGCCGACCGCGCCTTCTTCGACCGGACCGGCCTTGGCGTTCTTGATGGCTTCGAGGATATGGTCTTTTTTGACGTGCCGGCCCCGGATATCGTTCAACCAGCCGTCGTTGGTCTCCCCGACCACGGGATTGACGGACTCGACCTTCTCGTTCTGCGGCAGAGACAGGATGTAATCGATGACGGCGTCCGCCGCCGTCGGCACGCTCAATGTGTTCGTCAGGATGATCGGCGTTTCGAGGTTGCCGAGCTCTTCGATCTGGGTTGTGCCCGTGATTTTGCCGAAGCCGTTGGCGACATAGACCGCGGCCGGAACTTTTTCCTGAAAGATATTGCCCTCGTGGGGGAGGATGGCCGTCACGCCGGTCCGGATGCTATCGCCTTCGATGAGCGTCACATGGCCGACCTTGACCCCGGCCACGTCCGTGATGGCATTTAGCGGGCCGGGTTCGAGAATGCCCGTCTTGATCCCGAATTCCCTGAGGCGCGGCCGTTCCTGGGAGGAAAACGGGGCCGCGCCGAGGATAAAAGAAAAAATGAAGCCTAAGGCAAAAACTTTCATGCGGTTCCCCATAATCGATAAACGCTTGGAGGCAATAGATTCCTGAGCATGAGAGGATTTCAAAAAATATGATACACGGCCCCCCATAAAATCGCAAGCAAAGGGCTTAAACGTCTTCTATGATGATGTTATGCGACCATTATTTTAGCCCACCAATCTTTTCTCTTCCTTTCATCGGATTAGCAGCCAATCTTCTTCGTTTATTTGATTTCAGAGAGGCATGGGGCGATCCCCACGCTTCTCTGAAATCACATTTTTGGATGCTTCCGCTTCTTCCTAAAACACGATCCGGAAGCGATCCCGCTTATCGAGGCGCGTCAGCCCCTCCCTTTGAGCGGCGTCCACGGCGTCCTCGAATTCTCTGGCCGTGATCCTTCGTCCCAGGAGAGAGCTCCAGGCAACATCGCCGCAGGGGTGATACTGGTCCATGATATTGACGTACGTTTTTTTAGAAATATTCAGGGCCAGGAACCTCATCACGTCTTCTGTCCCGGCCAGCCCTCCCGGGAGGACGAGGTGCCGAACGAGAAGACCGCGCAGGGTGATGCCCCTCTCATCGAGGACGAGGTCTCCGACCTGCCGGTGCATTTCCTTGATCGCCGTTTTTGCCGCCTGCGGATAGTCCGGGGCATGGCAGAATTCTTCGGCCGTCTCGTTTTGGCTGAACTTGAAATCGGGCATGTAGATGTCGATGATCCCCTCCAGGAGGCTCAAGGTTTCGAGCGCATCGTAGCCGCCGCTGTTATAGACGAGGGGAACGGAAAGCCCGGCTTCGATGGCCGGAGGGAGCGATTTGAGAATCTGGGGGACGTAATGGGACGGGCTGACGAAGTTGATATTGTGGCAGCCGAGGTTTTGGAGCTCGACCATCATCCCGGCCAGCCTTTTGTAGGAAACCTTCTGTCCTTCGCCGAGATGGCTGATCGAATAGTTCTGGCAGAAAGAGCACCGGAGGTTGCAGTGGGCGAGGAAGATCGTCCCCGACCCGTGCCGGCCGACCAGAGGACTTTCCTCGCCGAAATGGGGGCTGTACGATGAGACCGTGGGCTCGAGGCCGGCCTCGCAGACACCTTTTTCTCCCTTAAGGCGGTTGATGTTGCAACGCCGCGGGCAGACCGTGCAGCTTTCGAGGATTTGAAAAGCCTTTTCGATCTTATCTTGAAGCAAGCCCCGCCGGTAGGTGTCGAGGTAAGCCGCTCCAAATTTTTGGGCGGGATCTTTTTCAGCCATCGATTTTAGACCAAATTATATCACGAATAAATTTATGAATGTCGTCTCATCCCTTTTCAAAGCTCTTCGGATTATGCTATATCAGCTACGAAGATGCGCGCGGCCGACGTCGAGAAATACCTGACGGTCCCGAGGTTCGACAGAATCCCCTGGCTCATCCACGGTTTCGGAACGAGGTTCTGGCGGCTCCGGGATTTTCGGAGCCGTCCAGAGTGGCGAAATTTCAAGATGTTCTGGCTGGACCAGGTCCATTCTCATGAGATGCATTTTATCGATGCTCTTCCCGACCGGCGGCGGAAAGGGGACGCCCTGGCGACGCGGCTGCCCGGAATTTTTCTGATCATCAAAACCGCGGACTGCCTTCCCCTTTTTCTTGTCGATGAGTCACGGCGCGTCGTCGCCGCCGTTCACTCGGGCTGGAGGGGCACTCAAAAGCGGATCGCCGAGCATGCCGTCCGGGCATTACAAGCTCGTTACGGTTGTCGGCCTTCCTCTCTCCTGGCCGCGCTCGGCCCCTGCATCGGTCCGGAATGCTACGAAGTGGGGGAGGATGTGCGGCGGGAATTCGGAGCCGCGGGACTTCCCCTCGATATGCTCCGGCCTCATCCTGAGCTCCGGGAAAAATATCTTTTGGATCTCGTTTCCGCCAACCGCCGGCAATTGGAGAGTCAAGGCTTGAAGGAAAAAAATATTTTCCCGGTCAGGATCTGCACTCATTGCGACCGCCGCCTCTTGTCCTACCGGCGCGACCGCAACAAGACCGCCCGACTGTTCAATTTCATCGGGGTCAAAGCTACACATTTGACAAATATTGAATAAAAAGAGACTGCATGCTGAAGGTTCAGGCGGAAGCTTTATTTTGTCAGATGTGTAGCTTTGACCCCGTTTTATGGATTTGTCAAGGGGTCGGGTGAGCCCCCACTCAAAAAATGGATGCCGCTCTGACGGGGGTGTTGAAAATGTTCTTGGCTTTCATTAAGATAAGGACGCTTCCAAAATCCCAAAGGCCTTGGTGACACATGAAACAAGCATTTTCGGACATTCTTATTCCCGAATTAACCCTTTTTAAAAAAGGAAAAGTCCGGAACGTATTTGAATTAGAGGACAAACTCCTCGTCGTCGCCACCGACCGCATTTCGGCCTTTGACTTCATCCTTCCGTCGCTCATCCCGGATAAAGGAAAAATCCTCACTCAGCTGTCGTACTTCTGGTTCGATTACACCCAGCTGGTCTGTCCCAATCATGTCATCACCGCCGACGTCAACAAGTTTCCGCCCGTCCTTCAAAAATACCGGGAGATGCTGGACAAGCGGACGATGCTGGTCAAGAAGACGAGCGTCGTTCCCGTGGAATGCGTCGTCCGAGGCTACCTATCCGGTTCCGGATGGAAGGAATATAATACGACCGGAAAAACGAGCGGGGTCAAGCTCCCGGTCGGCCTCAAGGAATCGGACCGGCTGGAGGATCCGATCTTCACGCCCTCGACAAAGGCCGAATCCGGACATGACCTCAACATCTCCTTCAAAGGCATGCAGAAGCTCGTCGGGGCTTCGCTGGCCACAAAAATCAAGAAAGTCAGCCTCGCCCTTTATCAGAAAGCATCCCTTCATGCCCTGTCCCGGGGGATCATCATCGCGGATACGAAGTTCGAATTCGGCCTGGACAAGGATGACCTGATCCTGGTCGACGAGATTTTCACGCCCGATTCCTCCCGGTTCTGGCCGCTGGCCACGTATGCGCCCGGGAAAGGGCAGCCGAGCCTGGACAAGCAGTTTGTCCGGGATTACCTCGAAAGCACGAGCTGGGACAAACAGTCGCCGCCGCCGCCCCTTCCCGAGGACATCATCCAAAAAACCTCCGAAAAGTATTTTGAGATCTACCGGCTTCTGACCGGAAAAAATGAGCTTTGATGAGAAACGGTTTCGTCGACCTCCATATCCATTCCAACAAAAGCAGCGACGGCGATTTCTCTCCGCTCCACATTGTCCGGCTGGCCAAGGACAACGGGTTTACGGCGATCTCCATCGCCGACCACGATACGGCGGCTGCCTATCCGGAAGCCCTGGAGGTCGGCAACGGCTCGGGCGTCGAAGTCATCCCGAGCATGGAAGTCACGACGCTTTTCAACGGCCGAGAGTTTCATCTCCTGCTCCCCTTCCTGAATTGGGAAAAAGAGGTTGTCCGGAGGATCATGACCCGCGTCTCGGAGAGCCGGCTCGAGGAGGCTCAGGAGCGCGTGGACAAGCTTCGCAAGCTGGGGTTTGACCTGACCTGGCCGGAAGTGATCCGGGCGTCCAAAGGCCTGCCGCCCCTCGGCGTGACCATCGCCCAAATTTTGTTCGATAAGCCGGAATCGAAAAACAACCCGGCTCTCGCGGAATATTTGGAAGCGGCCAACCGTCCCTTGGCGCCTTACCTTTTTTATAGAGATTATTTCATGGAAGACAAACCGGCCTTTGTTCCCAAACGACATATTTCTCTTTTAGAAGTTTTGGACCTGGCCCCTGAGGCGGAAGCTGTGCCCGTCCTCGCCCATCCGGGGGCCTATTTCGAGAATGCGACCAAAGAGGACCTGGTTCAATTGAAAGAGAGGGGCTTGGCGGGGCTCGAAGTCTTCACGTCCTACCACAAGCCGGAGCAGACCAGGTTCTATGCCGAGGTGGCGAAAGAGCTTGACCTTGTCCCGACGCCCGGGTCGGATTTTCATGGCCGGATCAAGCCTCATGTCACCTTCGGGCTCATCAGAGACGGGCATTACGGGATGGTGGAGGAGCTTCAAAAAAGGAGGGGAGGATCATGATCGGCTGGCTGGATATCGTCTTGGCGGTCATTTTATTGGTCACGGTCATTATGGGCTTGGTCCGCGGGTTGATCAAGGAGGTGATCGGCATCGTTGCCATCATCGTCGGGTTCGTCCTGGCGGCCCGCTATTACAACACTTTCGCCGACCTCATAGGACGCCTGATCCACCAGCCCAGCCTGGCCAAGTTTTTAGGCTTTATCATTTTATTTTTGATCGTGATCGGCGTCGGATCGCTGATCGCGTTCCTTCTGTCCAAGCTCATGAAAGGGCCCTTGAAATTCATCAACCATCTTTTAGGCGGCCTCATCGGTTTTTTCGAAGGCGTTCTCATCTGCGGTGTGTTTGTCTTTGCCCTCCTGGTGTTTCCTCTCAATAAACAGGCATTGCTCAACTCGCGGCTGGCGCCGTATTGCTACGGACTGACGAAGGCGATGATTCATCTCATTCCCCAGGAGCTGAAGGATCAATTCAAGGCAGCCTACCAGGACGTCGTGAAAGGCGGGACGAAAGATGGACAAAAAATTTGATGACCTGAACATCCATCAAAAAATGGAGCACCTGATCAAGGACATGGTGGAAAAGGAGATCCGCTTCCGGGATGCCCTCCGGGAATTCGAAAAGATCTACATCGAGATAGCCGCGAAAAAATATAAGGGAAACATGACGAAAATGGCCAGGGCCCTCGGAATTCACCGTAATACGCTCCATAATCGGGCGAAAACGCTGAAAATAAAGAAATTAAAGTAATAATTGCCTTTTTAGCAATTAAGTCTAAAGACTGCTAATTTTGCAACTTTTTTCTTGACAAGCCCTTTGTTTTTCCTTATAATTAGCACTTAGTTATTTAGTCTGCTAAACAAATCAAAATTAGGAGGTTTTTAATGAAGATTTCCCCTTTATACGACCGAGTTCTTCTGAAAAGAATAGAAGAACAGGAAGTTCGGAAGAGCGGAATTATCATCCCCGACACGGCCAAGGAAAAACCCCAGGAAGCCGAAGTGATCGCTGTGGGCAAAGGCAAAATGACCGATGAAGGGAAGGTGATTCCCCTCGAAGTCAAAAAGGGCGACAAGGTCTTGATCGGCAAGTACAGCGGAACGGAAGTGACCGTCGACGGCGTCGAGCACGTCATTCTCCGCGAAGAAGAAATTCTGGCCAAACTCAGTTGATCCGCTAATAAGGAGGAACAATGGCAAAACAAATTATGATAGGCGATGAAGCAAGACAGTCTCTGTTAAGAGGCATCAACATTTTATCGAACCTGGTCAAGGCCACCCTCGGCCCCCGGGGAAAGAATGTCGTGATCGACAAAAAATTCGGCTCCCCGACGAGCACCAAAGACGGTGTGACCGTGGCCAAAGAGGTTGAGCTCAAAAACAATCTCGAGAACATGGGCGCCCAACTGGTCAAGGAAGTCGCGTCCAAGACGTCGGATGTGGCCGGCGACGGGACGACCACCGCCACCGTGCTGGCCCAGGCCGTCTATTCGGAAGGGCTGAGGTATGTCACGGCCGGCGCCAATCCCATGCTCATTAAAAAAGGCATCGACAAGGCTGTCGATGAGGTCGTCAAAGAGCTCAAGAAGTTGAGCCGCGAAGTCAGCGGCGAGATGATCGTCCAGGTCGGCGCCATCTCGGCCAACAACGACGAGTCCATCGGCAAGATCATTGCCGAAGCCATGGAAAAAGTCGGCAAGGACGGCGTTATCACGGTTGAAGAAGCCAAGAGCATGGATACAATCCTGGATATCGTCGAGGGGATGCAGTTCGACCGCGGCTATCTTTCCCCCTATTTCATCACCGACCCCGACCGGATGGAATGTGTCCTGGAAAATCCCCTCATCCTTCTTCATGAGAAGAAGATCTCGAACCTGAGGGAAATGCTCCCCCTGCTGGAGAACGTAGCCCGGATGGGCAAGCCGCTCGTCGTCGTGGCCGAAGAAGTCGAGGGCGAAGCCCTGGCCACCCTGGTCGTCAACAAGCTGAAAGGCACGTTCCTTTGCGCCGCGGTGAAAGCGCCCGGTTTCGGCGACCGGCGGAAGGCCATGCTGGAGGATATCGGCATCCTCACCGGCGGCCGAGTCATTACCGAGGACATCGGCGTCAAGCTCGAGAAAGTCGATATGGAATGGCTGGGCGAAGCGAAGAAAGTCGTCATCGACAAAGACAACACGACTATCGTCGAAGGCAAGGGCAAGGCGTCCGACATCCAGGCCAGGATCAAGCAGATCCGGACCCAGATCGATGAGACGACCTCCGATTACGACAAGGAGAAGCTCCAGGAACGGCTGGCCAAGATGGTCGGCGGCGTCGCCCTGATCAAGGTCGGCGCGGCGACCGAGACCGAGCTCAAGGAGAAAAAGGCCAGAGTCGAAGATGCCATGCACGCCACCAAAGCGGCCGTTGAGGAAGGCATCGTTCCCGGCGGCGGCGTGGCCCTCTTGAGAACGCAGAAAGTCCTGGACGCCGTCAAAGCCGAAGGCGACATGAAGATCGGCGTGGATATCGTCAGACGAGCCCTGGAAGAGCCGATCCGCCAGATCGCCAACAACGCCGGCTGGGAAGGCTCGATCGTCGTTGAAAAAGTTAAGGACATGAAGCAGGATATGGGTTTCAACGCCCTGACCGAGAAGTACGAAGACATGATCAAGTCCGGCATCCTCGACCCGACCAAAGTCGTCCGGATCGCGCTCCAGAATGCCACCTCGATCGCAGGCCTGCTGCTGACCACCGAAGGTTTGATCACGGACATTCCTGAGGAAGATAAGGCTCCCAGGTATCCCACCCCGCCCGGCGGCGACATGTATTAAGTGTCATCGCGAGGAGCGGAGCGACGTGGCGAACTGACACGAAGGGCATTCCGAGCGAAGCGAGGAATCTCCGCTTACATCGCAAGAGACTTGAGAGGAGATTGCCACGGCACAAAGTGCCTCGCGATGACAGCGTGAACTTTAAAAGGGACGGTCTGCGGACCGTCCCTTTTTTTTTACCTGAAACCCTATAAACGCTCTGGATGGGTGGCGCGGAGCATGGCAGTCGTTTCTCTTTTGTGTTATATTTTTCCCAATGCTCAAGCTCTTTGACCGCTACATCCTCAAGGAGATCTCCCCGCCGTTTTTGTTGGGCCTCCTGATCTACAGCTTCGTCCTGCTCATGAACCAGCTCCTCCAGCTGCCGGCGCTGTTCATCGCCAAAGGCGTCGCCCTCGGAGTCACGCTGAAGCTCCTTCTTTATCTCGTGCCGATGATCCTGGCCTTTACCGTTCCCATGTCCGTCCTCATGGGCATCCTGGCCGGTATGAGCCGTCTTTCTTCGGATTCCGAGATTACGGCCTTCAAGAACCTGGGCATCAGTCCCCGGCGGATGCTGCGACCTCTCCTTGTCTTTGCCTTCGGCGGCTGGCTCCTGACCTCGGTCTTGACCCTTTATCTCGCCCCGTTCTTCAATTTCAAATGGGTCCAGACCCTGATCGGATCCGTCCTGGACAAGGTCCAACTCCAGATCAACCCCCGGGAGTTTTTCGAGGGCATCCCCAACACGGTGATCTTTATCCAGGACATCGTCGAGCAAAAAAATTGGCAGAATATCATCATCTATTTGACGGATACTCCCGAAAAGCCCCGCCTCGTTTTGGCCCGGAAAGGCCGGCTGAATTTTTATCCCAAGGCCAGGCGGGCGACGCTCGAATTGTACGATGTCCTCGAGCATGCCAATGCCCATGCCAACCCGGACGATTACACCGTTTCCTCGACGGCGCGCATGGAGCAGGAGATCGACATCGAGAATTTATACGCGACGTTTTCGGCGGAAAAGCGGGTGAGAGAAAAGAACATCCGGGAGCTCGTGGCGGGGCTGCATACGGTCGAGCAGGACCTCCAAAAACTCGAAAAGGAGAAGGCGGAGATCGTCCGGAAAAATCTCCGAAAGGACGACATGACCAGGGTGAGGAACCAATTCGCCCTGCTCCAGGCTGAACACGAACGGCGGTCCCATAAAGTCGAAATCCACAAGAAATTCGCCCTGCCCTTCGTCTGCTGGATTTTTATCTTTCTCGGCCTTCCGCTGGGGGTTTCGACGAAAAAGGGGGGACGGACGAGCGGCTTTACGCTCAGCCTGGTCATCATCCTGGTTTATTACGTGTGCATCACGGCCGGCGAAAAGTTCGCCCTCGAAGGGCGGATTTCGCCTTTCCTGGGAATGTGGGGAGCGAACATCCTGTTGAGCGTTTTGGGCTTGTATCTTTTCCGCAAGACTTCTCAAGAAACGTCTCTGCTGAAGTCTCTGGATCATTTTCTGCGGCCCCGCCGGAAAAATATTTCCAAGCCAAGGCCGCCGGTCGTGGTCGTGAAGGTTCCCCGTTTGTCTTTTGCCTTTCCCAACATCCTGGACCGCTATTTCATTAGGAAGTACCTGGTCATCGCCAGTCTTGTGATCTTGAGCCTGATCTCGATATTCGTCATCATCACGTTTTTTGACCGCCTGGGTATTCTCTACGAGCATCACAAGCCGATGAGCATGCTGGTCGGCTACATCCGTTTCCGGATCCCCGAGTTCATCCATTACAGCCTGCCGATGACGGCGCTCGCGGCCACGCTTCTGACGCTGGGCCTTTTCACCAAGTCCAACGAGGTCACGGCCATGAAAGCCTGCGGCATCAGCATCTACCGGGCGGTCCTTCCCGCGGTCTTCCTGGCCGGGCTGATCGGCTGGCTGGCCTTTCATATCCAGGAGCGCGTCCTCCCTCAAGCCAATAAAAAAGCCGAGGAAATATGGAACAAGATCACGGACGTCTCTCCCCGGAGCTACGGCTACTTGAACCGCCGCTGGGTCGCCAACAAAAAGAGGGACCGGTTCTACCACTACAGCTATTTTGACCCCGAAAAGGCCGCTTTCAGCTGGCTTTCGATCTTCGACCTGGACCTTTCCAACTGGTCTTTGAAGCGCAGGATTTATGCGGAAAGGGCCGTCTTGAAAGAAAACCTCCTGCATATGGAAAACGGCTGGATCAGGGAATTCGCCGGGGAGGCGCCAAAAAGCCCGGGGGCCCAGGTCTTCAAAACGATGGATCTGACCTTGGAGGAGGGGAAGGGATCTTTTTTGAAAGAATGGAGAGAGCCCTCCCAGATGACCTACGGCGAACTCCGGCAGTATGTCCGCGAGATTAAAGAGCTCGGCTTTGAAACCGTCGGCTTCAGAGTGGACTTGAGCAGCAAGATCTCGTTTCCGTTCGTGGCCCTGATCATGACGCTTTTGGGCATCCCCTTTGCGTTTTCGATGGGAAAGCGGGGAACCCTCGTCGGGATCGGCGTGAGCCTGGCCATCGCCATGGTCTATTGGGTCGCCATCGGCGTTTTCAGAAGCCTGGGCTATGTCAGTTTCCTGAATGTCTTTTTTGCCGCCTGGGGACCCAATTTGGTCTTCGGTCTCATCGGCCTCTACCTCTTGTTCCGCTTAAGGACATAATGTCCCCCCTTTAGGCGGGGCGAGGGGTGTGCCGCGAAAAAGCCCGTCATCGGACTGAGCGGGCACGGTTTCTTTCCGAAGGAAAGAAGAGCGAAGGAACGATGTCGAGCGGATTTTCCTCGCCGGGGAAAATCCGCGTGGCTTTGAGCGGCATACCCCTCGCCCTTACATTTTGTACTTGCCGAAGTCTTCCGGCTTGAGCGTCTCCAGCCACTTTCTCAGGTTCTCGGAGTTCTCCAGGTTTTCATCCAGTTTCAGGCCGTGGGCCCGCCTGACTACTTCGTCCTCGACGAAGATGGGAGAATTCATGCGCAGGGCGAGGGCGATGGCGTCGGAGGGGCGAGAATCGAGCAGCAGCTCCCTTTCCTGATAGCGGCAATGGATGGTCGCGTAAAAGGTGTTGTTCCGGACATCGTTCACGACGATCCGGTCCACGGAGATGCTGAGCTTGTTCAGGAAATTTTTGATGAGGTCGTGGGTCATCGGCCGGGGCGTGGGGATGTTCTCGATGGTCAAGGCGATGGCGTTGGCTTCGAATACGCCGATCCAGATCGGCAGGATCTGGTCGCTCATGGGGTCTTCGAGCACGACAATGGGCATTTTGGAAATCGGGTCCACCACGAGGCCCTTGATTTTCATCTCAATTTCCATCGCTTTGCTCCTTCCTTCAGGATAAATATAAAATGCCCCCTTGCCAAAGTCAAGGAAACCCCGGGGTCAAACCTCAACATTGAACATCAAAGACCCCCCCAGGGACAGCGACTTTTGACAAAGCGTCCATCTTTAATTCTTGTTGAATGTTGAGGTTCCCCCGAGTTCATGGATCTTTGAAATCCCCTTGAGTTGCCTAAAGAGGAGGGGGAATTAATAATTTATTGATATATTTTGTTCCTTCATCTTTTTTGTCAGATAAGTTAGCCGGCCCCGATTTTATGGTTTTTTGGAGAAGATTCAATTTTTTGGATGAAATTCAAGGAATTGGATGATTTCTGGACACTTTAAATATTAAATACTTGAAAACAAATGAAATAGAAAGCAATGCGGGTTGGTATGTTTTTTGCTTATAACTGCTGCTTGAAAGGCTATTTGTATGACAAATAAGGAGGTGAGAATCACAAAACATGAATCCTATGCCTGCAGGGTTCGGAGCAGAGATTGCTTCCTTTGCTCCAGGGTTTCGGTTTGTTTCGCTCAATCCCTGAAAGAGGAGGGGCGAACAACTTTTTATCTTGGATCCATCTTTTGAGAGAAATCCAAGAAAAAAGGAGAAAAAAAACGAGAATGATAAGAAAAATTGCTTTCACAATGCTTGCTGTCATGCTGATGTTCGGCTTAGCCGTTGCTCAGGCCCCGACCGGAAAACTCCTGGGAAAAGTCACCGATGAGCAGGGCGCTCCGCTTCCCGGCGTTTCTATTGTCTGTGACAGCCCCAAGCTGGTCGGCCAGGCGACGGCGGTGACCGATGAAACGGGCACCTACCGTGTCTTCTCTCTGCCTTCGGGAATGTACTCCATCCGATTCACGCTTCCCGGGTTTAAAACGCTGACCCGCAGAGATGTCGTCCTTCAGCTGGACCAGACCATTACCCTGAACGTCCAATTGGCGCAGAGCGCCCTGGCCGAAGAGATCACGGTGGTGGGCCAGAGCCCTCTGATCGACGTCAAGAGCACGGTCAAAGGCAGCACGATGACCAAGGAAGTCTTCATGCAGCTTCCCCGCAGCCGGAACTTCACCGGGCTGTTGAGCACGGTTCCCGGCATCGAGTATGAGGGCAACGGCCTCACCGTTGACGGCGCGTCCGGCGCGGAGAATATGTGGTTCATCGATGGGACGGACATCACCGGCATTCACAGGGGACAGACGAACCAGAGCATCGTCATGGAACAGCTTGAGGAAGTCAAGGTCACGGCCTCCGGCTATAACGCCGAGTTCGGCGGCTCCATGGGCGGCGTGATCAGCGTCATCAGCCGTTCGGGCGGCAACGAGTTCCACGGCGACATGTTCGGCTATTACAACAACAACCGGCTGTGGATGGAGGGTAAAAACCGGAACTCTCTCCGGCTGTACCCTTACGACCAGACAATAGCCGAGTACTACAACAACGACGACCTGTACTTCAACGGCGGCAAAGACCGCGACGACACCCAGAGGTTCGAGGGAGTCTTCAGCCTGGGCGGTTTCATTTTCAAGGACAGGCTGTGGTTCTTCGGCTCTTTCAACCCGGTCTATTCGCGGACCTACGGCGACCGGTTTTTCACGTCCGACCCTGTAGACCTCACCAAGGCTAAGATACCGGGGGATTTGCAGTATGACCCTCGCCAGGGCCGGGTCGTGTACAATTTTTACCAAAAGAACTACAACCTCAACTGGCAGGCCAAGCTGACCGCCCAGCCCATCAAGGGCTTGCGGATGTCCGTTTCATGGGTCGATAACTTCAATTACTATCGCGGCCAGATCCCCGGCATCACCGGCACTAGCGCCAAGAATTATCCCTATATTAAGGGTTGGGCCAACACTCTTTATCCAAACGCAGATGTAGAGCCCGGTTTCGATTATCCGAACTGGATGGGCAACACCACAATCGACTACACGATCAGCAGCAACTTCCTGGTCAGCTTCCGCGGCGGGATAAGCACAACGGACACATCGAACCAGCAGATCAAGAGGGATGGGACGTACTACTACTTCCAAAGAACTAACATGACGTACTCCGACATCCCGGCCAATCTTCAGCAGTATGCCGGCTGGACGAACTACGGCGGCCCACTAGCCGAGACGCAAAGCCAACTTTACCAACGCATCAGCGGTAACCTGGACGCTACCTACTACACGAATCTCGCCGGCGAGCACGCCTTTAAGTTAGGGGTGCAGTATCAGCGCCTCCGTGAAGACGTGAACAGCGGCTACATTCATCCGAATGTCAACCTGTATTGGAATGATTTCATTGACTTGCCCCAGCCCGATGGCAGCATTAAACGGGTCCAGGGAAAATACGGCTATTACACGATCGTTGGTGACTTCAAGTCGCCTTACGGCTCGGTCTGGGACATCACCAGCAACAACTGGGCTTTCTACCTTCAGGATTCGTGGACGATCGGCCAGAAGCTGACAGTGAACCTAGGCCTCCGCAATGAAAGCGAGTATGTCCCCGCGTTCTCGGGGGACAAAACCGAAATCGGCTGGACCGAAAAGCCCTTCAAGTTCGGCTTTCTCTTTAAAGGAAAGTTTTTTGAGAAGTTTGCCCCGCGCCTGGGCGCCGTTTACGACGTGTTTGGGGATTCCAGCCTGAAGGTCTTCGGCAGCTTCGGCATCTACTACGACGTCATGAAGCTGTACATCGCCGAAAGCGTGACCGGCGGAGTGAAGTGGTGGACGAGCTACTATACACTGGACAACTACGACTGGACCAAGATCGCGGCCAGCGGCGACACGAACAACCAGGCCGACCAGGCGGCCGGCGGCACGTACGCCGGCTCCCGGAACTGGCGGCATACGGCATTCCAGACGATCGATCCGAACTTGAAACCCGTGGTTCAGAGCGAGACGTCCTTCGGCGTCGAGAAAAAGATTACGGAAGAGATCTCCTTCAGCGCGCGTGGGGTCTACAAGCACCTCATCCGGACGATCGAAGACGTGGGCGTCCTGGAAGCAGATGCCGAAGGGAACATGAGTGAAATGTACTACCAGGCCAACCCGGGCTTCGGCTATACGCTGCCGATATCCCAGGGTGGGAAGATGTCGGACGAGTTCTGGCCTTGCCCCAAAGCCAAGCGCGAGTATTTGGCCCTCAACCTGACACTCGAAAAGCGGTTCAGCAACAACTGGCAGGGCGGCATCAACTACACCTTATCCAGCCTCCGCGGGAACTACGGCGGGATTAATTCCTCGGACGAGACCACCCGTTGGGGTGCAAACCAAAACCGGTACTTCGACCTGTGGTTCGAGCGCTTCGACATCCACGGCAAGCCTTTGGACGGGGTGCAGCCCTACGACCGCCCCCATTACTTCAGAGCCTACGGATCGTACGCCTTCCCGTTCGGGCTGACGGTCGGTGTCGCAGCCTACGGCCGGAGCGGCTTCCCGCGCACAACGAACATCCCGTTCCGCGACATGACCGTCTTTCCGGAAAACTACGCCGACCTCGGCCGCCTTCCCTTCACGTTCTATGCCGACATGTATCTCGAGTATAACCTGAGAATCGCCAAAAAGTACACGGTCAACCTCAACGCTACGATCAACAACGTTACGAACACGAGCACGCTCCAGAGCTACTACGACCGGCCGGTCCGGACGACAATCTACGCCACGGACGCGGAGCACTTGGCCGGGACATTCGACTGGAGAGCCCAGATCGCGTCCCACACGCCCGATCCACGCTACGGCATGGCCGCCAGCTACTTCGGGTCATGGTCGTGGCGGATGGGCGCCCGTTTTTCGTTCTGATGCAGGAGTTCGCGTAGAATCAAGTATCGCAGAGCAAGATACAAAGGCCCGGCCCCCCTGAGGGGGCCGGGCCTTTTTTTTCGGGGTCAATTTTCGGGGTCAAACCTACTCATTACGCAAAAGAGGACATTCCTCAATCCTTTTCCGTATGGAACTAACTTTGATGGCGCTTATGGTCGCTTGTCCTTCCACGGTAATTTTGCGTAATGAGTAGGTTTGACCCCAGTCTATTGACCCCGGATTATTTTATTAGCTGGACGAGGATTGATTAGCGACAAAACCGTAAATACCCTGCGTGTCAAATTATTTTACTAGGTAACAGAAAATCAGGTTGTTGAATCATATAAAAAGTAACCATGGAAGGCTCCTGTTTTTTATAAGGATTGATTGTCAACGAATGGCTGGAGGTGTATAATAATGACGTTGTAAGGGGAACGAGGAGCTATGGATGTGGCGGCGTTCGTTCCTCGGGAGGTGATCCATGAGAGCTTCTCAAATGTTTGTCGTCTTTTTCGGTATTTTGGCCGTCGTGGGAACGGTCGTCTCCCAGCAATCGGACTTAGCCTTAATCGAGAAGTATAAAACGCAGCAGCCGTCTATCGAGAAGGCCAAAAAGGCCCTTCTCCGGGAGGACTATGCGAAATGCGATCGGGAGCTCGGCCGCTGCTTCGAAACGCTGGCGGACCATCACGAGGCCCACTACCTCAAAGCCCAAATGTTATACAAGCAGGGAGATTTCGCCGGGGCGCTCGAGCACATCCAGGCGGCCAAGGCGGGCCATGCCCGGCTGGATGCGGCGATCCAGCGTATCCAGGTGGAAGATCTAAAGAAGCAGATCTCCAGGATGGAGGATATAGCGGACCGTCTGCCTGAGATGGCTGATGCTATGGACAAGGCGAACTGCAGCAAGCCCATCTGGCAGGGCCGTATTCTCGATGCCCAGAACCAGCTGAATGAAGCCAAAAAGGAAGTAGCGAGCGGATTGGTCGGCGGCAAGATAGCCGCCCCGACCGAGTACGACTATTTTCAGGGCAACTGCCTGTTCAAGCTGAAACGGCTGGACGAGGCTGAGGCATGGTACAAGTCGGCCGTCGCGACCGACCCGCTGTATGCCAGCGCTTACAACAACCTGATCAACCTGCTCTACGCGGCGAAGCGGTTCGACGAAGCGCGGTACTTCCTCGATCGGGCTGAAGCGAACAAAGTCCACATCATTCCCGGTCTGCGGGCAGCCGTCCTGGAAGCCGCGCGAAGGTAAAGGCGTATTTACAGGAGATACAGTTTTGCGGGTTTTGGCCGAAGCCGGGCGTGAACTCCCTTGTCGCGGGTTCCCCTCTAAATTGACTCGCTGGGCGCAAGCGCTGCGCGTTTTGGAGCAAATCAGTACGAGTCCCTTACTTGAGGATGGTTTTTAAATATTTCAGGCCCGTCTCGGCGTTCTTGACTCTCGCCTCAGGTTCGCCTCGTGTGTCCTCCAGGTAGAGTTCCAGATATCGGATGGCTTCGGCCGTGTCGCCCTTTTCTTTATGGGCCATAGCGAGATAATAATAGGCGGTCGGCGTGGGCTTGACGTAGGTCGCTTCCTTCAAGTATTCGATGGCTTTTTCGAAATCGCCGGTCGCCGCGTAGGTGATTCCCAGGAGCTGAAACGGCACGTTGTCTTGGGGAAAATCCTGTGTCAATCTGGTGTAGACGGCGAGGGCTTCGGCGATTTTGCCTCCGGTGGCCAGGTTCTGGGCGTAGCTCATCCGAACGAATTTATTTTCCGGCTCGACGGCCAGGGCCCTCTCAAAGAAGCGTCGCGCCTCTTCCTTTTTGCCTTGTTTATCCAGGATCATGGCCGAGGCCGTCAGGGCGTCCATGTGCCTGGGATTGATCTTGAGGACCTCGGCCATCGTGGAAAAAGCATCTTCGATTCGCTGCGTCACCAGGTAGGTATAGCCCAGGCGGGAAAGAAGGAGCTCCGAGCCGGGGATCTTTTCTATGCCCCGCCTCAGCGTTTGAATGGCGAGATCGAAGTTTTTCATCCGGGCCTGAGCCAGGGCCAGGTTGATATAGCTCGAGGCGGCATCCGGCCGCAGGGCGAGCATTTTTTCATGGAGGGCCGCCGCGTCCGCATAGTTGCCCTCGAACTCGGCCTTTTCCGCTTCTTGGATCATCCGGAGCTCATCGATCTTGTCTTTCGGGTCGGGGGCTTCCCCCGCCGTCGTCTTGTCCGAATAATCCACATAGCCGAGGGAGCGCAGTCGGGCCTGGTCTTCGGCCGTCAATGTCCGCTTGGCCGACGCGCCGGGGACGACGCTTTCTTTGATCAGGGCGTCCAGGCTGCCTTTCAATTTCGCCGCCGTTTTTTTATCGGAGGCAAATAGATTTTTTGCCTCGTTCGGGTCAGCCTTCAGGTCGTAGAGCTCTTCTTTGGGGGCCCGGATGTATTTCCAATCGCCCGCGATCAGGCCGACGAGCGGGGACCATCCGTAATTTTCCTTGGGATAAGAGGTCTCTATATAAGAATCCAGGTCGCTTTTCTTTTTTTTCTGGATATAGGGGATGAGGCTTGTCCCCTGGACGGGTTCAGGCTTCGGGATGTTCAAAAGATCCAGGACCGTGGGCAGGATATCGATCAACCGGACTCGCGCCGGAACGACGCCGTTCGAAGGAAGATAATTTTCGGCATAAAAAAGGAGGGGCACCTTTATCGCCATGTCATACAGGAACATCCCGTGGCCGGATTCGCCTTTCTCTCCGAACGCCTCGCCGTGATCGCCGGCCACGATGATCAGGGTTCGGCCGAGGAGGTTCTTTTCCTGGATCTTTCTCATCAGCTCGCCGATGATGTAATCCATGTAGGCGACTTCACCGTCATACAGGCGGTCCTTGAAGTCCTCCCGGTAAGGCGACGGCGGATTGTAGGGCAAGTGAGGGTCGAAGAAATGGACCCAACACAAGAACGGCGCCTCCCGAAGCTTATCGAGCCAGGACGAAAATACGGCGTACACCTCTTCGGCCTTTCGTTCAGAATTCAAGGCTTTGAACGGCGAGCCTTGCTGGAAACTATCATCATAGATATCGAAACCCTGGTCCAGGCCGAAGCGTGAGTCGACGGAGAACGAGGAGACAAAGGCGGCCGTCTTGAAGCCCCGGGCCTTCAAGATCTTGGCCAGCGTGATCTGATCGGAGGCCAGGGTATAGGTGCCGTTGTTGTGAACCCCGTGAACAAGAGGAGTGGTCCCGGTCATGATCGAGCAGTGCGAGGGAAGGGTCAGAGGGACCTGGCAGTAGGCGTTGGAGAAGAGGATGCCGTTTCGGGCGATGGCGTCGAGATTGGGCGTTCTCGCCTTGGCGTAGCCGTAGGCCCCGAGCCTGTCGGCCCTGGTCGTGTCCAGGGTGATGAGCAGGACATTCAGCCGGCCGTCTCTCGTGATGGGGACCTTGCGCGGCCGGAGCAGGACGATGAGCGCTGCGGCCCCGATCACGATGAAAAGCGCGACGAGAACGATCCGGAATTTCTGGAGGCCATTTTTGTCGGCGGGCTCGAGCTTCGTAGCCTTGTCTTTTTTTTGCGGCCGGTCGCCGGCGACCGCCGGCGCGGCGGAAGGCCGCGGCTGGCGAATCACCCGCCTCTTTTTCCGGGCCCGCTTTTTCTTTGACATCGACTACCAATAAAGCTTAAGCGCCTTTTTTTCCTTTATTTTTAATAGGTTGGAAAAAGATCGGCGCCCTTTTTTTCATTCACTTCTTGATGGCGTTGATGATGTTTTTGGCCAGGGCCGCCCGCTCTCCCTCCGGCTCCAGGCTCAGGAATTTTTCGAGCTTGCTGATGGCGTTGGCGTTGTCCGCCTTGTTGAGGTAGACATATCCCAATTTCAGATAAGAATCGGGCCAATCCGGCTTGATCTGGGCGGCCAAGTCGAAGTAGCGGAGGGCATCGTCGAACTTCTGGTTTTTGAAATAGATTTCTCCGACGTTGTAGGCCAGGATCTCATCATTGGGCGAATTGTCGACCGACTGCTTGAAATAGTCCTGGGCTTCCTGGAGCTTGTTCTGCTTCAAGTAGCAATTGCCGATGCCGGCCTGGGCCTTGGCGGTCATTTCCTTGCCCATGGCCTGGTCCGCCTTGGCCTGCTCGATGATTTTGTTGTAAAGCTCCATGGCTTTTTCGATCTCGCCTTTTTCCTGGTAGCAATCGGCGATGCTCAGGGAGACCTGATAGACGGCAGGATTCTTCTCCATGAATTGCTGGTAGGAGGCGATGGCCTCGTCATACTTTTTCTCTTTGAACAACTGGTTGGCTTTCTCCAGGAAGACATATGTCGTCTCGTCCTGGATGATGCCGCCCCCGCCCGTGGCCGTTTTCTGGAGCCTGACCGTCACTCTCGGGTTGACGGACAGCTGGCTGACAGAGAGAGCCTTGCTGACCGGGAGAAAGCCCTTGACGGACGCCGTCATGTTCCAGTTGCCGGTGCCCAGGCCGAGGAAAGCCCATTCGCCTTTTTTGTTGGTGGTGGTCTCGTGTTTCAAGTTTTCATCTTGAGAGTAAACGATCGTCACCTTGGCCCCCTCGATGGGCTTATCCTCCGTATCGACCACGACGCCGCCGATCCTGCCCAGGCCTCGTCCGGCCTGTGGGTAGGCCAGACCGGAGGCTAACAAGCCGAGGATAAGCATAAATCCTAGGTTTTTCAGTAGATGAGCCTTCATTTTGACCTCCGAAAATATGACTGCAAACTGTGTGCCAACATCATGCCAAGATATCATAAATCGCGCGGCGACCTCAAGCCTTCCGCCGGGAACGCGATGAAAGCGGTGGCCGCTCGCTCGCCTCGGAATGACCTTTCAGCTGAGTTTGATCCTTTTAAAGACCTTGCTCCCATCGGTCACGTTTTTCAAGGTCAGGTTGAGGAGCGAGAATTCCGGCTTCAAGACGATGGGGATTTCGATCACATAATCTTCCCGGATGATCTTTTCCAGCTGCTCTTCGGTGAAGGACAGGGCGTAGGACTTTTGTTCTGCCCAGAGTCTTTTCTCCGAAGCGCTGAGCATTTCGATGGTGGCTTCCAGGTTGGTCAGGAGATTCTGGCCCTCGGATTTCAGCCAGATTTTTTTATAGGGAACGGAAATGCGGACCAGGGCCTCTCCACCCGCCCGCTTTTGGATGTCCAATCTGCAGTCCAGAGTTCCTTTTTCCGTGAGGACGGCGGGCTTCAGATACATCTGCGTCGACATGATCTCGACCAGCTGGTTGGCGCTGAGCGGGTCCAGTTTGTAATCGCCGTTCCAGGCTTCGTCGACGAAGACGATCGGGAAATATCCGTAATACCAGATCTCGGTCGGGTTGCCGTACATCGTGATCCCCCGCGGGTATGTTTCCCGGTTCCACGGCGGGCCGAGAAGGATGTAAATCCTTCCCCGGTCCTGGAGCCAACCCGGCGAGCCCTCTGTGAAAAGATGGTTGGCTTCGTCGATCCTTTTGAAATACTCGTCCTTGAATTCGTTGACCTCGTTGTCCGGGCTCGGGTCGCGCTTTTTCCAGAACTCTTCGATAAAAGGTTTCCTTTCGGATATGGGGAGGTTGATGAACGTCTTCCGTTCCTGCTTGGTGATGATATACCGCACCTTCGATAGAAAATCCCGGCTGTCCGGATCCAGACTTTTCTCCAGCCGATAGGAAGCGCAGGCCGCCAACCACAAAGCGCACAGGGGGAGCAGGAGGAACGCCGCCTTTTTCATTTTTTTTCTTTGAGGGATTTGACCAGGGCTTTGATTTTCTCCTGGTTGGGATTGAGCTCGAGCGATTTTTCCCAGGCGAACAGCGCCTCGGCCGCGTTCCCCAGCTGATAATAACAATCGCCCACGGCATTCAAAATGAAGATGTTCGTGCCGAAGTGTGACAAATAGTCTTTGTAGAGAGAAACGGCTTCGGCCGGCTGTCCTATCGCCTGCAGAGACTGCCCGGCGATCTGGAGGAAATCGTATCGCGCCTCGCCGGCGAGGAAGGGAGTGGCGGTCTGGATGACTCCCTTGTAGTCTTTCAACTGATAGAGAACGCGGCAGAAGTCCAAGGCGAACGGAGGAGAGCTGGGTCTTGTCCGGTAGGCGGTTTCGATCAAGGCCCTGGCCTTTACGAGATCCTGTTTGTTGAGATATTGGTTGCCCAGGACGTTGGGGAAGGATGGGTCGTCCGAAGTCGGTTGCGGCATCGATAGAACCCACGGCCTGGGCAAATTGGCCCTCGGCGTAATATAGAAAGGGACCTCTGCGGTTATGATCTCCTGCCCGCCCGGGCTGAGGAGGGCGACCTTGATTTTGTAGTTCGCCGGCGAATAATTGGCCAGTCGAAATTCCTCAAAAAAGTTGGCCTGGCTCGGATACTCCTTGAGGCTCTTAGTCAGGGATTGGACTTTTTCATTTTCTTTCAGAATGGTGTAGTCCAGGACTCCGCCGTCCTTGATGGCGGCCGGAAGCCCGTGAAGCTGGAAAAACAGATAGAGGGTTTCGTCCCTCTGGAAGTCGTTGCGCGGTGATGGGACGAGTTGAACATTGGCCAGAAGGAACGGCTTGTTCACACCCTTGTATTTGGATTCCCGGTCGATTTTATTGGCCAGGACCGGCGCGCTCATGGACAGCTGCGTCGGTTCGGGGATGAAGAGGTCTGCCTCGAAGGACGTGAATTGTTTCGAGATGATGTTCTTGAGGAGCAGGTTGAATTTATACCGGCCGGGAATGAGCGGGAACATGTCCTGATAGCTGAAGAGCTTGGATTTGATCTTGGCGAACTGGTCCTCGATCATCTCGATCGGGATGGTCCGGTTGAACTGATAGACCATTTGGTTTTGGGGGTCCGTGACACGGCCGTTGATCTCGAAGGTGGCCCGATAGCGGCCCTGGATCTCTTCAAAGGTCAGCCGGGCCGGCTCGAGCTCCATGCTGAAATGAACGAAAGCGTTCCCCTTTGGGTCCTGGAAGACTTTGATCAGAGATTCGCTGTCGATCCAGTTGGCGGAATAATCCACCTCGATGACGCCTTTGTACTTCAGGAGCTTTTCGGCATAGGTATCTTTCACCTTTTCGTAGGGCGCCGCCGGGATTCTCTGATTGAGAAGGATTTCAGAAGCAAGGGACGGCGACAAGGAAAATCGTGACTCTCCTGGAATGAGAGAGAGGGAGAGCTCGGCCAGGGCCGGCTCGATTTCTCTGAGTTGCTGGAAAGCCGTTTGGTAGTTCGCCATATCGCCGTAGTAGTGAATCAGGAGATTCTGCGGCCCGTCCTTGACGGGAGAATAGAGTTCATAGGCTCGTGACGTATCTCTTTTGAAAAAAACAAGGCTGAAAGCGCCGGGGAGTCCATACTCTGCCATGCCGTCGTAAAACCAAATGATCGTTGGGCGGATCTCGACGAGACTCTCGAGTTTATCAATGTGTTTCGGCTCGCCGAGCATGATATAGATCCTGCCCATATCCGTCCGCCAGCCCCCCCCCGGCGATTCCTTCCCAAACCATTGGTTCGCGTATTGGAGCCTCCGGTAATGTTCTTTTTTGAATGCGTTTTCGGGCGCCGTCGGGTTCGGGTTTCTGGCTTTCCAAAAAGCTTCTATGAAGATCTCCCGCTCCCTGTCGGACTCGAGCTGGAGAAAAACATCGCGTTCCTTGGCCGTGATGATATAGACGACCTCTTCCTGCAGCCATTTTTGGTATACGGGGGGCAGGTCCTTGGGCGATTTTTTCTTCTGGGCGGGCAGGAATAGGGCCAGCAACACGAGCAGGCCGACGAGGATGAGAACGGTCGGTTTTCTCACCCTATTATTATATGCCAGAGAGTCCTTTTGGGTCAAACTCCCCCGGAGCGGTTCATCCAGAGATTTTGATGACATGGCCAGCCTCCTTAAGGAAATCAGGCGATGCTTTCGGGGGCCAATCGACCCGCTCGATAGACAAAGCCCCCGGCCGATTTTCCTAGCGACTTATAAAACCGCTCGAGGGCTGGATTTCGTTGCAGGGTGTTTGTTAAAACAACGAGAGTTGGCCCCCCGCGGCGGCCTGGTCCTCTTCCTCTTCGAAGAGGCTGATGACGCCGTAGAACCCGTCGTGGCCGGGCAGGATCTTGACCAGGTTTTTTCTCATCCGGTCGATGCCGCGGCCGATCTTTTCCGGGGGGATCCGGCGCAGTTCGGAGCTCGGGACTTCGGCCAAGATCTTCTGCTCATTCCCGAATTCGTGGATGAAACGGAAATAGAGGTCCCAGACGCTCTGGCATTCGGGAGTCTTTTGGCAGGCCTGGGCGATGATTTCGTTCAGAGGGATCAGATTCTTGTAGGGGATTCGCAGACCGCGATCCCTGACCTCTTCCCGGTCCGCCAGCTCTTCGATGCGGTGCATGACGCCGATGGTCAGCCTTTTTCCGCATTTCGGACAGAGGTCACGATGGGCGATCGATTCCCGAGGGGAGAGGAGAACGCCGCATTTGCGGTGGCCGTCATAGTGGTATTTGCCCTCCTCCGGGAAGAATTCGATCGTGTGGAGGAATTTCGCGGGATCTTTGCTGCGGATGGCCTCGACCAGGCCTTTGTAGCTGCACTCGGTATCGAAGGCGTTGGCCTCCCGGCCGATCTTGGAGGGGGAATGGGCGTCCGAGTTCGAGACCAGGGCGTATCTGTCGAGGGCCGAGAGCCGCCAGTTCATCGGCGGGTCCGAGGAGAGGCCGGTCTCCAGGGCGAAAATAAACGGCGTCATTTCTTCAAAACACTCCTCGATGGCGTCAAAGCCGGAGTTGGCCCCGAAAAGGGAAAACCAGGGCGTCCAGATATGGGCAGGAATGACCACGCACCGCGGGCAGAGGTCGGCCACCATCTTGACGAAAGCCTTGGCATCCATGCCCAGGATCGGCCGGCCGTCCGACCTCAGATTGCCGCCCAATTGGGCCAGCCGGCTGTTGATCTTTTCCACGGATTCGAAATCGGGAGCCAGAAGGAGAAGGTGGACTTTCCGGACCTTGCCTTTCTTGGAATAAATGAAGCTGATCTCGGTGGACAGGATGAACGAGACATCGCCGGGCGAAAAGGCGACGGCCCGGAGATATTCGTTCTCGGGCTTCTGGGGATTTTTCAAGTGAAAAAGGCCGTTGGCCGCCGACTCGAGTTTTTGCTTTGTCAGAAAGAACCACTCCGGATGGGTGAAGTCGGCCGTAGCCAACAGGGAAATCCCCTTGACTTTCGCCCACCAGGCCATCGTGTCAAAGGTCATGTCCCGCGACGTGGCCCGCGAAAACTTGGAATGGAGGTGAAGGTCGGCGATGAATTTCATTGTGGCGGAGGTTCAAGTTTATGGAATCTTCACCGGGATTGCAAGTGGAATGTCGCGGAAAAGGAGGGATGGCTTTCCTGCCGACGCATTTGGGGCATGATCGGTTTCCGGCCATGAAGAAAAAATCTTAATCCAGGCAAAATTCCGTAATCATGGAAGGATCTTTAGATATGTGATTTCAAGGAGGCATTGGCATCGCCCCTGAGGCCCCCTGGGGAACCAGTCCCGTCGGTTCCCCCCGTCGAAAATCCGTCGGGGCCCCCCTCCGCTATGGGGCCTCAGGGGCGATGCCAATGCCTCCTTGAAGTCATACATACGGAGATGCTTATCGCGACCATCAAGGGCTTTTTTTTTGCCGGCTTCGGTGTTAGAATGTTTTTTCGACGGCTCCGAAATAGAAAAAATTGGCACGAAAAATGCACTTTTGATAGACGAGGAGGTTTCAAATGAGGAAAATCGTCCTTATCATATCGTTGGTCTTGGTCGTCGGCGTTTTTTTATCATCCCAGGACTACAAGGGCAAAGGCAGGCTTTTCGGGACTGTCTTTGACACGGAGGGAAAGCCTCTTCAGGGAGTGAAGGTCAGGCTGGTCTTCGCCGAGTCGGGCATGGGGTTCGAGGTCATGACCGGCAAGAACGGAGACTGGACCGGCGCCTGGCTCCGGCGCGGCAGCTGGAACATCGATTTCGAGAAGATCGGCTATGAGACCAAAAAGATCGTCATCGAGGTCAGCGAAGTCGAAAAAAAGCCGGAGATCAAGGTCAATTTAAAGAAGGCCACAGGTCTCACCCTCACCGATGAGCTCAAGACGAAGCTGATCCAGGCCAATCAGTTGTTCGAGCAGAAAAACTATCAGGCTGCCCTCGAGGCCTATAAAGGTCTTTTAGAGAAATTCCCCGACGCCTATATCCTCTGGAAAAACGTGGGCCACTGCTATTTCGCCCAGGAGCAGTATGACCAGGCGGAGGAATCTTACAAAAAAGTCCTGGAGAAGAATGCCAACGACGGCGAGGCTATCCTCCTCATCGGGAACTGCTATTCCAACCGCGGCCAGCCCGACAAGGCCATGGAATGGTACAACAAGATCCAGTTCGATAAGATCACTGACCCCATCGTCCTTTATAACATCGGCAACGAATATAATAAAATCTCCAAGTTCGAAGAGGCCCTCAAATATTTCCAGAGGTCCGTGGAACTCCAGAAGGACTTTCTGGACGGCCTGTATCAGCTCGGCCTGGTCTACACGACCCTGCAGAAAAACCAAGAGGCGATCGCCACCTTCGAGACGTTCCTGAAATATGACTCGACGTCCGAGAAAGCCACCCAGGTCCGGACCTTCCTGGATTATTTAAAGAAAAAATAGGAGGAGCTTGTCATCGCCTGCGACGTAATCAAGGGTTCCGTTAGATGCTCAGGACAGATATGATCCATACGATAATCAAAACACTCCTCTTTTTTGCCATCGTCACATGTTTTGTCGGCTGCGCTTCGACGGGAAAAATCCCATTGGACCCGGAAAGCCGCGATTTCTATGAGACGGCACGGCTGGTCATGACCGAGGCCGAAAAAGACATCTTCAATCATCTGCCGGACGCCGAATCGCGCCGGGAGTTCGTCAAGGATTTCTGGACCAAGCGGGACCCGGATCCGGACACGGAAAACAACGAATTCAAGGAGGAATTCGAGAAGCGCCTGGACTATGCCAACAAACACTTCAGGGAAGGAAAAAAGGGGTGGAACACGGACAGAGGGCGCATCTATGTCTATCTCGGCCCTCCCGAAAAAACCGAGGAGATTTTCCCCCAGCCGTCAGCGGACCTCCGGGGCTCCGTGATCTACTGGATCTATTATCGATATGACCTGGGGATCGAGTTCATGGATGAAAGGGGCATCGGCGCCTACACCATCACCCAAATCGTCGGCGACCTTTTCAGTGCCATGGAGGCGGCCAAGCTCGGAGCGATTTACCAGGGCGACGGAGGCGCCTCGAAAAAATTTGTGAACTTCGACCTGGTCTATGAAAAGGAGAAACGGCAATTCGTCCTGTCCCTTCCCATCAAGCGGCTGAGTTTCAGAGACGAAGGGGGGCTCCTCAAGGCCGAGTTTGAGTTCGAGTTTTATGTCTATCGGCCGGGAGCCGCCGATAAGCAGATCTTCAAGGAATCCCGGAGCTTCGCCGGCCGGCCGGCGGATCTCGAAAAAACGAAGGCTATCTCCTTTACCTTCCCTTATAACCTCGGCCCCGGGAAGAATTATGCCGATGTGATCGTGACCGGCAAGGATATCGGCAAGACACGCAAAATATTTTTGGTCAAAAACTAACCCCTGCCGGCGTTTAGGAAGATGAACCCGAGCCAGGATGATACAAAGAAGCTCATTATCGAAGTGGAAAAGATGTCCGAATAAAGAGATGTCCTCCAGCAGGCACGAATTCCACAGTGCCGAGAAGACGGCGGCGGAACGGCGTTAGAAACCTTCACGGGAGAAAGAAGGTTTGGACTCCCGAAGAAAACCCTGGCCTTATTTGATGGTGAAGTCGAACGTTTTCGTGCAGGCGTTTCCGGAGATCTTGTCCGTAATCTTCAGATTCAGGGTGTAGTTGCCCGGCCCCAAATCTCTGGTTTCCGTCCGTTCTTTGTCGCCATCCTTGATGATGAGAGTCTGTTTCATCGGCAGAGGGTGGCTGACCAGAGGATTGTCGTAGTTGGCGGGCTGAAAGCGGATGGCGGGTTCCTTGCCTTTTGTCACCTCGTACTGGACTTCGATGTTCCACGTCGGCCGTTCATTCGGCTGTTTCGGGTCGATCGACTGAGCGCCGATGACATAGTAGAAAACATCCAGGAGCTCCCCCACGCCGATGGTGTTGTCAAGGTTGGGCGTGATCTGGCGGACGGAATACATGAAATAGCCTTTGTGCAGCGAGGCGATGGTCTCGGGCGTGCTCAGGTCTTTTTGATCTTTGGACAGGAAGATGGGCGTTATATCCAGCTCTTTGGAGAGGTTTTTCACGTCGGGAAGGGTGAATTCAAAATACTGGGTACCGACCTTTTTCAGGTCGAGCGAGGTCACGGCCATGGCCATCAGGTAATTGCCGGGAAACAGGGCGTAGCCGATGCTGTAGACGTCCTCTTTGTTCGGGTCATATCCCTCGCTGTCTGCTTCCACGCTGGCCGGAATATAGACTTCTTTGACGATCTGGGTAGGCACATTGTTCTCCAGCTTTCGGAACTGGAGGAAGACGTTGAAGCCGGCTTTGAGCTTGGCCGTCGCGGGCGCGGCCGCGGCCGCAGCGTCGACGGCCGGTATCTGGGAGGCTACGGCGGGCGCATAGCCGAGGTCTCCATTTTTTATTTTCAAGAAAAAGACTTCGTAAAACGCGGTCTGGGCCGGAAGAAATGTCGTCCGGAAAATATTAAAAGGAATATCCTGACGGCCCTGGCGGGATGTGAGCCCCTCGTCGAGAATGGCCTTGATCTCCTTGGGGATAAAAACCCTTTGACTCGCCTGGGGCTTGGCTTCCTGCTTGTCTTTTTGGCCGGCTAAGCCGGGAGCCAAGACGGCGCTGAAGATCAATCCCGCAACGAGAACCGGAGCGATTAATTTTCGTGTGTTCATAAATCCTCCTCTATTTGAAGCACATAAAATTTCACATCTTAAACGATGCAAATATTATGCCAATTCGCCTACGAGCTAATTGCTTATTTATCTGCAAGTTGTCTAAATGTTCTCCGTAAAGATACTTTACTTGGCGCTTCTCCCCGCCTTGTCTTTATGGGGCCGCAAAATTAAACAAATACTATACCAAAAAACTATTTTTTTGGCAATTAATACAAACGCAATAAATAAAGTGACAATGTATGGGCGGCGCTTAGGCCGCCCTCAAGCCCCCGTAGCGGAGGGGGGCCCCGGACACTCTTGGAGGAGGACCCTTTTGCAGGTTCCCCC
>CAZIDN010000037.1:0-36628 GCA_964537875.1 uncultured Eubacteriales bacterium
GCTGGTTCCCGCCGTGCTCGAGGTTCTTAAACATCGAAAAAAGAAACCGGGCGGGTCTGACTAATATCAATGTAATAATTAAAATGACATCCCCGTTCGGGCGGCCTAAGCGCCGCCCATACATTGTCACTTTATTTATTACGTTTGTATTAGATCTTTGAGATGGACGAAGAAGCCAGGCTCTTAATGGCCGGCAGCTTCAGCGCCCGATAATCCGTCATGTCCATATGGAGGGGCGTGATGGAAATGAATCCCTGATGGGCCGCCCGGACATCGGTCGTTTCCCCTCCGACGAGCGTCGGGCTTCCCCGACCGAGCCAGTAGTAGGAGTTTTCTCTGGGGTCCTTTTTTTCGATAATTTCCGGGACGTACCGTTTTTGCCCGACGGTAGTGATTCGTGCGCCTTTGATGGGCGGCGGCGGGATGTTGATATTGAGCGTTACGCCCGGGGGAAGGCCCCCGACAAGCACTCGTATCGCGGTTTTGAGGACGAACCGGGTCGCCTCGCGATAGTGAAAGTTGCCGTCCCGGTCGGCGATGGCCGAGATGGCCATGGCCGGAACCTCGAAAAAAGTGCCCTGGATGGCGGCCGAGACCGTGCCTGAATAAGAAATGTCCTGCTGGCCGACGTTCGGGCCGGGGTTGATGCCGGAGATGATGAGGTCGGGGCAGCGGGGGAGAAATTTTTTGAGGGCAAGGTAGATGCAGTCGGCCGGCGTGCCGTCGACCGCATAGATATCGGCCTTGATTTTCTGGACGCGCAGCGGTCGTCGCAGGGAAAGGGCCAGGGAGCTGGCGCTTTTTTCTCTGTCGGGCGCCACGATGAAAATTTTGCCCAAGTCCTTCAGGCCGCGGTAGAGAGCCTGGATGCCTTCGGCAAAGAAGCCGTCGTCATTGGTCAGGAGGACTAGCGGATGGCGGGCTGCTTTTTTAGGAATCGTCGACCTCGATCTTTTCGGCCGGGCTCAGGACCGGATCATGATCAAGGCCATCTTGAACTTCTTGACGGCCTTGAGGGCATGCGGTTCGTGGGCCGGCATGATGATCATTTCTCCGCTTTTGAGCCCATGGGTTTTGCCCGAGATCATGATCTCCGCTTCGCCGTCCAGACAGAACGCGAGAGCGTCGAAGGGGGCCGTGTGCTCGCTGAGCTCTTCGCCCTTGTCGAAGGCAAAGACCGTCACCGTGCCCGTCTTTTTTCTGAGGATTTCGCGGCTGACGACGGCCCCGGCCTGGTACTGGGCCAGGTCGGCCAGCCGCAGCGCTTTGGCCTTCAGGTCTTCCGGGTCTTTTTGTTTCTTTGTCGTGTCCATAGGGAATTTGTCGCCTCGTAAAAAAATGGTCGGGACGGGCGGATTTGAACCGCCGACCCCATGCACCCCAAGCATGTGCGCTACCAGGCTGCGCCACGTCCCGACGAAAGGGGAGAGAATTATACCAGAAAACGGGAAAAGTTTTTAGACTTTTTTTGGCCGTTTTTCGAGCGTCCGCGTAATCTCCTGGAGCTCGCCGCGGACCTGCCAGAGGGCTTTTTTCAGCCTGTCCGGATGAAGGGTCGAGGAGGGCGGTGGGAGCCCGAATTCCTCCTCGATCTTGCGCTTGGCCCCGGCCAAGGTGAAACCTTGCTGGTCGGTAAGTTCTTTGATGCGGAGGATGATCTCCAGGTCCTTTGGCCTGAATATTTTTTTGCCGCTCCCAGTCTGCCCGGCCTGGAGAAACGGGAATTCTTCCTCCCAGGCTTCGATCGTTCCTGGATCGAGACCGGCCAGGCGGCTGACTTCGTCGAGTTTGTAGAATAGCTTGGCTTGGCCTTTTTCCGGTTTTTTGGGGGTCGGGTCTTTCGCTTCCGTCATTAACGTCTTTAAAATCAGTGTTTACGATAGCATGGGAACCGGTTTCCGTCAAGAAAGATCGGGGACACACACAGTGTGTGTCCCCGGATTTTTTGCTATAATGAAAAAAATGGACGAGAGCGCGAAGCACATTCCCCTGGCCGAGCGGATGAGGCCGCGGACCTTCGACCGGCTGTACGGGCAGGACCATCTCCTGGGCGAAGGGAAGATCCTCACCCAGCTCATCGAGGCGGACCGCCTCGTTTCCTTGATTTTTTGGGGGCCTCCGGGCTCGGGCAAGACGACCCTGGCCTACATGCTGGCCAGGCATTTCGACCTGCCGCACACGTTCTTCAGCGCGGTCCTTTCGGGCATCAAGGAAGTCAAGGAAGTCATGGCCAGTGCCGAAAGCCACAAAAAGATGTACGGCAAGCCGATGGTCATTTTTATCGACGAGATTCATCGATTCAACAAGGCCCAGCAGGGAGCGTTCCTGCCGTATGTCGAAAGAGGAGACGTCGTCCTTTTCGGATCGACGACGGAGAATCCTTCTTTTGAAGTGATCGCGGCGCTCCTGTCCAGGACCAAGGTGCTTGTTCTCAACCCCTTGACCGAGAAAGCCCTGTCGCAAATCATCGATGACGCCCTGACGGACAAGGAGCAGGGATTGGGGAAGCTCGGCCTCAAGCTGGACGAAGAGGTGCGCAAGATGCTGACCGATTATGCCAACGGCGATGCCCGGCGCGCTCTCAACACGCTCGAGATCGCCTCAAACCTGGTCAAGGGCAAGACCATCACCGTCGAGGTTGTCCAGGAAGCGCTCCAGAAGCGCATCCTTCTCTATGACAAGGACGGCGAGGAACACTTCAACCTCATTTCGGCCCTTCACAAAAGCCTGCGCAACAGCGATGTCCAGGCCGCGCTTTACTGGCTGGCACGGATGATTTACGCCGGCGAAGACCCCCTCTACATCGCCCGGCGGCTGGTCCGGTTTGCTTCAGAGGACGTCGGACTGGCCGACCCCCAGGCTTTGACCGTAGCCCTGCACGCCAAGGAGGCTTATGATTTCCTGGGCAGCCCGGAGGGAGAGCTGGCCTTGGCCGAAGCCGTCATCTATCTCGGCTCGGCGCCGAAAAGCAACCGCGCCTATGTCGCCTTCGGAAAGGCCGTGAAAGATGTCGAACAGAGCCCTCAAGAGCCCGTCCCGCTTCAAATCAGGAACCCGGTCACCGGCTTGATGAAAGACATAGGATACGGCAAGGACTATGCCTATGCCCATGATTTTGCCTTCGGGACGACGGATATGGAGACCTTCCCGGACAGGCTCAAGGGCCGCATCTATTATGAGCCGGGCGGCATGGGGTTTGAGAAAGACATCAAGAAACGCATCGAATGGTGGGAATCGGTCAAGCAGAAAATCAGGGGCGAGCGGGAAGGCAAAAAGGGCTGATCACGCTTCTTCTTTTTCTTTCATGATGTAATAGATTTCCCAGCTCAGGTCGGTAGCCAGGCAGTCGATGCAGGAGCTCGGCGTGGTGGCGATTTCGCCCTCGGTGATCCTGTCCTTGATTATCGTTTTGACCTTCTTTTTGATTTTGTACAGCAAAATATAATTAATCATGGTGTACCTATCGAAATAATAGCATTTTTGCGAGCCTCTGTAAAGTCCGATAATTGGGGTCAAACCTACTCGTTACGCAGCTTCCCCGAGAGAAATATGCGTAACGAGTAGGTTTGACCCCGAAGTATAAAGAGTAGCTTTGATCCCGATTATTTTGATATGATGAATTCTACAATCGCCATGAAAAAAACAGGATGCGGTCTGTTCGTCTTGATCGCCTGTTTTGCTCTGGGCAGCTGTTCGCTATTTCGGACAAAGGCTTTGCCTCCGCCCGTTTCTTCGGTTTTTCCGCTTCAGGAGGAGTCCCGGGTCCTTTATGAAGGAGAAATCAACCGGTTGGTCCAGAATTCCGGCGGCCGCCTTTATTTTTCGACCCGGAAGGGCCTGGTTTATTGCATCGACGGCGCCAAAAAAGAAATTTTATGGAAGTTTTCCGCCCGGGCCGTCATTTCTACGCCGCCTTGCCCAAGCGAAGGCCGGGTCTATTGTGCCGACCAGGAAAACGGACTGTATTGTCTGGATGAAGCCGGGCGGGTCGTCTGGGAAAAAAAGCTCGCGGAAAAAATATCCGGCGATGTCGGGCAAAGCCAGGGAAAAGTCTTTGTCGGCACGCAGGACGGGAATGTCCTGGCGCTGGATGCGGCGACCGGGGACGAGGCGTGGCGCTTCAAGTCTGAAAGCGCCGTCGAAAGCGGTCCCGCCTTTTGGAATCAGCAAATCATCTTCGGAACCATCGACGGCCGGCTGCTTTTCCTGACGCCCGACGGCCGTCTGCTTGCCGCATTCAAGACGGGCGCCGGGATTCGTGGACCGCTTTTTATCGATTCGAACCGGTTGTTTTATAGCCTCGAGGATGACACGTTCAACAGCCTCAACCTGACGTCCCGGAGGCGGCGATGGAAGATCCGCACCGGAGGTTTTGGGACGGCGGCGCCCGCGGCCGATGATCGACGGATCTATTTCCTCAACTCGAACAGCGCCCTTTTTTGCCTCGACAAAAGGGGAGGGGAGATCCTCTGGTGGAGACCGGTGCCCACTCCAAGCTATTTCAGACCGGAAATTTGCGGCGAGGAAATCCTGGCCGCGACGCTCTCCAAACTTTTGCTCGGGTTTTACAAAAAAACGGGGGAGAAGTCGGGAACGCATGATGCGGGACAGGAGCTCAAGTCGAACCCGCTGATGCTGGATTCCTCTCTAGTCATCAACCTTTATGATGGAGAGGAGAGCCAGGGGATCCTGGTTTTTTTGAAACGGGCGGGAGCCTCGCCCAATTTGGATCAGAAAAAATAGGAAAGACATGGCGAAAGGAGACATAAGATGAAAAGAGAAGAAGCCCTGGAGCTTATCAAAAAGCATTTAAAGAACAAAAACCTGGTCAAGCACTGTTTGGCCGTCGAGGCCTGCATGAAAGCGGCTGCCGCAAAACTCGGGCAGGATATCGAGCAGTGGGGATTGGCCGGCCTGGTCCATGACCTGGACTATGAGCTGACCGAGAAGAGCCCGGAGCTGCACACCACGGAGACCGTGAAAATTTTGAAAGAACTGGGCATCGACCCAGTGGTCATCCATGCCGTCGAAGCGCACGCGGGAAAGGTCCCCTGTCAAAACGCCATGGATTGGTCGATCTATTCCATCGATCCTCTGACCGGCTTGATCATCGCGGCGACGCTCATGCATCCCGACAAAAAATTGAAGAGCATCGACCTGGAGTTCGTCAAACGGCGCTACAAGGAAAAAACCTTCGCCAAGGGGGCCAGGCGCGAGGAGATCGAGGAGTGCAGGAACATTCCCATGGACCTGGACGAGTTCATCGCGACCTGCATCCAGGCCATGAAGGGGATCGACCAGGACCTAGGGCTGTAAGCGGGACCTGTCACGGACGTGCCCCTAACGTCCTAGCGCAAGACCCTCCCACCCACCACTCAGGCGCTTCGGACGTTGCGGGGCAACATCCGCGCCACCCGCATCCCTTGGATAATTATAGAATTTTGACCTTCACTCCTAACTCAAAAAACCGCCCGCGCCACGGAAAGCCCGGCTCGGTGTAAAAGTAGGCGTCGAAGACATTGCCGACTTTGAGAAAAACCTGGAAACGTGCGAAATCATAAGTGGCGATCGCGTCGAGGTTGAAATACGACGGGATGTTATAGAGCTTGCCGGCATTGAAATCGAACCACGACGAGGCCGAGGCGCCGAGGCCGTAAAAACCAAACCGAAGAGAATTCAACGGTAACACGCCTACATCGAAGCTGAGGCTGTGCGCGGACAGAGTGTCCAGCGGCCGGTCGTCGCTCTCGTTCCTGTGGTCGAGATAGGTGTAGTTAAGCGTCGCCTCCAGCCGGCCGAACGATTTCTGCGCCTGCAGCTCGAGGCCGTTGATATGGGCCTTCCCGATGTTCAGGTAGCGGCGCGTCCCATCCGGCAGCCTGTAGCTGTCGATCAGGTCCTTGTATTTGTTGAAAAAGACCGCGCCCGACAGGTCGATCCCCTTGTTGAATGTCCAGCCTGCCTCCCAGCCCGTGCCGGTTTCGCTGAGGAGGTCCGGATTGCCGGACGAGGAAGAGTAGAGCGAGCGCATCGAGGGGAACTTGGATTTCTGGGAAAAGGACAGATGGAGGTCCAGGAAATCCTTGGGTGAGAATTTGATCCCGACCAGAGGGTTGAACTTGGAGGACGTCCCTCCCGAGAACTTGTAGATGGTGTCCAGGCTCACCCCGCCGATCAGCTTCCAATGGTCGGTAATGGAAAAATGGTCTTCCACGGCGGCGGAGAGCGTGCCCTGGTCGTATTTCTGCCACGGCAGGTCGACGTCGTCCTGGGTGCGGGCGATATCTTTTTCGTAATTCAAGCTGACTTTGAGGGAATTGGCCGGGCTGATATAGAAATCGCCGAGGCCGAAGGCGCCGTAGACGGAGTTGTCGAAGGTGCTCTCGAATTGACGGATTGTCATCGCCGCGTCCTTCCACTGGTCCAAAGTGTTCCAGTAGTTGACATAGAAGGCGCGGAAGCGCAGGAAGGATTTTTCGCCGAGGGCCGTGTAGCCCCCGGCATTGAGGGTGTACCGGTTCCAGTCCTTGAAGCGCCAGTAGCGGGCTTTCTGGATGAACAGGGGGGCGGGCATGCCGTATTCCGATGTGTACAAGCCGGCGTTGACCATGATCTCCGTATGGCTCGAGGGTGAATAATAGACCTTGGCGTTGAGGTTGACCCGCTCGTAATCGCTGTTCGTCCGCCGGATGCGGCCGCCGTCGTCGTCCGAATAATAAAGGCCGTCCGAGTCCTGATAGGAGGCGCCGCCGACGAAAGAAAAGCGGTTCCAGCGGAAACCGGAATCCAGGCTGACGTTCCGCGTGCTCCTCTCGCCGTAGCTTCCGTTGAGTGTCAGGTAGGGACGGTCGCCGGGACGCCGGGTGATGACGTTGACGATGCCGCCCAGAGTGTTCGGCCCGTACAGGACGGAAGACGGGCCCTTGGTGATCTGGAGCGATTCTATTCCGGCCGCCGAGACAGTCTTCAGGTCGAACGTGCTGTAATAGGGCTCGTAATCGGGCACGCCGTCGATGAGCAGGGCGATCCGCTTGGAATCGATGCCGCGGAGCTTGAGCGTATACGTGTCCTTGTCGCCGAAAGTAACGGCGACGCCGGGCGCATAGCGAATGGCCTCGGACAGGTCCTTGGGTTTGCTCTGATCGATGCTCGTAAAATTGATCTTTGTGACGGTCGAAATCGGCTGGTCTTTGGGAGCTTTTCCGATGACCAGGATTTCTTCGGTGATCTTGACCTGCTGGTCCTGGGTTTTTTGGTCGCGGGTTTTTTTGTCCTGGATTTTTTCCTTCTCTTTTTTTTCTTGCTGATCCTGGCCGTGGACGACAGCCGGAAGAAAGATGAGACAAAAGCACAACAGCAGGCAGGGGATCGTAAAAAATGGAAGAACGGTAAATTTGCTCCGTGGCTTTCCATGGGGAGCTGCCCGATAGGGTGAGGCTAGTCGTCGGACGGAGTCCGATTGCCGTTTGAAGGGGTCTTCTCCTCCAATTTGACTTTTGGGGGGTCTCGCAGAGAATCTCATCGGTCCTCCTTTTCAAACACGGAAGGCAAGACCGTTTCCCGTCTTGCCCTATCGGCCAAAGTCCTTGACCTGTCCTCCGACGGGCTTTAGGACCTTTGGCTCGGAGTAATCTTAAAATTTAGCACATTTGACTTTTGACTTCAACTTTTTCCTGTGTTATAAGTTTCGCAGGATGGAGCGTCCGCTCGAAACCTCATGAAAATCATTGCTTTCGTTGGAGATTCGGGGAGCGGTAAAACCAGGCTCATCAGGCGCCTTATCCCCGAGCTAAAGAAACGGGGAATGTCCGTGGCCGTCATCAAGCATTGCGGCCACGGCTTTGACCTGGGCGGGAAGGACAAAGATTCCTCGAAGTTCCTCGCGGCCGGCGCCGACGGAGTGGCCCTCGTCTCGCCGGAACGGCAGGCTGTTATCAAGAAGAACAGAAAAGTCTTGAGCTTTACGGCCATGGCCCGGGATTCGTTTCGGACGGCGGACATCGTCCTGGTCGAAGGCGGCCGAAAGGACAAGACGCTGAAGAAAATCGAAGTGCTGCGGCGCGGCCTATCCGGGGGAATCAAATCTTCAGGCCGGGAGCTGGCCGCCGTGGTCGCGGATTTTCGAATCCCTTGTCAGGCGCCGGTGTTTCATCCAAGCCAGTTTGAAAAAATCGCCGACTGGCTGGAGGGAGGTTTATCATGGAAAAGATGAATGTCATTCTGGAGTGCGATGGGAAGACCGTCGCTCTCAACCCGTTTGTCCAAAAAATATTGGCCAACACCGTCCTGGGGATGGTCGGGTCGCTGGATAAAGTCAAGAAAAATCCGCGGCAGGTGTATTTAGCGATCATAAAAGAGGTCAAGAGATGAAGGACTTTAAGAATTGGATCTGGCTGCTGGCTTTTGGCTCTCTCTGGGGGATTATGGAAGTCGTCGGCGGTGAAGCCTTCTTTAAAAATAATGTGCCGCATGCCTCGGTCTGGCTTTCGGCCTGGGCGTTTTTTATCATGGGAGTCGCCCGGGGAGTCATCAATAAACCGGGAACTTCAACCGCCGTCGGCGCCACGGCCGCCCTTTTCAAGCTGGTGAACGCCGCTCCTTATTTTTGTCATCTTCTCGGGATTTTTTTTCTGGGGATGGTCTTCGACATCGCCGCAACCCTCTGGCTGAAGAAAGAGAAAAAGTATTCATTGAGGACCGCGCTGACCGGAATTGTCAGCGCCTACGGCGGATACGCCCTGTTTGCCACAGTCATTACCTATATCATCCGCTACAGGCCGTGGGTGGCAGGGGGCACGCCGAAAGTCCTGCACCATATTTTTGTCGGCGGAAGCTTCGCCGCTCTGGCCGCTGTCGTGCTGATCCCGCTGGGGCTTATGATTGGGATAAACAGTGAGGCCGCATCAGAGCGAAGCCCGCGCTGGGCGACGGCCGGGGCCTTTGTCGCTCTCGTTGTTCTCTGGACGTTGGGGCGGATCATCGGCTAATAAAATTTGGGGAAAAAATTGGGGACAGGTATTTAATTGACGATGTCAGTAAACCCCAGGTTTTGGCCTGGGGATGAATGACATCCCGAAGCGAAGCGGAGGATAATCATCTTTGCAAGTATGAAACCACGGTCTTTAGGGCGGGAGTTTTCTTTGTGAATATTAATTTTTCATGGCCCGAAGGCCCACCTGCGAACTATGAAAATAGATATATCGCCATGGGCAATTATCTAGGTAATCCCCCGACCCCTTTGGCGAATCAAGGTGGATTAAAACGGTTGCCCCTAATCCCATTGATAATAAAGTCGGATGGAAAAAGGCCAATCGGTACGAGTCTCCGAATTTTTAAATGAAAAATTTTGAGAAAGAATTCTTTGCGAAACACGACCCAGAAATTCTGCTCGTTTTAAGAGCCGGCGTTATCGGGATTGCGGGCGCTGGCGGGCTGGGGTCGAATGCCGCCATCGCCCTCGCCAGGGCGGGCATCGGGAAGCTCATCATCGCGGATCACGACCGCATCGAAATGTCCAACCTGAACCGGCAGCAGTATTTCTGGGTCCAGATCGGGAAGGTCAAGGTTAGGGCGCTTCTCGAAAACCTGAAGAAGATCAGCCCGTTCTCCGAATATGTGGGCCATCATGTCAGACTCACCCCTAAAAATATTCCGCGAATATTCAAGACCGTTGACGTGATGATCGAAGCCTTCGACTTAGCGGATCAGAAAGAAATGCTGCTTGAAGCCTGGATTTCGCATTTTCCAGACAAGCCGATCATCATGGCATCCGGCCTTTCGGGATTCGGAAAGAACCAGAAGCTGAGGACTAGAAGGATTGGGAATGTTTACATCTGCGGCGACGAGGAGAGCGAGGCGGTAGAAGGGATTTCGCCGATGGCGCCGCGGGTTGGAATCGTGGCCAACATGCAGGCCAACCTGGCCGTCGAATTGCTTGTCAAAGCCAAGAAAAAATAATTGTCGGGGTCAAACCTACTCGTTACGCAGTTTCCCCGAGAGAATTTCACAAAATGCGTAACGAGTAGGTTTGACCCCGATTTATACATCCCGCTGTGTCCAATCGTCGTCGATCAGGCGCCATATATGGCCGGTCGGGTTTTTATCGCGGAGCTCGGCAGGCAGGCGGTTCGGGCGGACATTGTCATAGCCATGCAGAGCCGCGAAGCGGAGCAGGGAAGCCGGAATACCGACGGCTGTAAAGCCTGGATGGCCTGAGGCAGGGAAGGGGCCGCCGTGGACCATAGCCGGTGATACCGCGACTCCAGTCGGCATCTTATCGTTCAGCAGCCGCCCTACCTTCCGGCGCAAAATCGGCTCGAGCTGGGCGTATAGGTTTTCATCTAGATCTGCGCTGTGACTGTAGATGCTGGCGGTGAGATTGCCTTCGAGCGCAGCGGCGACCTTCGTCATCTGGTCAAAATCTTCCGCGAAGACGGCGAGCGTCACCGTCCCAAAAGCCTCCTGTTGGAGCGCCGCGGGGTTTTGAAGAAAGATATCCCCTGATACTCTCAGCAGCGTGTTGGCATGGCGAAATCCCGGACCTTCAAGCTTTTCCCCGCCGGATACGATTTGGGCGCCCGCATTTTTCATCGTCCTGATAGCCGATTCAATTCCGTCCAGGACATTTTGTCCCAGCAGGAATCCCGCCGGAGGCTGCTCGAAAAATTTTTTGAGAGTCCGGAAAAAACCCTCGCTTTTTTCATCCCGGACCAGGACGACCAGGCCGGGCTTGGTGCAGAATTGTCCTGCCCCCATCATGCAGGAATTGAAAAGATCGGAAGCGATGGAATCTGCTCTCTCTTTTAATGCACCTGGCAGGATGAATATGGGATTAACGCTCGACATCTCCAAATAGATCAATTTGCCGGCTTTTTCCGCTGCTTCTTTTAGCCGCAGTCCGGCCGGCCGGCTGCCTGTAAACGAGGTCGCGCCGACAAGCGGATGGCCGACAAGTCTGAGCCCGTCTTCCGGACGAAGATGATAGATTAACTGGAATATACCCTTGGGCAGCCCGGCCTTTTTTACACACTCAAAGGCGAGCTCGGCAAACATCTTGGTCGTCCCCGGGTGCCCGGGATTTGCTTTGGCAAGGACCGGATTTCCCGCGGCAATGGCGGAGGCAAAATCCCCTCCGGCGGCCGAGTTGAAGGCAAAAGGAAAGTTGTTGGGGCCGAACACAACAACAGGTCCCCCCAACGGGCCGTATTTGGAGCGGATATTGGCTTTTGTGTCGATCGTGGCCCGGCACCATGAGGGGTCTCTTGCCGCTTGGGCCGCCTGGCGCAGTTGATTTATCGTCCTGGGAAGCTCTGCCGACTTCAGCCGGGGCTCTTTTGGAAGGGCCGTCTCGAGATGTGCGATCTCGACCAGCTCATCGGCGTGGCTTTCGAGACTTCCGGCGAAATTTTCCAAAAAAGCGGCGATGGCTTCGGGGGGCATTTTGAAAAGAGCGTTTGCGGCCGCATGGCCGGCTTCAAGCGCTTCTTCGACTTCGGTAAAGCTCGAGATGGGGTAAATATCCTTGAGCCGAGTTCCGGTGGATAGATTGACAGCCTGGAAAGAGCCGACGGGAGAATAGGCCTCCCGCCACGCGGCATTCACAAGCACAGGTTGAAGGGTCATAAAACTAATCTATAGATCCGGGGTCAAACCTACTCGTTACGCAGTCTCCCCGAGTGAATTGTGCGTAACGAGTAGGTTTGACCCCAATTGTCAATTGTTAGCCGCCGGAGTAAATCGGCGAGACGGCGATCCTGTCTCCTTCCGCCAGCTCTTCATGCGGCGCGACCGCTTTTCCGTTTCGGGTGACGATTTTCGGCCGCTGTTTCGGGACGCTGATCAATTCCATCAACATTTCCGCGGTGGTTTGAGCGGGGATTTCCAGATCTTTTTCGCTGAACCCGACATCATAGATCAGCGGGCCGATCATCTTCACGTGAATTTTCATGGCCTATTCGAGCTTCGCAAATTTTTCGGCGGCCGCCCCTTCCTGGCCAAGGTCGAGCTTCTCGAGGGTGGCCTTGGTCGGAATCCCCCGCTTATCATAGCCGCGCTGGTCGTAGTAATGCTGGAGAAGCCCGTCGTATTTCTCGACCTCGAGGACCTTGCCGGCGATGGGGCCCTCGGTATCGGCGTTGGCCGGGTCAAACCAAACGGCCGGCGGGTAGTCCGCCTCACGGGTGATGTTGGGGAATTCCCGCAGGAAATTGAGCTTGATCATGCTGTAGATCCGGTCGCCGACTTTCCAAAAATCATCCACCGTCCAATTCAGTCCGGTGACGGTGTTGAAATATTTGGGATAGTTCTCTATGCCCCAGCCCAGCTCGATCCAGGGGAACCGGCAGGCGACGATCGATTCAAACATGCCGCCCCGGATCCTCTGCAGCTCGATGACCTTGGCCGCTTTATCGGGGCCGTAGGACTCGCGGGTCGTAAACTTGATCTCGAAGGTGATGATCCAGGCCTCGCGGTGGTGGGCGCCAATGGCGGCGACGCCAAAGGCTAGGGCCTGGCCGGGGATGAACTTGCAGTTGTAGGCGGCCACCTCGAGACCTTTGACCTGCATGGCGTAGGCTTCCGAACCGTGCCCGAATTCCCGGGCCATCCGCCGCGATCCATCGGCCAAGAGGTTGCCGAGCTTGCCGTCGCGGAAGGCGGCCATCCGAAGCAATTCCTTGGCCCTTTCGGCGTCGCCGAACTTGAAATCGCCGCTCACGGCGCCATGGTCGATCGCGTCGGCGTAAAAGCTGAGGGTGCAGCCGGCCGACATCGTGTCGATGCCGTACTCGTCGCAGAGGTAGTTCAGCGAGCCGACCTGGGGGAAGTCGAAGATCTCGAGGTTCGAGCCGAGCAGGCCGATATTCTCGTAATCAAGCTCGGCCTCGCGTCCTTCATGGTCGTGGATGGTGATGCCGCAGCGCATCGTGCAGTTGGGGCAGCCGTAGGTGGCGATGCGGAGGTTGTTGAGGCGCTCGCCGTCGAGCTTCCAGGCATCGGGGTGATGGGTCTTGCGGAAGTTCCGGACGGGGAGGCCGGCCACTTCATTGCAAAAAGAGAGGACCCCGGTCGTGCCCTGGATGGACCAGCCGCTTTCTTTATCGATCTGGCCGACCTTCTTCAGGTCGCCGTGGCCCAGCGTTTTCATACCCTGGGGATCGGCCTGGGGGATGGCCCGGCTGCCTTTGACAACGATGGCTTTGACCAGCTTCGAGCCCATGACAGCGCCCATGCCCGGCCGGCCGCCGGCCCGCCCTTCCAGGCTGCGGACGACGGCATAGCGGTTGAGATTCTCGCCGCCTTGGCCGATGTTCAGGACGCCGACCCCCTTGCCGTACTTTCCGTAGATCCAGTCGTTGGTGGCGTATGTGCCTTTTCCCCAAACCTCGTCGGCCGGCAGGAACTCGACCTTGTCGTCCTCGATATAGAGCATAGTTGGCCGGTCGGCCTTTCCCTCGACGATCAGGGCATCGTAGCCGGCTTTCCGGAGCTGTTCGGACACTCGCGTTCCCAGGTTGCCGTCGCCATAGAAGCCCGTCAGCGGCGATTTAGCCGCGACGACCGCTTTCCCTGTGTTGGGGGCCGGAATGCCGGCAATCGGCCCGAGGGCGACGATGAACTTGTTGTCCGGGCCCAGCGGATCGGTGCCGGGCTTGACCTCATCATACAGGATTTTTACGGCGAAGCCCCGGCCGCCCACCCATTTCTTGGCGAATTCCTCGCTATATGTTTCCTTCTTAAAGCTTTTCGCGGAGAGGTTGACCCTGAGGAAGTTGCCGGTCCAGCCGTTCATCCGATGGCCTCCATGAGAGCAAAAATATTTCTATTAGCGCCATCTATCCGATACCATAGGGCATACTTTTAGTCAAGCAACACAGGGAAGCATCGAATATGTGGTTTCAAAGAGGTGTTGGCATCGCCCTCGACGCCCCCCTAGCGGAGCCGGAACCGACGGGACTGGTTCCCCAAGGGCCGAGGGGCGATTCCGGTACCGATATAAAATCACATGGTCCTCTTCCATTCCGTGTGGGTAGAAAAGGGAAATGATCCGGAGACGGCTGAAGCGACCATGGAGGGTTTAGCCTTCCCGTGCCCTCCTTCGAGGGAAGCCGGATCGGAAGAAACCGGCCGGCGAAGTTGTCTGAGCTTCCCGGCGAACATCCGTAAGACCGAGGCCGGGAAGCGAGTTCTTCGCCGCCGAGAAGGAGGGCTCGGGAACGCCGTGAAAAACCCGGATGGGGAGCGAGGCCGTTTCCAGATCATTTTGCATACGATTTTCCCCATACGAAATGGAAGAGAGCCAATCACGTAAACAGATATCATTACTGCGACACTGGGCTAGCTTGCCTTGACTTGGCCATTTCTGTTAAAATAGCCGGCGAATTTGAGTGCTTATTAATAAGAATTCCTCCCCATAAGATAAGCTACCCTTAAGAAGAGAAGATAGAGAAAGACGGAAGTGTATAAGTGGATATTAAAGTCCAACAGGACAACCCATGAGTGACGAGAATTCGCTGATTCATAAGATCAAACATACGCTCATCGGCAAGCCGCGGAACATCAAGGACCCCGGGCTTTTTCACAAGCTGGCCCTCATTCCGCTTCTGGCTTGGATCGGACTCGGAGCAGACGGGCTCTCTTCAGCGTCGTACGGACCTGAAGAAGCCTTTAAAGCTCTCGGCAAGCACACCTATCTGGCGATCTTTCTGGCCTTGGCGACGGCCACGACGGTCATCATCATTTCCTATGCCTATTCACGGATCATCGAATATTTTCCCTCGGGCGGGGGTGGCTACATCGTCGCTACCCATACGCTCGGCGAAAAAGCGGGGGTCGTTTCAGGATCTGCCCTGCTCGTGGATTATATGCTGACGATTACGGTGTCCATTGTTTCCTGCGGCGACGCCATTTTCAGTTTTTTCCCGCCTTCCTATCAGTCTTACAAAGTCCCTTTCGAGATTTTTGCGATCTGCCTTCTCGTCGTCCTCAACCTGAGAGGCGTCAAGGAATCCGTCACTGTTCTGGCGCCGATTTTCGGTGTATTTATCATCACTCACGTTATCATGATCGGATACGGAATATTTTCCCATGTTCCGCAGATCGGACCGGTCGCCCATGCCATCCGCTCGGATTTCAAGCTCGGCTTGGCGACGCTCGGAGGGGGCGGTATGCTCCTCTTGTTTTTGAAGGCCTTTTCCATGGGCGGCGGAACCTATACGGGAATCGAGGCAGTGTCCAACGGCCTTCAGATTTTGCGCGAGCCCCGGGTCCACAATGGGAAAAAGACCATGCTCTACCTGGCGACATCCCTGGCGGTCACGGCCGGAGGGATCCTGGTCTGCTACTTGCTCCTGGGGGTCCAACCTGTGGCAGGGCGCACGCTCAATGCCGTTCTTGCCGGTAAAGTGTTTGCCACCTGGAGCATTGGCGGTTTCCTGGCCCTGATCACGATCTTTTCCGAGGGAGCGCTTCTCCTCGTCGCCGCCCAGACCGGATTCGTGGACGGACCAAGAGTTATGGCTAACATGGCTGTCGATTATTGGTTCCCACACAGGTTCGCCTCCCTATCCGACCGTTTCAGCATCCAGAACGGCGTGCTGCTCATGGGAGGAGCGGCCATCTTCCTCCTGCTCTATTCACACGGCTCGATCACGACGCTTATCGTCATGTATTCCATTAATGTCTTTTTGACGTTTTCGCTTACGGAACTCGGCATGTCCAGGTTTTTCATCAAGAACAGGCGAAAAGAAGAGAAATGGAAGAAGCATCTTCCTGTTCATCTCCTCGGCCTTGTTGTCTGCCTGACAGTTCTCATCGTCACATCGATTGAAAAATTCGCCTTGGGCGGTTGGCTGACGCTTCTGATCACGTCGATCGTGATCGTCCTCTGCTTTTTGACGCGCCGGCATTACAACAAGGTGCGCGGCGGAGTCAGAGAGTTGGACGACCTGCTTTTGAATCTTCCGGTGAAGGGGCCCGTCAACACGGCGCCCGTCAATCCTAAGGACATGACGGCCATCCAGCTGGTCAATGGCTACAATGGTTTCGGTGTTCATACATTCCTCTCCGTGACCCACAGTTTTCCGGGCGTTTATAAGAATTTTATCTTTGTCTCCGTGGCCGAAGTGGATGTAGGTTCGTTCAAGAGCTCGGACGCCGTGTCTTGCCTGGAAGGAGGAGTGTGCGATTCCTTGAAGAAATACGTGGAGCTGGCCCGGAAACTCGGCTTTGCCGCCGATTTCCAGTATGAGATGGGAACGGACATCGTCCAGACGGCCAGCCGGCTTGTCGAATCGATCGTCAAAAAATTCCCGAGGTCCACGGTCTTCGCCGGCCAGTCTGTCTTCCGCCAGCCGGGCCTGATTCATAGAATCATGCACAATGAGACGGCCTTTGCCATCCAGAGGGAACTGCGCTGGAAGGGAATCACGACGGTTATCCTGCCCATCCGGATCAATATTTAGGAACGGATGGAGGTCAAAGACGAAGGCTATCCTTCGGAGGAGGTTCAGATGCCAGCGAAGAAGCTTCACCGATCTTTAAACCAGAAAATGATCGCGGGCGTTTGCGGCGGCCTGGCCGAATACTTTGATATCGACGTCTCGATCATCCGTCTGATCTTCATCGCTATCGCCCTGGCCAGCGCCCTGATCCCTATGTTCATCTTCTACATCATCGCCTGGATCGTCATCCCCACCCAGGCCGCTTCCCCTCCGGCTGAAGAAAAGAAAGGTTAAAAGCCGGTTTTGAATTGACTTAGGGGCGCATATTCGATATAAACTATTCATCTTGGGCGGACAGGCATGATCGAGAAACCGGACATCACATCCAAGCACATCGCCCTGGAGGGAGTGTTCAAGTCCGGAAAAGCGAAGCTGGCGGCCCTGCTGGCCCAAAAAATCGGCGGCAAGGTCATCCTGGACAAGACTGAAAACCCCTATATCAAGGATTTTTATGACGAAAAAGAGGGCGCCGCCTTCCTGGCCCAGCTTGTCTTCCTGGTCAACCGCTACTATCAGCAGGTCCGGCTCATCCAGAGGGACCTGTTCGAGGAGCGGATCTTCTGCGATTACATCTTCGAGAAAGACAAGATCTATGCCTACCAGACGCTCTCCGACGAGGAGCTCGTCGTCTATGAAAGGATCTACGGTGTGCTGGCCGAGCGCGTTCCCAAGCCCGACCTGGTCATCTATCTGCAGATCTCGCTGTCGACCCTCCTGCGGAGGATTGCCAAGGACGGCAACGCCCTGGAAAAGAACATCTCCGAAAAATACCTCCAGGACCTGATCGAAGCGTTCGATTATTTTTTCTTCAACTACCAGGCCACGCCGCTGCTCGTGATCAAGTCCGACGAGCTGGACTTGACCAGCGAAGCGGACATCGAGGACGTGATCGAGCAGATCGGCCAGATGAAAAAAACGCCCCTGTTTTATGTTCCCCAGAGCTACGTCGGCAAGGATTTGAAGCGCAAATGACGAGCGGTTGATTTGAACCGCAATTGACTTTACCCCAATCCCGCGTTCAAGGCGGGATGGGGAGAAAGGAAAGACCATGGCCGCAAACAACAACCAAAGGGTGACCATCCCCGCTCTGCAGTCCAAGAAGGCGAATAAGGAGAAAATCACGGCCCTCACGGCCTATGATTTTCCGATCGCCAGGATTGTGGACGATGCGGGGATCGACCTCGTCCTGGTCGGAGATTCCCTGGGAATGGTCGTCCTGGGCTATGACAATACCATGCCCGTGACGATGGATGAGATGATCCAACACACCAAGCCCGTCGTCCGGGCCGTTAAAAGGGCTCTGGTCATCGGGGATATGCCCTACTTCTCCTTCCATCTGTCCACGGAAGAGTCCGTGTTCAATGCTTCGCGTTTCATCAAGGAGGCGGGCGCCCAGGGCGTCAAGATCGAGGGCGCATCAAAGAAACGGCTGAGGCTGATCGAGAGCTTGGTGGAGGCGGAAATTCCCGTCATGGGCCATGTCGGCCTGACGCCCCAGTCCATCCATCATATCGGCCAGTTCAAGGTGAAGGGAAGCGAGAAGGGGGAGGCCCGGAAAGTGATCCAGGACGCCGTCAACCTGGAAAAAGCGGGCGTGTTTGCGGTCATCCTGGAATGCATCCCCATGGAATTGGCGGGGATCATCACCGAGAAATTGAAGGTTCCGACGATCGGCATCGGGGCCGGGCCTCGGTGCGATGGGCAGATCCTCGTCTTTCACGACCTGGTCGGCTACTCCAGCGGCTACCTTCCCAAATTCGTGAAAAAATACGCCGACCTGCATGGGATCATCAGCCAAGCCGTGGGAAAATATAAGGAGGACGTCCAAAAAGGCATATTCCCAGACGATGAGCATTCTTACCATCTCAAACCCGAGGCGGCCCGCCTCTTGAAAAAAATTCGCAAAGCATGAAGATCATCAAGACGATTCCGGAGATGAAGGCCGCCGTTGGGGAACACAAGTCTGCAGGCCGGACAATCGGGCTTGTGCCGACCATGGGCTTTCTCCACGAAGGGCACCTCAGCCTTGTCCGGGCCGCCCGAAAAAAGGCCGACGTGACCGTGGTCAGCATTTTTGTCAATCCTGCGCAGTTCGGGCCGAAAGAGGATCTAAAGACTTATCCCCGGGACTTAAACCGGGATTCGGCCATGCTCGAAAAAGAGGGCGTGGACTATGTGTTCCATCCCGAGGCCGGCGAGATATACCCCCATGGGTATAAAACTTATGTCGAAGTCCGGGACCTCGAGGAAAAGCTCTGCGGCCGCTCTCGGCCGGAGCATTTCCGGGGCGTTTGCACGGTCGTGCTCAAGCTGTTTCAGATCGTCGCCCCGGATATCGCCTTTTTCGGACAGAAAGACGCCCAGCAGGCGATCATCCTCCGGAAAATGGCTAAAGACTTGAACTTGGATGTTCAGGTCGAGATCATGTCCATTGTCCGCGAGGCGGACGGCCTGGCCATGAGCTCGCGCAATACGTATTTGAGTCCGGAAGAACGGGCGGCGGCGCTCGTTCTGGCCAAGAGCCTTGAAGCGGCCAAGAGTCAGATCGATCATGGCGAGCGGAGGGCCGGGGTTATCCTCGACGGGATGAAGGCGATGATCGGGCAGGAGCCGTTGGCCAGGATCGATTATGTTGAAGCCGTGGACATGGAGAACCTCGATCCCGTCAAAGAGATCGTCAAAGGGACGCTCATCGCCCTGGCTGTCTATATCGGCCCGACCCGATTGATCGATAACATGATTGTCCGTTTGGAAAGGTAGAGACCCATGAGAAGAACACTTTTAAAGTCCAAGCTTCAGAAGGCGGTTGTGACCGACGCCAATCTGGATTATGAGGGAAGCCTGGGCTTGGATGAAGGCCTGATGAAGGCGGCCGATATGATTCCCTACGAAAAAGTCCATGTCTACAACATCGCCAATGGCGAGCGGTTTTCGACCTACCTCATCAAGGAAGCCGAGAATTCCGGCAAAATCGTGATTTACGGCGCGGCCGCCCACAAGGCCGGCCGGGGCGACGAGCTGATCATCGTTTCTTTCGTCCAGTTGGATGAGGACGAGATCGAATTCTTCATGCCCAAGGTCATCATCCTGGACGGAAAAAATAAAATCAAAGAATTTCGATAGACAATCCGCTGCGATCCAAAAGGGCTAACCGCGGATCGGGAAATTCATCCCCGCTTTGCTCCCAGAGCAAATGGTGGCGCACGCGGATTTTATTATTTTCCGGATAAACATAGAGAATCAGGCAGTTACTTTTAAGGCCGCGGTCAGAGAGGCCTCGTCCTCGATCGTCTTTTTCAAATCGTTCATGAAGCGCGCCGCTTCCGCTCCATCGATGACCCGGTGATCAAAGGATAGACAAAGGGGGAGCGTTTTTTTGATAGTGACCCGGCCGTTCTCTGCCCGGACCCTGTCGGTGATCTTCATCGTGGCCAGGATGGCCACCTCTGGATAATTGATGATGGGAGTGGCGGCTTCGCCGCCGATCATCCCCACGTTGGTGATGGAAAATGTGCCGCCCTTGAGGTCGGCCAGGTTCAGGCGGCGGGACCGGGCGGCCTCGGCCAGGTTCTGGATTTCTCCGGCGAGTTCGAACACCGATTTTTGATCGGCGGCTTTGACCACAGGCACGATCAGCCCGTCGGGAATGTCCACGGCGATGCCGATGCTGTAATATTTTTTGATGATAATCTCTTCTTCTTGGTCATCCAGGCTGGCGTTCAGGAGGGGATGGAGCTTGAGCGCCGCGATCAGGGCTTTGACGATGAAAGGAAGATAGGTGAGCTTGACGTTTTTTGCCGCGGCTTCCGGCTTCATCTGCTCCCGTACTTTCCCCAGCACCGTCGCATCGGCCTCGTCGAAATGCGTGACATGGGCCGCCTTCGAGACGGATTCCGCCATTCTTCTGGCCGTGGCCCGGCGGACGCCGCGAAGGGGGAGCCGTTCGATGGAGCCGTAAAAGTCGAATTTCGTTTTGACCTTGATGGCAGGCTTGGCAGGGGCTTGTCCGGCCTTTCCCTTGGTGGCGCGGACATCCTCTTCGGTGATCCGCCCCTGGGGCCCGGTTCCCTGAACGGACTGCAGGCTGACGCCGAGCTCCTGGGCGAGCTTGCGGATTTTCGGCGTGGCCAGCAGTTCGCCGGCCTCGGCTCCCGCCGGACGGGCTGCGGCCGCGGCCGCCATTTCGGCGGGCTGAACCGTCGGCGCCGGGGCGGCTTCCGAAACCGCCTCTCCTTTTTCGCCGACCGTGATGAGGACCGCTCCGACTTTGACGATATCCTTTTCTTTAAAGTGAAGCTTGAGGACGGTGCCGGCATAAGGAGACGGCATCTCGACAATGGCCTTGTCCGTTTCGATTTCCGCGATGGCCTGGTCGGCCTTGATCTCATCGCCCTCTTTCACCAGCCAGCGGACGATCTCGCCTTCGGTGATTCCCTCGCCAACATCCGGAAACATGAATTGTTTGGCCATCTCTAGTGCCCCGTCTCCTAAATTCCTTGTTCTAGTATATCGCAGAGCCGGGGCACTTCCAAGGGGGAGTCAAGCTCCCCCTTCGGCGCTTCGCTCCGCTCCGCTGAACCCCTGAGGGGGGCCACGCCGCCCCCCTCAAACTCCCCGGCGGTTGCGCGTTCAAGTGTATCCTTATTTAGGCAAGTTATTTGCGTGACGCGCAACTAAAACTCCATTAATCGATGGATTCCCTTGAAGACACGGTCGGGGCCGACATAATAAGAATCTTCGGTCTTGGGAAGAGGAATGGTGATGTCCTGTCCAGCGATCCGCAGGACGGGGGCTTCGAGGTTGAGCAGCGCGTTCTCACTGATCAGCGCCGCCAGTTCCGCTCCCAGGCCGCATGTTTTGGGCGCTTCATGAACGATCAGCGCCCGGCCCGTTTTTTTGACTGATTTAAGAACGGCGTCTATGTCCAGAGGAGACAGGGTCCGCAAATCGAGGATTTCGGGAGAAATACCCGATTTTTCGGCCATGTCCGAGGCTTTTTGGACGACAGGGATCATCGCCCCCCAAGCGATCACCGTGATGTCCTTTCCTTCCTTGACGATTCGGGCTAGCCTGAGGGGGACTTCATAGGGTTCATCGGGGATGTCCTGCTTTTCGGCGCGGTACAGCCTGGATGGTTCGAGAAAGATGACCGGATCATCGCTCCGGATGGCGGAAATGAGGAGCCCTTTGGCCTCATAGGGCGTCGATGGGACGACGACCGTCAGGCCGGGAATCTGGCAAAAAAGGGCTTCCGTGCTTTCGGAATGGTGTTCGAGAGCCTTGACCCCGGCCCCATAGGGCGTCCGGATGACCAAGGGGACTGTGAAGCGACCACGGCTGCGGTTCCTGAGCCGGGCTACGTGAGAGATGATCTGGTTGAAGGCAGGGTAAATAAAGCCCATGAATTGGATCTCGGCCACGGGCCGCAGTCCGAAGGCGGCCATCCCGATGGCCGCGCCGACGAGTCCGGATTCGGCAAGCGGCGTGTCCATGACTCTCCGGGCGCCGAACTTTTGGAAGAGGCCCTCCGTGACTCGGAATACGCCGCCGTCCACGCCGATGTCTTCTCCGAGGAGAACGACTCTCGCATCCCGTTCCATTTCCTGGGACAGGGCTTGATTCAGCGCTTGGACCATATTGGCGATCATGTCCGGCCCTCCTTAAGGAGTCCTTTCAGTTCTTCGAGCTGCTTATTCAACTGGGGCGTCATCTCCTTGTAGGTGGAGCTGAAGATATCTTCGGGGGAGGGAGGGGGAACGCTTTCGGCCTTGGCGACGGCCTTCTCGACGTCATCGACCGCCTTTTCCTGGACGGCTTTCTCAAAGTCCTCATCCCAGAGCCCTTTGTTTTGGAGGTAGGTGCGGTACCTTGAAAGCGGGTCCTTTTTTTCCCACTCTTTCACTTCAGCTTCCATCCGGTACTTGGAGGCGTCATCCGAGGTCGTGTGATGGCCCATTCTGTATGTCACGGCTTCGATGAGCGTCGGGCCTTTTCCGGCCCGGGCGCGGTCCAGGGCTTCTTTTGAGGCGGCATAGACAGCCAGGACATCATTGCCGTCCACGGCAATCCCCGGGAAGCCGTAGGCGACGGCCTTCTGGGCGATCGTCTTTGCCGCCGTCTGTCGGCTCCTCGGTGTCGAGATGGCCCATTGATTGTTGTAGCAGACGAAGACATTTGGCGTCCGGAAGACGCCGGCTAAGTTCAGGCCCTCGTGGAAATCGCCTTCCGAGGTCGCGCCGTCCCCGAAGGTGCAGACGACGGCGATGTTTTTCTTTTGAATGTCGGCGGCCATACCTACTCCGACGGATTGGGGGATTTGCGATGCCACGGGAATGGCCAGCGGGAAGATATTAAGGCCGTCCGGCGCCCGCATGCCGGCCTCGTTTCCCATCCAGTAGAGATAGTAATCGGCCAGCGGATAGCCTAGAGTCAGATACAAACCCAAGTCCCTGAAATAGGGAAAGACCCAGTCATCTTTTTGAACGGGAAAGGCCGTCCCGACCTGACAGGCCTCATGGCCGAGACTGGGCGCGTAGGTTCCCAGCCGGCCCTGGCGCTGCAGCTTGAGCGCTTTCTGGTCGGCCGTGCGCGTCAGGACCATCAAGGAATAGATTTTTTTGAGGTCCTCCGCGGCCAGCCTGGGCTCGAGATCGCTTTTGACCCGCCCCTCTTCATCCAAAATCTGAAGCGTCTCCCCCTTGAGAGGATCGAAGTTTTCTATCATGGCTCCTCTTTATTTTGCCGCCCACTCCTTGAGCTTCTCATACTCCACCTCGCCGCAAAGGGCGTCGTTGGTTTCGGTGTTAAAGAACGTGGGAACCCTCAGCTGGCCGCCGCATTTGGGCGTCAAAATTGGTCTGTAAGAACGCATCAGGTCGGCGTTTTTTTCATCGTGCCAGACCTCGAGCCGCTCGATAGACTTGCCGGTTTCCTTCTCCAGCTTATCGACGAGGGGCATCATGGCCCTGCAGTGGGGGCATTCCCGGCCGTGGAACATGATATGTTTTTTCATGGCTTCACCTCGGATATTTTTGGTCTTTTAATAAATAGGCCGCACCAGCATTCTCCCTTGTCCACGCCCTTGTAGGTTTCATGGATCAAGAAATTGCAGGGGCAGACGATTTTCAGGTCTTCGTCAAATTCTTTGGCCATGAGCCGGCAGGGGCAGTACTTCAAGTTGTGATTGCGCTCGTTGTTGAAGATGCCCTCGAGGAGCAGGTCCACCTTCGCCCTGTCCGGATTGACTATGAATTCGTTGCCTTCGGTAAATTCTTGAATGGCCGTCAAGAAATCGTCCTTGTGGAAATCCGCCTCGGCCGCCGCCCCGCAGATCGTCTTGGCCTCACGGGCCGAGATCAGGACGTAGGCATTTTTGACCTTGCAGGTCGGACAGACATCCGGAGGCTTGACTCCGTAATGGATATCATTGCAGACATAGCAGCGCCAGAATTTTTTCATGGCCGTTCCTTAGGGCCTCCTTCTAATTGTTATTGGCGTCCTTATTGATCCAGTCGACTCAAATACTATAAATCCTATCGAATTATGATAATACAAAGACCCTCTGTCTGTCAACTCGTAGCTTTGTTTGATGAACCGGATCGTCTGCCTCAATGAGGCGATCATGCGCTAACTATTGTACTGTCTCACAAATATCTTTACATGTTTTTCAGGCGAAATCAGGCCGGAATTTATGAAAGGAAATAATGAGACGCTACACTAGCATCATTCATTCATAGGGAGGCTGGAAAATCCGGCCTCCAGGCCCTTCTCTCCACCTTCTTTTTTATACTGGGCGCTCCCGAAGGCGAGGACTGGGATGTAGATGAAGCCGAAGAACAGGATAAGAATGACATGCCAGCCGGGCTTCCCGAACCTCTTGAGAATCTCAACCCAGAGAATGATCCCGAAAATGATGTTCACAAATGGAATGAGCAAGAACAGAATATACCAGACCGGCATTTCGGCGATCTTGAGGAGAACGATGATGTTATAAATGGGAATGATCGCCGCCCATCCCGGTTGTCTCGCTTTGGTGTAGATCCTCCACATGGCTGCCAGGTAAAAAATGATGACGGCCAAATAAATGATGATCAAAACCCCTGCAACTGCTTCCATGATTCACCTCCCGTTGAGCCTACGTATAAAATACAAAACTGAAAAAGTCAATGATTATTTTCCCGTGGGGTTCCTCCAAAATTTTAAGGGAAAAAGAGCAAGCGTTGACCGGACTCAGGGGCAGGAGCGGAAAAGTAGCCTTGGATACCCCGCTTTTGGCCGAAGAGATGCTCTTTGATCCCATCGGCCAGGGCAAAGAAGCAGAACTCAGGAATACCGAAGATGCGACGCGCGGCTCTGAGAACGTGACCGGCTAAAACGCGTTAGCTGAAAAATAGCTTATTTTTTGGGGGAAGTCCTGGTAAAAGGTCTTCCCGGAACCCAATCAAGAACGGGACTGGTTCCCGAGGGGGCGAGGGGCGATTCCGGCGCCTCCTCGAAATCACATGCCGCCGAAAAATATGAGGCTAAGACATTGAACGATTATAGGGTTTTTAGATAGGCCAGCAGGTCTGCGGCATCCTGGCCGTCCAGAGAGGGAAAGGAGGGCATGGCCAGATAAGGCGCATTCAGTTGCTTCAGGATATTCTCCGGCGTGGCCGGCCGTCCGCTGACCGGCAGTCTTTGCTTCCTTAAAATTCCTTTGAGGCCGGGTCCCGATTTTCTGTCCTCTTTGTCCGCAAAATGACAGCTGGCGCATTGGCTCTGGAAAATCAGGGCCCCGTTTTCGGCGCTTCGTTGAACAGACGATGCGGGCGTCGGGGAAGAGGCGGCCGGTTGACTAGAGATCCCCGCCGACCTCAGGAAAAAATAGCCCGCCGAGCTTAAAAATATCACGACCGCCAGGACCAAAACCATCAGGCCGAGGGTCGGGACGATTTTGAGGAATTGCCGGAAAAAACGGACGATGATGACTTTGAGGGAAAAAATTGCCAGGAGGAAGAGCGCGAGGTAGGTGTGGAGAACAGCCCTCAGCGAGATTTGATCGCCCGCTTTGCCCAGGTAGATAATGCAGATGATACTCAGGACGAGCAGGAGGAGACCGAAGACGAACCCGGCGCGTTTATGGATTTTGCGGAGCGTTTCCGGGCCGGTTTTCCTCTCCATTTTTCCCATCAAGGTCAGCATGGCGGAAGCGGCGGTCAAAGCCGCCAGAAGAAAAAAGACGGCGATGATGGATTTCATGAGAAATAATGACATGATCGTTCCAGCTTCTTTTCCCCCCTTCGTTGGGCGGGAGGGATAATGTTTTTATTCCAAGCGGTAATTCGGGGCCTCTTTGGTGATCGTGACATCATGGACGTGGCTTTCCTTGAGCCCCGCCGCTGATATCTTGATAAACCGGGCGCGCTGTTGGAGCTCCTCGATGGTCCGGCAGCCCGCGTAGCCCATGCCCGATTTAAGGCCGCCGACGACCATTTGAATGATCGAGGCGACGCTGCCTTTGTAGGGAACCATGCCTTCGATACCTTCAGGAACGAGTTTCGCTTCAGGGGAGGACATGTCCTGGAAGTAGCGGTCCCGGCTCTTGCCTTCCTTCATGACTTCGAGCGACCCCATGCCCCGGTAGATCTTGTAGGAGCGGCCCTGGTAGATGACGACTTCGCCGGGCGCTTCGTCGGTGCCGGCCAGGAGGTTTCCCAGCATCACGGTGCTTGCCCCGGCGGCGACCGCCTTGGTCACGTCGCCCGAATATTTGATGCCCCCGTCTGCAATGATGGGGATCTTTTTAGGGCCGGCGACCCGCCAGACCTCGGCGATGGCCGTGATCTGGGGTATGCCGGCTCCGCTGACGACCCGGGTCGTGCAGATGGAGCCGGGTCCGACGCCGACCTTCAGGGCGTGGATCCCCAGCTCGATGAGGTCCTGGGCGGCCTCGGCCGTCCCGATGTTTCCGGCGATCAGTTCCTGGTCCGGGAATTCCTTCCTGAGCATCTTGACCGTGTCCAGGACGCGCTGCGAATGGCCGTGGGCGGTGTCGACGACAAGGACATCGACATTGGCCTTGATCAAGGCCGCGGCCCTGTCCCGCGTGTCATCTGCGACCCCGATCGCCGCTCCGACGCGGAGCCGGCCCAGGCTGTCCTTGGCGGAAAACGGATATTGGATCCTCTTCAGGATGTCCTTGTAGGTGATAAGGCCCTTGAGGTGGAATTTTTCGTCGACGATCAGGATCTTCTCGATCTTGTGCTTGTGGAAGAGCTTTTCGGCCTCGGCGAGGGACGTCCCGACGGGCACCGTCACCAGCTCCCTGGTCATGACTTGCTCGATGGGCAAGTGGACCCGGTTTTCAAAGCGGATGTCGCGGTTGGTCAGGATGCCGACCAGCTTGTTGTCTTCATCGGTGATCGGGAGTCCCGAGATCCTGTACTTCTGCATGACTTCCTTGGCCTGGAAGATCTTGTCTTGCGGATTCATGCTGATGGGGTCATGGATCATGCCGCTCTCGTGCCGTTTGACCTTGTCGACTTCGTCGGCCTGGTTTTCGATGGGCATGTTGCGGTGGATGATCCCGATCCCGCCCTGCTGGGCCAGGGCGATAGCCATTTTCGATTTGGTCACGGTGTCCATGGGGGAGCTCGTGACGGGGATATTCAACACGATATTCCGGCTCAGCGGCGACTGGACGTTGGCGTCGGAGGGGAGGACGGCGGACTTAGCTGGAAGAATCAGGACGTCGTCAAAGGTCAGGCCTTCCAGAATTTTCTCATCCAGCATGGCTCCTCCTTGTCATTTCTTTTTTCGTTTTTTCGGAATCAGCGACCGGGCCTGCTGGGCCTTCCGGCCCGAGGCCTGCTGGGGCTGCCGGTAGTACATCGGCGTCTGCCGCCTTTGGGGCATCTCCACTTCGGCCTGCCGCTCCGTCACGGGCTGGATCAGGAAGAGGTAGCGGATCGTGTCGTCCTCGATCCTGTCCAGCATCGCCTGGAACATGTCATAGCTCTCTTTCTTGTATTCGATCAGCGGGTCGCGCTGTCCATAGCCCCGCAGCCCGATGCCCTCTTTCAGATAATCCATGCCCAGGAGGTGGTCCTTCCATTGGGTGTCGATGACCTGGAGGAGGATGATCCGCTCGAATTCCCGCATGTGGTCGGGGCCGAGAAGCTTCTCTTTCTCTCCGTAAGCGGAGAGCAGGCGGCCGAGGATCTTTTCTCGCAGTTCGTCGAAACTCACGGCCGGCCAATCGATCCTCAAATCTTCGAGGTTCACTCCGAACTGGGCGCCGACGGCCTTTTCGAACGCCGGCACATCCCATTCATCCGGATCCTTGTCTTTGTTGGTGTATTGATCCATCTGCCAATCGACGAGCGTCTCGACGAGCTCCAGGACATATTCCTTCATGTCTTTCCCCTGGAGAATTTCCCGCCTCTGCTTGTAAATGGTTTCGCGCTGCTTGTTCATGACATCGTCGTATTCCAGGAGATGTTTGCGGATGGAGAAGTTCTGGCCTTCCACCTGTCTCTGGGCCCGTTCAATGGCTTTGCTGACCATGCGATGCTCGATGGGCACCCCTTCGCCCATGCCGATCCGGGCCATTAAGCCCGAGATTCGATCGCTGCCGAAGATGCGCATCAGGTCGTCTTCCAGGCTGAGGAAAAAACGGGAGGAACCGGGGTCGCCCTGGCGGCCGGCCCGGCCGCGAAGCTGGTTGTCGATCCGGCGGGCCTCATGCCGTTCCGTGCCGGTGATATGGAGCCCGTCGAGCCCGACGACTCTTTCGTGCTCGTCTTTCGTCACCTTGGTCGCCTCGCTCAGGGCTTTATCCCACTGCTCTTTGGTGACTTTGAGCGGGTCGACGCCGGCCCTCTTCAGCTGCTCCTTGGCGATGGCTTCCGAATTGCCGCCCAGCAGAATATCCACGCCGCGGCCGGCCATGTTCGTGGCGATGGTCACGGAGCCGATCCTTCCTGCCTGGGCGATGATGGCGGCCTCCATCTCGTGATATTTGGCGTTGAGGACGACATGTTTCACGGCCTTTTTCCTGAGCAGGGAGCTGAGGTGCTCGGATTTATCGATGGAGACCGTGCCGACAAGGACGGGCCGTTCTTTTTTATTCAACTCCAGGATTTCGTTCAGGACGGCCTCCCATTTTTCTTTGGCCGTCCGGTAGACGACATCCGGGGCTTCGTGGCGGATGAGGGTCTTGTTGGTGGGGATTTCAACGACGTCCAGCTTGTAGATGTGCTGGAATTCGGCGGCTTCGGTGGCGGCTGTTCCCGTCATCCCGGCCAGCTTTTTATACATCCTGAAGTAATTCTGGAAGGTGACCGTGGCCAGGGTCTGGTTTTCTTCTTCGATCCGGACCCGCTCCTTGGCTTCCAGCGCCTGGTGGAGGCCGTCGCTGTAGCGGCGGCCCGGCATCAGCCGTCCGGTGAATTCGTCAACGATGATGACCTGCCCGTCTTTGACCATGTAGTCGACATCCCGCTTGAACAGATAGTGGGCCTTGAGGGACTGGTTGATATGGTGGACCAATTCCATGTGGGCCAGATCGTAGAGGTTCGTGACGTTGAGGAATTTTTCGGATTCGGACACGCCGTCTTCTTGGATCGAGACAGTCCTCGTCTTTTCATCCACCGTGAAATGCTTGTCTTTATGGAAGCGGCGGATGAGCTGGTCGACTTTGTAATAGAGGTCCGTGGATTCTTCGGTTGGCCCGCTGATGATCAGCGGAGTGCGGGCTTCATCGATCAGGATACTGTCCACCTCGTCGACGATGGCGTAGTTGAATTCCCTCTGGACAAGGTCGCCGCGACGGAATTTCATGTTGTCGCGCAGATAATCGAACCCGAATTCATTGTTCGTGCCGTAGGTGATGTCGCAGCCGTAGGCGACCTGCCTTTCGTAGTCATTCATATCGTGCTGGATGGTCCCGACGCTCAGGCCGAGGAATTTGAAAATAGGGCCCATCCATTCCGTGTCGCGTTTGGCCAGGTAATCGTTGACGGTGACGATGTGAACGCCCTTATCCTCGAGGGAGTTCAGGTAGGCGGGAAGGGTGGCGACGAGGGTTTTCCCCTCGCCCGTCTTCATTTCCGCGATTTTGCCCTGGTGGAGGACGACGCCGCCGATGAGCTGGACGTCGAAATGGCGCATGCCGACCGTTCGGCGAGCGGCCTCCCGGACGACGGCAAAAGCTTCGGAGAGAAGGTCGTCGAGAGTCGCTCCCTGTTTCAGCTTTTCCCTGAATGCCGCGGTTTTCGCCTGGAGCTGGGCGTCGGAGAGCTTCTGGATCTCGGGCTCAAGAGCGCCGATCGAGGCGATATAGGGCTGGAGCTTCTTGAGGTCGCGCTCGTTCTGAGTGCCGAAGATTTTCGTGATGAGCCATTTAAACATTACCCATTTTTAACAGAAAGGGAGGGGAGTTGTCAATTTCAGCTCGGGCTTCGGCATCCCCTATGGGTGATTTCAAAGAGGTGCCGGCATCGCCCCCCTCCCGATAGGGCCTGTCTTGGTTCACCCCCGGCGCCCCTCGCGGCCTGCCGTGTTAATTCTAAGACGGTAAGCCGGTGGCATCAAACGCTCGGTGCGGCGGGGGGCCCCCGAACCACGCCACCCGTCGGGTTTTCCCGCTTTCTTTAACGATTTAGGGACACACAATGTGTGTGTCCCCGATTTTCTGGACGGGAATGCTTCCCCAGGAGCTGGGGGGCGATGCCGGCACCTCTTTGAAATCACATATTAGGAGGTGCTTCCGGCTCGGGGCATCAGCCCAGAAGAGAGCTTTGAAAAGGGATTCGCTACTTAGCTGGATTTTTCATGCCATAAAAATTTCTTCCGCCAATCCTAGCCCAGCTAAATTGCTCAGGTAGATGTTCGTATTGACTAAAATATGGAAATCCATTAGTTTTGATAAACATTTGTAGGACTAAAATGGCCGGAATTTGGAATATGAGCTGGAAAAGAATCGCCCTTTTTGGCCTCATAGGCATTCTCATCATTGGTTTTTTTTATGGCGTTTATCTCGGCTGGGTCAAGAAGGACATGTCCGATTTCGGCGTCTGCTACAGGGCCGGCCAGCGTATTCTCTGGGGAGAAACCTTGTACCGGACTGTCGACGGCCATCTCCAGTACAAGTATGCGCCCGTATCGGCCCTTTTTTATTCGGCCTTTGCCGCTCTGCCCTATGAAGTCGCGAAGGTCATCTGGTATTACCTTGAGATTTTTTGCCTTTTCGCCGGATTCTGGATTTCCTATCGGTGCCTGCTTTCTTGGCAGAAGGGGAAATGGTTCGTCATCGGCCTCGGCCTTTTGATCTTGGCCAAATACGCGGGAAGGGAGATCGAGCTCGGCCAGGTCAACATCTTTATCATTTTCATCCTGATCCTGATGCTCCTGGCATCGATCAAAAAAAGAGAATTCGCCTCCGGGATTCTCTGGGGGATCTCCATTTTTTTCAAGCCCTATGCGCTCGTCTTCCTGCCCTATTTTTTGCTCAAGAGGCGGCTCAAGATTGTCGCCTCCGGTGTCGCGTTCTTAGTCATCGGCTTGATCGTACCCGCTCTCATTTTTGGCTGGGCGGGGAACCTGGTTGTCTTGAGGGAATGGGTCGGCACGCTCTCTCAGTCGACCCCCGTCTTGATGGCGGTTTCCGACAATGCTTCCCTTTATGCGTTTCTATGGAAGCTTCTTGGGGGACAGGACAAGGTCTGGGTCGAGATCCTTTTCGGCGCGGTTTTCACGGTCCTTGGGGGCGCCTTTTTGTGGATGATGGGACAGGGGAAAAAAAACTCTCTGGAGAGGCCGGAAACCCTGGAGGTCGCGTTTTTATTCACCCTGATCCCGCTCTTTTCCCCCTTGGGCTGGTATTATAACTATCTCTATGCCTTGCCGGCCGTCGTCCTCTTACTGAACTATATCGGCCTGTTTCCGCCCGCTCTCAAATATATCCTGGCCGGCAATTTCATCATTATCGGGGCCAGCCTGAGAGAAATCCTGGGAAAAACTCTTTTTCGTTTTTACAACCGGAAATCGCTGATGGTCATCAACGCCTTGATCATCCTGGGCGGCCTGGCCTATCTTAGGCTGAAAAAGCGGGCCTAGGCGCTGGCGCTATCGCCGCGCCATCAAAGGCTTTCCGCCGGACAGGGCTTTGCCCGTCGTTACCCAATAATTTTCAGCCCTATCGTTCAGCGACTTACTTGGCGGGCGGCTTGCCGAGCAGTTCATCAACCAGCGGCTTGGCTTCGTAGACCTTGAGCAGGGCTTCGATGATGCCCTGGCAGTGGACCATGACCGAGCGGTTCTGCTCATCCGAATAGACGAACCGGGCCGGGAGCGACTGGATGTTGCCGTCGAACAGGACCCCGGAGAATTCGCCCTTTCTGTTGATGACCGGAGAGCCGGAGTTGCCGCCGATGGAATCGCAGGTGGAGATAAAATTGAGCGGCGTGCCGAGCTTGACGGCCGCCTTCTTGTTGACGAAGCTCGGCGGCAGCTCGTAAGGCGGCTGGTTTCCGAATTTGGCCGACTTCTCGTAGAGTCCCTGGAAGGTCGTGAAGAAGGGGATCTTCTTTGTGTTCTCGACATAGCTCTTGACCGCGCCGAAGCTCAGCCTGAGCGTTGACGTGGCATCCGGCGGGATGGATGTCCCTTTGAGCTTGAACAGGGCCCGGGCGATCAAGGCGCCGTTCTTGGCCTCGACCGAATCGACTTCCTGTTCGTACTTTTTTCTGAGGCCCCGGGAGATCGGGTCGACGAGAAGGGCCAGCTTGATCATCGGGTCGTCCGACATGTAGATGGCATCCAGTCCGCCCTCCAAATATTTTTTCCGGACTTCCACGTCCTTGAGCTTGGTCCCGGCGATCAACTCTTTGGCGATATTCTCGGCGAGCTTGCCGCTCATCAGCCATTTGACTTCCTGATACGAACCGAGCTGTTTCTGGAGCTGGATCAGCGAATCGGTCAGGTTGAAAACCTCCAGCTCATCATAGATCGGAAGCGGGGTCAGCAGGCGGCGGGTCAGGGACGGCAGGGCCGCGTCCCTGTATTCCCTCAGCCGCTGGTCGTTCGGCTTGTCTTTTTCCATGGCCAGACGGACGAGCGTCCGGGCCGTGTTGAAATACGATGTCGTGAAGCCGGTGCCCCGTTCAAAAAAGGAATAGGGCTTGAAAAAGGAGGCGTATTTCTTCTCCGCCTCGGCGATTTCATCCCAAGTTTTTCCGAACTCGTTCTCCATTTCGGGATTCTGCCGGATGGAGGCCCGCAGGGCTTCCTCGTCCTTGGCCTTCTTGTCCATCAGGTTTTTATCCAAAAGGCCGGATTGGTAGCCAATGGTGGCCTTGAGGCTGTTCTCGATCCCGAACAGCGGTCCCTGGGCGATCCTGGCATATTCGGGTCCTCTCTCGCCGAATTCTTTGAGGAGCTTCCTGCGCCGTTCATAGTTGGCGATGGTGAAGGGATAGCTCACGTCCCGGAGGAATTCCATCTGGGAGGTAGTGAGAAGACGGCCGGTCGATCCGGGATTCCCGGAAGCGAAGACGAGCTCGCCCTCCTTGAGGCCCGCCGTGTTCCACTTGAGATAATGGTCGGATTTTAGGGGCTTGTTGTTTTCGTAGATCCGGAAGAGGGAGACGTCGAGGTCGTAGCGGGGGTAGGTGAAATTGTCGGGATCTCCGCCGAAAAAGGCGATGGCGTATTCTACGGCAAAGACCAGGCGGACATCGGTATAGACTTTGTATTTATAGAGATGATACATGCTGCCCGAATAGAGGTTGACGACCGTGTAGCGGAGGCCCGTCTGTTCGGAGCTCTGCTTTTCGAGCGCGGCGATGATCTTGTCCCTGGCTTCGGCGGCCTGGGCCGGAGTCATGCCCGGCCTTTCGGCGCCCGTGATTTGAAAAGTGGCATCCACGATGTCCTGCAAAACCATGAGCTCCATGCCGGGGCATTTGAGCTCCTCGGCCTTGGTTCTGGCATAGAACCCGGTCTTTATCAGGTCGCGGTCCTTGGTGCTGAGGTTCTGGATGGCGCCCTGTCCGACATGATGGTTGGTGAGGACAAGGCCGTCCGGGGAGACGAACGAGCCCGAGGCGCCGCCGAAGCGGACAGAGGCGAGCTGGATGTGCTTCAGCCAGTCCGGGGTCACCTCGAAATTGTATTTCGCTTTCAGGATGTTGAGGGGGGGCATGTTGAACAGCCACAACCCCTCGTCGGCAGAGATGGGAATAAACAGGGAAAGAACAAGGATCAAAGCGAAAATTCTAGCTTTTGCGTGTTTCATGAAACCTCCTCAATAAAAATTCATATTATCACAATCCTCGGGGAAAGAAAAACTTGGGCCGGCAGAGCGAGCATCCGATGTTTGAGCGATTTAAAGAGACGTTGGCATCGCCCCTGAAGCCCCCATAGCGGAGGGGGGCCCCGTCGGGTTATCGACGGGGGGAACCGACGGGACTGGTTCCCCAGGGGGCGCAGGGGCGATGCCAACGTCTCTTTAAAATCCCAAATTTGGAGATGCTTTCGTCGACAGTTGATTTTTTAGCGAAAACATCGTATGACAATACTCTTTGGTGAAAATTGTCCTCCACGAGGCGCGAGCCGGACGGATGAAGGAATGAGGCCAAAAATGAATTTGATTCAAGCTCCTCAGGGTGTTCGCCTGAAGATCGTCGATATTGCGGGAGGCGAACAGGTCCGCCGCAGACTGCTGTCGCTGGGCTTTCACGCGGGAGACGAGATCGAATGGATCAGCGAGGGCATACTGCGCGGCCCGCTCCTGATCAAAATAATCCGGTCGGGCGGCTCGGTCGCCATCGGCCGGGGCATCGCCCTAAAGATCTTGGTGGAAGTCGCGGATGGCTCTAAATAACGCGCCCTTTGCCATTTTTATCGGCCAGCCCAACTGCGGTAAAAGCACGCTCTTCAACGCCATCGCCGGGCATAAAGCTCAGACGTCGAATTTCCCCGGCACGACGGTCAAACACACCCACTCCAAGGTGAATATCGGGGGCCGTCTTCTCAACATCATCGACCTGCCCGGAACGTATTCTCTCAACCCCGCCGACCCGGCCGAAAAGGTGGCCTTAACCCATCTCTTCCAGGAAACGCCGGACCTCGTTATCAATGTTGTCGATGCCTCCATCCTGGGCAGGAGCCTGGAGTTGACCCTCGAGCTCATCGAGATGGGATTGCCCATGGTCGTGGCCTTGAACATGACCGATCTGGCAGAGAAGAAAGGCATCAAGGTCGATCCCCACAAGCTCGAGGCGCTCCTGGGCGTCCCTGTCATACCGACCATCGCCACGCGCGGGAAGGGAATCCAAGAGCTACTCGAGGCCGCCTTTAAGTGTCTCGAAGCTAGTTGTATAGGGGCGCGCCTCAAATGGTCGGGGGATGTGGAGGAAGAGATCGAAAAGCTGATCGAGAGCCTTCCCCGAGACTTTTCCTGCCTGGCCAATAAAAGGTTCACCGCTATTAAGATGATAGAGTCGGGAAATCTGTTCTGCACCGAATTTTTGGCGGAAATCAATCCGGGGCTGAAGAAATCATTAGACGAGGTCCGGGCCAATCTCGAGCGCAAGCGCCGGATGCCCGCCTATGAAATGATCGCCGCCGAGCGCCATCATCTGTCCCTGAAAATTTTCGAGGAGAGCAGTCGCGTCCAGAGAGGTAAAACGATCGGCTGGCAGGAGCGCTTGGACGGGCTGATCATGCATCCGCTGCTCGGATACATAGTTCTTCTCATCGTCTTTTTAAGTTTCTTCTTCTTGATTTTTAAAGTCGGAAGCCCGCTCGAAACTCTCCTGCTCAAGCCGTTTTCAGGATGGAAAGCCGTTCTTGCGGCCCGGCTGGGAAGCGGGCTGCTGTTTCATGTCGCCGATGGCCTCCTCCAAGGCATCGGCGGGGGCGTGGCGATCGTGCTGCCCTATTTTGTTCCGCTGCTTTTGTTGATGGCCGTTCTGGAAGATATCGGCTATCTGGCCAGGGCCGGCTTTCTTCTGGATGCGTTCATGCACCGCATCGGCCTTCACGGCAAGTCCGTTTCGCCGTTCATCCTCGGCTTCGGCTGCAACGTGCCCGCCATCGTCTCGACCCGGATCCTCGAATCGCGCCGGGACAGAATCTTGACATCCCTCCTCATTCCATTCATCCCTTGCTCGGCGCGGACGACGATCATCCTGGCCCTCGTAGCCTTTTATCTGGGGCCAATCTGGGCCCTCGGGTTTTATGCCGCCAACGTCCTTTTGTTAGCGGTGCTCGGCCGGGTCATCAGCCTGTTCATGAAGGACGCTTCGCCAGGCCTCATCCTGGAAATTCCATCGCTGAAAATCCCGAGCTTGAAAAACATCCTCTTTAAGATCTATTTCCAGCTGAAGGCCTTCGTCCTGTTCGCCTGGCCGCTGCTCGTCGCCGGGAGCGTTGTCCTTGGTTTCATCCAGTCTCTGCACTGGGACCGGGCCATCAATACCGTTCTGTCTCCTCTAGTCGCGAACATGCTGGGGCTCCCCAAGGAGCTGGGCGTGACGCTCGTTTTCGGGTTTTTGCGCAAGGAACTATCCCTGTTGATGATGCTCCAGGCGCTGGGCGTCGGCTATCAGAATCTGCTGAGCGTCATCACCCGGGACCAGATGATCGTGTTCACCGTTTTTGTCAGCTTTTTCATTCCCTGCCTTTCGACCTTCGCCATCCTCTGGAAGGAGTCGGGGAAGAAAATCGCTTTCATTTCGGCAGGGCTGAGCATTTCCGTCGCGGTGATCGTCAGCTTCCTGGTCAGGCTGCTTATCTAATATCAACGCAATAATTAAAATGACATCCCCGTTCGGGCGGCGCTTAAGCCGCCCGTAGCCCCCGGGCCCCGGGGAACCAGTCCCGTCGGTTCCCCCCGTCGGAAAAGCCGACGGGGCCCCCCTCCGCTACGGGGGCTTGAGGACGGCCTAAGCGCCCCCCATACATTGTCACTTTATTTATTACGTTTGTATTAGATTGGGGTCAAAGCTACTTTTTACGCAGCCTTCCCCTGAAAAACGCTGCGTAAAAAGTAGCTTTGACCCCAGTTTACCTGACCCCAGTTTGCCCTGGTTTATTTTTCGAGGATGACGACGGCCAGCGCGTATTCTGGCAGGTGGGAGAGC
>CAZIDN010000038.1:0-36062 GCA_964537875.1 uncultured Eubacteriales bacterium
CAAAACTCCCCTGGAAGAGGGGATCCGGAAATGCGCCGAATGGTGGACATCGCTCACGGATGAGCAGAAGGTCGAAGACTACTGGTGTTGAACGGAGAAAAAAAGATGGGTCCTGTCGCGGCGCGTCCCCGTCCGTCCTCCGACCTTTGCCGAAGACGCGGACGATTTTTTTGGCCCCCCTTGATTCTCAAGGGGCGAAGGGGGAATTAATATCAATAAGTTAAGGTTTGGGAACGCGTCTTCGGATAGATTATTTTCGCTGCGGGCGTTGCGGGGACTAATGCCGCGCCACCCATCTTTTTCCCCAAGAAACGTGGCGCCTTTGAGAATGCTGTGGGCTTGTTGAGAGCGCGATGATTCACTTTGTCGTCCCGTATTTCAATAACGAGAAAAACCTTGAGGAAAACGTCCTGGCCCTTCATCATTTCATAAAACAGCATCTCGGCGCCGGCTTCGAGCTCGTCCTCTGCGATGACGGGAGCACCGACCGCTCGGCCGAGGTCGCCGGGGCGCTCGAACGTTCCTTGTCCCAAATCAGGGCGGTCGGCTATTCGCCGAACAGGGGACGGGGATTCGCCGTGCGGTTCGCGGCGGAGACCTGCCGCGGAGAATTTCTCATCTATGCCGACCTCGATTTTCCCCGGACGACGGACCTCTCGAACATCCTGGATATGGAGGAGGCCCTTCTGCGCTATCCGATCGTCATCGGATCGCGCTTCCTTCGGGAATCGGCCACCGAGCGCCTCTGGAAAAGGAAGGTTGTCGGCCAGGCCCATCGGCTGCTCGTCCGGCTCTTTTTTCCGAGGTTGAAGATCAGGGACTCCGATGCCGGATTCAAGGGATTCCAGGTCGATCGCCTGAATAAAATGATCCCGCTCTGCCGCGAGGACCGCTGGTCTTGGGATCTAGAAATCTTGACCATCGCCCGTGCCAACGGCCTCGCCTGTCTCGAGATTCCGATCGACTGGAATGAACGGCACGAACAGTATCTGACTTCGGTCAACATCCTCAAGGACGGCTGGGAGGAGCTGACCGGCCTTGTCCGGATCGGCCGCCGCCTCAGAAAGGGGAACTATCGGTTTTAATCGATTTTGATATTTTCGAGGAAGGCGGCTGTTTTCCAGTGGTCGAACCTTTGGGACAGGACGAGGGCGTATTTAAATTTGAGGGTGATGATGTTTTCGCCGTTTTGAAAAGGGGGGAACCGGCAGTCGATCGCGACCGCATTTTCGCCGTCGTTCAATTTGGTTTGGGCGAACACCTGTCCGTTGACGAAGACGGCGACCTCTTGAGAAAAATCACGGTGCCACCAAAAGTCTTCGATGTTCAATTTCAGCGGGGAAAAAAGAGTGAAGACGATCTTGGCGGAATCTCCAAGAGGCGCGTTGATCCGGAGCCTGGCCTCTTTGGCGCAGACGAGCCAATTCTTTCCGGAGATCTTTTCCCGGGGGCCTAGGCCCGTCAAGGTGTCGACCGGCTCCCGGCGAAAGGGGAAGGCGGGCCGGGGAAGGACATAATCGCGCTCCCGGAACGTTGACTCGAGAGGCAACCCCTGATAATTCAGGCCGTACCGGATTTTCACGTGATCCTGCGGGGGCGGAGGCATGTGGATGACGGATTTTTCGGCCTGAGAGAGAGGCGTGAACCGGGAACAGAAGCCGGGAATCTCCGCATCGACTCTGAAGCCTCCTGTGGGAGCCGCTCCCTTCCTGGCGAATTCGATGTCCAAGCCGGTCTCCGTCAGGCGGATGTTTTCCAGGTCGAATTCCGGAATTTCCTGCGGCGGGTAAGAGAGATCTTTGAGATAAATATATTCTCGAATTCCATGGACCAGCAGCCACGGCCCGACCTCTTTTGTCCGATACTCGATGCCGCACTTCTCGAGCAGGCCGGTCAATTTCGACGCCTCCTCTATCGCCTGGGGAGTGTCCCTTAAAAACAGATAGTTCGAGTGCACCGCTTCGCTGTCGAAGAGGAGCCTGTAATAGGGATATCTCTCGGTCGTCGTCGAGGCGACGATGAAATTCTCCTTGCCGAGGCTGTTCATGAGATACGAAATCCAGTAGTGGGCCAGCCAATATTTTTCTTTGGTCTCGGACATGGCGGCCATGACCGCGCCAAGCTCGTTGTGCCGCTCCTTGACCGTGTTGGTGTAGGCCAGGCTCGTTTTTCCGTTGCTCAAAAAGAAAAGGAGTAGGAAGAAAAGGGCCGCCGCGGCGTACCGGATCCTTGTTCGGATCAGCATAAACACGGCGGCGAAGAGAACGGGCAGGACGATGTAGAGGATATAGAGATAGCGGATGACCGGAACCGCGCTGAATTGGGAGACGAGGTAGACGGCCGCATAGAACAAGAAATAGACGACATACAGACTTGAAGGCAGGACTTTTTTCTTTTTGATCGAAAGGCAGGCCAGGATCACGGCGCCGGCGGCGATGAGGGCCAGGTAGATCCAGTTGATTCCCTCGGGCCCTGAGGAGATGAGCGTCAGCAGAAAATTCTTGGCCCCTGAGATTTTCGACTCGCCCACGGCGCTGGACTCCCCCCCGAACAGCAGCCGGACCAGGGGGAACTTCCAATAGATCTCGCTCATAACCACGGGGAAGGCCCCGACGAAAAAGAACAGGGCTAGTTTCAGATATTTGCGGATGTCGAGCTTATAGCGGGCCAGAAGAAAAACGCCGGAGGTGGCGATGAAGATGGCCGTGATCTGGTGGGTCCAGAATCCCAGTCCCATGATGATGCCCAGGGTGGCCAGCCGGGTGTCTTTGCCCTTCCAATAGATTTGGTAGGTCAAGGCGAGGATTAGTGCCCCCAGGAAAAAGACAACGGGAAAATGGGAGCCGACATCAAAGCTGGCTTGGAGAAGATACGTCAACGGCAGACAGTAGAAGAGGCTGATGACGAACGCCCACGCCCAAGAAAAACACTCCATAAGAAGGAAAAATTGAACGACGAGAAAAGCGACAAAGGCGAGGTAAGCCGCGACCTTGGTCAGAAGCGCCGAATAGCCGAAAATCTTAAAGAGAAGGGCCTGATAAAACTGGGGGAAGCTGCCCTGGAACAGCGCCCCGTAATAATAGATGGGCGGAAGCCTGCCTTCGGCAATATGCTTGCCCTGAAGCGACGGAACGGCCTCGTCGCTGTCCATCAAACCATAATTGTGAGCAAGGTAGGGAACGCGGACGGCAGTAGCCAGAAGGATGATCAGGGCCAGGGCGCCCCCCGCTTTGCCGGGCCTGAAGGCGAGTCTGGGCTTCGTCGTTTTCATTTTAAGGGTGAGGCGGACGGCCGTGATGATCAACAAGCCGGCGAGCGGAAAGAGGGGCGATACATGCCATTTTCGGAGCGGGGGAAAGTTGTCCTTGAGCCAGAGGAAGACGAACAACAGGTAAAAAATCACCTGAAGGGCTTGGAGAATTATCCTGGAGGATGTTTTCGTCAGCCTCATTCGAACCGTCCGATTATATCAAAATTCTATCCCGATAGACAGGGAAGCCGTTTGCCGCTAAAATAATAGATGTCCTGATGAGAAAAAAGCGCTACTATTCCCGCCTCTTCCGGATTTTTCTCAGCTATAAAAGAAAAAAGGTCAAGCTGGACTATCTGCCCGTCCGGCTCTGGATCGAGCCGACGAGCCTCTGCAACCTCCGCTGCATCATGTGCCCGAACAAGGACCTGGAGAAAAGCCAGAAAGGATTCATGGAGTTCGACCTGTTCAAGAAGATCGTCGACGAAGCCCGAGGCTTCGTCTTCGACGTCCATCTCCTGCACAGGGGAGAGTCGCTCCTCCATCCCGATTTCTTCAAGATGGTCCGGTACGCCCATGAGGCCGGGCTCGTCACCCGGTTCCATACCAACGGCACGCTGCTCAACGAGGAGAAATCCTATCAATTGATCGAATCCGGGCTCGACCAGTTCGCTTTTTCGTTCGACGGTTTCGATCAGGAAACCTACGAAAGAATCCGGGTTCAGGCCAGCTTCGAAAAGACCGTCGGCAACATCGTCCGGTTTCTGGAGATCAAGAAACGCCTCGGCGTTCGCAAGCCTTATACAATCCTCGAGCTCATCCATTTCCCCGAGCTGTTCGATGACGGAGGACGGGCGAAGCTCCGGGAATTCAAAGACCGGTTCCGGGGATTGCCGCTGAACAAGCTCGTCGTCAAGGAACTGCACAACTGGGCCGGCGATTTCGGGGCCGCTCAAAAAGGGACGTCTTATGCGCCGTGCACCTTCCTCTGGCATGCCCTGATCATTTTTTGGGACGGCTCCGTCCTGCCCTGTACCCAGGACTTCCACGGCTATTATGGGCTGGGAAACGTCAAAGAGAATTCGATCTCCGAGATTTGGAACAACGAAAAGATGATGGAGCTGCGCCGGAAGGTCACCGCCGGCAATGTCGCGGACCTGGAGACGTGCTCCCAATGCGACCGGCTCTGGAGAAAGCAGTTTCTCGGGATTCCCCGGGACTATCTGGGGCGGTTCTTGCTCAAAAAGATGGATTGAGCTCCGCCTGAGATTCGAACCCGGCGGCCGCGGTCATTCGATGCAGGCGTCCTCCAAGAGCGCAGCCGTTTTTCTGAGGTTGGCAAAGTCAAAGAGGAGATGGTAGCGGAACTCGATCCTCACCTTGAACGGCCCCTGCCGGCCTGCCGGGCGGTCGAGGTCGAAGGCCACGATGTTGGTCCCATCGCGAAGCGGCTGTTCGATGATGCGGCCGTTTTCGAGGAGGATCCGGACCTGCTGGGTATAGTTTCCGTACCAATAGGCGTTGGCGAAATCGAACGGGGAAAATACGCGGAGCTTGACGATCGCTTTTTTCCCCGGAGGAGGAAGGACTTCGAAGCTGGCCTCCTTATCGCAAAATCTCACGTCCCGGCCGAAGAAGCGGACCTTTGGACCGACGCCCTGCAGATAGATGAAAGGCTCTTCTCGTTTGCCCCCGCCTTTTCCCGACGGAGCATACGGAATTTCGTGGACGGTCGAGGGAATCCGGAGCGCCTGATAATCCAAATAATATTTCAAGGTGAACGGTGTGTCTCCGGGCAGCGGAATCGAGCAGGTCACCTGCTCGGATGATCCCGAAAACATCTTCGACGCGGAGGCAAATCCCGGGACTTCCACATTCAACCGAAACCTGGCCGATTCTCGGGTCTCGGCATTCTTGAAAGTGAGATGGAGGTAGCCGTCCCGGCTTTCCAAGCCCGCGGCTTCCAACTGAGGGATATGGGAGGGCACGGGTTCCGACATATCGCGGGGGAATACTGGACTTTCAATATCATAAACAAGGATGCAGCCCCCGACATCCTTTCTTTTGAAAGGGATTCCCACCCTCGAGAGAAGACGGTTCAGGTTCTCTGCTTGCTCCCCTTCGGCCGTCCCGGGACCTTTAAGGAATACGTAATTGTCATGAGGCGCCTGGTTGTCATAGAGGAGCCGGTAGGGATAATATTTGTTCACGCCGAAGGAATTGACGATGACCTGTTCATGGCTGTTGCCCGTCAGGACATAGGCGGTCTCAAAGCTGCCGCGCCAAAAGCGGTTCCCGGTCGCTTTCATGGCGGCGATGACCTGCTCAAAGTAGCCAGCGCTGTCTTTGACGGACAGGAAATAGACGTATTGTGTTTGCCCGTTCCCGAGAAAGACCAGGACGACGAGGAGGCCGGCGAACAAAAAATATTTCAACCGGGTCCGAATCCACAGGAATGGGGCCGCCAGGATGACCGGGAGGCAGACGTACAGCGGAAACAAATAGCGAACGGCGATCCTGCTGCTGAACCCCGAATAGGCGTACAGGCCGGCAAAGATGACCAGAAATATCAGGAAGATCCGCAGCCGGGCAGACTCTTTCTTTTTGAAGGACAGGTAGAGAAGGGTTCCCGTCCCTGCCAGAAGGAGCAGCAACAGGAGAAGGCTGGCGGCGTGGTCCCGGGCCAGGAGAAGGGATTGGATCAATTTGAGGGTAGCCTGGGATTTTCCCTGGCCCCAGACGGCTTTTTCTCCCCCGGCCATGAATCGAAGGAGTTGAAACCCGTCGAAGATCTCCTGGAGAAGCAGCGGGAAGCCTCCCGCTGCGGCATAGAGGAAAAGAATCCCGTACTTTTTTAAGGCTGGCCGGGCTTTGAAGGTCACGATCAGGAAGGCAGTAAGGATGAAAGCCGCGGTGATTTGATGGGTCCAGAACGACAGCCCCATCAGGAAGCCGAGCAGCGGCCAGAGGCGGTCTTTGTTCTTGTAGGCGATGGCATAAGCTGTATAAAGCAGCCCGGCCTCGAGGAAGAGCACCAGGGCATAGGGATTCGAGTTGTTGGTGCTGATATCGATGAGCTGACCGAGGGGGAGGCTGTAAAAAAAGGAGAGGACCGCCGCCCAGGTCAGGGAAAAAAATTCCCTGAACAAAAAGAACTGGAGAATGATGAAGGCCAGGTACATGAGGATCGAGACGGCTTTGAGCAGGGGAATCGAATATCCGAACAGGGCAAAGGCCACGGCATAGATATGGGGGCCGAGGCTGCCCAGGTAATGCTGACCGTAATGGCAAATCGGAGGAACCTTGCCCTCGGCGATATGTTTGGCCATCAGGGCGGGAATGGCTTCGTCGCTCCACATCATGCCGGCGCTGTAAAGAAGAAAGGGCAGGCGGACGGCGATGGTCAAAAGAACAACGGCCAGCAGGACTAGAATGATTTTTTTATATTCCGGCTTCCAGGCGATGCGGGCGGACCGGAACTTCAAGGCAAATTCAAGCCCTAGGACGACGAGAAGTGGAACAAGGGCGGCCCAAACGCCGACCTGGATTTTTTTGAACTGAGCGAAATTGCCCTTGAACCAGAGAAATAGGAATGCGCAGGTGAAGATCAGCCGAAGGGCCCTCAGGATGGGCGGGGCTTTTTGGAGAACCCTGTTTTTCGGCTCCGGAAGGCTCATAAATTTTTTCCCCCGGGTTCTTCTTTTGCGAATCCTTGCATCTCCCGGCGGACGTACTCGGCATAGGGGCATATTGTGAATCCCCGCTTGACGATCGCGTCCAGGCGTCTAAAGACATTTTTTCTGTTGTAATACATCAAATAATTGTAGAACCGGCTGTCGTTGATCTCCGGGTGCATGAAGCGCTCCTGCTCCGTGTCGATATCATACGGGTGAAAATAGCCGACCAGCGGCCGGTTCGCTCGAAAAATTTTTTTTATGGAACGGCGTATAAAAAACGCCGGGAGGACGCGAAAATACACTCCTCCGGCCGTGGGAATACGGTAGGGGCCGAATCGTCTTACCGTCATCGGGATTTCGACGATCCCGTTGATCATTTTCGGACGGGGGCCGAATTCCGGCCAGCCGTAAAAAGGATTCTTGGCCGGAAGGACGGAGCTGGAATAGGCAAAACCCAGGCCTTTCAGGACCTCATAAGCCCAGGCCGTTTTCTCTGTCAAGGAAAAAATGGGTGCCCGGAAGCCTTGGATATTCTTGGCGCCCGCTCTTGTCAGGGCGTTCCTGTTGGCTTCCAGGAGGTTCCGGAACTGGTCCGGTGTCTGTTGGTCGAGGGGAATGTGCCGGTAGCCGTGGCAGGCGATTTCGTGGCCTTTCTCGAAGATCTCCCGAATGAGGGACGGATAGGCTTCCGCCACATCGCCGACGACGAAAAAAGTGCAGTGAAAGTCATGGCTCTTCAGCCACTCCAGGTAGCCATGGATGTTGGCGGGAACGCGCTCCGGACGGCCGAGGCCGTCCTCCATGAGGAAACGGATGTCCTCCAGGTCGACGCTGAAAAGAAAGACGTTGTTCATGGCTGTGCTCTCAATGCCAGTCCGGAAAAAGATCCCGCGCCGAGCTCGAAAACAGGGGCATGACCCGCCGGGTGCTCACTTTCAATAGAAACAGGGACCAGCGGCCTTGTTTGGGCGAGTTCTGAGTGCTCGAGCAGAAGACGATATGGTCTCCGTCCGGCGCCCAGGAGGGAAAATAGTCGTAGGTCTCGTCGCGCTCGGTCAGCCGGATGTTGTCGCTCCCGTCGGGGTTCATCGACCAGATGTCTCCTTTGCCGTCCGCTCGGGACGAGACGTAGGCCAGCCTTCGGCCGTCCTTGGAAAATCGAGCCCGGCAGCTTTTCCCGCCCTCGGTCAGCGCCCTGGTTTTGCCCTCCCGGATATCAAAGATAAAGACATCCCAGCCGAAAAGCCTATGCCCCGTAAAAGCCATGAGGGATGCGGCCGGCGAAAAATCGGACAGCCCGTGAGATCTCTTGAATTCGGGGATGAGGGTTCGGATGTTTTTTGTTTTGAGGTCGATCGTCCGCAGAGCGGCTTCTTTGCCCAGTAGATTTTTATTTTCTTCAGTGAAAGCGAGGGCTGTCCCGTCGGAAAACCAGGCTGGCTCGACTTCGTCATTTAAAGAGCTCGTGATTTGGCTCAACCCCGATCCGTCGGCATTCATGCTATAGATATGAAAATGGCCTTCGGGATTAGCGGCGAAGGCGATCTGGGTTCCGTCGGGCGACCAGCGCGGATATTCGTCGCTCCAGGAATTGTTCGTGAGCTTGCGGACCTCGTTGGCCGTCAGCAGATAGATCTCGTTATCGCCGTCCATGTCGGATTGAAAAACGATGCTTCCCCGGATAGGGAAACCGGCCTTGAGCAAGCTGAGGTCGCTTTTTGGGGGCGGAGGAGGGGTGTCGGCTTTGTCCTTCTCCGGGGAGCAGACGGCCAGCGTCAAAGAAAGAAGGCTCAGGCAGACCGTCCATCGGTGTTTCATGGCCATCGGCAACTCCATTTTATCGAATTTAAGAAAAAAAGAAAGCCGGAGAGCCGGTCAGCGCTTGACGGCCGAGACGAGCAGGCAGCGGACGGGCGCATATTTCAGCGGAAATTTGAGCCGGGGGAAAAGGGCCGCGCTGGCCTCGGCCATTTTGCCCCAATCGATTTTTTGGATTCGACCGGGGGCCAGGCGGTATCGCCGCAAGAGGCGGCAGAAACTCTGGACGGAAAAAAAGAAGACCATCGGCTTGTTCAGGATGCGGAGAAGATGATAGGCGGGCAGGTAGCCGGGCCGCTCGATCATTTCCAGCGGGAACGGCACCATGGAATCCACGAAGTAGACCTCTCCGCCGGGCCTGAGGATCCGGGAAGATTCTGCCACGGCCGCTTCGACGTTGCGGAGGTTCTTGGCCAGGCGACTTTCCGTCAGATGATGGATGACGAACTGGACGACGATCCGGTCGGCGCTACCGCCTTTCAGCGGCAGGGCTCGGATATCTCCGGCAACGTTCAGCACAGTCTTGTCCTTTGAGTGACTGAGGAATTCCAGGACGTTGTCCACGGAGATCAGCCTCCGAATGGCCGGATTTTGGTAGCGGGACACGCCGCCGGACCCGATGTCGACGACGATCCCCGTCAAATGCGGCTCGATATTTTCTTTGATCCGGCTGTAGACGTCCGCGACGTCCTCTCGATCGACTTTTTCCTGGTAGTCCGAATAAATCTTCCGGAAGTAGGACTGGACGGCCCTGTCCTCTTGTTCCTGGGGCGGCCTAGGGTTCATGTCAGACGGCCCCGAGCGGAAAAACGGCTGATGTCCATCAATTTGACAAAAAAATTAACATAGATTCCTGCAAAATGCAAAAAATGGAGCGGCCGATTCGATTGATCGAAAAAGCGACCGTTGATTTTCAGGCGAGGGCGAAGCCTTCTTCGACCTTGGGAAGGAACCGCCGGCGGTTCTGGACGAGCTCGTCGATGTCGATGCCCTTGTCCTCGAAGTAATCACGGATGAGCTCGCGGACCACGTTGTCCTGTTTTTTAGCGACGTAATCGACCGTCATGGTTTCGTCCTGTTCGACAATCTTGCCCAGCAGGTTCCGCTTCCAGTGGATGAGCCAGCCCGAGAAGCACATCGGCTGTGACCGATGCATGACCTCCTTGGTCATCAGGCCCTTGATGCTCTTGCTGTGGTCCAGGCTGAGGTAGTCGATGTCGAAGCCGAGCTCTTTCAGCTTGTTGCGGCGGTTTTCGCGGCTCCCGAATTCGTAGGTGGGGGTCATAAAGTGGACGGCGTAGTCCATGGCGAACTTTTTGAGCCGGTTGACGATGCTCGGGTAGTTCTCGGCCGTCCCGGCCAGGTTCCCTTCGGACGGGATCTGCTCCCGGTTGGAGCCGTCGGCATAGCCGACGAGGTCGTGCTCCAAGGCGTAGAGCAGGCCGCCGGTATTCATGCCGAGGCGGCAGCCTACGCACCAGCGCGTCTCCAGGTTGTAGAGCTTGCGGTCCTTGCGGATCTTTTTCACGGAGATGCGCTTGACGAGTTTCTTGATGTCGACGACCTCGTGGCTGATCCGGTCCTCGCCGAACGTTTTCTGGAGCCGTTCGACGTTGGGCAGGTTGTTCTTGACGCCGAATTCGAGGTAGCCCTTATCGAAGGTGATGAGATGGACCTTGTCGAATTTCTCCTGGAGGACGACGGCGGCCAGAAGCGAGTCGATGCCGCCTGAAAACATCACCGCGACTTCGTTTTTCACATCACTCATGGTCGGCTCCTTGTGTCCGGGACGTCCTTCATTATCCACACTCGGAAAACTTTTTCAACGGAAAAAGCTCCGGGACAGGTTGTCTTGATACTTTCTTGGCACTCTCCATGGGGCTTCTTGGTCTCCTCGGCTCCCGAGAGAGTTGAGGTGGAAGGGCCACAGGAAGGGCTGCGGTCTTAGCCGTTTTTGAGAACCGGGGCGGCAAAATCTTTTTTGGTGATCTTGGCCTTGATCCTCCGGATGCAGCATCCTCCCTGGTAGAACCAAAGGACGATGAGGCCGCCCAGGACGAGCGCCAGGAACCCGAACACGCTGAGCAGGACGATCAAAAATGTTTTCATGGGACCGCCGTCTCCTTTCTTACTAAGCCTATAGAAACTATGGGAATGATAGCTTCAATAAATTAGCATATTCCTCCCCCCTTGTCAACCGAGGATTTCGGCTTGCGGAATCGCTGCTCCGGCCTGCCGCTGGACCGGGGACGGCCGAGGCTCCCGATATTTAGATAGCCAAAAGGCGACTCTTTTTATACGACAGGAGCGTTCAAGGTATTGAAAGGTTTGGCCATGGCAGGAACTCCCTTTCAGGAGACGATCCGGTGGACGCGGCTCAAGTTCAACGCCGGCATCTTCATCAAGCATGTCCGCCGGATCGTCGAGGACGTGTATTCCCATTTCGAGGTCCTCGATAAGAAAAATTGACTCGGGTTTTAAGACCCGGTAAACTATGCTTCTTTTTTGAGGAAGGATCCCTGTCCATGAGCAAAGAGAAAGTCGGGAGCTTCTATGACGTCGTCTGGACGGAATACGTGCCCGAGCTTGAGGCTTCCGAAAAACACTGGCGGCTTTTTTATTCGCCCGACGAGGTCAGGGGGAAATCCGTGCTCGATGCCGGCTGCGGCACGGGCATCTTCAGCATCATCTTTGCCCGGAACGGCGCCGGCCGAGTCACCGGCATCGACATCAGCCCCGGCAGCCTCGAGACGGCGAAAAGCTTGAAAGCCAGGTTCGCCGTCGACAACGCCGAATTCCGGCTGCAGGACATGCTCCGGCTTCCCTTTGCCGACGGATCCTTCGACATCGTCTGGGCCTGGGGGACCGTTCATCACACGACCGACCCTTTCCGGGCCATCTCCGAGCTCATCCGGGTCCTCCGACCCGACGGGTCCCTGTTTTTAGCCGTTTACAAGAGGACGAAGGTCACGTTCATCCACGAGGTCATCCGCAAGACGCTCATCAAGACGCCCAGAAGGACCTGGACCGTGCTCTCGAAAATCATGGCCTTCTTCCTGTCGCCGGTCGTCTTTTTCTTCAAGAAACGGGAGAAATCGCGCAAGGGAGAGAAGCTCGAAGAGCTGATCCTGGATTGGTACTTCGTGCCCATCCGCCATTACTACACGCCCGAAGAAATCCGGGATTTCCTCAAGAAGAAAGGCCTGGAAGTCGAGAAATTCCTTCCGGCCTCGGGACGATTCGACAGTTCTTCGAATTTTATTTTTAAGGCCCGCAAGGGGGCTTCGACGACGGGAAGAAGCTGAAGCCTAGGCCTTGTCCGTTTCCGCCAGCTCCCGCCGGTCACGGATGCGCAGCGCCCTCAGCCCCACCGCATAGGAATATTCTGGAAGGGACGCCGCTACAACCGCCCCGGCCCCGATGACGCTCCCCTTGCCGATGGCGACCCCGTCGAGGACGACAACGCCGGCGCCGAGCCAGACGTCCTCGCCGATCTTGATTCCCCCCTTGGTCAGGGACGGCTGGAACATGATCGGCGCGGACGTGTTGGAGATATTGTGATTCCCGCCCGCCACGAGATAGCATTCCCCGGCCAGGAAGCAGTATTTGCCCAGCCGGATCTCCGTTTCGGAGAGCAGGCTGCAATTGGCCGAGATGTTGCAGTAGTCATCGAGGTGGATCGAGCCTTCCTTACAGCTGAGGATGGTGTTCCGGCCGATGTAGGCGTTTTCGCCGATCCGGATGCCCTCATTGGCGCTGCCCTTGGCGTCCAGGACAACGTTGTCGTCGATGAAGCTGTTGCCGCCGACGGTAATCTTGTGCGGATGGCGGAGGGTAATATTCCGGCCGAAGACGACTCCCTTGCCGACCTTTCGGAGGAGGCGGGGATAGAACATTCTCCTCAGCCAAAAGCCGAGCGCCCCGGGAACGGGCGTGATGAAGAGATTGATGAATTCATACTTGAGCAGCCCCCAAAAGCTTTTCCGGCCGAGAAAAAGGCGGGAATACTTGGAGCGAAGCGACCGTTCCTGATCGATCAGCTCTTTTTGGGTGCTGCCCGGGAATTCCTTCGCCATTCTTTTAACGATCCCGAATCTAGAGCTAATTTAGCATAAACGCTTCCAGCCTGTCTATCTAAAAGCAGCTGGCAGGAATCTTCTGAATTTTGGTGATCGTAAAGTGGATACAAAGATTTCGGCTGAGCAGCATTATTTCCCGGCCCCCTTGGCCAATCAAGGCGGAAAGAAAAAAGCAGGAGAAAAGACTTAAGATTTGTAACTATTAATCCCCCCACCCCCCCTTAGCCAATTAAGGGGGGGAAACAGGTCGGAGGAGGGACAGGGACATGCCGTGCCAGAAACCGATTATAAAGCTAATGCCCGATTACAGCCAGCCGGCCTCCCTGTACCAGGCGACCGTCTGGAACATACCTTTGTGGAAATTCGTCTTCGGCGAATACCCCAATTCCCGCACGGCTTTCTGGCTGGAGAGCGGCTTGGGGTGGATAAAGAAGCTCAATCGAGAGGGATTGAGGGGGGCCTCTTTCTTGAAGAGGGAAAACGTCTTTCCCAGAAGCCAGGCCGCGCATCTTACCGGCAAGAGCGGAAGGGTGAAGCGGGGTATTTTTTTGCCTGCCGCCGAAGCGATCGTTTCCACCATAATTTTGACCGTCAGCACCTCGGGGCCGGCCAGGTGATAGATCTCCCCCTTCCTTCCCCTTTCTGCGCAGAGCATCGTGCCCTGGATCAAGTCCAGGACGAAGACCGGCGTTTGAAGCGTTTTTCCTTTGGAAACCAGGACATATCTTCCCCGGGCGATCGCCCGGATCAGTTTGAGGGTGCGTCTGTCTTCCGGGCCGTACACCCAGCCCGGCCTGATGATGACGATGTCCATGCCCTGTCGGGCGAAATCCTGGGCAACCTGTTCGCCGGCGAGCTTGCTTTTATCGTAGAGATCCCGGGGATCAGGCGGATAATCTTCACCGGCGATCTCGCCCTTCAGGACATGGCCGAGGGCGCCGGCCGAGCTGAAATGGATGACTTTTCGAACCCCGGTCTCGCGCGCCGCTTCCAACACGGCCCGAGTGCCATCGGCATTGACGGCGTAGAATTCCCGCCGGCCGATCTGCGAGGCGCCCAGCGCCGAGGCCAGGTGAAAAAGGACGTCCGTCCCTGATAAAGCCTCCTTGAGAAGGGTCAGATTCCTGATATGGCCTTCGATCGTTTCCAGCCCGTCCAGGCCGATGATTTTTTGGTTATGGATGAGGGCCCGGACCTGCCAGCCGCCTTGGAGAAGATGCCGGGCCAGATGTTTCCCGATAAATCCCGACGCTCCGGTGATGAATGCGCGCATGAAGAAGTCCTATCTCCTTATAAAATTTTCGACAGCCATTTTTAAAGTCAGGCTGATTTTCTCAAGATACCTGGGATAGACATATTCATTCTGGGCCATCTCTTTGGCGGCCCGGGCCCGGGCCGTGGCTTCCCCCGAATGAAGAGCGAAGGCAAGTCCTTCTGCCAGACTCCCGGGCTCGGGAGCGACCAGGACGGCGATTTTTTCATCGAGCACCTGGGTGTGAGTCCACAGGTTGGTGGCGACGAGCGGTTTGCCCGATTTGAGAAAAGAATAAATTTTCAAGGGCGTATTCGTGCCCGAAAGACGCGGCGAGACCAGGACATCGGCCAGAGAAATATAAAGAGAGACCTGGGACGGCGGGACTTTTTCGATGAAAACCAACTTGGCGCCGGCTCCCAAGGCGGCAGCGTGGCGCCGCGCGATTTCGTGTTCACGCTTGGACCCTCCGACGATCAAAAGGACGGCCGATTCGGTCATCCTGGCGAAGGCTTCGATAAGCAGGGGAATGCCCTGATAGGGCTCGAAGTTGCCCGCATAGAGGATGATTTTTTCTCCGTGCGGCGCAATGTCCTTCTTTTTCCGCCAGACGACGTCCAGGGGGAAGAGCGAAGGCTCAAAGTCGGCGAAGTCGATGAAGTTTTCCAGGAACACGGCCTTCGCCCCGAAGCCTTTTTTCTGAACATATTGGAGCAAATCCTTGCAGATAACAATGACGGCATGCGAGTTTTGGAGGACGAACCGTTCCATCCCGAGGAAAGCGTTCCGCAGCAGCGGCGAATGAGAGAACTCGAAATTTTCCAGCTGCTGGGGGAGGCTGGAATGCATATCGTAGATATGCGGCGTGCCGAAGAGATTCCCGAGGGCCGTGCCTATGAAAGCGCCCTCCTCATGAGAGAAAACGAGGTCATACCGGGTTGCGGCCAAGGCTAAAAACGCCCGGACGAGCAAGAGAAAATCCAGGGGAATCTTGGCCAGCGAGGGGCCGATCTTGATCGCGCGGATCCCGATCAGGTTGGGAACCCTGAGAATCCTGAAATTGTTGAATTCCTTGTCTTCGCCGAGCGGATAGGTGACGAGGTCGGTCCGATGGCCCAAGTCGGAAAGGGCCTTGAGCCTGAAATAAACGCTGATCGGCGTCCCCCGGGGCTGGAAGAACGGCTCGGGGGCGAGCATGAGTATTTTCATAGGCAGAAAAGCTAGGGCTCGTCTTCCCGTTCGGAATCGACCACTTCGCGGATGACATAGATGTGCTTCTCGGCCGTCTCGTGATAAGACCGAACCATGATCTCGCCGAGCAGCCCCATGGTGATGAACTGAAAGCCGATAACGATCAGGAGAATCGCCAGGAGCAGGAGGGGACGGTTGGAGATTCCCACCCTGAGAATGAGCCGCTCGTAGGACAAGATCAGGGCCAGGATGCCTCCGATGCCGCCCGTGATAAGCCCGAACAGCCCGAACGCCTGAAGGGGCCGGGTGGAGTAGGTCAGAAGGAATTTTACGGTCAGCAGGTCCAGAAAGACCCGGATCGACTTCGATATATTATATTTGGATTTCCCGTGGATGCGGGGGCGGTGGTTGACCCTGACTTCGGCGATGGTGACCCCCATGGTGCTGGCGATGGCCGGGATGAAGCGGTGCATCTCGCCGTAGAGTTTGATGTTCTTGACGATGTCATTGCGGAACGCCTTCAGCGTGCAGCCGTAGTCGTGGAGCTTGACTTTGGTGATCCTGGAGATGATCCAATTGGCGGCTACAGAGGGCAGCCGGCGGGATATGAGCTTGTCTTTCCGTTTGAGCCGCCAGCCGCTGACGATATCGTACCCCTCCTCGATTTTCCCGATGAGCAGCGGGAAGTCCCCGGGGTCGTTCTGCAGGTCGGCGTCCAAGGTGATGATGATCTCGCCGCGGGCATAATCAAAGCCTGCCGAAAGAGCGGCGGTCTGTCCGAAATTCCTGCGCAGCCGGATGATCTTCAGCCGCGGGTCCCCGGCCTCAAGCTCTTTCAGGACCTGGAACGAGTTGTCCGTGCTCCCGTCGTCGACAAAGACCATCTCGAAAGGAATATCCAAGCTTCCACAGGAAGCGGTGATTTGCTTGTAGAGCTCGGGCAGGTTTTCGGCTTCATTGTAAAGCGGGATCACGACCGAAAGCTTGATGCCCGGAGCCTTGTCCATTCCCGCCAATATATCATAACGAGGGCCCCCCGGCAACCTCAGGCTGATTAAAAGAAGGCCCTCTAAATATGTGATTTCAAGGAGGCGTTGGCATCGCCCCCGGCCCCCTGGGGAACCAGTCCCTTCGGTTCCCCCCATCGAAAAGCCGACGGGGCCCCCCTCCGCTATGGGGGCCTCAGGGGCGATGCCAACGCCTCCTTGAAATCACGCAAACGGAGATGGTGACATGATTAATAAATAATTTGACTAGGGATTGCATTTTCATTATCCTTTTGCTAGCATAAAACGGCTTCTATGGGTCTTAAGAGGCGAGATTTTATTAAATGGGGAGGGGTTAGCCTTCTAGGCGCCGGTCTCCGGGCGCCGAAACTATTCTCGCACGACCGGCCCGGCCAGTCGGCTCCATCCTTTCTTTATGATCAGCTCCTGAACGAGGAATTCCCTTTTCCCTACGATGACCAGGTTTTTCTGGCCGCCGAGCGAATCTACAACGTCCGAAGGAGCGCGGAGAACCCGTCAACCTTCAAGACTGACCTGAACTTGCTCCTCAAGCAAGGGAAACGGCTCGATGTCAAGGTCTATACGAGCGATCGCAAAGAAAATTTATCCCAGGCTGGCGACGTCCAGTCTTTTACGGGCGTGGAAGGGTCGCTCGATGTTTTGCTCACGGGAGGCGACAGCCCGAGGCTCTATTATCAGGTGCAGTACCGGGAGGGGCAGGGAGGATGGAAAGCGCTATCTCCCAAGAGCTTCCGGTTGCCCAACGCCGATCTTCAAAAAGGCGGGCAGGTCCGGGCCCTTTTTATCGCCGATGACCACAATTTTGACGATGGTGATTGTGCTGTTCCCGAAGCCTACAAAACGACGAAGATCACCGGCGATTATGTCAACGATATCCTGAAAGCCCTGAGGACGAATCCGCACGCAGATCCTGGTTTCCCTCTGAACAAACTCATGAACGGCTTTTACTTGGCCAAAGCCATCCGCTACATTCTCAACTATGAAGACCCCGACTTCGTCGTCCTTCTCGGGGATACGACCGGCATCGGCTCCAGCTACCGCTGGAAGGCATGGGGATTGCCCGATGAAAATCTCACCGAGGCGGACCGCGATTATATTGCCAAGACCTTGTGGCTTCGGACGAGAAAAATCTATTCCGGCCTGACCCCGAACATGCCCGTCTACATCGCCATGGGCAATCACGATGGAGAGGAAGGCTGGAATTCGCTCCGGTTCAGGTCCAAGGATTGGCGGACCAAATATTTTCCGCTGCCCGTCCAGACGACCTATCCTGAAGGCGGGCATCCGAATGGAAACTACTACGCATTCTCCTGGGGAAGCGATCAGAACAACGAAGGCGGCGTCCAGTTCATCGTTCTGGATGTCATGGCTTTTTGCGGTGAGGTCGAGCCCAAAACGATTTTTGACTGGACTCTCGGCAAGGATCAGCTGAGCTGGCTCGAAGAAGTCCTGAGCAAAAGCGACAAGGACTGGAATTTTGCCTGCTACCATCATGTCCTGGGAGGATGGCCGGCGGGGCCCGGCGAAACCGATAGTCATATCGCCTATGGCCGCGGCCCGCTCTTCACAGCCGCCGATTACCAAAAATACGGCGACCCGAACCGGATCGAGCAGGTCAAAATCACCGAATGGGCGAACAAATACGGCCTGAGAGGCTTCATCTACGGGCATGATCACATTTTCAAGGTGAAAAAAATCGGTCCCGGGGGGAGTCAAAAAGACCCGTTCAGCGTCTGCTGCGGCTCGACCAAATATGTCGGGGAAAAAGGCTGGTGGCAGGGAAATTATTGGACGCAGTATTATGGCAACGGACTCAGGAGCAACCCCGATTTCTGGGGGCCCTCGGGAATCACCAGGCTGACCCTGAAGAATGAAGAAGCCAGGATCGATTATGTTTTGACGGGGTCTACCACCCAGTCCAACCTTCCCGGCACGGCCAATGACGGCGCGACTCTTTCCAGCACCATCTTCGCCAACCCCCTTCCTTCCATCCAGGTGGACAAATCTTCCTTTGTCGTCCAGGTCCAGGAGGGGCGGTCTTCTCCAGCCCCGCAAATTCTCAAGATCAGGAACGGCGGCGGGCGGCTTCTCAATTATCAATTTAGGCCGAAACAGGATTGGATCAAGGTTTCCCCCGACCGCGGGCGCTCGTGGAGCGCCTGGAAGGATGTGGCGGTCAGCTTCTCCACCAGGCATCTGAGAACCGGCAATTATGAGGGGTCCATCATCATCGAAAGCGCCGAGGCGACAAATAATCTCCTGGAGGTTCGCCTCCAATTGGAGGTCAGGGACCCCCAGATCTATCCCCCCGTGGATTTCACGGGAGTGAGAAAAGAATGGGGATTATTGGCCGGCAGAAATCCTTCCATCCTCCTGACCTGGAGAGGGAACCGCCTGAACTTAAACATCCAGAAATACAGGATCTATTGGTATGATGAGCTGGGCAGACGGCAGGTCCTGACGGAAGTGAAGGCCTCCGTATCCAATTGCACGTTCAAAAACGCCAAAAAAGACGTTGCCTACCGCTTTGCCATCGCGGCTGTCGATGTCAAGAACCGGGAAGGGGAAGCCGCGTACACGACGGTCGGCAAAAGCTTACTCGGTGGGGTCTAATGGCAGAAAAGAAAATTTTGATCGTCGACTATGACAGCAAGAGCGTAGAATCCCTGACCAAACTTCTCCAGCCTCATAAATTCCAGATCATCAAGGCTTCCGACGGCCTGGCCGCCTATGAGAAATTCAAGCTGGAAAAGCCCGACCTCGTCATTCTCGAGGCGATCCTGCCCAAGCTCCACGGCTTTGACCTGACCAAGCGCATATCCCAGGAATCCAGGGGGACCGTCCCGGTCATCATCGTCACCGGCCTTTACCGGGGATCCCAATACAGGCACGAAGCCCTGACGACGTTCGGAGCGTCCGATTATTTTGAAAAGCCCATCGACAACGAAAGGCTGCTCAGCTCCATCCTAAGCTTCCTGAAGGAGAAGCTCGACATCCCGCTGGACCTGCCCGAGCCCCAGGCGGTCATCGAGTTCCTTTCCAAGAAGCTCAAGGCGCCCAAACCCCATAAAAAAGGCCACTCCTCGAAGAATTGACTTTTTCGTCGGAAAGCTGCTAGACTCGTCAGACCCATGAACGATAACCTATGGACACGGTGCAATAGCTGCCAGAGGATCCTTTATAAGGCGGATATCCTCGAGAACCTGTCGGTCTGCCCCGCCTGCAGCTTTCATTTCCGGATCTCGGCTTCGGAACGCCTGGCGATGCTTTTCGACGACGGCCAGTTTGAAGTGTTTGACCATGCCATCCTGCCCGTGGATTTCCTGAAATTCGTGGACACCCAGAAATATTCCCAGCGGCTCGGGGACAACCAGAAGAAGACATCGCTTCCGGAGGCGACGGTGAACGCGGTCGGGACGATGGGCGGGATCAAAGTCGTCATTTCGGCCATGGATTTCGCTTTTATGGGCGGGAGCATGGGCTCTGTCGTCGGCGAAAAGATCACGAGGGCCGCGGAACGGGCGGTCCGGGAGAAGACGCCCCTGATCATCGTCTCATGTTCGGGCGGCGCCAGGATGCAGGAGGGCGCCCTGTCCCTGATGCAGCTCATAAAGACGAGCGCGGCCCTGGCCCGCCTGGAAGAGGCCAAGCTCCCCTTCATCTCGGTCATCACCGACCCCACCACCGGCGGGACGACGGCCAGCTATGCTATGCTCGGCGATATTAACATCGCCGAGCCCAATGCCTTGATCGGGTTTGCCGGGCCCCGGGTCATCGAGCAGACAATCAAGGAGAAACTGCCCAAGGGATTCCAACGGTCGGAGTTCCTGCTCGAGCACGGCATGCTGGACGACGTCGTCACGCGGAAGAGCCTGCGCGCTTACATCATCAGGGCCCTGCGGCTGTTCCTCAACCGGCCTCAATGACTCCCTGCCAGTGCCGGACCTACCTTGAAAGGCTCCAGCGGTTCGGGATAAAGCTGGGCCTCGAGAATATCCGGGCGGTCCTGGCGTCTTTCGGCAATCCTCATCAAAAGCTCCCTTCCGTCCTTGTCGCCGGGACAAACGGCAAAGGATCGGTCTGTGCCATGATGGCCCAGACCCTGGCCGCCCACGGTCTCAAGGCGGGGCTATACACCTCCCCCCATCTGGTCAAGGTTGAAGAGCGGATCAGGATTGGAGAGAAGCTGATATCTCAGAAAGAATTCTGCCGCCTGCTGAGCCTGATCCGGAGGGAAATCGAGGGCCTGCTGGGAAAGGGCAGCCTGGAGTGCCACCCCACCTATTTTGAAGTCCTGACCATCCTCGCCCTGCTCTATTTTTCAGAAAGAAAGACGGACCTAGCCGTGCTCGAAGTCGGGATGGGCGGGAGGTTCGACGCCACGAACGTTGTGACACCCCTGGTTTCGGTGATAACCACGGTTTCCAAGGACCATCAGGAATACCTGGGGACAAAGATCGGCCAGATCGCCTTCGAGAAAGCGGGGATCATCAAGCCCGGAGTCCCCGTTGTCTGCGGAATCGAGGGGGGCGAAGCCTATCGAGTCATCCGGAAGCGGGCCCGGGAGCTTGGCGCGCCTTTCCTCGGCGTCTTCGATGAGCCGGGCTGCTTCGAGGCTAGAAAACTGAAAGACCGCTATCGCTTCAGCTATCGGATCGGCGGGAAGACATACCGGTTTTCTCCTCACCTTCGAGGGGCGCATCAGGGGAGGAACGCGGCTGTGGCAATTGCCGCAGCCTCTGTTCTTTCAAATTGCTGGAGAAAGCTCGAGAAGAGGAAAATCGTGCTTGGAATCGAAAGCGCCGACTGGGAGGGACGCCTGGAAGTCGTCTGCCGGAAGCCGGATGTCATCCTTGACGGCGCTCACAACGAGGGCGGCGCAAGGACTTTGAGGGCCTATATCCGGGGTTTTTTTTCATCGCCGGTCGTTCTTGTCTTTGGGATGATGAAGGATAAAAACATCAAAAGGGTGGCGGACATTCTCTTCCCGGCCGTAAGGCGGGTGATCCTGACCTCAATTTCCTATTCCCGGGCTGCCTCACCGGCGGAGATCTGGCTGAAAGCACGAAAATTCAGGCGCCAGATCGTCCTGGAGCCCAATTTAGATAAAGCTATCGCCATCGGCCGCCGCCTCGCCGGGGGCAAAGGAACGGTTATTGTTACGGGCTCTTTATTCCTGGTGGGCGAGGCAAAAAAATTATCGCGATCAGTATAAAATAAACTTGCTGGATGAGGAAGATGCCCCTCAAAATTCCCCCTGTATGGGCCAGGCGATTATTTCAAGTCAGGGCAACATAAAAAGTCCGATTTCGCGACAATCATGAATTGATTTGACTCCTCTAGAATAATTCAATATTCTATTCCCGTCCGATAAGGGGAACAAGGGCCATGAAATGCCCCAAATGTCGTTTTGATAATCCCGAAGATACGACCTATTGCGGGAAGTGCGCAACAAGGCTTGATTCCACCCCCCAAATCTCCGTCACCCGGACTCTTGAAACGACAACAGATGAACTCACTCGCGGCGTCGTCTTCGCCGGCCGCTATGAGATCATCGAGGAACTGGGCACGGGCGGCATGGGGCGCGTTTACCGGGCCTTCGATAAAAAGATCGATGAGGAAGTCGCCCTCAAGCTGATCAAGCCCGAGATCGCCGCGGAGCGGAAGACCGTCGAGCGCTTCCGCAACGAGCTGCGGATCGCCCGCAAGATCAGCCACCCCAACGTCTGCCGGATGCACGACCTGAACGAGGAGGGCAAGACGCTCTATATCACCATGGAATACGTGGCTGGCGAAGACCTGAAGAGCGTCATCCACCGGATGGGGATTCTGACGGTGGGGAAAGCGGTTTTCATCGCCCGGCAGGTGGCGGAAGGGCTGGGCCAAGCCCACAAGCTGGGCGTTGTCCACCGCGACCTCAAACCGCACAACATCATGATCGACAAAGAGGGCAACGCCAAGATCATGGACTTCGGGATCGCCCGCTCTCTCGAGGCGAAAGGCGTGACGGGAGAAGGAGTCATTGTCGGGACGCCGGAATACATGTCGCCGGAGCAGGTGGAGGGCAAGCCTGCGGATGCCCGCTCGGATATTTACGCTCTTGGGGTCATTCTCTTCGAGATGGTCACGGGTCATACGCCGTTTGAAGGTGAAACCCCGATGAGCATCGCCCATAAACATAAGTACGAGCCGGCCCCCGATCCTCAGAAGGTCAACCCCCAGATCCCGGGAGGCCTGAAACGCATCATCCTCCACTGCCTGGAGAAGTCCAGAGAAAAACGCTATCAGACGACCGAGGAATTCCTGGCCGACCTCGGGGCCGTCGAAGCGACCCTTCCGACAGCCGAACGCATGACTGCCAGGCGCAAGCCCGTAACATCGCGCGAAATTACGGTCAAGCTCACCCCGAAGAAACTCCTCATCCCCGCTGGCGTTCTCATCGTGGTCGCGGCCATTTTCTTTGGACTGTTGAAATTCCTTCCCAAAAAAGAAGCTCCTTCCCCTTCAACCGGGCCTCGAGCCGTGGCCGTCCTTTATTTCAAGAACAGCACAGGAGATAAGAAGTTCGATAGCTCGAAAGAAGCTCTTTGTCATATGTTAATCGCCAAGCTCTCCCAATCCCGCTATATCCGCGTCCTGGATATGGACCAGATTTATGGTCTTCTCAAGAGGTTGAGACTTAATGAACAGGAAAACTATACTCCGGAGGATCTTAAAGAAATAGCCTCTCGAGGTTTGGCATCGCATATCGTTCAGGGAAGCCTTTCCAAGTCCGGAGAGAGGTTTAGGATTGTTCTGACCCTTAAGAACGCATCCGCGCAGGAGATCATCCCGCCAGAGATCGCGGAGGGGACGGGTGAGGATAGCTTTTTTACTATCGTGGACGATCTGGCAGGCCGTCTGAAATCGAGTTTAGGATTGACGGGGCAATCGGCTGCCTCAGACATCAACCGAAATATCAGAGATGTAACGACGAATTCGCTTGAAGCCTGGAAATTCTACTCCCAGGGGTATCAACTGTACCTGGCCGGCGACGCCTTGAAGGCGATACCCTACTTTGAGAAAGCCGTGACCGTCGACCCGCAATTTGCCATGGCCTATCTTTGGATGGCCATTGCAGATTTTGGCAGCGGCCAATATAAGGAATGCCGCGCCAATATCCAGAAAGCCTTTGACCTGAGAGAAAAGCTCTCTGAGCGAGAACGCTACTTGATCGAGGCCGAATACTACCACTATCCCTCTGAAAAAACATGGGATAAAGCGGTCGATGCGTTTTCCAAACTGATCGCTCTCTATCCATGGGAACGGTTAGGAAGAATAGAGCTTGCGTTTCTTTACTGGAAGATGGATGAATGGGACAAGGCTATCGAAATATGCGAAACCCTCGTGCGAAATGGAGAAGATACTCCAGATCCCTATCAAAATCTGGCATGGTCTTATCTTTCCATAGGAAAACCAGAAAACGCGAGGGAGGTTTTGGAAGGCTATCTGGTTAGGTTCCCCGACAACGGATTTATTTGTGGCAATTTAGGATTGGTCTATTGTGTCTTGGGGGATTTCGGAAAGGCGAAAACTCAAATCGAAAAAGCCTATGTCCAGATGCCGGATTTGGACAAATTATACCAGGTCTTATATCTCTCGAGTATAGAGGATTTTGCAGCTTTAGAGAGACTCTCTAAACAGATGGAAGTGGCGCCTAATGCAGTAGTCTATATCGGCGCTCCCAGCATCTCCTATGCCTTCCGGGGAAAAATAAGGGACGCCATCACAATTCTTGGCCGAGATATCAAGAAATGGCAGAGTGCGGCCGGTCCATTTAATTTAGCCTGGGCGTCTGCAAGGTTTGGGTATCTCATGGAAAAGGCTGGCGAGTTTCCCGGAGCCCTGTCCGCCTGCGAAGCAGGCCTTCAATATGCGCGAGAAGCGGGCGCGGGAATATTGGAGGCCGAGGCTCTTTTCCGCCAAGGAGTCATTCAAGCCCAACAGGGAAAACTTCAGGCGGCCAGCCAGTCGGCCGAGGTACTTCGCCGGAACATCGAGAGCTATCCGGTGAAAAAGAGGATCAGATACTATGAGGGGCTGCTGGGCCTGATTGCCCTAAAACAAAAGGATTCAGCCCGCGCACGGGAGCATCTTCAGAAAGCCCTCTCTCTGACGCCTATTGAATTAGGGTACGCTCTCGCTTCTCGACCCGAATTTTTGGATTACCTGGCGGAGGCTTGTGAGGAAGCCGGCCGCTGGGCAGAAGCCCAAAAAGCCTATGAGGAAATCTTGTCGCTTAAAGCCATTTTTTGGTACCAGGCAAACGCGCTGATTTTCACGCGAAGCTACTACAAATTGGGAAAGGTCCTTGAGCGACAAGGAGACAGGGCGGGAGCCGCGGCGAAATATCGCAAATTCCTCGACCTCTGGAAGAACGCCGATCCGGGCCTGCGCGAAGTCGATGACGCTAAAAAACGCCTGGCGGGATTACAAAGTTATTAAAACGGCCGAGTAAATTAAAACGAAACAAGAAAAATTGACATTTACTCAAATATGAGTAACAATTTACTCAAATCTGAAGAATCAAGATGATCGACCTATTGACTAATTCGAGAATCCGCCGAAGAATTATTTTGCTTTTAATGTATAACCAAAATAGAGAGTTTTATTTAAGCGAAATCGCGAAAATTGTGAAAACCTCTCCAGGCACCACCCAACGTGAACTCAATAGACTCTTGCGGAATGATTTTATCGTGTTTAAAAAAAGGGCTAATCTGAACTTTTATTCCCTTAATAGACACTATTCGCTTCTTAATGAGATTGAGTCCATCGTCAAAAAAACATTCGGAGCAGAGGTTGAATTAAAAAAAGAACTGAGCAGGATAAAAGGCATCTCTTATGCTTTTCTTTTTGGCTCTTATGTGAAAGGGGGCTTCAAATCCGATTCTGATATTGACCTTTTTGTCATTGGAGAAATGGAAGAAGATAGAGTGTTTCAGGCGGTGCAAAAAGTGGAAGGAACAATCGGCCGAGAAATCAATTATCATATCGCCACTTGTGAAGAATTCCTGGAAAAGGTCAAAATAAACTATTTTCATAAAGATATTGCAAAAAATGTCATGCTTTTAATCGGAGATGAAGATGAGTTTAGAAGAATCGTTAAATAGATTGGTGAAAGAAGGCAAATTAAAGAGACAGAGCACGGATATTGCCTATCTTAATCATTTACTGGATGCGGCAAGAAGAAATTTTGAAGCCGCTTCTCTGGTCAAAGAGAAGGTCGAAGAAGCGGCTTTCAAGCTCGCCTACGATGGACTGCTTCAAATCGGCCGTGTTGTTTTGCTGATCAATGGGTATCTGCCGGATGATGGCGAGCAGCACAAGACGACTTTTATAGCTGCGGGTGAACTCTTGGGAAATGACTTCAAAAGCCTCATCATGAAAATACAAAAATTCAGGATTAAACGGAATGATTGTATTTATGATCCAAGAGGCTTGATCAGCAGAAGCGATACTGAAGCCATCTATAAAACGGCCCAGGAATTCTGGCATAAGGTTAGGGCGTATTTGCGCAAAAGAAATACAAAACTTGAACTTTTTGAGGAGTTTTGAGTTTCATTTCCATGAAATGCCCCAAGTGTCGTTTTGAAAATCCGGGAAAATACCTGCACTTCCTCGACCTCTGGAAGAACGCCGATCCGGGCCTCCCCGAAGTCGATGACGCTAAAAAGCGCCTGGCTGCTTTTTCAGATAGCTGATATTTAGGCGGTTTTGCCTTGAAATTTTCCCCTAAAAATGCTACATTTCATGATTAAATTTAAGCCGGGAAGGGCGCCCTGATGTTCCTTAAAATTGACCTGACGTTCTTGGTCACATTTTTCATCATCTGGATCCTGGTCTTTGTCCTTTCCAGGATATTCTTCAGGCCCATGACCAAAATCATGCAGGACCGAGACGCGCAAATCCAGGGAGATAAGGCCTCTTTACAGAATGATATGGATGCCCGCGAGCGGAGTCTCGAGAAGATCGACAGGACTCTTAAATCGGCCAGGCAGGCGGCAGAGAAAAGGCGCGAGGAGATCGAGGGAGAAGCGCTCAAAGAAAAAAACCGTTTGATCGCCGAGGTGAGCGCCGCCTCCAGGCGACAGATTGAACAGGCCAAGGCCAAATTGAATGAAGACCTCGTCCGGTTGAAGAAAGAGCTCAGCGGCGAGGCAGAATCCCTCGCCGAAAGAATCGAAAAGAGGCTGCTTAACTGATGCCGACGAGAAATCAGGCCCTGACCGTCCTTCTGTTAGTGCCCCTTTTCCTGTTCACGGTTTCGGAGGAAGGCGGAGAAGCCGCGGGGAAAAGCGATTTCCTGGGCAAGGTCATCAATTTCGTGGTCCTCTTCGGCGGCCTGGCCTATCTTTTGTATAAGCCGCTCCGCAACTACCTCAGGAAGAGGTCGGAAGATATCCGAAGGGCTCTTGACGAAGCCCGCCAGGCAAGGCTCGACGCAGAAAGGAAACTCCAGGAAGTCCAAAAGAAGCTCGCCGTTCTCGAGGACGAAGTCGGCCGGATCATCAAGGCCGCCGAAGGCGACGGTTTCCAGGCAAAAGAAAATATCAGGGTCTTGGCCGATAAAGAAGCAGAACGGATCAAGACATTTGCCCGGCAGGAGATCGAAATGCAGCTCCGGGCCGGGAGGCAAGAGCTCAAAGAATACACGGCTGAGCTGGCCGCGGCCCTGGCGGAGGCCCGGCTCAAGGAAAAAATCACGGACCAGGGCCATTCCAGGCTCATTGACAAATCCATAGAAAAGCTGGCGGAACTTTATGAAAAGCCAAGTCCTGATTAGACGATACACCGAAGGTCTGGCCGGGGCCCTAAAAAATGAAGCCGAGTATAAGGCCGTCTGCGGCGATCTGGCCGATTTTTGCCGGCTTCTCCAGGGCCACAGACAGCTTCGGGAAGTCCTCTTCCGCCCGTTTCTGAAGACCGCCAAGAAAACGCAAATTGTCCAGGACCTCCTGGAAAAGAAATCGTACCAGGCAAAGACGGCCAGGTTCTTGTTGCTTCTTCTCCAGCACAGGCATCTGGACATCCTGTCCCAGATCGCCGAAGACCTTCCGGTGCGGTGGAGGGAAAAACAAGGCATCCTGACGTTCGAGGTCCGATCGGTCGTCCCGCTCAAAGACAGCCAGAAGAGGAAGCTCGAGAAGCAGCTCGAGCAGCTGGAAAAAAGCGCGGTCCATCTGACCTACAGGATCGACCCCGCCGTCGTGGGCGGGCTTTACGTCAAGAAAGGGAACATGGCCTATGATGTCTCCTTGAAGGGACAGCTGACGAGGCTTAGAGAAAAAACGAGAGAGAGGTAGCAGACCATGGAGATCAAGGCGGACGAAATCAGCAAGATCATCCAGAAACAAATCGAAGGTCTCGAGACCGAAGTCGATATCCGGGAGATCGGAACGGTCATCTCGGTCGGCGACGGCATCGCCCGGATCCACGGGCTGGACCGGGTGATGTACAACGAGCTGCTCGAGTTCCCGCACGGCGTGTCCGGCCTGGCCCTCAACCTCGAAGCGGACAGTGTCGGCGCGGTCCTCCTGGAGGAGAGCCATCGCATCAAAGAGGGCGATTTGGTCAAGCGTACGCACCGCATCATGTCGGTCCCTTCCGGACCAGCCCTGATCGGGCGCGTTGTCAACCCTCTCGGCAACCCCCTGGACGGAAAAGGCCCGATCCAAACCGATGTTTATCAGGCCATCGAGCGCCTGGCGCCAGGAGTCGTGGACCGTCTTCCAGTCCGGGAACCTTTGCAAACAGGGATCAAGGCCATCGACGCCATGATTCCGATTGGACGAGGCCAGCGAGAGTTAATCATCGGCGATCGCCAGACCGGGAAATCGGCCATCATCCTCGACACGATCATCAACCAGAAGGGGAAGGACATCGTCTGCATCTATGTGGCCATCGGTCAAAAAAATTCGACCGTGGCTTATTTTATCAAGACGCTTGAAGATTTTGGAGCCATGGACTATTCGATCATCGTGGCCGCGTCGGCCAGCGACCCTCCGCCGCTGCAGTACCTGGCGCCCTACAGCGGCTGCGCCATGGGCGAATATTTCCGGGACAACGGCCGGCACGCCCTGGTGATCTACGATGACCTGTCCAAGCATGCCGCGGCCTACCGCGAGATCTCGCTGCTCCTCCGGCGTCCGCCCGGCCGCGAGGCCTATCCCGGCGATGTTTTCTACCTTCATTCCCGGCTCCTGGAGCGGGCGGCCAAGCTCAATAACGAGCACGGCGGCGGGTCCCTGACGGCCTTGCCCCTCATCGAGACCCAGGCCGGCGACGTCTCCGGATACATCCCGACAAATGTCATTTCGATCACGGACGGCCAGATTTACCTCGAGCACGAGCTCTTTAATTCCGGCGTCAGGCCGGCCATCAACGTCGGCATCTCGGTCTCGCGCGTCGGCGGCAATGCCCAGATCAAGGCCATGAAACAAATCGCCGGCAAACTGCGGATGGACCTCCAGCAGTACCGCGAACTGCTGACGTTCGCCCAGTTCGGCACGGAGCTGGACAGGATCAGTCAGGCCCAGCTCGACCGCGGCGAGCGGCTCACTGAGGTCCTCAAACAGAACCAGTTCCACCCTCTTCCCGTGGAGAAACAGATCCTGATCATCTACGCCGGGAACCGGGGCTTCCTGGATGAGTTCAAAGTCGGCCAGATCCGGGAGTACGAGAAGAAGCTCTATGAGTTTTTCGATAGGGAGCACCCCGAAGTGCTGATCAAGCTGCGCGAGCGCAAACAGATCGACGGTTCGCTGGACGAGGCCATCAGCCAGGCTTTCACGGAATTCAACGCGCGATTCAGAGAAGGAGCGGCCTGATGCCGACTCTCCTTGACCTGAGACGCCGCGTCAAAAGTGTCAAGAATACCCAGCAGATCACCAAAGCCATGAAGACCGTCTCTTCGGCCAAGCTCAAAAAAGCGCAGCGGACCGTCTTGGAAGGCCGGCCGCACTGGCACAATTCCCCCGACCTTTTGGCCCGAGTCGTCGGCTGGGCCGGGAAAGGATCTCATCCGCTGTTTGCCGTGCGAGAGGAAAAAAAGGTCCATGTTATCGTCATCACGGCGGACAAGGGGCTGTGCGGAGCGTTCAACTCAAACCTGCTGGCCAAGGCCCTCTCGTTCATCGAGGAGAAAGCCGGCCATTCTCGGGTGAGCCTGTCGCTCATCGGAAAGAAGGCCGTGAATTTCTTTAAAAAACATTCCTTCCCCGTGGAGCGCGCTTACGCGGGACGGGTGGACAAGCTCACGGTCCGAGAGTTGAACGAGGTAGCCCGGCAGGTGATGCAGAAGTTCTTGTTCCAAGAGACGGACGCCGCGTACGTCGCCTATAACGAATTCAAATCCCTCCTGGCGCCGCGGATCACCATCGCCAAACTGCTGCCCGTGGCAGCGAAGGATGAGTCGGCCGGCCGGGAGGGCATTCTCCCCGACTGGGAGCCGGCCTCGGCCGTGCTTCTCCAAACCCTGGTCCCGCGCTATATCGAAAACCAGCTCTCCCATTTTTTCTTTGAATCCCAGGCGGCCGAACAGGCGGCCCGGATGATGGCGATGGACAACGCCTCGAAAAACGCCGAGGACCTCATTGCCGACCAGGTCCTCGTTTTGAACAAAATCCGCCAGGCGAATATCACCAAAGAGCTTCTGGAAATCATGACGGCTGTGGAAGCGCTGAAAGAAACTCAATAGCGATTGGAGTGACTTATGACTGACGAAAAAAAACAGAAAAAGATCGGAAAAGTCGTCCAGGTCATCGGGCCTGTCGTTGATGTTTCCTTTCAAGGAATGGAGCTTCCCGAGATCTATACGGCCATCCGCATCACGAGCGAAGGGTTCGAAACCCCGATACCCGTGAACATCGTCGTCGAAGTCGAACAACACCTGGGAGAAGATATCGTCCGCTGCGTGTCTATGCATCCTACGGACGGCCTCGCCCGAGGCATGAGCGCTTTCGACCTGGGCGGCCCGATCGAGGTGCCGGTGGGGGTCGAGACGCTGGGCCGGGTGATGAACGTCATCGGCGAGCCCGTCGACCATATGGGGCCGATCGAAGCCAAACAGAAATATCCCATCCACCGCACCGCGCCCAGCCTCGAAGAGCAGAACACCAAGCTCGAGATGTTCGAGACCGGGATCAAGGTCATCGACCTCATCCAGCCCTTCCTGAAGGGCGGCAAGATCGGGCTCTTCGGCGGCGCCGGCGTCGGCAAGACCGTCATCATCCAGGAGCTCATTCACAACGTGGCCCTGAAGCACGGCGGATATTCGGTGTTTGCCGGTGTCGGCGAGCGGACGCGCGAAGGGAACGACCTCTGGCTCGAGATGAAGGAATCCAAAGTCATCGACAAGACGGCCTTGATCTACGGCCAGATGACCGAACCTCCGGGAGCCAGGCTGAGGGTCGGGCTTGCCGCGCTCTCCGTCGCCGAATATTTTCGCGACGAGATGAACCAGGACATCCTGTTGTTTATCGATAACATTTTCCGTTTTACCCAGGCCGGCTCCGAGGTATCGGCGCTGCTCGGCCGGATGCCCTCGGCCGTCGGCTACCAGCCTAACCTGGCCTCGGAGCTTGGCGAGCTCGAGGAGCGGATCACGTCCACAAAGAAAGGCTCCATCACATCGGTCCAGGCCATCTATGTCCCTGCCGATGACTTCACCGACCCGGCGCCGGCCACGACGTTCTCACACCTGGATGCGTCGACCAGCCTGTCCCGCGCCCTGACCGATATGGGGATCTATCCGGCCGTCAACCCGCTGGAATCGTATTCCCGTATTCTCGACCCGAACATCATCGGCGAAGAGCATTACCGAATCGCCCGCCGGGTCAAGGAGATCCTCCAGAGATACAAGGACCTCCAGGACATCATCGCCATCCTGGGAATCGAAGAGCTGTCCGACGAGGACAAGCTGATCGTCGCCCGGGCCCGAAAAATCCAGCGCTTCCTGTCCCAGCCGTTCCACGTGGCGGTGGAGTTCACCGGCCGGCCCGGAATCTACGTCACGGTGGAAGAGACCGTCCGGGGCTTCAAAGAGATCGTCGAAGGGCTGCACGATGACAAGCCCGAGCAGGCTTTTTACATGGTGGGCGGAATCGACGACGTCATTAGTCGCGCCGAGGAACTGAAAAACGCATGAGCCCGAACCCGTCCCCCTCGTTTCATTTGAAAGTAATCACGCCCAAGCTTCTCCTGGTCGAAGCCGAGGTCGATGAAGTCTCGATTCCGAGTCTGGATGGATACATCGGCGTCCTTCCCGGGCACAGGCCTTTGATGACGGCCCTGGGCCAGGGGACGATCACCTACCGGCAGGGCAGGGACGAAGAGAGCTTTGCCGTCCAGGGCGGCACCGCCGAGATCCTGCCCGACAAGGTCATCGTGTTTACGGAACTGAGCGATGAAGACGCCGGCTCGGGGGGATGAAGGGCTGCCGTGTTTGTCTCGTCCCCGAGTGTTTGGATGATGCTCTATTGGCAGAGATCAGGGGGATCATGTGAAATCGGGCCGGCCGTTGAAAACATCAAGACCTGACCTGGCTGTCGCAGGACCAGACGAGACTCTGGATACGTTTTATCGGGGCCGGATCCTAGTCCTTCAAAAAAAGAAAGGCTATCGGTTTGCCGTCGACGCGCCGCTGCTGGCCGACTTCATCCGGACCAGGCCGACCGATGAGGTGCTGGAATTGGGAACGGGGAACGGCATCATTCCCCTTCTTTTGAGCTTCAAGCCTTTCAGGCATATTACGGCTGTCGAGATCCAGGAAACGCTGGCCGGCCTGGCCCGGCGCAACGTGCGGCTGAACAAGCTCGAGGACAGGATTTCGGTCATCCGGAGGGATTTCAGAGAATATCGGCCGCGAAAAAAATTCGATGTCATTTTTTCCAACCCGCCCTATATCAAGAAAAAGACGGGATTTCTCAGCGCCACCGCGGAAAAATCCGTTGCCAAACACGAAATAAAATGCGATATATTAGACGTGATGCGAAAGACGGGAGAGCTGCTCGAAGCGGAGGGGAGAGCCTATTTCATCTATCCCGTCAAGAGACAGGAAGAATTGGCGAAGGCCGCCGCGACATCCCGGCTGAACGTGCGCGTCCTGCGTTTCGTCCGGCCGCGGGCCGGAGACCCGGCCAATGTGTTCCTGGCCCAATGCGGATTCGGGGCCGGCTCGCCGCGGACGCTTCGGCCTCTCATTCTATACGATGACCGGGGTGCCTACACGCCGGAAGTCCGGAAAATATTCGAAGGGAGACGTCGTGGCCCGGCTGCTTAGGAACCTCAAGGAGCTTTACAAATACCGGGTCCTCATCCAGAATCTTGTCAGCCGAGAGCTCAAAGCCCGCTATCGCGGAACGGTCCTGGGCTTCCTCTGGTCGTTTTTCAACCCGCTCCTGCTGATGGTCGTCTATACCGTCGTCTTCGGCTTTATCCTCCCAAACAAAAGCGCGGAATTCGGGAATTCGCCGTGGCTCTACGCGTTGTTTCTCTTCAGCGGGGTGCTTCCCTGGGTCTGGTTCTCCTCGTCCTCCATTGAGTCGGCCAACGTCCTGATGATCCACGGCAACCTGATCAAGAAAATCTTGTTCCCGGCGGAAGTCCTGCCTGTCGTCACGGTCACCAGCAACCTCGTCAATTTCAGCTTTGGCCTTCCGATCCTGCTTTTGTTCGTCTTGATTTTCGGAAAGCCCTTTACCCTTAACATACTCCTGCTGCCGGTGGTCGTCTTCGTCCAATACATGTTCTCCCTGGGTTTCAGCTTTCTCCTCTCGGCCCTGACCGTGCATTTCCGGGACATCAAGGACATCCTTGGCAACCTGCTGACCTTCTGGTTCTTCTCCACGCCTATTGTCTACCCCTATTCCTTCGTCCAAAAATACAAGCTCATCAAGACCTTGGTCGACCTCAACCCCATGACCCACATCATCGAAGGTTATCACTACTGCCTGTTTTACGGGCAGCTATTCCATTGGAAGAAGCTGGGCATCACCCTCATCGTTTCGCTCGTGCTGTTTTATGTCGGATATGCCGTCTTTGACCGTCTGCGCGATTCGTTCCCGGAGGAAGTCTGATGTTCGCCATCGAGCTCGAGAAAGTCAGCCGCGTGTACCAGAAATACTCCGCCCGGCACCGCTTCCAGACATTCAAGAGCGCGCTGGTCAAAGGCGACCTGTTCCGCTCTCTGAAGGCGGACGAGCTGGTCATGGCGGTCGATGGCATCAGCCTCCAGGTTGAAAAGGGGATGACGTTTGGTGTCATTGGCGAAAACGGCTCGGGCAAGAGCACGCTCCTCAAGCTTGTCGCCGGGATCGCCAAGCCGACCTCCGGGCGGCTCAAGGTCGAAGGGAAAATCTCCGCCCTGATCGAGCTCGGGGCCGGATTTCATCCCGAGATCACAGGCCGGGAGAACGTGTTCATCAACGGCATCATGCTCGGCCTGTCCAAAAAAGAAATCAGCCGGAAGTTCGATGAGATCGTCCGCTTTGCAGAGCTTGAAGATTTCATCGACGCCCCAGTCAAAACATATTCCTCCGGCATGTATATGCGCCTGGGCTTTTCGGTGGCCATCAACGTCAACCCAGACGTGTTGCTCATCGACGAAGTCCTGGCGGTGGGAGATGCGGCCTTCGTCCCCAAGTGCCTTGACCGCATCGATGACTTCCGGAGGCGCAAAAAGACGATCCTCTTCGTCAGCCACGACTTGGCCACGGTCGAGAAAATCTGCGACAAAGTGGCCTGGATGAAAGGCGGCAAGATCCAGATGCTCGGCGAGCCGAAGCGGGTCGTCGACGCCTACCTCCAGGACATCGCCGCCATGCAGGAAGAGGATTACCAAAAGCGGAAGACCGATGTGGACCTCGAGCAGAAATGGGAGGATGAGCGGCGGGAGAAACGGTGGGGCAAGCGCGAAGTTGAAATCCGCAAAGTCACCCTCAAAAACCTGCGGGGAGAGGAAAAGCATGTCTTTACGCCGGAGGAGGGCTTGGTCATCGAGATCGATGCCGCGGCGAACGAGCCCGTCAAGGATTTTGTTTTTGGGATCGGGATCTTCAACTCTCAGGGAATTTCCTGCTATGGGACGAACACAAGCCTCGAGGATTATGAGCCGGTCGTCCTCCAGGGAGAGGGAAAAGCGGCCTGCCGCATCGAAAAGCTCAACCTCATCAACGGGACGTATTATCTGGACGTGGCGGTCCACAAGCGCGACGGCTATCCTTACGATTACCACCGCAACCTGTATTCGTTCCTGGTCTCCTCCGCTCTCAAGGATGTGGGCATCGCCAGGCTGCCGCACAAATGGACCTTTTCGCCCCAGGTCCAGATCAAAGCGCCGCCCAAATGAAAAAGGAAAAAAGTCGTCGCGAGTCTCAGAGCGACTGGGGTCCTGTCACGGACGTGCCCCTAGCGTCCTTCGACCTTTTAGGCCCCCCCTTGATTGGTCAAGGGGGTAGGGGGTTTAATATTGCTAATTGAAAATCTTCAATCATAATTGTTCTTGCCCACCACTCAGGCGCTTCGGGCGCCGCGGGGCAACATCCGTGCCACTCCATAGATATGAAACTCGCGACATTAGAATTAAAATAGAATAAGTACTTTTAAGATGCGGATCGCGAAAGTAAAAAGTTTGAGCGCATTACGAAAGATTCGCGCCAGACTGCGCAGGCAGGGGAAGAAGGTGGTCTTTACTAACGGCTGCTTTGATCTTATTCATGGCGGGCACATCGAACTTTTTAGGAAGGCTAAAAGTTTGGGTGATGTGCTGATTGTAGCGCTCAATACCGACGCTTCGGTCCGGAAGATCAAGGGGCCTTCGCGGCCTGTGTTCCCGCTCGAGGAGCGCTTCGAAGTCCTCGGCGCTATCGAATATATCGATTATCTGACGTTTTTCTCCGAGGAAACTCCGCAAAGAATCATTGCCGCCCTCCTCCCCGACGTTTTGGTCAAGGGCGGCGATTGGCAGCCCGGTCAGGTCGTCGGCAGGAAAGAGGTCGAGGCCGCCGGCGGACGAGTCGTCATCATCCCCTATCTCAAGGGCCACTCGAGCTCATCGATCATCCACAGGATCCTTCGGAATTTTTCGCCAAAATAAGCAGAGAGTTCCTCTCTTCTCTGAGAAAGCCATTTTCTCTTCTCAGGTTAAGAACAGGATGATCCGGAAGAAACCGCACTCTCTGCAGAATCTTGTTATCGTCGATTTTCTTCTCCGCTAAAAGCTTGTTCAGATCGGGGATATCCTTGGCCGTGATCTCGGCCATATTGTCGGTGAACCGCCCCGCCGCTCAGAAAAAAAGCCCGCGTGTTGCTCCCTTGGGAGAGACAGGAGGGCTTTCATTGCACGAAAATTGAAAGAGCCTTTTTACCTCATGCTCGGGAGGCGCGTTGGCAGCCGCTCTTGCAGTGAGAAACCCGAGGAACCATGTACCGTTTCATGGGCAGCTCCTCCTTTCATAAAATCTATAGGAATAGTATACAATCAAGCCAAACCCATGTCAATCGGCAGACGGGGTCAAACCTCAACATTCAACATATTAAAAATAATCTAGAGGGAATCCCTGAAAAGCATGATGGCTCGACGGGTTTCCATGTTGATTGTTGAGGTTTGACCCCGATTGGTGGTTCTAAACATCCGCCCTAACTAATACAAACGCAATAAATAAAGTGACAATGTATGGGCGGCGCTTAGGCCGCCCTAAAGCCCCCGTAGCGGAGGGGGGCCCCGTCGGC
>CAZIDN010000039.1:0-1360 GCA_964537875.1 uncultured Eubacteriales bacterium
TAAAGATGAAATTCGTAAGGCCAATCCGTCCAAAGGAGGTGTAAGATGGGCGGCATTACTATTAGCACTGGGAAAACCGAGGTCCACCGGCTGGCGGCGCTCTACAAAATCGAGGAAGACACGCCCGACCGGCTTGTAATCCGGGCTAAAAAAATAGGGGCTATTGGGGGGGGTATTATTCTACTCTTTATGGGACTTGTCATGAGCTGGGGAACCTACGCGGTCGCAGAAAAGGAAAAATCAGTCGGCGTGGCGATCGTTGTCGGCGTTATCGCCCTCCTGCTCTTGGCAGGGGGCATCGCTCTCCTCCGATTGGGGATTCGCAACAAAGATCGCATTATCTTCGACCGCCATGGGGGCGAAGTGCGTTTTGAAAAGACCAAGAAAAAAGATAGCTACTCTATTCCCTTCGGTGACATCGAAAAATTCAAGCTTCAGTTTGAAGACAGGTCCTTCAGCTCTAAAGAAGTCAATATCGTCTTCAGGCTCGTCATCATCACGAAAGCCGGCGATGAGATCAAGGTGGACGAGACTTTCAAACCTTCTGAAATGAAGGAGCTGGCAGCCAAGGCCGCAAATATTTGCGGAGTGCCTTTCGATGAAAGTGCCGCTTGACATATCAGCCATGGACGGCCTTCCTGGGGGACTTACCGCCGAGCAATCAGTGAGAGGGATCCTTTATCGATGGCGTATTCTCCCAAGCCGTCCAGGCGCCATTATTTTCTTGGTCGTTGTTGGGCTCATGTTTTTTTGCCTCGGTCTTTTAGGAATGTATTTGATAGCCGGGTCTGTTTTCGACTGGCTTGGTCTTTTCGGGGACGCCTTTAAAGACTATGGCTCTTTCAACTTTGTCATTATGGGCATCGTCCTGTGCTTTATCCTGTTCAAAACATGGAATTACTTCGCCACGATCCTGTTCGGAAAATGTTTTCTTGCTCTTAGCCCCTCAGAACTGGATTATGAAGTCTTTGTATTCGGCCTCAAATCGAAGGCGAAAAGCGTCAAGATGCCCGCTGCCGACATCCTGTCCCTTACCATTAAAGATCCCGGTCGAAAAGGATTGGAAGTCCAGCGCCGCAGCGGAACACCATTTTACCCGAGCCTCCAGCGCTTCTCTGAAGGAGAGCTCCTGCGGATCAGGAAGCGTTTTCTTGCGGATTTGGGCCGGAAGAGATCAGCCCAATTGCCCAATCCAGGCTGTAGCTGATCTTAAGGCAAGATCGATGTGCCAGTTTCCTGTGACGGTGGACTTGCCGAGCAATTAAAAACCGCCGGCACGGTCATAAACAAAGAGGCCGCCAAGAATGCGCTTCTTTATGGGATTATCGGCAGCGCCATAGGAACTGTCGCAGGCGCGATT
>CAZIDN010000039.1:1460-34703 GCA_964537875.1 uncultured Eubacteriales bacterium
TGCGCTTCTTTATGGGATTATCGGCAGCGCCATAGGAACTGTCGCAGGCGCGATTATCGGTGCTTCCAAAGGCATAGATGAAATCTACCAAGTTGAAGGCAATCCGATGATGCAGCAAATTGTCTGGCAAAAACTGCGGTATGATGCGCGATTCCCGGATTATCGATAATCCGAGATCCTTATCCACATATCTGCGACCCCGCTGGCCCTCTCCTAGGATTTGACTTCCCCGTCTTGCTTTGTTACAGTCCAAAAACAGACTGGGGCCAAGCTATGAGGAGAAGGCCTGCGATGAAAAAGATAAATGTCTGCACCTGCATATTCCTGGGGGCATTTTTTTGCCTGTCTTTGCCCGCCTTGCCCGGGCAGACTCCCGGCCAGGCCATAAAAAATGAGCGCACCCAGTGGTTCCAGGACGCCAAGTTCGGCCTGTTCATCCACTGGGGCGTCTATTCCATGCTCGGCCGGGAGGAATGGGTCCGGCAGCTCTGCCAGATCCCGCTTCCTGAATACCAGTACTACGTGGACCATTTCAACCCCAGCCTCTACAATCCCGATGAATGGGTGCGGTTGGCCAAGGAGGCCGGCGTTAAATATATCGTCATCACCTCCAAGCATCATGACGGCTTTTGTCTGTTCGACAGCAAGTATACGGACTACGACATCATGCGCTCGGAGTACGGGAAGGACGCCCTGGGCATGCTGGTCGAGGCCTGTCGGAAGCAGCAGATGCCCTTGGGTTTTTATTATTCGATCATGGACTGGAGCCATCCCGACTATCTGCCCCGGCGTCCCTGGGAAACGGACCGCCCCACGAGGGATGCCGACTTCAACCGCTACATGGATTATGCGATCAATCAGCTCCAGGAACTCATGACGAAATACGACCCGGCCATCCTCTGGTTCGACGGCGAGTGGGAGCACTCTAACGAAGATCAGCGGGCTAAAGAGATCGGGGAAATGCTCCTCAAGATGAAGCCCAACCTGCTCATCAACGACCGGCTGTTCAAGCGGGAGCCGGGATTCGGCGATTTCGGGACGCCGGAAAATTTTGTCCCGGCTACGGGCATCCACAACCCGGACGGATCGCCCCGGCCGTGGGAAGCCTGCACTACGATGAACTTCAACGGTTGGGGATACAACCGCTATGAAACAGAATTCCACAGCGCCTCGCAGCTCATCCGCCAGTTGATCGAGATTGCCAGCAAGGGAGGCAATTTGCTCCTCAATGTCGGCCCGATGCCCGACGGGACGATCCAGCCGGAGTTCGCCGCCCGGTTGAAGAGGATGGGCGAATGGCTGAATGAAAACGGCGAGGCTATTTATGAGACCACGGCCAGCGTTTTTGAAAAGCTGCCTTTCTTCGGCCGCTGCACGGTCAAGGGAAACAAGCTCTATGTCCATGTCATGGGCTGGCCGGAGGACAAAAGGATTCTCCTGCCCGGCCTCAAGACGTTCCTCAAAAAAGTGTATCTGCTGAAGAACGAGCGGACGCTGGATTTCCGGCGGACGCGCCGCGGCATCGTCATCAGCCTTCCAGACCGCGCGCCCGACCCGGATGCAACGGTCGTCGTGGTCGAGCTCCAGAACCCGCCGGAGATCACGCCTTACGAGATCCGGCCAACGGCGGGCGGCCGGATCGAGCTCCCGGTCTATCTGGCTGACCTTCAATCCGAGATGGGACAGCGCGCCTACCTCGACCATTTTTACCGGGTGACCATGCTCACCAACTGGCAGAACGTGAACGATTATCCGTCCTGGGAATTCTTTGTCGAGAAGACAGGGACGTATGAGGTCCAGGCCTCCTACGCCAGCATGTGGGGAGGGAAGAGCACGTTTTCCGTCGAGATCGATGACCTGGAAATTCCCGGGACGACCCAGAATTCGCCCAGCGTCTATTTTCCGAAAACGTTCACGCTGGGCACGGTGGACCTCAAGGAAGGCAAACACGCTCTCCGGTTCAAGATAAAATCGATCGCGAATAATCAAGCCCTGCGGCTGGAAAAAGTGGTCCTCAAGCCGCTCTGACGAAGGCGCATTAAACTATTTGACATCATTGATGTCCCCGATCTTAAGCATTGATTGCGGGCGGAGAATGTATTATAAACCTCTAAAGAGGAGAGGGCTATGCCACGAGCCATCACCCGCCGCGATTTTATCAAGACGGCCATCGCCGCTTCGGCCGGCCTGGCCATCGTCCCGCGCCATGTCCTGGGCGGACAGGGCTTTACGCCCCCCAGCGACGAGTTGACGAAAGCCGTCATCGGCGTCGGCGGCATGGGACGAGGCCATCTCAGATATCCCGGATCCAGGCTGCTGGCCGTCTGCGATGTCGATGAAAACCATTTAAAAACAGCCCTGGAGATCGCCGGCTCCGGCGTCAAAGGCTATAAGGATTTTCGCGAGGTCCTGGACCGGCCCGATATCGATATCGTTCATATCGTCACGCCGCCTCACTGGCATGCTCTTATGTCGATCGCCGCGGCCCAAGCAGGTAAGGACATCTGGTGCGAAAAGCCGATGACCCGCACGATCGGCGAAGGGCAGAAGGTCGTGGAAGCCGTCCAGAGGAACGGGCGGATTTTCCGGGTCAACACGTGGTTCAGGTTCCAGGAACCGTTTTACGGCTTCGGGACGACGGTCAAGCCGGTCAAGAAGGTCGTTCAGAGCGGCCTCTTGGGCTGGCCGCTCAAAGTGACGGTCAGCGGGATTACCGGCTTCGACTGGAAATTTTACTGGAGCGGAAAAACCTATCTGCCGCCCCAGCCTGTGCCCAAAGAGCTTGACTATGACTTCTGGCTCGGGCCGGCGCCCTACAAGCCTTATCATCCGCACCGCGTCCACGGAACATTCCGCGGCTACTGGGACTATGACGGCGGCGGCCTCGGCGATATGGGTATGCATTACCTCGACCCGGTCCAATATCTTCTGGATAAAGACAAAACAAGCCCTGTCGAAATCGAGGCCGACTGTCCCCAGCAGCACCCGGATGCCTGCGGGAGCTGGCGCCGGATCCGGCTGAAATATGCCGACGGCTGCGAGATCATTCTCGACGGAGAGAATAAGGATATCTGGGCGCCTTTCATCCAGGGCCCGGAAGGAAAGCTCTACAGAGGGTTTAAATCCGACATCCCGGATCTCGAGCAAAAGATCGCCTCGCTTCCCGATCCCGAGCCGCAGACGACCGATTTTGCCCAAGCCGTCAAATCGAGGCAGAAATTCGCCCTGAACGAGGAAAACGGCCACCGCTCCTGCACTCTCGTCAACCTGGCCAAGATGGCCATCCGTCTGGGAAGGCCGCTCCGCTTCAACCCGACCACCCAGCGTTTTATCGACGACGAAGACGGCAACCGGCTGATCCATGAGCCCATGCGGGCGCCATGGCACGTGTGAAAGGAAGCTGCTGATGCGGAAAGAGAGCGACATGAAAAGCCGGAGCAGAATTTTCTTAGCTCTTTTTTTGGCCGCCGGCTTTCTTTCTGCCTATTCAGTCGCGGCCAAGGACGTCCGCCCGCTGCAGGCAAAAGTGACAGACATTCTAGCCAAGTTTCCGGCCCAGAACCTCGCCGAAAAAGATACCCTGGCGGCGGCGCTTCTCTTGCTTGGTCCGGAAGGCATTCTCGAAACCTGCCGGAGGCTCGTGCCCCCAGGAGCGGATGACGACAGCCTAGCCCGCTATGCGCTTGACGCCGCGGCCGTGTATGCAAGCAGGGCCGGCGCGGAAAAAGACCGGCGGATGTTCGCCGAGGCCGTCATCGAAGCCCTGGACCAAGCCCGGTATTCGGAGATCAAGGCGTTTCTCATCAGCGAAATGCAGCTCGTGGGGAAAGATGAGTCCGTCAAGCCGCTGAGCGAATATTTAGAGAACCTAAGGTTGTGCGAGCCGGCGGCCAGGGCCTTGGTCACGATCAAGACTCCCCGAGCAGAGAAAGCTCTGTTGAAAGCGCTTAATGCCGGGCCGACCTTGAACACCGTGGCCATCATCAAAGCGCTCGGCGAATACAGAAGCCGGGCTGCCGTCAAAAAGATTTCGGCCTATGCGGAAAGCCGGGATGCGACATTACGCCAGGTCACTATGTATGCTTTGGCCAACATCGGAGATCCGGCATCTCAAGCCGTTCTCGAAAAAATCTCCGTGTCGGCCTCTCCCTACGCAAGATCATCGGCGGCTTCCCTGTATCTCCTCTATGCCCGGAGGCTGGCCGAATCCGGGGAAAAAGATCAGGCCTTCAAGATCAGCCGCGAACTGATCAAGAATTTCACCGGGCCCGGCGACAGCCAAGTCCGCGCGGCGGCCCTGACGCTCCTGAGTGCAATTCTCGGCGAATCGGTTTTCGAAGACCTCCTCGTGGCCGCCGACTCTCCTGATCCGAAATATCGGCAGCGCGCCTTTGAATTGGCCGACTCGATCAAAGGGGAGGAAGCGACGGCAAAATGGATCGAAAAGATGGCTCGGGTCGCGGCGGAAACCCAGGCAGAGATCATCACCATGCTGGGCCGCCGCGGCGATAAATCGGCATACCCTGTCGTCAGGGGAAAGCTAAAGAGCGAAGAGAAAGCAGTCCGGTTGGCCGCGATCCCAGCCGCGGCCCGGCTGGGGGGGAGCGAGATCCTTGATGATTTGGTCCCGATTTTAATGAAGGGCGATAAAGACGAGGCCGACGCCGTCAAGCAGGTGCTCTTGGGATTCCCGGCGGAACAAGTGCTGCCGATGGCGGCCGGCTTGCTGGCCGAAGCGCCGCTGGCCGTGCGGCCCGCCCTGATCGAAATCCTGGCCGAGAGAAAAGCCGGAGAATATACCGACGCCGTCCTGGCCCAGGCCAAGAATGAAAATGAAGATGTCCGGCGGGCGGCTCTGACAGCGCTCGAACATGTCGTCCGTGCCAAGGATTTACCTCAAGTCATCGATCTGCTGCTTTCAGCATCCAATGGCGCTGAGGTCCTGCCGATTCAAAATGCCGTCGTGTCCGCCGCGAACCAGATCTTTGATCCCGAGAGACGGGCGGACCTGGTTTTGATTGCTCTGGATAAGGCATCCGGCGCAAAGCGGCTGAATTTGCTGAGGCCGCTGTCCAGGATCGGGGGCGGGAATGCCGTTCAGACCGTGATCGTATTGACAAGGAATGCAGATCCCCAGGTCCAATCCGCGGCCGTCTATACGCTGTCGAACTGGCCGGATGTCTCGGCGTCGGAGGATCTATTCCGTATCGCCCGGACGACGGGAGAGAGAAAATTCCGGAACTACGCGCTTCAGGGGATCGTCCGGCTCGCTGGCGGCGCCTACGTTTCTCCGGAGAAAAAATGGGCGCTTCTCAAAGAGGCCATGGAGATGGCCAAGGAAAACGACGAGAAAAATGTCGTCCTGAACGGGTTGGCCATTGTCAAAACCCGGGAATCCCTGGCCCTGGCCGCCGGATTTCTCGATGATCCGCAACTGCAGGCACGGGCCGCTCAGGCGGCCGTGAGAATCGCCCTCCCGGCTCCGGGGGCCGAGGGGCTTACGGGATTCGATGTCATTCTTGTCCTAAGAAAGGCCGCCCTGCTGATCGAGAATGAGTACGACAGGGAACATGTCGAAGATTACATCCGCCTTCTTCTGGATCGGGAGGGGTTTGTCCCACTTTTTAACCGCAAGAATATCGCGGGGTGGAAGGGACTGGTCGGCGACCCCATCAGCCGGGCTAAGATGTCCGCCGAAAAATTGCGGGGGGAGCAAAGGAAGGCCGACGTTGACATGCGCCTGCATTGGAAAGTGATCGACGGCGTCCTCGTTTTTGATGGCAAAGGCCACAGCCTCTGCACGGCCAGGGATTACGCCGATTTTGAGATGTTCGTGGACTGGAAAATCGAAGAGAAAGGGGACAGCGGCATTTATCTCCGCGGATCGCCCCAGGTCCAGATCTGGGACCCGGCCCAATGGCCCGAAGGGTCGGGCGGGCTCTATAACAACAAGATCGGGCCGGCCAAGCCGCTCGTCCGGGCGGACCGCCCCATCGGCGAGTGGAATTCGTTTTACATCAAGATGATCGATGAGCGCGTCACCGTGCATCTCGACGGAGCGCTCGTCGTGGATAACGTCGTGCTGGAAAATTATTGGGAGCGCGACAAGCCCATTTACCGGACTGGACAGATCGAGCTCCAGTCGCACAGCACGCCCCTCTCTTTCAAGAACATCTACGTCCGGGAAATCGCTCCGGAGAAAAAATAATCAGCGGAAGGAGGACTCCATGAAAAAATGTCTGGTTGTCTTTATGATGTGGGCTGCTATCACGTCCCTTGCTGCCGGGCAAAAAACCGGGCCCAAGGTCTTCATCTCGATCGATATGGAAGGAATTTGGGGCGTTGTCCACGGCGACCAAGTTTCGTCCGCCTCTCCTGAGTACGGGCCGGCAAGACGCTGGATGGTCGATGACGTCAACGCCGTCATCGCCGGGTTGTTCGAAGCCGGAGCTTCCGAAGTTGTTGTCAATGATTCTCACGGCAGCATGAGGAACATCATCGCGGACGGCCTCAACCCGAAGGCTTCTTTGGTCACGGGATCGCCCAAGCCGCTTCTCATGATGCAGGGCATCGACGGAACGTTTGATGCCTGCATTCTGGTCGGCTATCACGCCAAGGCGGGCACGGCTTCGGCCATTCTGGACCATACGATCTCGGGAGGCGCCATGCGCTCGATCAAAATCAACGGCCAAGAGCTTCCCGAACTCGGCATCAACGGCGCGATCGCCGGATACTTCAAGGTGCCTGTAATCATGCTCAGCGGCGATACGGAGACGTGTGTGCAGGCAAGATCCATTCTTGGGAACGGGATCGTCACGGTGGCCGTCAAAGAGGGCGCCGGACGCTATGCCGCGAAGCTCCTGCCCCAGGAAGAGGCAAGGAAGCGCCTGAAAGAGGGAGCCAAGGAAGCGCTCTCGAAAAAAGCCAAGATCATGCCCTTCAAACTGAACCCGCCCTACCAGTTTGAGCTCGATTTTAACAACAGCGGCCAGGCGGAATTACCTTCAATGATCCCGGGGGTCAAGCGAACGAGCGCCCGCAGCGTCACATTTTCCTCGAGCGATTATATGGACGGTGTCAAGCTGATGAGGGCGCTCATCGCTCTCGCCTCCGCCCAATAAATACAAATGGCCGGGGACCCTCTCAGCCTGAACCTTATGATTCTTGACTCCAGGCTCCGTTCGTATATATAGTATTTTAAGTCTTGAAGATAAAGAACGTTTTCATTGGAGGGAAGAAGTTTATGAAATCCGAAAAAGAAAATCCTGAAAAGCGGGGAAGCACCCTGACCCGGAGGGAATTTTTGGGCGGCACGGCCACGGCCGCCGCGGGCATGATGATCGTGCCCCGGCATGTGCTCGGCGGCCGCGGTTTCCAGGCGCCTAGCGACACGCTGAACATCGGCTGCGTCGGCGTCGGCGGCAAAGGATCGTCAGACATCTGGGCCGTCAGCACGGAAAACATCGTCGCCTTGTGCGACCCGGACGACACCCAGATGGCCGGCTTCTTGAAGAGTGAACGCAACAAGCCGGAGGATCAGCCGAAATACGACAAGGCCAACAAGTACCGCGACTTCCGGCAGATGCTGGACAAAGAGAAAAACATCGACGCCATCACGGTCAGCACGCCCGACCATACCCATGCGGTCATCGCCATGATGGCCATCAAGATGAAGAAGCATGTCTTCGTCCAGAAGCCGCTGACCCATACCATCATGGAAGCCCGGCTCCTGGCCCAGGAAGCCAAGAAGCAGAACATCGTCTCCCAGATGGGGAACCAGGGCCATTCCAAGGAAGGCGCCAGGCTCATCTGCGAATGGATCTGGGACGGCGCCATCGGCAATGTCACGGAAGTCCATGTCTGGACGAACCGGCCGATCTGGCCGCAGGGAATAGACGCCCCGAAGGAAATTCCCTCGGCGCCGCCGACTCTGGATTGGGACGCCTGGCTCGGCCCGGCGCCCTGGCGGCCCTATCATCCGGCCTACATGCCGTTCGTCTGGCGCGGCTGGTGGGATTACGGCACCGGCGCGGTCGGCGACATGGGCGCCCACCTCGTCGATCAGCCGTTCTGGGCGCTCAAGCTTGGCCAGCCGACGACCGTCCAGGCCAGTTCGACGAAATTTACCAAGGATTCGTATCCTCTGGCCGAAGTGATCACCTACCAATTCCCCGCCCGCGGAAAAATGCCGCCCGTGAAGATGATCTGGTACGACGGCGGCATCATGCCTCCGAGGCCGGCAGTAATCGAAGACGGCCGGTTAATGGGCGATGACGGCGGCGGCTGCCTGTTCGTCGGGGACAAGGGTATCCTGATGTGCAGCACGTACGGCGAGAATCCGCGCCTGCTTCCCGAGAAGCTAATGCAGGATTACGAGCGCCCAGAAAAGACCATCCCCCGGTCGCCCGGAATCGCCGAGGAATGGATCGCCGCCATCAAGGCGGGCAAAAAATCCACGACTGATTTTTCCTATTCCGGCCCTCTCACGGAAGTGATGCTGCTCGGAAATGTCGCTCTGCGGATGAAGGACTCAAAAACCGTGCTGGAGTGGGACGGAGAGAAAATGCAGGTGACAAACCTCCCCGAAGCCAATAAGTATATCCACAAGGAGTACAGGCAGGGCTGGTCGCTTTAGCCTGCGGAGGAGGGGAGCATGAAAAAGATGTTGACGTATGTTTTATTTTCTATCGCCGGTATGGGCCTGATGGCACTTGCGGCCATCCCTGGCAAGCCCGGCGGCCAGGGACAGTCCCAGCCTTCGACACAGTGGGATATCCACGATTTGAATAGACCGCTGCCGCCGGTGGTCGATCCGGGCCCGGCCGGTCCTCCTGTTCCTCCTCCCTCAGACGCCGTCGTTCTTTTTGACGGCAAGGACCTTTCCCAGTGGACGGACGGCAAAGGCGAGCCGGCCAAATGGAAGGTCGAAAGCGGCTACATGGAAGTTGTGGCAAAAACAGGCTCGATCCAGACAAGGAAAGGCTTCGGCGATTGCCAGCTTCACATCGAATGGGCGGTGCCTTTGGCTGCGGAGGGAGAAAGCCAGGAGCGGGGAAACAGCGGTGTCTTCCTGATGAACACTTATGAAGTCCAGGTGCTTGACAGCTATGAAAACACGACCTATGCCGACGGGATGACGGCCGCCGTTTATGGCCAGTATCCGCCTTTGGTTAATGCCTGCCGGAAGCCGGGCGAATGGCAGACCTATGACATCATTTTCTACAGGCCCCTTTTCGATACCGATGGCAAAGTCACGCGTCCCGCTCGCATGACCGTCTTCCACAACGGTATCCTGGTCCATGACAATGTCACGTTGTCTGGACCCACGGCCCACAAGGCGCGGCCGCCCTACAAAGTCCACGAGGACAAGCGGCCGCTGTCTCTCCAGGACCACGGCAACCCGGTTCGCTACCGGAACATCTGGATCAGGGAGCTGTAGAGAAAAGTAGGTAGAAAGACTTTAAATTAAGAAGCAGGATAAAAGAAATGAGATTTAAAATTATTAATCCCCCAACCCCCTTGGGCAATCAAGGGGGTGTTTCAAATATGTCGCCCCTGCCCCCCTCAGAGAATTAAGGGGGGATTTAACAGGTCGGCGGGGCCTGTCGGACACTCTTGGAGGGAAACCCTTTTGAAGTGTTTCCCTCCAACGGTCGCTTCGCTCCCTGCCTCCTTTCCAAGGAGCATTTGGCGATGACTTTTCGGCGGGACTCCGATGATTAGGAAATCGAGTGCGATGGGCAGCATCCGTGCCACCCGCGTAGCTGCTATCATCGTGAGGGCCAGAAAGCTAATGCCGCGGCGAGCTTTTGGAAGCTTTATGTTGTAGTGAGGAGTATCGGATGCAAAAAAAACCTGTTTTTATGGTGATTATTTTTATTTTTTGGTTCGTTGCAGGTTCTTTTATAAGCATGGGCCAGGGGCCGGCGAAAAAGAAGAAGGCGCTCTTTGTCTGGGGGGGATGGGAAGGCCATGAGCCCAAGCAGTGCGTGGACATCTTCGCGCCCTGGCTTGCGGAACAGGGCTTCGACGTGGAAATTTCCAACACCCTGGATTCCTATCTCGATGCCCAGAAGATGAAATCCCTCGACCTCATCGTCCAGGTTTTCACCATGGCCACGATCACCGGCCCGCAGGAAAAGGGATTGCTCGAAGCTATCAAAGGCGGTGTGGGCATGGCCGGCTGGCATGGCGGGATGGCGGATTCCTTCCGCAGCAACGTCGAGTATGAATTCATGGTCGGCGGGCAGTGGGTCGCCCACCCCGGTGGCGTCATCGATTACGAAGTCAATATCACGAACCATAACGACCCGATCACTAAAGGGCTCACGGACTTTAAAATGCATTCCGAGCAGTATTACATGCAGGTGGACCCGGTCAACGACGTCCTGGCGACGACGACCTTCTCCGATCAGTATGCGCCCTGGATCAAGGGCGTCGCGATGCCGGTGGTCTGGAAGAAGATGTACGGGAAAGGCCGGATCTTTTATACGTCGATGGGCCATGTATCCGCCGATTTCAACGTGCCCCAGGCCCGCGAGATCGTGAAAAGAGGCTTGCTCTGGGCGGCCCGCGTTTCCGGGGACGACCCGAAGCCCATCAACCCTTATAAAAAATAAAATCCGGGGTCAAAGCTACTTTTTACGCTAATTTCTACCCTGATCTATGCGTAAAAAGCAGCTTTGACCCCGATAATTAATCGGCGAGGCCGTCCACGGATTCACGCTTCCCAGCCTTGACGTCGCCGGCCGGGACCGGCTGGTGGATCTCGGGGACGGTCACAAATTTCGCGACGAGCTTTTTTGTTCCGCTTACGGCCAGCTGCTCGAACAGGAAAGCGAACGTTTTTTCCAGGCTCGCCCCGATGGACGTCCGGGCTTCCTCCGGCAGCGACCAGAAATGTTTCTTGAAGGGGCCGACGGCCTTTTTGCGCGCCTTGTAGATGAATTGGGCTTCGGTATCCTTGGGCTTCCGCTCTTCGGCCGCGTTGGCCCGGACCCAGTCGTACATTTCCTGGCGGAGCGGTTCCGGCGTGGCTTCGTGCTCGATGATGAGCGTCTGAAAGGCTGTCGCCAGGTGGACTTCGCAGGTCCCCGCTTCGACGAATTTGTGGAAGGCGGATTCGGGGAGAGTGCTGGCCCCATGCTGGACGGCGCCGCCCATCCCGTACTCTTGGCGCGCTTTTTCGCCGAGGATCCGCAGAACATCGAAATCGATGGCCACCTTGGCCAGGGTTCCGTCGGGGAGGACCACGCCGCCGTGGCTGGTTCCGGTCTGGATGCTGATCTTGCTGATGCCATGGCTGCGTCCGCGCTTAGCGTTGTAGCCTTTCATGAAAGCTTCCAGGTCTTCGGGGGTGCTGTTTTTTTGTCCCACTTCCCCGATTTCGCCGCCGATCGAAACCGTAACGCCCTTCGGCTCATGCTCCCGGATGAAACGCGTGAAATCCGCACAGATCTCATAGTTGAACTTCTGCTGCTCGTCCAAGCTGGGCTTGCTGATATCGACGAGGGTCGAGGTGTCGATGTCGATGTTGTAAAACCCGGCCGCGACGGCTTCGAGGATCAAATCGCGGATGGCCTTCACCTCGCCTTCGGGCGCGGCGGCGTATTTTTTGGCCGACGTCTGAAAATGGTCGCCCTGGAGGAAAACGGGACCTCGGAAACCTTCCTTGATGGCCGCCGCCAGGACGGACGAGGCGTATTCGGCCGGGCGCTGGTCGGTGTAGCCGATTTCGCTGCGGGCGATTTCGAAGATCAAGGCGCCGACATCGAGCTTGCCGACCGCGCGAAATACAGCCCGGGCTGAGTCATAGGCGAGCATGCGCAGGTTCATCGCCGGCACCGTGAACTTGCCGGCAATGTCTCCACGGCCGATCGCCATGTAAAACTCATGGATCGAGGCCGGGCGGATGCCGAGGGCCTGGGCCGTCTCCCAGATCAGCCAGCGGGCGGCGGCTTTGGATTCGGCCTCGCCGAAGACCGCCTCGCGGATCAGGCCGTCCATTTTCCCGGCCAGCCCTTTTTCGTCCTTAACGACGACCCGGTCACCCTTTTTTTCGACAAACCTTTCCAGAGAGGACAATTGTTTTTCGAAAGCGCTTATGGACATCGAGTCTTCCTCCTTTTTTGCAATGAATTTTTCCTTAATTTATCAATTCGCGGTGGACGACATCCTAACCGTGGGCTTCAGCCAATCCTTTGCGGACTGGCTCAGATCTGTCTGCGAAAAAACCGATTTTGATTTAAAGATATCACCATTGTGGATTTGGATCAAGGCGATGCTCTCAAGGCTGGAAATTTTTTGAATTTTCTCCGCTCCCGCTCTTTTCGACCGTTAGCCGGCTGCGCCTAGCGTTTCTTCCGTTTCCGGCCCAGGATGCCGCCGCTCAGGAACAGGCCCGCGCCCAGGATGAACCCGAAATTGTACCAATTCCCGTTGTTGTAGACCTCATAGAAGCGGACGCTCTTGGTGAATATGGAAATGACGAACGTGATCGGCGAGATCAGCCCGTGCCATAATCCGTGCCAGAATCCGGCGATCTTTCCCTCTTCATTCGGCTTCTTTTCAAGGGCGTTCGGCCCCGGCGCGCAGCCGGCGGCAAAAAGCATCAGCGCAAAACAAAAAAGAATTCCCCACGTCGATGTCTTTTTCATGGTCCCTCCTTTTTAAGTATACGTGGTTTTGCTTTTTTCCGTCAAGGTTCAGATTGTAAGTATCTCCGTTTGTGTGATTTTCTATCGGTGCCGGGGGGCGATTCCGACACCTCTATAAAATCACATCACGATAGTAGATGCTTCCGTGCAGGCTTCTCTTTAAATATTCCTGCCAGAGGTCCTCCCGGATGTGGAGGACCAGGACGACGCCGGGCCGCAGGCCGTAGTATTCCGATTGAAATTCGTCCTCCAGGAGCGGCCGGAGCTTGCCCGCCTGGTCCTGGTCGGAGATGATCACCGGCACATCCAAGAGCCTGCCCGCCTCGTCCGCCTCCTGCCAATAGCCGACGCTCTCGAAGCCCCTCAGGTACCAGGGCAGGGGCCATGTCTCATAGGGGCCGCAGATGACCTTGATCAACATTTTTTTGTCGTCGGGATGGATGGCGGCGACATCGGTCACCCGCTTCACCAGCTTTAAAAAATCTGTCCCGGTCTGAGCATAGACATAGGGATTGGCGGGGTCCGCATAGAAGACGAAATTTGCCCGATAGCTTTCCAGCCCTAGATGGTAAATCCCCCCGGCCAGGACGAGCAGGACGAGCGCTTTGACCGGGATCTTGGCAAACAGGTCAAGAAGAAACGCAGCGCCGATTCCCGCGAGAATGATGAATCCTGCGTAAAACGGAAGGAGGTTCCAGGGTGTCTTATAGGGGATGATGGAAAAAACGGCCGTAGAGGAGAGGGTGTAAAGAAAAATGAACCTGGCCGGAGAAGGCACGGCCCGCTTTTGTCGGCGCAGGGCAAACGCGGACACGATTCCCACCAGGGCCAGCGCCAGGATGAGCGCTTCGCTCCACAGCGGTCCTCCGCCGGATTTCGAAAAGGCCAGCAGTTTGAGATAGTACGGCCAGGGCTGGATGTGGAAGCCGTCCGCTCCGCTTTTCTCGAAGTAAGTTTTGAAGGCCGCCAAGGAATCCCAGATCCCCTGCCGGTTCTTGAGAAAAGAGGTGAAAAAAGCGGCCGCCGCGAGAAAGGCGACGATGAGGCCAAGGAAGAAATTGGCAAAGCCCGGGGCGACGAAATGATAGGGGGTTTGAGGCTCGATTTTCTGAAAGACTATCGTCAGAATGAGGGCCAGCCCGGCTGCGGCAAAAACGATCACGGATGTTTCTTTGGTGGCATACATCATGCCGGCACAAAGGCCGGCCGACAGGGCCCACGCCGTCCAGGGATAGAGGAGATAGCGCCAGAGCGAGCCCAAAAATCCCAGGACAAAAAACACAAACAGCATCTCTTGGATATAAAACCGGCTGTAATAGACCATGGCCGGGGAGAGCGCCGCAAAAAGGCCGGCGAAGAGAACGGCTGTCCGGCCCATCCCCTTGACGAAGAGAAGCAGGAGAAGGAGAAACCCGGCGCCGAACAACGCGGGCAATAGCCGGAGCGTGACCTCGTCCAGTGAAGCCAATGTCGTCTTGGACGAGGCCCAGGCAAGGGGAAGCGTCAGATAGTAGAGGCTCGGCCCGTGATGGTCGCTCTGATCGTAACGATATTCGCCCTTTTCGAGCAGCAGACCGAACTTCACGGCCTGGTTGGCCTCGTCATGGTGCATGGGCCGTTGGTCGAGCCCGACCAAGCGCAAGAGAAGCGCCCCGACAACGATGATGAAGAAAAGCCCGCGGAAGGCGGCTTTGCTCATTTGGCCGGCGAGCCGTAGACCTCCACTTCCACATAGTGGTTCATGTCGTTAGACGTGTTGCCGTTGCTGTAGAGACGGACGTAGCGCGCCTTGACGCCCTTGGGATCGATCAGGCGGCCTTCGTTGGTTTCGATGTATTCTTTGTCCTTGCCGATCCCGAGCCCGGAGGTGTTGTCATGATCGTTGTTAAAGACCGTCGTCACGCCCTTGATGAAGTCCTTGTCATCCGAGACCTGGACGACGACATCGCGGAAGACGCGGGCCTGGCTATGATAGTGCCAAACCAGGATGGCGTTCAAATTGAATTCCCCCTTGAGGTCGATCTGGACCCACTGCTTTCCCGGTCCGAGCTCGACGAAGTAGCCGTCCTCGCCGGACTTTTCGGCGTCCGTGACAAAGGAAAGCTCGCCGATCACGGGCTGCATGTCGCTCGAAGTCACCGCTTTCTTCAAGGAGACGAGGGCTGTGCCCTTAGGGACAAAAAACGGCCCGCGGGATTTTCCGGTAATGACCTCCAGGTTCGCCGTCTTGATGTTCCTGGGAGTTCCGATGAACATGGGCTTGGGAAGCTGGAGCTTCAGCTCTTCCTTGCCTTGGTCCTGAGGCTGGGATAGGGCAGCCGTGCCCAGGCAGATGAGAACAAGCGGACCGGCCAGGATGATCGCCGAATATTTCTTCATGATAAGGACTCCTTCCGTTATTGAACTCTTTTAATATAACCTTCTTGCGCCGACAAGACAAGAGGGCCTGAGATTCCAGCGGAAGCATCTCGAAATATGTGATTTTAAAGAGGTGCCGGGATCGCCCCTGAGGCCCTCCTAGCGGAGGGGGGACCCGTCGGCTTTTCGACGGGGGGAACCGACGGGACTGGTTCCCCAGGGGGCCGGGGGGCGATTCCGGCACCGATAGAAGATTACACAAAAGGAGGTGCTTCCGCTGGGAGTTTAAGTCCCCGGCAAAGCCTCCCGGTTGAAGACCTTGCAGTTTCCGTAATCGATAATGACCAGGGCCCAGACCTCCGGATGGAGGCAGCAATATTCTTCGACCTCGGCTGTGGTCATGACCAGAAACGCCGTCGAGAGCGCGTCGGACTCGGCCGCCGAGGGATGCGATGCCCAGGCCGCCAGGTGGGCTTGGGCGGGGAGGCCGGTTCTCGGGTCCATGATGTGTGTGCCTTTGATCTCGGTCCCCGAGCCGCTGAGCGCCCGGCCCGTGAGAAGGACTTGATTGGGCGCTTCGGGCCATCCGCCGCCGACCCCGACCGGCCAGCCTTTGCCTTCCATGCGTAGGCTCGGAGGAGATCCCATGGCGGCGACAGTGCTGGTCCCGCCATGAATGAGGGCCCGATCAATTCCCCAGTCCAACAGAAAAGCCAAGGCTTTGTCGAGCGCGTAGCCCTTGCCGATTCCCCCAAGGTCGAGCTCCAGGCTTCTGATGAGGCTTTTTTTGCCTGAGTGGAGCCTGGCCTCAAAACCGGAAGAGGTTTGGACAAGCTCGAGGGAGGGAAACTCATGAGCGGCGATTTCTGCCGATGGTTTCTCAAATCCCTCTGCCTCCCCCTTTGTTAAGGCGGGGAGAGGCGGGATCTTCTTGCCAACCCGAAGCTCGCCTAATAAACCCGGGGATTGAATATGTGAACGGACGTTGATATCAAAAGCTCCGTCGGTCTCGAGCCGGACTTTCTCGGCGATGGTCAGGCATTCAAATGTCTCAAGGCCGATGATGAGGGCTTCGCCCGGCTTCATTTTGTTCATCTGGCTGATCTCACTGCAGGGATTGAAGCGGCTGAACAGGCTTTCGATCCTGTCGATCTCCTGGAAGACGACCCGGGCCGCCTGCCTGGCATACTCCTCGTCTACGCCGGCAACGACGGTCTCGAAGAATGTGCCCATGGCCTGGTGGGAAAACCGGTGAACGGGCTGGACGGAAGGCATGGTCACTTAGTTTGGGGTTGGGGCAGGAAGGCCGTGTCCAGAAAGGTGAGGGCTGTCAAGAGGGCGACGAGAGCGCAGTAGCGGTGGACGACGATCATCACCTTTTGGGCATTGAAAGAAAAAAATGGGACCATCGATCCCAGAGCCGTGACCATGAGGCAAAGGCCGGCCGCTGCGAAGACCCAGAAGAGGAATTTCCGGACGAGCGATTTGGAAAGATTCTTGAAAACGGGGCAGGCCATGCTTTCAAAGGTCGCCGCCTCTTGCCGGTCGAGCCGGTAGTCCCGGGCGCGCCAGATCAGAGCGAAGGCAAGGCTTACGGCAAAAAGACCGCCCAGGCTGACATGGAGCAGGAGGGGAACGCCGAACATTCCCCGCGGGCTGAAAATGGCAAAGAGAAGTCCGCTGGCCGCCTGATAGACAAAGCTGGCCGCGAGAGCCAGGAAAACCCATTTCGTCCAGCTAGGGTAATAATTTTTGATCCAGTCGGAAACGACACGTTGCCCTTTTTGGAATGTTTCTTCTTTGAGAATGGACTTCATCCGGGACCACAGCCAGCGGATATAGCCCGCCGACTTTTTGCCCGCCGCCGGGGATTTGGCTTTGAAGCGCATAGAAGTCAGCCGATAGGAGAGCCCAAGGACGGCCAACACGGTGATGATGGTGAACAGCATGGCGGATCAACTCCTCTTGTCGATGAGCCCGGAGAGCCTCCCCAGGGCGAGCAGGAAGACCAAGAACAGGATCGAGCCGATGACGATGGCGGCTATGAAGAGAATCCATTTCAGGGCCGGCCGGACGGTGAAGGACAGGCCGAAGAGAAAATAATAGGGCTTTGTCAGGCCCATGAAGGACGAGGCGGACCGGACTAAAACATTTTTTGTTTCGAGCGGCCCGGTGCCCGTCACTTTTCCAAAAAAGAACGATGACCCTGCCTTGTGACAATCCGTGCAGCCGTTGACCCCCAGCGACTGGCGGGCTGGCCGGACCTGATGGGCCAGGGGCCAGGCCACGGGCTTGGCCGCGTCATCGTTTTTGGCTTCAAGCTTATCGTTCTGGTCGAGCCGGAAGAGCTTTCCGCTTGAGATATAGACATATTCGTTTCCGTCTTTGGCTTTATTCGCGGGGCGTTTTTCCCGGAGGGCTTTGAGGATTAGCTCTGCTTGTTCTTCGGTCAGAGTCTGCTCGGTCCCGGTCAACTGCCCGATTGTCCGCCTCGCAAAATCGGTGACGGAGGGCTGCGTTTGATCGTCTTTCAGCCAGAAGAGCTTGGGCTGTGACTGAGATTCTCCCTTGAATTCCGATTTGTCGATATAAGTCTCGACGATCCGGTAGAGAAGATTTTTATAGACACAGACCGGCTGCCCGGGAGCGGCTTCCGTATTCTTCAATGCTTCAAGGATCTTCTGAATCTGTGCTTCGGCTTCGGCGGCCGCTTCCGGAACGTCGGGATTGAAGCCCGGAACAAGCGGACTGATCTTGCCGCTTTTTTTGACTGCCCAGAAGAGCTCCGGCTTATTAGTAACTCCGAGATAGGGCGAGGCGTCCAATCCGCCGTCGACGTTCAATTCATAGGCTTTTCCATCCATGATCAGCAGCGGTGTCCCGTCAAGCTCGGGTATGTTGAACAGGGCAGTCAATATCCGGGTGACGGTTTTTTCGGGGCTCAAAATATCTCCGGCGGCGGCCAGGACCTCTTCGGGCTTGAGGGGCGATATTTTTTTCTCTTCGAGCTCAGCCCAGTAAGCCGGCCACATCAACCGGTGTGGAGTGAGCTTCTTGTTATTGTCTCTGATATAGACGGGTTCGAGGATGGCAGGAAGGCCGGTCGCCCATTGAGCCACGCCGTAGATCCCGAGTCGGTTGGCCCGTGAAGTCCGGACGCGGACCGCCTCTTTGGCCGGCATCGGGCCGGAATGGCAGACCGTGCAGGCCAGCCTGTCAAAATGGACTTTGGGAATGCCTTTGTGGAGGGGGTAAGGGGCGCCGAGGCGGCCGGGCAAAATCGTCTGGCGGATGGAGGACTTTCCACCGAGATGACAGCCGGCGCAGGTAAAATCTTCCGCCGGAAGCGCCGGGTTGTCCTGAGCCTCGCCTTCATAGCCGCGGACCATGGCATGGCCGAGGTCATTCCGATGACAGGCAACGCACTTGAGCCCGGCCGCGGAATGGACATCCTCGTCAAAATTGAATTTCTTCATCTCGGCGGGCGCCGCCGAATGGCAGGCGAGGCAGCGGCTGTCCTCCGGCTTGTGGGCGATATCGAACAAAGCCCGGTGCTTGCTGTCGAATAAATTCTTGTTGTAGCGGACCGAAGGCACCACCGCCCATTCCGAGTCATCGGGATCGGGGCCGTCAAAGACATCCCATGTGCCTTTCAGGCGGGAGGACATTCCTCCGACCTCGCCCATCCCCGAAGCGGCCGTCGCCGCCCAGCGGAAATTCTCCCGAAGAACCTGCTTGGCCCATTCGCTGTGGCTCTGGACTTGTGAGGCGTTGTGGCAGCCCATACAGTTGATCTCGAGCTTTCCCGAGACGTTCCAGCGGGACGCCGGTGTCATGTCCTTGTCGTCGGGCTCGGCGATCCCGCCTCCGGTCATGTGCCTGGCGAACAGCAGGGTGAAATCCCAGGGGGTAAGGCCGAAGCCTTTGGGATTCCAGGTACTTTTCCAATTCCTGTAAGAAAGAGGCAGGAGCGTGCCGGTTTTCTCATCCGCCCAGATCCAAGGCTCGCCGGCCCGGCCGGGCTTCGTCGCTGTCGTCTCATTGAAATGCAGCCCCTGCTGAATGATTTTGTAATCATGGCAAGGCTCGCACGTATAGCGCGATGAGTAGGGCAGGGGATAGGATTCGGTGGGGACGATGACCTGATTGAGCTCGTCCTTGACCGGGATTTGATGGACGGGCGTGATGCGGCTTCCGTCCCAGGCCAATTTTTTTTGGGGGGAAGAAGCCCAGGCCTCTATCGCAAAAAAACAAAAAATCATCAATAAAAATACAATCAAAAATCCGTTATTGTGAGGAGAAGCGAAGAGTCTCCCCTTATTTCGTAAAAAACATGAGATTGCCACGGCACTTCGTGCCTGGCAACGACTTCGTCGGATTGCCACAGCCTTTGGTGCTTCGCAACGACGCAATCTTAAAAATGGGGAACACGTACTGTTTTCGGAAAATCGGAACATGTCCCCGCTTTTCTTATGTCGGGCGGGGGAGAAAAGCCCGTTTTGAACGGCTCGGTCTTTTATTTTGAGCGGCTGCATCTTATTTAAGCCTTGAATTGCTCCGGCCGAAATTTGATCAGCGAGCGTGTTCTCACGGCTTCGTTCACTTTCAACACCGCCACCGCGCTCTCATAGGCCAGGTCGGCCGGGCAGCTCAGAGCAGTCCCGTGACGGACGGCGCTGAAGAAGTTCTCCAGATGGGGCTGGTGGGCGGGTTTGGCCAGGTCTATCGGTAGCGGCCAGCGGCCGGCCTCGGCCGTGACCCGGACGTCCAGGAAAATATTGCGCGTGTCCAACTTTTGAATGATGGGAGCCTCCGAAAGCAGCAGTCCGTCTTTCACCAAGGAATCCCATTCGGGAGCGTGGGCTTCCCGCATGGCCCAGTTTCCCCGTTGGGGAACTTCGGAAATGACCAGCGATCCGTTATCTCCCATGAACGTCTCGTAAAAGCCGCCGTGCTTTGTCGTGGTTTGGACTTGGTAGAGGGCGCGGGCCATCCCGGCCGGGGTCTCGAATTCATAGATGACCATGACGTTGTCGTACCATTCGCGTCCCTTGTAATAATCCACGCCGCCGCTGGCGACGACCGTAGCGGGGTTGACGCCGAAGACCCAGCTGAAAAGGTCGATCTGGTGCGATCCCAGGTCCACGATCGGACCGCCGCCGAATTTTTTATACCAGCGCCAGTTCCTGAGCTCGGCCATAGAGTCGTAGCCGTATTGCTGCAATTTGGCCTGGTCCATGAAGTAGGTTTTGGGCCAACCCAGCATGTCGGCCTTGGACCTGTTCCACTGGGCATAAGCCAAGTTGACCCGGCCGAGGACCTGCTTTTCCTTGAGCAGGCGGTCGATGGCATGGATGTAGCGGGGATTGCTCCGCCGCTGATGGCCGATCTGGAGAAGCCTGCCCGTCCGGCGGGAGGTCTCGACCATCGTCCGCGCCTTCTCCAGGGTGTTGGACATTTCCTTTTCGCAGTAGACATGGAGGCCGATCTCCAGACAGGCGTTGGCCTGCTCGGCGTGCATCCAGTCCGGCGAGGCGACGATAGCCGCGGCCAGATTTTTCTCCTTTGCCAGCATTTCCCGGTAGTCTTCGTAGACGTTCGGGTTTTGTCCGTATTTTCGAAGATAGCCGCTGGCGTACTGCCGGCTGTACGACCAGATATCGCAAACGGCGGCGATCCGGATTCCCGGGATGCGCAGGCAGGATTCGATGAGCACGCGGCCCTGTTCGCCGGCGCCGATGAGGATCACCCGCAGGTCATCCGGCGATGCTTTAGCCAGAGGCTTGGCGGGAGCCTGCGGCGGCGGGGCCTGGCTTTGGGTCTGAGAGGCGCCCGCAAGGGCCCCTCCGGCGAAGGCCACTCCCAGCCCGGCCGCGGTCGAAGATTTTAGAAAATTCCGGCGCGTTAGCTTTATTCTTTTCGGGGTGTCGGTTTTTTCATCCATGTTAGCCTTCTTATTAAATATCATTGCCCGGCGCTTTGGGCCGTGGCCATTCGACGTAGCCTTCGCCACACAGCGAGCATATCATGGCAATCTGATCCGTAAGGTCATTTCGAGCGAAGCGAGGAACCTCCTCTTTATTCGCTACAGGCATGAGATTGCCACGCCAAGAGGCTCGCAATGACAAGCTTCCCGGATTGCCACGGCACTCCGTGCCTCGCAATGACGAGGTCGCAAATCGATACGCTGCGCTCGCCATGACGTTATCTGCCTCATTTGGTTTTCATGTCCTTATCAAAGGCGACGGTTGACGGGGAGAAATTGATCGACCGGACAAACTCGAGCGACTCCTGGGCGCCGAATTCGCGGTCCATGCCGTTATCTTCCCATTCCACCGAGAGCGGGCCCTGGTAATTGATGCTGTTGAGCTCCCGGATGATCTCCTCGAAGTTGACGTCCCCATGTCCCAGCGACCGGAAATTCCAGCCTCTCCGCAAATCGCCGAAGGGCAGGTGCGAGCCCAGGATGCCGGCTTTGCCGTCGAGCGTCAAGGCCGCGTCCTTCATGTGGACATGGTAGATGCGATCCGCGAATTCGCGGATGAAGAGATGCGGTTCCAAGCCCTGCCAGACCAGGTGGCTGGGATCGAAATTGAAGCCCAGGGCCGGCCTGTGATTAAACTTTTGGAGCAGCCGCTGCGCCGTGTATAGGTCAAAAGCGATTTCCGTGGGATGGACTTCGAGGGCGAATTTCACGGCGTGTTTGTCGAATTCATCTAGGATTGGGGTCCAGAGCTTAAAGATCTTAGTGAACCCGGCTTCGATCATTTCTTCCGTCGTGGGAGGGAATGAATATAAAAATTTCCAGATGGGCGAGCCCATGAAGCCGTTGACGACGCCGCAGCCCATATTTTTGGCCGCCCGAGCCGTCAATTTCATCTCTTCGATGGCCCATTCGCGGAGCTTGGCCGGTTTGCCCTTGACTTTATCGGGGGCGAATCCATCCAGCCGCTCGTCGTGGGTGTCGCCCACGCATTGGCCGGCGAGATGGGCGCCGAGGGCCCAACACTGGAGACGATATTTTTTCAGGATCTGCTGCTTTTTCTGGACGTAGGCCGGGTCTTTGGCCGCCTTGCCCACTTCCATGTGGTCGCCCCAACAGGCGATTTCCAGGCCGTCATAGCCCCAGGCACTGGCTTTCTTGCAGATCTCTTCAAAGCTCAGATCCGCCCATTGGCCGGTGAATAGCGTTACTGGCTTGCTCATCTGATTCTCCTCCCCATTTTCTAATCAAAATTGACCCAGACCGCTCCTTTTTTCGAGCTATCCACGCATTTTTCGATAAATTTCACGCCGCGGATGCCTTCCCGGATATTCGGAAAATCGAGGTCGTCTTTAGTCAGAGACTCTCCGGCCATCTTTTTATTCAGGGCCGTGATGAACGTCGAGTAAATGTTGGCAAAGCACTCGAAATAGCCTTCGGGATGTCCGGAGGGAATGCGGGAGAGCGCCTGGGCCCGCGGATACATCTTGTCACGCCCGCGGGAAAGACGAACGGTCGGCTTATCGATGAAGGCGACCTTACAGTAATTGGGGTCTTCCTCTACCCATTCCAGCGAGGCCTTGGTGCCGTAGATGCGGACGCGGAAGCCGTTGTCGTGACCAACGGCGATCTGCGAGCTCCAGTATAGACCCTTGGCGCCGCCCTTGTAGTTGAGCATGATCGAGGCGTTGTCATCCAGCACCCGTCCTTCGCCGAAGGTGTCGAGCCTTGCGCAGAGGGATTCGATTTCCAGCCCGGTCAGGTAAGAGACCATGTGTTCGATGTGGCTGCCGATGTCACCGACGCAGTTGGAAATCCCAGCCCATTTCGGATCAGTCCGCCAGGCCGCCTGCTTCTGGCCGGTTTTTTCAAGAAGCGTCGCCAGCCAGTCCTGGGGATATTCGCCGGCGACGAAGCGGATCGTCCCGAGCTCGCCGTGGGCGATCATCTCGCGCATGTGCTTGATGATGGGGAAGCCGGAGTAAGCGTAGGTGACGCAGAACAGCACGTCTTTTTTCGCCGCCAGCTTTGCCAACTCCTCGGCGTCGCGGCTGCTCGTCGCCAAGGGCTTGTCGCAGACAACATGGATGCCGTTTTCCAGGGCCAGCTTGGCGATGGGATAGTGGCTGATGTTCGGGGTGACGATGATAATAAAGTCGATTTTTTCGGGCCGCTTGGCCTCGGCCTTGATCATGTCCTCGTAATTTTTATAGAGCCTGTCTTTGTCCAGGCCCCAGAATTCTCCCGTTTCCAGGGTATTCTTGTAAGACTGGGAGAAGCAGCCGGCCGCGAGCTCGGCCTTGCCGTCCATGGCGATGGCCTTGCGGTGGACGTCGCCGATGAAAGCGCCTTTGCCTCCGCCGACCATGCCGTACTTGAGGCGGGCGCTTTTTGTCAGGGTTGCCTGGCCTTCGATCATCTCCGCACCTCCTCGTCAAGCCGCCTATATCATAATGAAGACAAGGCAATTTTTCAAAGTGATTTATAGTCTCGAAAAATCTTGAAAAACTTCTCAAAGGCGATAGAATGATTCCTGTCCGAGAGCTAAAAAGGAGAGTTCTTCATGAAAAAATTCAGGGCTATAGGCTTGCTGATTATTTTCTTGATGGTTTTTTCCTTTTACGTCGCCTATCCCATCGGCGGCCAGAGCGCTTCCCCGGACAAGCTCAATCCGGCGCTTCAAAAAATTCGGTCTTATATCGATACGTCCATGAAAACGTGGGGAACGCCCGGTCTGGCCGTCGGGATAGTCAAGGATGGCAAAATCATTTTTGCCGAAGGCTTAGGCAAACGGGATGTCGAGAAGAGCCTTCCGGTCACGTCCAAAACCCGCTTCATCCTCGGCTCGACGACCAAGGCTTTTACGACGATGGCCATGGGAATCCTTGCGGATGATGGAAAGCTGGACTGGGACAAGCCGGTCATCCATTATCTCCCTCAATTCAAGCTCATGAATGAATACGCGACACTCCATGCTACGCCCCGCGACTTGGCCACTCATCGCACCGGCCTGCCGCGTCACGACATGGTTTGGGCCAATTCGCAGTTCTCGCTGCAGGAGCTTGTCGAAAGCCTTCAATTTCTAGAACCGAGCCAGGATTTTCGGACAGCCTTCCAATACAACAACTTGATGTATATTGCCGCCGGGTATCTTGTCGGCCGGGTTTCGGGAAGCTCTTGGGAGGAGGTCGTCCGCGAGCGGATCTTCAAGCCTCTGGGCATGGCGGACAGCGGATGCACCGTCCCGGAATTGTTGAGCGCTGCAGAGTTTTCTTATGCTTATGCCAAAGAGAAAGAAAAGCTCACAGCCCTTCCCTTTCCCCCTCCGACCGACAAGCTGATGTACGGGGCGCGGGCCTCGGGCTCCGTCAATACAACCGCCGAAGATATGTGCAAGTGGATGCTTCTTCACTTGAATAAGGGAACGGCGGGCGGCAAACAGATCATCACCGGGGCGAATCTTCTCCAAATGCACACACCTCAAATTCCGATTCCCTGGCGCCCCGCCGAAAAATCCGAGTCCATGTACCCGAGCTATGGCCTCGGCTGGATGATCGATTCATACCGCGACCATTACCGCGTCCATCACGGCGGGGCGACAATGGGCTTTTTCTCCTATGTCTCGCTTTTCCCTCACGAGAATCTCGGCATTGTCGTCCTGGTCAACCTGGGTGGCGCCGTTCCAATGATTGTCACCAACTATGCTTCAGACGTTCTGCTCGGTCTGGAACCTCTGGATTGGAATAAGAAAGCCCAGGATCTGATGAAGGCTGCGGCCGCAGTCACTCCTCGGGAACAGCGTGTCGAGGGCACCAAGCCTGCCCACAAGCTGGAGGAATATGCCGGTGAATACAATCACCCGGCCTATGGACGGCTCAAGGTCGAGGTTGCGGCAGATAAGCTCGAAGCCTCTATCCATGGCCAATCTTCGCCACTCGAACACTGGCATTATGAAACATTCCGGATCGCCGAGACCGAACTCAGGGGAATAAGGTTGACATTCCAAGCGAATGCCCGGGGGGAAATCGTGAGTGTCTCCGCGCCGCTCGAGCCGGCCGTGAAGGAAATTGCCTTCCAGTGCGCTCAGAAGAAATAGGTCAATTTCGTTGTGGGGCAGATTCAGCGAACAACGCAGTTCTTTACATGGCCAGCTGGCTGTGGGCGACGATCAGCATGCCCTGGATCGGAACATGGTAGGGACAGGCGGCCTCGCAGTGGCCCGGGCAGCCGGAGCAAATGTCAGCCCGCAGCCCGGGAATGGCCGCGTAGGACTCCATGGCCTCTCGTTCCCGGCCCTGGCCCGAGTAATATTGATTATAGCGCATGATGGTGTTGACGGGGACGCCGTGGGGACAAGCGGGTTCGCACTCCCCGCAGGCATGGCGGCAGTACAGATCGCCGCAACCCTCCCTGTAGGCCGCGAGCTTGGCCTTCTCCCAGCCGCTGAGGCGGGTCCCTGAAACGCTCAGGAAGCGCTCCATCTCATCGTAGTTCCGGGCGATGAAGCAGACGGTGCCGACATTGGGATTCTCCAGGACGAACCGCAGCGCCGCTTCCTGGATCTCCTCTTGGCTCTGGAGTTTGTATTTCTTGATGAAGGCCTCGGCCCGGTCCACCTTGTCCTTATAACGTTTCAGGCCGTCGGCGTAAAGAGGATGGACTCCCTTCTTCTCCTTCTCAAGCTGCTCAATCCGGGATTTGAGCGAGTAATAGAGGGCGACCGGCGTGGATTTCATGATCGTCGTCCCGATTTTCTTCTCTCGGCAGGCCGTCAGGACGCGCTCGGACTCGTCCATTTTGAGGAAGTTGTAGGCCATGAGGAAGATGTCGAAGCGCCCATCTTCGACGGCCGCCATTAGGACCTTCTCCATCGTCTCCTCGGGGTCGCGGTACCAGAATGAGCCGTGGTTGGACACACCGACGTGCTTGATCCGGCCTTCGGCCTTGAGCTCCTGCATGGCGGCATGGAATCCTCCGGTCTTGAGGGTTTCCACTTTCTCCGGCATGTGCATCATCATGCAGTCGACGTAATCCATCTCCAAGTCCTCGAGGCACTTGCGGGCTCGCTTGAGAAATCCCTCCTTCGACGTGTCCTTCTCGACTTGGAGCTTGGTGGTGATGAAGACCGACCTGCGGTCGCGGCCCTTCATTGCCTTGGCCACGACCTTGTGGTGGCCGGGATACTGCTCTGCAGAGTCGATGTAGTTTACACCGGCCTCGAGGGCGGCGCGGATAACGCCGTCGTCCATCATGAACCCGGCGCCGAGGTCGGAGACCTTGAAGCCGGTCCGGCCGAGGACGCGGTATTCTCTGATCCTGGATTTTTCCTGTGGCTTCGCTTTGGCCTCTTGCCCCGCCTTTCCCCATCCGGTCATTGCGCCCGCCCCGGCGGCCAGCGCGCCGGCGGCAGATTTCTTCAAGAAGCGCCTGCGGTCCATCCTGGTATTTCGGCTCATCGGTCCTCCTAAACATAAAGCATTGTATCAACTGACCGGATGATATTCCAGGAACGAAGATGAAAAAAGCAAAAAAATAAGCTTTGGCCTTCTTGATTTGAAGCGCGACAACGAGGTGGTCATCACCGACCAGGACGGCCCGCGGCTGCTCAGCTCTTGGGCTGACAAAAGAAGGATTTGTGTCAATTATTGCCTGTCGTATATGATAAGCATGCCAGAGGAGGAGACGCTCAATGATGACAGAACCGATCGTCGTGGAAATGATGCCTAGGGATGCAATTCTGTGGCGCTGTCTGCACGGCGGTCCCTTGACGACCGACTCCATCGAACAGTGGGCCCAGAATGGAAGTATCCCGTGGGCGGAATTCCGCGCTCGTAATATTCCGTTCCTCATGAACCTCATGGATACCTACGGCGCTTGCGCCGTCGTGGCACGGATCGGGGGCCTTTTCATAGGTCATTTGCGGTTCTATCCGAAGGCCGTCTGGGCGTTGGTCGAGCCAAGCCTCGGGATGTGCTTACAGCAGGAGTTCCCCTACGGTCCAGCCGAGGCCCTTGGACGCAGAAGATTCCCACCGCTCGAAGAGGTCGAGGACAAGACGCTCGTCGTACATTGTATGATGCTTTCATCCGGCGGACTCGGTGGAGAATCGTACCGACGAAAAGGGGTCGGCGCGCAGATGGCTCGGACACTGATCGACTGGGCGACGGAGAATGGATGGCACTCCATTGAATCGACGGCCTACGAGGGTCTCCCGATCATCTACGCGACCACCGGCCAAGCAGGCAGGACTTTCTGGGAGAACCTCGGTTTCCGGCTTATCAGGAAAGATCACGAGCCTGCACTTGAGGAAGAAACAGATTTTGTCCGGAAAATGCGAGAGGAAGCGCGGGCGCAAAGACTCGATCCCGCGACGATAAAGAACAAATACATCATGAGGCTGGCTCTGCGTTAGGTCGCTTTAGGCTTGCCCATCGGCCGGCCTCTGCTTCGAGCCGCTGATGCGGAACCTAAAAAACCAGCCCTCCCAGGGGTCCTTGACAGAGCATTTCCCAAGGTGCTATCCTTTGGCCAAGCAGCCGTTAAGGGAGAAAGGGCCACGAAATACTTCAATTCTCAGGTCGATGATCCTTCCAGTTACGTGGAGGGAATTGCCATGGCAAAAACAAAATTCTTGTTAATGGCATTCCTCCTTTTTAGCTTTGGCTGCGCTATACCGAAATTGGAGCAAAAGCCGGAATGGAATGGAAAGATTGAGGTTGAAAATGGGGTCAAGGTCATCAAAAACCCGAGAGAGCCTCTTTATGGAAATCTCAAGCTCAAACTGAAAGAGGATTTAAGCATTGGGCGGGAAGATGATAATAATTATGCGTTCAATCGTGTCAGGGGAGTGGCTGTCGATCGCCAAGGGAATATCTATGCCGTCGATATGAGCAATCGGAGAGTCCAGGTATTTGACCAAAAGGGTAAATATTTAAAGACGATCGGAAGAAAGGGGCAGGGGCCGGGTGGATTTCAACAGTCCTATAAGATCCTGATTGATGAAACCACGGGAAATATCTATGTCAGCGATGGCCCAAAAATAAAGGTTTTTGACAAAGAAGGGCAATTTGTCGCTGACATTATTCCAAAAAGATATCCCCTGGATTTCATCATCGCCGGAAATGGGATGATTTTGGCAAAAATGTCTTCGGGAAGGCCGGAAGAAGAAACCAGAGAGCTGGCTAAAATCAATCTTAAAGGCGAGGCGATCGAAACATACGCAAGCGTTCCTTTTTTTCTTATGCAGCAATTCAGACTGGATGGAAATCTTGTTGTCGGCTATTCCGGATTCGAGCATGACTTATTGATGGCTGGAATTGATCAGCAAACCTGCGTTTATGGGTTTTCCAAAGAATACGAGCTGAAGGTCGTCGACAGCCAGGGGAAACTTCTTTTCAAGATCAGCAAAGATGAGCCGTATCATAAATTTACTTCGAGTGAAGAAGACGAATATACAAAAAAAGCGGCGCAGGTAAAGAAAAAATTGCGAGGCAAGTATAAGGATATACAGCTTCTCTACAAGTTGCCTGAACATAAGCCTTTCTTTTACTCTCTTTTAACCGATAGCGAAAAACGCCTCTATGCTCAAACCAATCATGCGGAATCCCAGCTTGAGGTTGATAAGGAGGTCGATATATTCAGCCAGGAGGGCTATTATTTATACAAAGCTGTCATTCCTCATATGACTCGCCTGATAAAAAATGGATTTCTTTACACAAGTTTTGTTGATGAAAAAAAGAACGTGGAATATGTCAAGCGATTCAGGATCAAAAATTGGGAGCAGATTAAGGCGGGAATATAAAAAAGCAAGCGCAAAAGGATAGAGGAGGGACGATGAAAACAAAAATTCAATACGTCTTGATCGGTCTTTCCGTTTTTTTCTTTGTTTTTGCAGAATCAAGAGAAAATCAAAAGCCCAAATGGAAAGGGAAAATAGCCGAAGAAAAGGGCATCAAGCTTGTCAAAAATCCAAAAGAGCCTCTTTATGGGGAACTGAAATTCGATTTGATTGAGGATTTAAGCATCGGAAAAGAAAACGATGATCATTATATGTTCTACGGGATCAGAGATATCAAAGTCGATAGGGATGAAAATATCTATGTCCTTGAGCTTAGGAATAGGAGAGTCCAGAAGTTCGGTCGAAACGGCCAGTTTCTTTGTCCGATCGGCAAACAGGGACAGGGCCCCGGCGAATTCCAGATGCCTTCCTTGATGATCCTTGACGATAAAAACGGCATCGTCGGAGTCCAAGACCTAAGAACGCTAAAAATTTTCAATAAGGACGGGAGCTATTTGAACAAAGATATCCCCTTTGAAATTTACAACAGTCAGCTCGTCGTTGATGCAAATGGAAATCTATGGGGAATCGGCTCTGAGAGTGAGGGTTCTGATGATGCCAGCCCTGCTCTTTTTAAAGTTTTGAAGAGATACAACGCTCAAGGGAAAGATGAGAAAAAAATTGCCAGATTCCCTTATGACATTTTTCGAGAAAGGACAGGTGTTTCGGAAATTACGGTTATATCCAGAGAAGAATATGATTTGTTTTTATCTCCAGCCAGCGAAGGAAACTTGGTCTATGCCTATTCCAAGGAATACGAGTTGAACATCGTTGATTCTGAAGGCAAATTGCTCTTTAAAATCAAGAAAGAAGAGCCGTATCAGAATTTTTCGTCGGAAGAAAAGCGGAAAGACGGAAAAGGCAAGTTTCCCGAACACAAGCCTTTCTTCTATTCGATCTTCACAGACAGCCAAGGCAGAATTTATGCGCAGAGGAATAATCCAGGCCCGGAGGAAAATGCGGAGAAAAGATTCGATATCTTCAGCAAGGATGGATATTATCTCTACAAAACCTCCTGCCCCTTGACCCCGTTTGTGATTAGAAACGGATTTTTTTACACCCAAGTCATTAACGACGACACCGGGCAGGTATTTGTCAAACGGTTGAGGATAAAAAATTGGGATCAGATAAGGGAGGGGATAAAATAGTAAGCAACCCTCCTGCTTTTGTCTCTCTTACCGCTCTTCTTTCTCCAGCTTCTTTTTGATTTTGTCAGTCGCCACCTGGGCTTCCGCCTTGATGTCGTCAAACTCCAAGAGGGATTCGGCGAATCCCTGGGCGTCGGGGCAGGCGAAATTCGGCAGAATCCCCAGGACGAGCCTCTTTTCCTCCGGACGGTCCGCCAGGCCATAGGCCAGCTTCAGGTCCCTGACGGCGGATTCGGGCGAGCGGAATCTCTCGAGACCGATCAGACGGACGTAGGCCTGCAGAGTCAAGATCTCGTGGACCTCGTTTTTGGTGGTCCGGTTGATCTGGAGCACGTCATCCTTGGCGGTGATGGTCGGCCAGATGGCTAGGGCGCGCACGGCCGCGTCCACCACCTCGGCATCGGGATCTGTCAGGGCCTCGCGGAGCAGGGGAAGCGCACTGTCGTCTCCGATCCTTCCCAGCATATGGAAGAGAATCGATTTATTCTTTATATCTTTCTCTTTGTCCAGTTTTCCCTTGACCGCGCCCGACCGCGCCAATGGATTGGAAATTTTTCTGGCGAGGGCGACGACCGCATTTTCGATCTCTGCCTGTTCCTGCTCGTTTTCGGTTTTGAGGAGTAGGTCGAGCAGGCCGGGGATATCAGACGGAGTGCCGATGACCTTGAGCGCTCTGAGTGCTGTCTGGCGCACCTTGGCTGAAGAAGACTCTTCATTCTTGACGAGCCATGTTTTCCCGGCGAATATCCGCCGCTCTCCGATGCTCATGAGGAATTCATTCAGGACATCGTCGGCGGGCTGCTTGGCCAGGAGGGAAATGACTTCCTCATCGACCTCCCGACCCTTCAGCCCCCACAGACTGGTGCGTGCGATTTCTTGTTCCTTCCTCTGGGATTTTGCCGCCGCTTCGGCCAGGAAGGCGACGGTTGAGGCATCACCCACTTTTTCCAGCGCCTTCAAACCGGCGATGCGGATAGGCTCTTGAGGGCTCCGGGCGGCCTGGAGGACGGGGGAAAGAACCTGATTCTTGGGATATTCGGCGAGGACGGCCAGGAGCTGGACCTGGCCGTCCTCGGGAAGCTTGGGGAGCAGCGTGCAGATAGGGGTGATGCTCGAAGCATCAAATACTTTTTTAACCATGCCGATGGCCGGAATATAAAGCTCCTGGTCAGCGCCTTCAAGCGCGGCCAGGATGATTTTTGCGGCTTGATCTCCGGCGGCGGCGATCTTTCCGCTCATGGCCGCGCGGCGAAGAGCGGCCGGGAGCTTGAGCCCGAGCATTTGATTATATATTCCCGATGCCGCGTCTGCGTTTTTGAGCGCCATAAAATCCTCGGCGCATACGAGAAGGGCCGACCCGATTTGGGCCTGGAGCTCGCCCTTGGTTTTTCCCAGGGCGGTCGTGAGGACGCCTGCGGCTTCCTTGCCCCCGATCCGGCCCAAGGAAAAAACGGCAGCCGAAGCGATGTCCTTCTTCGAATCCAAGATCAATGCGCCGAGCATCGGAACCGCCGCCTGAGTTTTTCTCTTTCCCAGAGAGGAAATGATGCCGAGCATGATATCGCCCTCAGAATTTCCCAGAGCTTTGAGCAGGGCCTTATCGGCTGCATCTCCCGGGATTTTTTCCAAGGCATAGCGGGCCATGTCCGATGTCTCTTTTTGGACCAGTATCTTTTCGAGAACAGGAACGGATTTTTCACCGCCGATGACCCGCAGTTGGCGGCAGACAGCCATCTTGGCGACCGAGCTGGCTTGGGAATCGAGAAACGCCAGGAGTTTCCCCTCGCAGGCCAGCCTTGCCTCAGCGGCGTCCTTATTGGCGAGAACATAGTTGCGCAGGTTCCAAAACGCCTCCGAATTCAACCCGCCGTCGTAAGTGGCCAACTGCTTGAGAATGTCGTCGAGATTCTGTGGGGCTATGGCTTTCGTGCTTTGCCCGCCGGATTGGAGAGCGGGCATCGGCAATGGAATCAAAAAGAGGGCCAGGGCTGCAATCGCGATTGTTTTGATTCTTTGTTTCCGCATGTTCGTACCTCTATTCCGAAAGCTGCCAGGGCTTGCGGTAGGAGCGGCTGAGCAGGCGCGTGGCTTCCGGGTCACCAGCAATCGTTTCCGTGACCGGGTCCCAGTGGATCTTCCGCCCCGTTTCGATGGCGATGACGCCGAGATGGCCGACGCTTGCCGACCTGTGGGCGACCTCGCAGGGCGTGATCGTGAGGGCTCTGGCCTTTACGCAGTCTAGGAAATTCTGGTAGTGGTCCCGGCTCTTATAGAGGCGGATTTCATTGGGGCCGATGACTTCGTTGACGAGATTGGCGGGCTGTGTCTCGAACGCGCCCCGGTCGACCCAAATCCAGCCGTATTCGCCGATCCATTTCGTGCCGCCCTGGATCTCCGGGTACCCCCCGGCCAAGATGATGGGCGTTCCGTCGGCATATTTGGTCTCGACCCAATACCGAAGGGCGCTGTTATAAATTCCGCTAGTCGGAAATTCGCCGCGCCCCTGGATTTCGACGGGGCCGTTATAATCAAACCCGAGTCCCCAGTGGGCGATGTCCAGATGATGGCCAATCCAGTCCATGAGCTGGCCGCCGCCGAAGTCCATGTTCCAACGCCAATTCATATGGACGCGGGCTTTGCAGTAGGGGATATAGGGGGACGGCCCGACCCAAAAATCATAATCTAATTCGGGAGGAGGGGGCTCGATGTCCCATTCCCCGAATGTCCTGGCGAAATCGTGATGCCCCTCGGGCAGCCCGACCTCAACTCTGAGGATCTTTCCGATCCGTCCGTTTCGGACGAGCTCGCAGGCTTGGTGAAAATTGGCGACGGAGCGCTGCCAGCTTCCGGTCTGCCAGACCCGGCCGTAGCGCTTCATGGCATCGCAGAGGGCCCGGCCTTCGGCCAGGCTGTGGGTGAGGGGTTTTTCGCCATAGATGTCGAAGCCGGCCCGGGCCGCGGCGATGGACAGGATGGCGTGCCAGTGGTCGGGCACAGCGATGGACACGGCATCGAGGTCCTTGCGCGCGTGGAGCTCGCGGAAATCATGATAGGTGGCGCAGTCTTCATTCCCGTAGTGTTCATTGACCATGTCCTGGACCTGCTTAAGATGGTCCTTGTCGATGTCGCAGACCGCGACCCACTGGACTTCGTCCTTTTCCAGGAATGCCTGCATGTTGGGAATGCCCATCATGCCGAAGCCGATGCCGGCCATGACGATGCGGTTGCTGGGGGCGACGGCGCCCGATTTCCCCAGCGCCG
>CAZIDN010000040.1:0-33683 GCA_964537875.1 uncultured Eubacteriales bacterium
CCGGCCATGACGATGCGGTTGCTGGGGGCGACGGCGCCCGATTTCCCCAGCGCCGATGCCCGGACGATCGTCGGAAACCCTGCGACCCCGGCGATCGCGGCCGGAATCGTCTTCAGGAAATCCCTGCGGCTGATTTTAGTGGATTTTTTGGCCATATTCTCACCTGCCTTTCAAAGACCGGGGCAAAGACCGGGGTCAAACCTACTCATTACGCAAGCTCCCCTGGAATATTGTGCGTAACGAGTAGGTTTGACCCCAATTCATTCGGTCGCTGCCGATAACGGTTCGATAATGCGAAATGAGTAGGTTTGACCCCATTCATTTTAAATTAGGGGCGTGACGCCGGGGATCGCCATCGGCTCGACCGGAAGCGGGCCGAAATCGTACTTGGGCGGGGTGAGGTCGAGCTTGGAGCTCGCCATCGCCCATTCCCAGTTGATGGCCCGCCCCGTGTAGGCGCTCATCCGGCCCATGATGGCGCACATCGTGCTTTCGGCGATGCGCCGGCCTTCGTTGAGCGGCTTCCCGGCACGGATGCTAGCGATCAGGTCGGCCTGCTCCTGGACATAGGGATTGGTCTCATCGCCGTCGAACTTCCAGAAATTCGTTCCATGGATTTCGCCATAGCCGAAGGCGTAGCCTTTTGTCCCGACGATTCGTTCTTCGACGCGGTCGGCGCAGCCCTTGATCTGGCGGCACATGCTGAGCACCCGGACTCCGTTCGGATATTCAAACTCTACGGCGAAATGATCGTAAATATTCCCGTACTCGGGGGCCGTGCGCTGCTGGCGTCCGCCCATGGCCATGACCTTCACGGGCAGGGAGCCGAACGCCCAGTTCATGGCATCGATGTTGTGGACGTGCTGCTCGACGATGTGATCGCCCGACAGCCAGGTGAAATAGAGCCAGTTCCGGCACTGCCATTCCATGTCCGACATCTGGGGCGTTTTTTTCACGACCCAAAGCTCACCCTGGTTCCAGTAGCATTGGCCTCCGGTGATCTCTCCGATCTCGCCGTTGTGGATTCGCTTCATTAGCTCGATGTAGCGCTGCTGGTGCCGGCGCTGCGTGCCCGTGACGACGGCCAGCCCTTTTTTCCGGGCCAGGTCAGACGAAGCAATGACCGATCGAACGCCCACAGGATCTACCGCCACCGGTTTTTCCATAAAGACATTTTTCCCGGCTTCGACGGCGGCTTTCAGGTGCAACGGCCGGAAGCCGGGCGCCGCTGCCGTGACGATCAGATTCACCTCCGGGCAGGCCGCGACCTTGAGGTAATTGTCAAATCCCGTGAAGCATTTATCCTTCGGCACCTTGACCTTATCCGGATGGACCTCTTTGATTCTTTTCAGGGAGCTGTCGATGCGGTCCATGAAGAGGTCGCCCATGGCCACGATCTCGACACCGGGGGCCGCATTCAGGCAGTCGATGGCGGCGCCCGTTCCGCGGCCGCCGCAGCCGACAACGCCGACGCGGATGGTGTCAGAACCTTGGGCATGCAGGCCCAGGTTTCCGGGGATGGCCGCGGCCAATGATGCCCCGACCGAAGTTTTGATGAAATCCCTTCTGGTAATGCTTGTTTTCTGAGAAGAATTGCTTTTCATTGACCTCTCCTATTTAAAATCCGGGGTCAAACCTACTCGTTACGCACAATTCTCCAGGGAAGACTGCGTAACGAGTAGGTTTGACCCCATTCTTAATCAAAAATTGTCGCACCAGCGGTAGGCGTCGATGACGGCCCGTTCGCCCGCTTTGCCCGGCTGGCTCTTGCCGTGCTCCATGCACAGGACGTCTTTATAGCCTTTCTGATAAATGTGCTTGAAAATGTTCCTGTAGTTGATCTCTCCCGTCGTCGGCTCTTTCCGGCCGGGGCTGTCTCCTAGATGGAAGGCGGCGATTTCATCCCAGGCCATATCGATATTGGGAATCAGGTTGCCCTCGGTGATCTGCTGATGATAGATATCGTTCAGAATTTTGCAGGAAGGGCTGTTCACGGCTTTGCATATCGCAAAAGCCTGCGAAATTTTCGTGAGAAATAGGCCAGGATGGTCTTTAGGGTTGAGGGGCTCGAGGACAATTATCAACCCGGCGGAAGCGCAGATATCGATGCAAAACCTCAGGTTCTCGATAACATTGGCAGTCTGGTAATCCCAGCTCAGATTCTGATTGTATCGGCCTAGGACAACGAGCGCCCACTTTGTGTTTACTCGTTTTGAGGTTTCCACGCCCTGCTGCATCTTTTTGAGCAGCATGTCCCGGATGTCCTTATCATTTTTCACGAAGCTCTCTACGCCGAAGTCCGCGTAGAGGACGAACGGCCCCAGGGTCATTCCTTTTCGTTCCAATTCCTTGACGATGGCTTCTTGCTGGGGGATGGGCCTTCCCATAATCCCGTTGTCGAACATGGCCGTGAAGCCTTCATCCGCGGCAAACTGGATTTGAGCGATGGGATCATCCCCGGCGTGCTCTTTGAATAGCCCGAAGCTGGGCGCGTACTTGAGCTTGAATTTACCGGGTTTTTGGGGTGCTTTGGTTTGAAAGGATGCAGCCGTGCGACCCGGCCCGGCCAGTGAAAGCGCGGCGGCCGCGCCGATTCCGTTGGCTAAAAATTTCCTGCGATTCACCTCCGTGACACCTCCTTCTTTGGGATAGGTATTGCTTATACCAAGCGGAGGTGAAAATCAATAGCGAATCTTTTTATTCGCAGAAAATCCTGATTTTTTCCTTGCCTTCCACATCGACCTGCAGGTCATTGAGATGGGTGACCAGCTCCTCCGGGTCTTCCGGCTTGATCTTCGAGAAATCCATCTCGATCCCTTTTTCTTTGAGGGCGTCGTTGACTTGCTTCTGGGCCGTCTGCGGAATAAACGCCGCCCATTTGAGGCCGGCCCGGATCAGCTTATTTCTGAACAAAGACTCTTACCTTTGCGTCGAGGTCCTGGGCAAAAAGTCCCTTTTTCCCGTGCTCCAGCAATCCTCTGAAAGCGGCCTCCTCGAAGACGCCGCTCTCCCTTACGCCCTCACCAATCCGGTATTCATGGATGTCGATGGGGATGGAAAATTCGATCCGCTTTTTGCCGAAAAAATTCGGCCCATAGCAGAACCCGGCAAGTCAGCGAAAAAGACCTCCCGCAATTGATTTCGAGATTCCGGATTTCCCGGTCGGCTCAAGTTCTCAGAAACCGGAAGTATTCACGTTGCCCAGGATAGGAAATATTCATGTTGCCTTGACAGGCTAAGCCTAGAGGTTGACAGACGCTTGCCTTTGAATTTATGATATTCACGATCCGATTTGGAGAAAGGCAGGACAGGATGAGCCATAAATATTTTATTGAAGGACACAAGTCAAAGACAAAGATCGAAGACGAAGAAACCATGGTTTTTGACCGAGAGAGTTTCAAAACTGTGGAGGATGCGACCACCAAAGCCAAAGAATACCTTGAAAAGGAAAAAGACATAAGCCTGACCGTTATCTATAAAGAAGACCTCGACGGAACCCGAGAAGGGGTGAAGTTCATCTACAAAGACGAGGAAGGGAAGCTCGAAGAATCGTCCCTTTTTTGGGGATGCGGCGACCGCTGCTTCGAGGGTTGATCCGCCCTGAATAATCCGGGGTCAAACCTACTCATTACGCAACTTCCCCTGATAATTATGCGTAATGAGTAGGTTTGACCCCTCCCTCTCACATCTACCAGAAGCTCGGCGTCCGGAACCGGCTCGAGTTGGTCAACCTGATCGGCCAGGACGCGCGGACAAAGGCCTAGCCGGGACGGCCCTCAGGGAGGTCCGGCGCATCCAGATTTATCTGTGTCCCCAGGGCTCCCCTTCCACTCTTTTGAGCGCAACGTGACATTCCTTGACATATATCCGTCGTCATTTGTCCTTGGAAGCGGCGGTCGCGGGAAGGAAGTTCTCCATCGTCCACACTTCATGGCGATACTCGAAACAGTCGAAGGCGATCCGCCGTCCGTCGGGGTGGACATCCAGTACGCTCCACAAGTGGCCATACATCATGGTTTGGGGTCGGCAGAGCTCGCGGACCTGCCCACCGCCCGCCGGAATACAAAACACGGCGTTCCCCCTCCCCCCCTCCGGTGTGGTATTGGTGAAGAGCAGAGACTGTCCATCTGGTGTCCAGGCAATCATGGGATACTGTCTGAGCTCTCCGTTTTTGAGCAATTCCCTGGGCTCGCCGCCTTCGGCCGGCATGGTCAAGATACGGAGAATAAATGTCATCGGGGAGAACTTTATTTCCCAGATCGCCAGGGCCAGCTGCCGGCCATCAGGCGAAAGGGCAAAGTTTAGACTCTGGGCGTTGCTGGCATTTTCCATGCTGAAAAACTCTTTTTCGCGGCCTGACTCTATGTCTCTGCTCATGAGGCTCGATTTTTTCGAATCAGGATGGTGAAGAACGTAGAGCAAGGTCCTGCCATCCCGAGAAATTTGAGCAACGCCCAACATGGCAGACTCGCTCTGAACGAGGTCCACGCGTTCACCCGTGCTGGCATTGATCCGGGAGACAGCCTGCGGTTTATTTCGAATAAAATTCGACACAAGAAAAAACTTGCCGTCGGGTGACCACCGTAGAGAGAGGAAATGTGGTAGATTCGGATCGATTGCCCTTTCCTGACCGGTTTCCATGTTTCGAATGCAAATGGTCTGAGATTCATCGGACTTTTGGATGCCATACGCCAGGTAGCGGCCGTCGGGCGACCAGGCGGGCGCGACGTCGGTCCCTGTCTGACCCACCGTCTGGGATTTCTTCAACAGCTTGCCGGTCTGCACATCCACTTCAGCGACAGCGACCTCCATGGTTCTGAACTCAATGGCATAATAAAAGGCCCCGTTCCGGGTGAATCCTTTCGGTCTGATCTTGGCGGGAATGTCGCGCTTGACCAGTTCAGGCGCCCCCTGACTCGCACCATCGGCCACAGGCAAAAGATAGGCATCCCTGGTATTCGAGATGGAGAAGCCGCCGGGATATCCCTCCTTTCGGTCACTGGCGAAAAAGAGGTGGTTATTGTCGGGCGTCCAGCCCAGTAATCGATCATTGGCGGCGTGCTGAACCACACATTCCGTCTGCTGTTTTTCTATGTCGAGAATGAAAATGTCTCCGTTCTTTGATTTTATCTCCTGTGGCCGATCGTATGCGATGAAGCGCCCATCGGGTGAAATCGCCATGCCATATGGCCAGCCATTCCAGAAAAATTCGAAGGTGTGGATCACTTGCATAGAACCGTTTTCGATTGAGAAGGTAACCAGCTGATCTTTATCGCCATTCCAAAGGCCTCCCAGGATCTGTTTACCATCTGGGGTCCACGAATGTATCTTAAGCTCTTCGCCTTCTTTGAAGCGATGAAGAACGCGGTGCCCCGTGCCATCCATTTTGATCAGCTGAAGCTCGGTTTGAGGGCCGGACTGGTTCATGTAAGCGACGTGCGTGCTCTCGGGAGATATGACCGGGTACCACATGCCCTGTCTGGACACTTTCGTCAGCGGTCGAAACTCGCCCGTGGCCAGATCGCGAATGACCATCTCCGCTGTCTGAACATCGGACGTTGTCTGGAAGTCACAGATGTACCGTCCGTCCAGGGACGGGGGGCCCGAGAAGTCCGACATGGGGCCTGTCTCGACCCTACGAAGCGAGATGCCCGGCTCGGACTTCTGCAAAAAGGTGTTTTGATGATCACTCCAGACAGTGAAAGAGAGGGAGACGACGCCTAGCGCAAGAATCACAAAAGCGGCCAGAGGTGACCATTGATAAGACCCTCTTTTAAATTGGGCGATCATGGTGATCCTCCTTTTCAGTTGCGATCTGTTCTCCAAAATCCCGGCCATGGCCGGCAGAGGCCGCGAACGGGAAAAACGGCGGAGGAGCCCAACGATGGCTTGTCCGTATTCCTGTGATTTTTCGTTTCCCGTCCGGGAAAGCACGAAAGCATCGCAGGACAGCTCCCGGTCGGCCCGCATGCGGTGGAAAGCGAACCAGACCAGTGGATTGAACCAGTGCAGGATCTGCAGGAGACTGGTCAGCCACCCCAGGTATATGTCACGGTGTTTAAGATGGGCCAACTCATGAAGAAAAACATACCGCATCTCTTCTCGGCTGGCTTCCCCCAGCATCTCCAACGGTAGGAGAAGACGGGGCCGGATAAAGCCGAAGAGAGCCGGGCTCTTGATTCGGGCGCTCGGGATAAGGCCAACGAGCGTTTGGACGCCCATCCTCTCTTTGCACTCTTCAAAGAGTTCCAAGGTCTTCTGGTCGAGCAGCGGACGATCCCGCTTGACGATCCGCCAGAGGAAAAAGTTGCTCCAGAGGAGATATCCCCCGATCACCATTGCGCCTGCCAGCCAGAGAAAAGGCAGGACTCGACGGAGGTCGGCCAGCCCCGGCTTGGATTCGTTTTGTCCAGTGGCGAGCGTTCCCGGTTGTGGAGTCACGGGCTTCTGTGCTCCGACGTCGGACTCCGGTCTCTGAGCTGGTTTGGCTTCGGGAGTATCGGAAATCTGAGCTTTTTGAGAGACCTCGTGCTGTTCAGCCGAGTCAGATGTCTGCTGTTGTAGCATCTGCCGATCCCACGAAGGGACCAGACTGAGAAGATTGATTTGACCCGGAAATGCCCCGGGCAGCACCAGTCGTATCAATAACACCAGCCAAAGCGCATGGCACCAACGAGGGCCCAGCTTGCCGCCCAGCACTTTCTGGGCGGCCAAAATCAGACCGATCACGACGCTGCCAATCAGGGTCGTCTGCAGGAGCCAATCAAAAACCGGTTGAATAGAGGTCAGTGGTGCCTCCATTTTCATCCCCCTTTTTTCTGGTCGAGGATTTCCTGAAGTTCGTCGATCTCTTGGGCCGATAAATCGGCATCCTCGAGTAAAGTAGCGAGGGCAGGCGTCATCGCTCCTTTGTAGACGCGCCGAACGAAACTTTTGGTCTCAGACCGAATGCATGCGGACTCGTTCACGGCGGCGGAATAGCGATACCGGTTGCCCTCCTCTTTGACTTTGATCGCGCCTTTCTTCACCAGCCGGCTTATTAACGTCTTGACCGTCCTGGGCTTCCACTTGACCTTACTTGACAGGGCATTGACGACGTCATTTGCAGTCTGAGAACAGCGCTCCCATAGGACCTGCATTACCCGCCACTCCGAGTCGGCGATCTTGGGTAATTCTTTTTTCATTGCGTTTCTCCTCGATTACATCAGTAGTCACGTTGACAATATATTACAGATGTAGTCATCTGTCAAGTAAAAAAAGAAAAAAAATTGAAAAAGCTTAGAACTAAACTAGGAATAAGTATTTTCGAGTCAATGCGGAATCGACAATCCCGAAAACGGACGGAAAAACGAAAACTACCTCGAAACAGACACGCCGGCCGTCGCGATCTTGGAAGGATCGCTCTCGGACGATGCCCGGAGAGTCACCTTGGCCGATGGGGAGCTTCCGGCCTCATGAGACACGTAAACCGTTACCTGTCGAGAACCGCCGAACCCCACCGCGGCCAGGCCGTTGAGAAGCCGGGCCGTCCATCCTTTTCCCTCCACGGATACGGAAAGCCGATAAACATCGGATTTCAGGTAGGCTTTGGCGTCGGCCGGATGCGCAGCTGGATCCGTTTCCGCGGCCGTGCCGGTATTTTTCAGGGTGAAGGTGACTGGAGTATTGAGCCCTCCGACCTTCAGGGAGGTCATCGGTTCCAGGGCCGCGCCCCTTTTCTGCGGACCCGAGCCGTCTAGGGACCGGACAGCCAGCGTGTAGCAGAGGATTCCTTTTTCGTCCTTGCGGGTGTCGATTATGTAGAAATGCAGCCGGTTCGGCTTGTCCTCCCATTCGTATTGGCTGCCCGAGTCGAGCCCGGCGTGGAAGATAGCGTCGTTGAGCTGCCGGTAATCGGCGATCGTCCGCATCACCTTTTGACCGTTGGGCTTGACGTAGTCCACCACGTTGATATCTTCGGGGTGGGCGTCGATGACCCAGATGTAGCTGTTGAAGGCGTTGGGGCCGCCGTTCCGGCCTCGCAGGCTGTCTTTGTTCTTAGCGATAAGGACCCCGTTATCAGGGGTGAACGAATCGTAGCCGATCCGTTGGACCACTTCCAGGGTGTAAGAGTTGTAGTTCGGGATTCCCGGGGAGAGGGGATTTATGGCTGGGTCGTCCGGCGGGGTTCGGTCTCCGGGCTCAGGGCCGTCAAGCCTGACGAGGATACCGGCGAAAGCACCAGGAAGAGGATCCACCGCTCGGGCCGTGACTTCGGCCACCGCCAACCCGGATTTGGCCAGGCCGTCTCTGTTCAGCCGCAGGATCTGCGATTCGGAAATGAACTTGTTCTCCAAACGATTTCGGACCATCAGTCCCGCGGGCATCGCCGCGCCTTGTGTCGGCGGCACCACCCAGCGTTTGTGGGGTCCCCCCGGTCCGTTGAAGCAGCCTCGATCCATCATGTCCCAAGTGCCGGCGGCGACCCTCCGGTAAGGCCGGACATAGGGATTGTTGTTGAGGTCGGGCAGGCGGAACGCGAAATGACCGAGTTCATGGGTGATGGTGCCGGAGTTTTCGCCCTGGCGCATGGAGGACAATCCCCATTGCTGAGAGCCTGCCAGCCAGCTCGTCCACTCCACGTACCGGGTAGGGATCCAGCGGGGCTTGTCTGGATTGGGGTTGCCCCATTCCTGCGGAATATCGTCCTTGGTGTTGAATTTCATCTCGCCAAATTCCTGCCAGACGCCCGTCTCATCGTAGCTCGCGTAGAGGCGCAGGATGGCGTCGTAGTTTTTGCGGACGTCTTTCCCGACGTCGGCCGTCCAAACGGCGTCGCAATCTTGTTCCATGCGTCCGTCCGCTTTGCTGCCGTCCGGGGTTGCATCATTTTGGCCATACTCGTTGAGGCCATAAGCCCAAATCGGTCTCGGCATCCGGTATGGGCCAAAAACGTCGACCTCGGTGATGCCGAATTTTCCCCGGGACTGCTCCATCCAATAGCCGTTGATGGTCTGGCCGTGATTGACCTCGCTCGGCTTCATGAAGAAGTCGGCATAGAACCGGGAGACTTTTTCGCGGGCGACTGGATCGATCTGCGGGTTTCCGAAGGAGTCTGATCCCTTGGGGAGGCTGATCACGAAGGGCTGATCCGGAAAGTCGATGGCGACGACCGCGAGACGAAATCCACGTTCCGGCTTGAGGGACGGGTCCGCCCAATTGCGGCCCGGGATGGGACGATAATCATCCCAGGTCATGAGGTCCTGGTCCTGGACCTTTTGGGGGTCGAGGGGCGCCAGGGATGCGCTTCGACTCTGCCCCGGATTTCCGGCCTTCGAGATCAAGAGAACCAAGCAGATACTCGCAAAGCCTAGGATCCATGGGAGCCGGTTTTTTCGGGCAAGAAATCTGGAGCCAGATGAAGGATTCAGGAATATTTTTTGTTCGGCCATGACTTTTTCCTCCGTGTGAATCCCGGGAATTAAAAACGTTCTTGTGGGGGTGCGCCGTCTCTCCCGTTGAGCCGGCGTTCGTTACCTCCTAAAGAGACACGATGCCGTCGTTGCGGAATGATTATAGAGCCGGCCGAAGATGGATGTCAAAGGCTCCAACCCGGACGGCTAGGACGGATATATCCTCAGCCCAGTTATTCATGTTTCTTATTTATCCTATTGAGCCCATCCCGACATACTCAGAGATGCCGCCCGGCGTTCGAGCTTTGAGTATTTTAGCGAGCATGGCGTATTCGTAGTCTTTGGGCTTTAAAAAGGGATTTTTTTCCAGGCCTATTTTGCCAGAGCCATGGATTGCTATACAAAGGCATTTCATCTTTCGGAAGAAACGGAGAAGTATCCCTTGATTATCCAGCCCATGCCCGGCCTCGATTAATCGGCTAAATTGTTAGAAAAATTTTCGCCGGTTCTACAGCCGCGCCAGGGTCAGGCCCAGCCACCGCTCCAGGGTTGAATAGAACAGCTCTTTCTGTTCAGGTGTAAAATTCCTGACTCTCGACCCGTGATAACCGTTCTTGACTACGATTTTGACCGCATCCGTTCTTCCGATCAATTGGATGGCCGTAGCCGACCACGGGTCGAGCTCACCGTAGATGTAGATAATATGATCCCCTTTGTACTGCAGAAAGTGATAGACGTTGGCCATGGGCGCAGGATCATAAACGATCTTGGCGTCCTTAGGACAGAGGACGAGGTTGGTCGGATTCTTCAAGGATTTCATGTGTTCCTTGAAGTCCGTGATGTCGTAATTGTAATACCCGATTTCGGTGAAGGCCTGATACTGGAAAGGCTCGAACGCTTTTTTGCCCTGGTCGGAATAATAATAGATCGCGTTGGTCTTGTTGAGATGTTCGAAAAGCTTCTCCGCCGGCGCATCCGGAGCAGGGATGTCGGCCGGCTTGACGGTCCCGTACTGCCAGAAGGCGAACGGATATTCCAACACCCCATACTCGTAAGCTTCCTGGAAGAGCTTCTCGTCAAGGCGGGTTTCTTTGACTTCGACGACTCCGGGCAGGGCCTTGAGTCGGCCGAGCAGTTCGGATTCCGGTTTCGAGCCTTGCGGATAAGCCGCAACGCAGAGAAAGACAAGGGAGAACAGAATGGGAACGACGCGTGGTCTCTTGGGCATGATTCACCTCCAGACGTGGCAGCAAAGGTTACTTCCAACCCAAGATCGATGTCGAGAAGATGGCCGGGCTATTGGATCTCGATTCGGGACTCGAGGTGTTTTTTGATTATCGCCCCCTCCTGATGGTCACGGGGCCCAGCAGGCCGGACGGAAGCAGGGGCGAATCCTTTGTGAAGTGCTTCCATGTCGCGAACGTCAAACGCAGGGGCGACGGACGGGGCTCGCCTTTTATGAGCCACTCCGGCCAGCGGATGAGATTTCCGCCCTTGCCGTATTCGGCGTCGGCCGGCTCCTGCTCGTCACCGATCAGCCGGTTCGGCCAGAGGTTGGCCACTTGGATTTCAAGGACATTGCCGTTCGGCTTCAGGGCGGCAGTGACATCCACCCTCCACGGATCGCACCAGACAACACCTAAGTCATTTCCGTTCAGCCGAACGCGGGCGATATTCTTCACGGTCCCCAGGTCGAGCCAGACTCGGGCTCCGTTGGATGGCGCTTTGTTCAAGGCCTTCGCGGATTCGGGGAGATCGAACGTTTTCCGGTAGAACGCCGTGCCCGAATAATACTTGATGCCGGTTTCCGGACGGAGGCTCCAGTCGTCGAGATTTTCCAGGATAATTTTATTGGGACCGCCCCATTTCGGGTCGAATGAAACCTCCCAGGGCCCGCTCAACACGGAGACTTCGGTCAAAACGGAAAAGTTCGGGCTCGCCGGAGACGCCGCCTTTCCGGCGGGTCTGCGGAACACAAGAAAAAACGACTGGTGCGGCTCGAACCGCAGAGGCACGGACGTGAGTCCGTCCTTAATTGTGAACTGATTCAGAACGCGAATCTCGCCCGTGACCGCATCCCAGAGCTCCGGTTGCTTGCCGCGCACGCGGAACGCGGCGTTCGCCTCAAGGGCCCGATTTTCGGGATTGGCCACGAAGTAGATTTCGGCCTCGCCTTCCCGCCGGTGCGTATAGCGAAGGGGAACGTCGGATGCGAAGTCGGGCGGGACGGCCATCCGCTCCAGCACGCCGGCGACGACGGCGAAATCGCCGTACTGCTCGGGTACGGAGAGAGGCGGAGCGCCCATATCCCAAGTCGTTTTATCCGAGGGCGTCGAGCCGGGCGGCGCGGCGACTGTCGATGCCGCGCCCGTCTTCGTCCCTCGCACCCAGACGACACGGCCTTGGCCGTAGGAGTGTTCCGTAACACTTTCGCCGTCGCAGTCGCCCCACAGCGCGTCGGCCAGCGACTTGACCTCGGAGTCGCACGCCGGAAAGCCCGAAAGCGAGGGCGATTTGCGCGGTCGCGGGCCGACGACGGTCGCGCCGGCGGCGACGAGGTCGCGGATCTTACGAAGGAGCGCTGGGGTCATCGTCTCCCGCTCCGGGAGGACGAGCACGCGGTAGCTCATGCCGTCCGGGAAAACGATCCGTCCGTTTTCGACCGCCGCGGCTTCTCGCAAAGTCTCAGGCGCGCACCCGTCAAAATTATAACCGAGCCGGTCGGGCGGATCGCCCCGCAGGGCGGACGCAGGAGCGCGAAAAACATGCGGCGATCCCTCGGCGACTAAATAAAGGACGTCGGCGACGGGAAGCCCCTGCCGCAGCAGGAATTGGCTGCGGGCCAGATACGTATGGAAAGCGGGCGCCATGTCCCACCAGGTTTGAGTACGTTCCCAGTGGACGCCGTAGGGTCCCATGGTCATCCCGGGCCGCTTGTCGAGCCCTGCCTGGTTCTGGTAGCGGTGGAAGACGATCCGGTTGACGCCTGCGGCCAAGGCCCAATCCCCCAGAGCCTTCATAGAGGCTGGGTGGGCCCGCCATGCTTCCGCGTCGCTCGAGGTAAAGGCCTCGGCCGCCACGATGCGTTTCCCTCCGGTGTGGGCAAGGCTGGCCGCCTCGATGACACTGTGGGCGGTATGGAAACCGTAGAGCCAGAACTCGCCCATGGGGACGTCGGCGACTGTCCCAAGGGTCATATCCGCGCAGGGCGTCATATCGTAGGGCTCGATGGATAGCCCGAAGCCGTTCCTCCGGCCGAGCTCCTTGAGATACAAGGCGTGGTTCTCTACAACCAACTCCTGAGCGGTTTGCCGGAGGTCCCAGAGGAAACGTTCGGAAATCTCAAGGCTCTCCACGATGCGCCCCGTGATCGTGGGCAAGAAGGGCAGAGGATCGTACGCGCGGCGTCGCCTGAACTCCTCGCGGAAGGCGCCCGTCCAATTCTGCGCGCCCATCTCCCAGCTGTCGATGTGGAGCATCGTCCAGCCCGCTCCGCCGTCCGTCCGGCGCGGGCCGATCTCGCGTAGAAGCGCGCCGACGAACGCGTCGTAGTGAGCTTCGAGGGCGGCCTTGTCCAACTTGTCGCACTCGAGGCCCAGGCCGGGGACCGGAGCGGGGCGCGTGTTCGCGCCGGTCGATGTCCGGCCGAAGCGGAGAATCGTCCAACGGCCGGCGGGGACGTCCCAAGCCAGGCGGCCGTCGGCGGTGAGCAGGCCGGTCAGATCGACAATACGCGAAGGATCGATCGCGGCGCCGGCGGGAAGCGCTGGGAAATCGGCTGGCGCAGGCAGGAAGGGCTTGACGCCCGGCTGAGAAGAATACGGGGCCCGGACATAGAGAGCTTTCTCGTCGATATCGGCGATCACGGGCCCGGCGGCGGGCGTCGGGAAGGCCAGGACGGCCACGTCGCGGTAATAGTCGTTCTTCGCTTTTTCGAGCTCGGGGGGGAGGGCCCCGTCGCCGAAGAAGGCCGGTCGGCGCTGAGGTTGGGGGAGCGCTGCGTCGAAGCGCCCGGGGCCGGCCGCTTCGATCGTGGCCGCCACGATATGTTGCATCGATTGCTCGGGTTTGACCCACGGCCCTCCGGAGCCTGTCCAGCCGGGCCCGGCGTTGAGAGTAATCTCCAGCCCCAGCCGTTCAGCTTCCCGGACCACATGCTTGAAGAGCCGGCGCCATTCGGCGCTCATGAATTCGACCGGGCCCCGCGGAACGCCGACATTCACTTCGCAGATGACGACCCCGCCGATGCCCGCCCTCTGCATCGCCTCGAGGTCCGCGGTGATCCCTTCGCGGGTCAGGTTGCCGTCCATCCACATCCAATAGACCCAGGGGCGGGCCGATTCGGGCGGGACGGCGAACCCGGCGACAAGCCGGTCGGTGGTTTCCGGGACCGATAGGCCGAGCCCGAAGGCGATCCCTATGATGGACAGGAAGCCAAGCCTTGAAATTGGGGACAAAAACCGACGAGACATGGGCACTCTCCTAAACAGTACCTTCATAGTACAGCCTTGGACGTGAGTCAAGGGCGGACGAAAGCAGAGGAAATCCCTCGTAAAGTCCGGCTGGTCCAGGGACGGCGCCTTAGGGACGAATGTCCCATTCCCTAAAAGCAGACCATGACCATCCCGACAACCCAAACACGGAAGGCGGAAGTCAAATAGGTCGGCCGCTGAGGGGCCGTCCCTGCGGCCGAGTTTGATCCAGGGAGTCCCTTTGCGAGCTGAGAGCGAATCTTGTTACGGGCCTGTGTTTACTCATCTTCTTCCTCGGAACATTGACCTGGTTTTACGCCAGTTTTACTCCAACGTCCGCCCCAGCGTTTCCGGAATCCAGACCCACATCAGGGCAGCCAGTAAAAACGCCCCTGAGGCCAGAAGAAATGCGACGTTGAATCCCTGTCGTTGGGCCAGCGATCCGATGGCCAGCGGGGCTATGGCCGAAGCGATCCGGCCGATGTTGTAGGTGAAACCCTGGGCGGTCGCCCGGATCCTGGTCGGATAGAGCTCGGCGGTCAGGGCCCCGAAGCCCGAAAAATAGCCTGTCCCAAAAAAGGCAACGAACGGTCCCAGAAAAAAGAGGAACACCGGTGTCCGAAATCCGGAATAGGCCAGGACGAAAAGCGAAGCTGCGACGAGATAGAAGACATAGGTTTTTTTACGGCCGAGGGAATCGCTGATATAGCCGAAGGTGATATAGCCCAGCCACATCCCGGTTTGCATGAAAATGACCAAAGCGGACATATAGCGGGCGCTGAGCCCGAGCCCCCCCTGGCTCTGGCCAAGGGATAAATACCCGGGAATCCAGAGGTTGAATCCCCACCAGGCAAACATCGTGAAGGCATTCATGATTGTTACGGCCGCTGTGATTCCCAGGAGTCTTCCCCGGATAACGGCCGGGCCCTTTGTTTTTTCGACCGCGGCCGTTAGGCTTTTTTGTCTTTGCCAGATTTCCGGCTCTTCAACCTTTGCCCGAACCCAAAACGTCAGCAGCGCCGGAAGCACGCCGATGAAAAAAACCGCCCGCCAGCCCCATAAAGGCAGGATCAGCCCTGTGACAAGCGCGGCGACGGCGTAGCCGACAGCCCAAGAGCTTTGCATAAAGCCCAGGGCTTTTCCCCGGTGCTCGGCCGGCCAGGTTTCCGACACGAGCGCCGCGCCGCTGGCCCATTCGCCGCCCATACCTAAACCAAGACAGATCCTGAAGACGGCCAGCATGGGGACGGTCTGGGAGAATCCGCAAGCAGCCGTAAATACTGAATAGATCAGGATGCTGCCCCGCAGCGCGCGCGTCCGGCCGAATCGGTCGGCGATTACGCCGAAGATTATGCCTCCAGCGGCCGAAGCGAGCAGTGTGAGGGAGCCCATGAAACCGGCCGTCGTTTTGCTCATCCCCAGGTCTTCCATCAGGTAACGGAGGACAAGGGAGTACATCATGATGTCGAACGAATCGAGCATCCAGCCCAGCGAGGCGGCGATCAACGCTTTACGCGAACGAGAATCTGCCTGCTGCCACCAGCCGAACAGATTTTTTTTAATCATGAGGAAGATGGGCCGGGTCTGGCCGCTCTTTTTATCTTAAATGTTCCGGTTCAACCGAAACTTCTGAGCGTTCGCGGTCTTCGAGCCGTCTCTATTTTTTCTCTTCCTGGGGCTTGAGCTTGTTGTATTCCACCAGGGCTTTGAGGTACCAGTCCGGGAAGGGCAGGGCGTTGCGCTTTCTCGTTTTGGCGTCATAAATCCAGAGGTGGTTATACTTGACCAGCATCTGATTGCCCAATTCCCACCAGGCGTTGATGACCAAGTTGGCATTGTTGATGCAATATTCGGTTAGATACTGCCGGGCCTGGGCCGGGTCCTCCTGGTAGAGCGCGGAAGCGTATTTATCGATCTGAAGCGTCCTGTCTACCGCCGATTTTTCCCACTCCTTCTGAGCTTCCCTAACGTCCTGGATGCCCAGCGAATAGACCACCTGGGTGTGAAAATCGACATAATCGAACGCCCAGCGCGCCGATTCCCTGCTGAATTCCCAATGATCTCCGATCTCGAAGGACCTCGGGATCTCGGTGATGCCTGCGTAAAAGGGCATGAAGCAGGATGTGTCCTGGGCGCCGAAGGCCAGCCAGACGATCCCGCCGATGGGGTTGGGGAGCCAGCCGCGGGCCTGGGTGACTGTGACGTACTCGGCCCGGTTGACGCTGATGATGCGGGATGTGTTGTACTGCTTGCCTTCGAGCTTGAAGCCGTAGGGCAGGAAGTTCGGGTTGGCGAACGGTCCGCCCTGGAGGCCACGGGCCGGGTCGAAGATCGTGCCCTCGCATTTATCGCGGGTCATTTGCATGATGTCGTAGACGGAGTATTTCTTGTCGGCCTTGACAGAGAAGGGAAGGTCCATGTTTGGGGTCTCAGGGCCCAAGTTCTTGGACGGCGCGACGATGTTGAAGAACCTCCAAAGCCGGACGCGGTTGCCGTTAGTCCCGGTGGCGCTCACTTCGTTCGGCGAGTAGGCCCGCTTCCAGTTGAAGGGCTTGCCGCTCTTGGCATCGTAGAGCTTCTGCTCGACGGCGAAGGAAATGACGTTGGGCGAGGCCATGAAATAATCTTTGTTGTTCAGGTCGATCTCGCCGATGCGGGATTCGTTGGGGCAAACGCTGACGTGATCGTCCGGGACCCTCTGGGCGCACCAAACGGCGCCGGGCTTTCCGCTCTGCGGCGTCCACAGCGGGCCGACGGGCATGATCTCGAACAACCAGACTTCTTTCGGGTCGGCCACGGCCAGCATTTCTCCCGTATCGGTAAACCCGTAGCCATATTTCTCTCCCAGCTCGCCCATGATTTTAATAGCCTCGCGGGCGGTCTTAGCCCGTTCCATGGCGAGCAGTGTCAGCATCGTAATGTCGAACTTGGGGGTCGGCGTCTGGTTTTCCATTTTTTTCTGGCAGCCGATCGTGGACTCGCCGATGGACACCTGCAGGTCGTTCATGTAGCCGAACGCGCCGTGGATGTATCCGTACGTATGGGGAACCTCAGGAATTTCGAGACCCGTGAAATTGTCGGTGACTCTGTCCCACTTCAACCCGGTGCTGGGGGGAATCGTCCCAAACTGGTCGATGTGGTAGATCCTGCGCTTGTCTTCCGGCTTATGGTCGGCGGCCGGGATATAGCGGAAGGTCCAGTCGCACAAGCCGCAATCGCAGGTGTGGGTGGTCATGACCGAGCCGTCCACCGAGGCGTCCTTGCCGACCATGATGACCGTGCAGGCCTCCCTGGACAAATCCACGGGCGGACACGTCTCGCACTTTTTCTCTTGCGGTCCGCTGAAAACGGATGCGCCGAACAGGATGAACAAGATGGCCAGCAGAACACCCATAGCATGCTGTTTTTTGAATCTCACGGGATCCTCCTTTTTCCGAAATTCGAATGTCGCAGATAATCAGGCATTTTCTATTCAATAGCCTAAATGCGAAGGGAAAGTCAAATCGGACGCATCTCGATTTCCGTGAAAGCCCAAATGGGTCCTGTCACGGACGTGCCCCTAACGCCCTTCGACCTTTTAGAGCCCCCCTTGATTGGTCAAGGGGGTAGGGGGTTTAATATTGCTAATTGAAAATCTTTTATCATGCTTCTTCTTGCCCACCACTCAGGCGCTTCGGGCGTCGCGGGGCAGCATCCGTGCCACCCATCTAAGTCTTTACTACGGAAATCGAGATGCTTGCTGGCCATATGAAATGATTTGCCGGCGTTTTCGGTTGTGCTATAATCGTCAACTCTTCAGGGCATAAACGTGATTTCATATCCGGCGGGAGACATGGATCGTGCTTAAGCTGAATTTCGTCCACACCCTGGCTTTTTCCGGGATCGTGCTTTTTATCGGCTATTGGATCCGGCGGCTGGTCCCGCCCCTCGCTCGCTATAACATCCCCGCCCCGGTGATTGGGGGCCTGCTCGTCGCCGTGGCCACGCTTGTCGCCCGCAATTCCGGATTGACGCTGTTTGAATTCGATATCACGCTTCGGGATCCCCTGATGATCGCCTTTTTCACGTCGATCGGCTTCGGCGCCAGCTTTTCTCTGTTAAAAGTCGGTGGACCGATGGTCGTGAAATTCTTCCTCGCGTCCACGGTGTTTGCCATCCTCCAGAATGTCCTCGGCATCCTGCTCGCCCTGCCTTTCAAGCTGCATCCGCTTTTCGGCGTTTTGGCCGGTTCCGTAACCTTGACGGGAGGGCCGGCCACGGGCCTGGCGTTTGCCCCGCTTTTTGAGAAGGCCGGAGTTGTCGGGGCCGCCACGATCGCTGTCGCCGCCCCTATGTTCGGGATTACGTCAGGAGGATTGATCGGCGGTCCGGTCGCGACGTTTCTCATCGACCGGCACCGGTTGAAAAAGCCGCGTCCGGGCCTCCGGCCCATCAAGTTTGAAACGGCCGCGGAGATCGTCGAACAAAAATTGCCGGAGCCTCAAACGGCCGGGCCCGCCGATGAGGACGAGGAATCCTTTGTCCTGCTCAAGAATTTCGTCGTGCTCCTCGTCGCCATGTGGGCCGGCTATTGGCTGAGTCAGCTATTCATTTCTCTTGGCTTCACCCTGCCGGCCTATATCGGGGCCATGTTCGTGGCCGCCTTCATCCGGAATTTCGATGACGTGACACACGCGGTCGGCCTTTCCCAGCGGACAATGGATAATATCGGGCACGTCGCGCTCTCCCTATTCTTAGCAATGGCGCTCATGACCTTGAAGCTCTGGGACCTGGCCGGTCTCGTCCTTCCCCTGATCGTCATCCTCTGTGCTCAGGTCGTCCTGGTCACCGTTGTCTGCTTCTGGCCGCTGTTTCAGATCATGGGCCGCGATTATGAATCCGCGGTCATCAGCGGCGGGTTCATCGGTTTCATGCTCGGCACCATGGCCAACTCGATGGCCGTTATGAAATCCCTTGTTGAGCGCTACGGGAAGGCCCCCCGCGCCTTTTTGGCGGTGCCCATGGTGGGCGCCTTCCTTGTCGATTTCACCAACGCCATGATCATCACCGTATTCCTGAATATCTTCCGGTAATCAATTTGGACGGGGTACCCATCCGTCAGCCGAGTGCTGGCGAGCGATTCCCACCAAGTTATTTCGTATTTTAGAAGTCCGGGTCGGTGATCTTCTTGACCGTCCATGTTCCGTATTTTTCGAGCTGCTTCCTGATCTCTGCCGCCTTGCCGACGACGACCAGGACGAAATCCGTTTCAGGAAGGAGCTTTGCGGCGCCCTCTTTGGCCTCCCCCGGGACGAGGGCCTGGACCTTTTTGTGCCCTTAAGGCTTGACGGCTTCTTTTTCCGCTTCCCTTTTCTTCCAGATTTTCCGGACCATGGTCACGACGGCGATGATGATCAGGAGAAATAAGACTCTGATTGCCCAGCGGAAGGGACGGCTGGCTATTTCCAACTCGTCCGTGGCAAAAGAGACGACTTTCCCCTTTTTCATGAGGAATGTTCCCACGGCGTCTTGGATCGTCCAAACGACTAAAATCACCAGGATATAGGCAGGCGTGATGTATTTGAAGACGAATTTAAAGAACCTGGGAACCTTGATATCCGCCCCTTTGTGCAGCTCGGTCCAGCCCTTTTTAACCCCGAAGATCCAGGAGAAGACGATGATTTCTAAAACCCCGAAAAGCACGATGCCCAGAGTCCCGGCCCAGAAGTCCAACTCGTCGAGGACTCCGTATTTAAAGAAGAAAACCACGAACAGAATGGCCGCCATGATCCAACCGAAGAGCGTGTTGACGGCGGTTTTGCGCTCCATCTTGAACTCGTCCATCAGGAAGGCGACGAGCGGCTGGAGGAAGGCCACCGACGTCGTGATCCCGGCGATGAACAAGAGACCGAACCACATGAAGCCAAAGAGCTGGCCCAGCGGGATTTTCTGGAAGATGAGGGGAAGAGATACGAATCCGAGATTGAACGCGCCGCCGTTGGCGATCTCTTGAGTCTGGGTGAGACCGAAGAAGGCCACGGCCACGGGGATGGCGATCGTTCCTCCTAGAATCACCTCGGCAAACTCGTTGACCGAAGAAGTGGCCAGCCCGTTCAAGGTGATATCATCCTGCTCCCGGACATAGGAGGCATAGGTATGGATCATGCCCTGGCCCAGGCTGAGTGTAAAAAAGATCTGTCCGGCGGCGACAAGCCAGACATTGGCCCGGGTGAGCTGGCTGAGGTCGGGATTCCAGATAAATCCCATGCCGTTGGCGACATTCCAATCCGGATGGGAGGGATCGGGCGCTCCGAGGGTCAGAACCCTGATGACGAGAGCGATGCCGAATAGAAAGAGCAGGGGCATGCCATACTTGGCCAGGACTTCGATGCCTTTGGCGATGCCGCGGGAGAGAAACATATAATTCAAGGCCAGGCATATAGCCAGAAAGATCAGGACTGGAAGAATGTTGGAGAAGTATTGATTGGATTCAACCCCTTGAAATCCCTTCAGAAAAGCAGTCATGGATTCTGACGAAGTGATCCCGAAATATTTGCTCGTGGCCGAGAAGAACGCGTATCCCAGGGTCCAGGACATGATAAAGAGGTAATAAATGGCGATGGCAAAGGGGATAAAAATGCCAAAGGCGCCGATGTATTTCGCAGCCGGGTGCTTCCACATAACATGGAACATGCCCGGCGTGGAGCCGTGGCCGTGAGCTCCGCCGTGCCGGCCGATGGCCCACTCGACCCACATCAAGGGAACTCCCATGAAGATCAGGGCGCAGAAATAGGGGATGAGGAAGGCGCCTCCGCCGTTTTGGGCGGCCTTGACCGGGAAGCGGAGAAAATTGCCGAGCCCGATGGCGTTTCCCGCCATGGCCAGGACGAGTCCGATACGCGTCGCCCAGCGCTCGCGTTGAACTCCCGGCCCAACGACGGCGGCATGGACTTTTTTCTTCCCAAACACAACGCGCGTCATACAATACAGGCTAAAGCCGAGGATCGTTCCCCAGCCGAGGACGAGCGATACCCACCCCCAGGATGTCATGCCTTGATTCATTGGTTCCTCCTTGGAAAAGAAAGGCGAAGTGTTTTTGTTATACGGCAGTCTGCAAGGGTCTTTTCGGACGTCATGATCAACAGGAAAAAAAACTTATAGCACAGGAAATAAACAATGTCAAAATCAGGGCGAGGGAGGCAGCCAGACTCCTGTTGATCAAGAATTAGTGATTGCTTTGCCTGTCTAGCGCCGTCGCTGCTTTTTGAATGCTTCTCTTCGAAACAGTGAGATGGCCGAGAGCAAAGCCCTTAAAAATTCCCAGACGCCATCCACATCTTTGAGATGATAGCGGGCAAACGTATTTTCTCTGTGTCCGACCAGAATCGTGAGGGCGTCCCTGTCAAAAGCCTTAAAAGCATCCTCATCAGTTTGGTCATCGCCGATATAGATCCGCAACGTCGTTTCTGTTGGACTGAGCCAGCGGATCAGCTTCTTAACTCCTTGTCCTTTATCCCATTTGATATTCGGCCTTATTTCAAATACCCTCTTGCCTTCCGTTATTTTCAATGCTCGATGTTTCGATCCCACCTCGCCCTGAACGATTGTTTTCAGCGGGTTCCATAGGGCGGATGCTAGTTGCCTGTAATGAATGCTCCCTGTCACTCCTTTATCTTCAATAAGTAGACCGGAGAAATTTTGTGTCCTTTCTTGGATCCTTTTTGACGCCGCTCTGAGAATGGGCTTGATTTTTCTTGCCCCTGGATGAACCCAGTGTCTTTGCCCACAAGAAATCTCCAAGCCATGGTTGCCGATATAGGCGATGCCCTCAAGGCCGACGAGTTTTTGTATCTCGATAAGAGACCGCCCGGAGACGATACAGGTAAACACTTTTTCACTCAGGCGCTTCAGGAAACGCCTTCTCGAAGGATGAAGGACGGCCAACTCGGGAGCTTTTTTTATGGGGACAAGCGTTCCGTCATAATCCAGAAAGAGCAGGATCCGTTCTCCAGGCTTGATCCTCTGGATAATGTCTTTCATAGATAGATAATGTCTTTCTGTTCATAGAGGGAAAGAAAGAGAAGCAGGTAATCCCGGATGTGCCTGGTGATGAGGAAATTGCCTTGAATATGCTGCTTTCCATTCGCTCCGAGCCGTCTTGCGTATTCCGGCTCGTTCAACAACTGTTTGATCCAAAAAGCGGTTCCTTCGATCGAATGGGTCAAGATGCCGGAAAATTTGTGGCTGATTTGGAGGGGAATTCCCCCTACGGCCGAGGCGATGACGGGCTTTTCCTTCCAGAGGGCCTCAGCGACTGTCAGGCCGAATCCCTCCTTCAGGGATTTCTGAAGAACAATGTTCGAAGCTCTCTGCAGGGCGTTGATTTCCACGTCGCTCCCCGGCGGAAGGAAGAGAATGAAAATATCCGGGTCATTCTCGGCCTCCTTTCGCACATCGTCGAGGGCTTTCATTCCCTCGGGGTCATCCGTCGCCCCCCCGCCGGCCAGGACAAGCTGGCAATCCATATACTCTTTGACCATCTTGTAGGCTTGAATGACCCCCACGGGATCTTTCAGATAATCAAACCTTGAAATCTGGGTGATGATCGGACGTTCTCTATTGATCTTGAACCGTTCGCAAACGGAGTTGATCTGCTCGTCGGAAAGCTCTTTGTTCTTGTCGCTCAAAGGGTCGATGGAGGGAGAAACGAGCACTTGTCTTATGGTCAGAGGTCTTGAGAAGGCAGGCGCCGAAAAAACGGCGCAGTCATAACCCTCAAGGTAGGTCTTTAGAAATTCCCAGACGTCCTTTTTCGGATCGGTAAAATCGATATGACACCGCCAGATCCATTTTCTGCCGGCCCGGGCTTTTTCTTCGACAAGGGCGATCGGCTGCGGATCGTGGATGAAGTGAATATCCACATCGCGCAGGACCTCTTTGGCGTTCTCCCGGTTGACGTCGACAAAATATTCCAGCTCCTCCCGGCCGATGCTTGCCTCGACTCCATGGAGGGCATTATGCAATTTTTTGGTGATATGGAAAAATCTCTCGTCCCCTTTGATGACGTCCCACCAGACATTGACGCCGAGATCGCGGAGAAGGGGGAGTATCCGGATGAGGATCTCGGCTACGCCTCCTCCGACGGCCGTGGAATTGATGTTCTGAACGCTCTTTCCTTTGAGGCGCTCCGCCAGGAGAAACAACTCTTCGACCGTGCTCTCGCCGGCCATCGCGGCGTATTCGTCAATCTTTGACATATTGGCTCACCCGACGAATGAGATTCTTCCGCAGGCCTTCAAGAGTGATCGTGTAAGGATCGAGACGGGAGATTTCCCGGGCCAATTTTTTCTGCCCAATTTCCTCGAGCCAATTGGAAAAGTCGTTTTCTCCCCTTTCCAGCCGGAGCCGGGCTTCGAAAATATGAAAATAGATGGAGTTGATGCTCACTCGCTCGAGAATATCGCGAAATTCCTTCAGGTTTTGAGCTTCATAGGAAGTGGGAAGAATGAACGTTCGACACGACATGAAATGAAATTCTTCGCCTTCCTGGCAATCGGTGTTTCGCGAGTTTTGCTCACGCACGTAGGATTCCAGAGTCTCGATAAACTTTTCCCTCAGGCTCCGGATGCTCCGAAACTTGACGGTATCGACGCTGGCCAGGCGTTCTCCCAACCTGTCCAGGCTCAGGGAGTTCGTCACCCAGAAGGCAAAGTCATTGGGAGGTTCGGGAGACATATAGTGATGCTGCTGAAGAAATCGATGAGTGTGATAATAGATCGAGGACCCGGGGACCTGTCTTACTCCCTGGAGAAGTTCCGCGACGTTTTTGGCCTGCCTTCCCAGGAGCTCGACGAGATTCAGCCGTGTGTAAAAGCGGAAACGTTCAGCCATGGCCTTACATCAACTTCCTCATCTCGCTGATGAACTTTCCCGCCCAGCGATAGACATTGTTTTCCTTCACGATTTCCCTCATTTTCCTCATCCGCTCGGTTTGCTGATCCAGGGGCATCTCCAAGGCCTGCTTGATGGCGTCGGCGAATTGATCGGTGGCGATCGGGTTGACCAGGACCGCCTGCTCCAGCTCCCGGGAGGAGCCCGTGAATTTGCTGAGCAGAAGAACGCCTTTCTCGTCGACCCTTGAGGCCACGAATTCCTTGGAAACGAGATTCATGCCGTCGTGGATCGAGCTCACGATACAGAAATCAGCCGCTCGATAATACATCAGGACTTCCTCCAGGCCGAGGTGTTTTTTATGGAGGATGATGGGCTGCCAATCTTTCTTCTTCCACCGCTCATTGATGTCCAACATGCGGTGGTAAATCTCATCGTTGTAGAGCCTGTATTTAGGGATATGGATTCGCGAGAGAGGACCCAATTGGAGAAAGACGAGTTTGCCGACATAGGCGGGATACTTCTCCAGAAAGCGGTCGATGGCGTTGAAGCGCTCCAGGATCCCTTTGGTGTAATCCATACGGTCGATTCCCACGCCCAACAGGCGATCTTTGATTCGAAAATCCATTTTCAGGAGGGACACCCGTTTCTCAAGGTCCTGGTTTCTGGCCGCGTGTTCGATCATGTCAAAGTCGATGCTGATCGGAAAGGGCCGGACCAGAGTCTCCCGCCCGCTTTTGAAGACCGAGAGTCTCTCCCGGTCCACACGGACTTCTAAAAACCGGTCGACGGAGTCCAGGAAATTCAGGCAGTGGTAACGGACGTGAAATCCAAGGATGTCGTTGCCCAGGAGGCCCCATAAAAGATCTTCTGCCTGAGGACAGACACGAAAAGATTCCGGGTTCGGCCAGGGGATGTGCCAAAATTGGGCAACAACGACATCGGGACGCTTTTCCTTAATGAGCTTGGGGAGAAGGGCGAAATGATAATCTTGGATGAAAACGAAGCCCTTGTCGTCGCCCATCTCTTCAAAAATGGCATCGGCGAATTTTTGGTTGACGCTTTTGTAGACCTCCCAGTCCCTCTCTCGAAAAGCGGGCCGGACATGGACAATGTGACACAGCGGCCACAACCCTTCGTTGGAGTATCCATAGTAAAACCGTTCTTCTTCCTCTTTTGTCAGCCAGACCCGTCTCAAAGTGAAAGCGGGGTTCTCGGGGGGAACCTGGACATGATTCTTTTCATCCACAACATCCCGGTCGGCCTCTCCCGAACCATGGGCCACCCACGTGCCGCCGCAAGCCTTCATCACCGGATCCAGGGCTACCGTCATGCCGCTGGCCGGCGTATAGCAGCGGATTCCGTTCTCCGCATAGGTATGAATATAGGGCTCCCTATTAGAGACGACAATGAACTTGTGGTCCCCGATTTTTTCTTTGACGATCTCTTTAAGGCCGTCCTTATTCCAGGGCATAGCCCGACTCTCCTCGGATTAAAATCAGATTTTATCAAATAAATCCCGAAATGCAAAATTCGCCGGCGACCGATGCCGGTCTATGAGCATCTCTGGAGGGCGATCTGCGACCTTGGGAATACGATAGAATCATATGATGTACAGAATGACAAAATAGACAACCAGGAGCAGAAATCCCAGGGGAAGGCCGACGGCCGCCCATTCTTTCATACTGATTTTAAGCCTTCCGGCAGACACAATATTCGGAATATTCCCGGGAATGAGGATGCCGCCGCTGATCAAGAGGCCCATGATGATGCCGGTGATTTGAGGGAGAGCCATGGCTGGCCCTATTTCAATCGCGGTAAGCGTGGCATTGTCCAGGACGGCCGAAATCATATTGATCCAGTAGAGCAGCCCGGCCGAAACTTTGGAAAAATACCAGACCATCATCGGCCTAAATCCCTCGCCAATTAAAACCAAGGCGGCGATAAATACATAGACTTTCAGGGCGCGGGCCAAAATGGTCCTGAGCGTTTCGGAATATTCCGCGGACGTCCCCTCCTTTTCTAAAGACAATTTTGGGCCCAGCCAAAAGGCGCCAAAAAGAGCCAGCCCGACGACTCCCGGGATCAAGTATATCCCAAAAATCTTAAGCGGGAAAAAGAAGTGGGCATAATAGGGCGGACCGGCCAGTTTGCTCACCAAGATCGTCGACAGGGGTTCGCCCAAGGGCGTAAGACAAGCTCCCATTCCCGCGGCAAAACAGGCCACCACGATCAAATGGATTTTTTCTTTTTTTGAAAGAGGAAGGGCTGCCACAATTTCCGATAATAAACAGGCGGTCAGAATCACGGAGATGAAGCTGGAGAGAAGGCCGAAAATAGCCACCAGCAGAAAAATGAACACTCTCGAGCCAAGTGTCTTGGCAATCCTCAGGATAAAATTGCAAAAGGGTTTATTGAAAAAATGGATTAATAGGCCGACGATGAGAACGACCTGAAAGATCCCCACGGGCATGGACCCTATGATGACCGGCGATTTCAGGGCTTCAAGTACCACATCCCAGGTCCATAACCCGGAAATCGTCACGGAGATGACACCCATGACCAAAAAAAACGGCTCCAGGTTTTCCTCGATTTTTTTTATTTTGAAAGGAAGAACTAAGACCATGAAGGCGACGACGGATAATCCGACGACTATCGTCAGAACGGGATCGGCCGGGATATGAGACATGACATAAGCCTCCAAAACTTTTTCTATCATAACAGGATTCGCTTTTTGCTCACAACCAATTTCTTTCTTTGGATCGCCATTTTTTTCAAGGCTGAGAAAAGAATCCTTTGCCGGCGCACAGAGATTGAGCGGTTGACTTTAATTCTTCTTTTTTTGTATGATGGCTTACTTGTAGAATTCGATTTGTCGATTTCCTAAAACCAGAGGAAAAAGGATGACGTGAAAATGGCCAGCAAGCTATTCCGGAGAAAACCTCTGCATGTGCTCCTCGAGGAACTCCACGGCGAGAACAGGCTCCGCCGCATCCTGGGGCCCGTGACGCTCACGAGCCTGGGTGTCGGCGCCATCATCGGCACCGGCATTTTCGTTCTGACCGGCGTTGCGGCCCACGACAAGGCCGGCCCGGCGCTGATGCTGTCCTTCGTCGTGGCCGGCATAACCTGTCTTTTCGCGGCGTTCTGCTACGCCGAGTTCGCCTCCATGGTCCCCGTGGCCGGATCCGCTTACACTTATGCGTATGCCACGCTGGGCGAGCTGTTCGCCTGGATCATCGGCTGGGACCTCGTCCTTGAATATGCCGTCGCCTCGGCCACCGTCGCCCATGGCTGGTCGCATTATTTTCAGGATTTCATAAGCACGTTTAAGATCTATATTCCCAAGATCATCGGCTGGGCGCCGTTCAAGCTCGATACGGCCACGGGCAAGGTCAGCCTGAGCGGAAGCTGGATCGACTTGCCGGCCATCGTCATCACGGCCCTGGTGACGGTGGTTCTCGTCAGAGGGATCCGCCAAACCGCGACGTTCAACGCCTCAATGGTTATCCTCAAGCTGGTCATCGTGGTCTTCGTCATCGTCGTCGGGGCCTTCTATGTCAACCCCAAGAACTGGACGCCCTTCGCTCCGTTTGGACTGTCGGGGGTGAGCTTTTTCGGCAAGACCATATTCGGAAAATCCATGGGGGGGGCTCCGGTCGGCATGTTGGCCGGCGCGGCGATCAGCTTCTTCGCCTACATCGGATTTGACTCGATCTCGACGCATGCCGAAGAGGCCAAGAGGCCGCATAAGGACGTTCCGATCGCCATCGTCAGCTCCCTCCTTATCTGTACGGTTCTCTATATTCTAGTCTCCGTGGTCTTGACGGGCATGGTCCCTTACGACAAGATCGACATTAACGCGCCGGTCTCCCAGGCCTTTAAACAGGTCGGCCTCGGCTGGGCCCAATTCCTGGTCTCGCTCGGAGCTTTGGCCGGGATCACCTCGGTGCTCGTGGTCATGATGCTGAGCTTGCCCCGCGTTTTGTTGGCGATAGCGCGCGACGGCCTTCTTCCCCCGAAGTTCTTCGGCGCCGTGCATACGAAGTTCCGCACCCCTTGGAAATCGACGATCCTCGTGGGTTTTGGTGTCGCGTTGTTGTCCGCCGCGCTGCCGCTCGAGCTGTTGGCCGAGCTGGTCAACATCGGGACTTTGCTCGCCTTCGTCATCGTCTGTAGCGCAGTTTTGATCATGCGCAAAACGCATCCGGAGGCCGAAAGGCCGTTTCGCGCGCCGCTATTCCCGCTGACACCCATTTTGGGTGTCGTTTTATGCCTGTTGCTGATGTTCTCACTGCCTCCGGCAAACTGGATGCGCCTCTTCGGCTGGCTGTTTGTCGGCCTGTTGATCTATGTTTTCTACGGGCGGAAGCACAGCATCATGGAAAGAATGAAAGGGACGGAAGAGGCCAAGGATAGCGTCATCCCGCGAAAATAGGTGCCTGTGCCGAAGAAAAAAAATCGGCTGACCCTCTATATCTTCATCGGCATGGGGATCGGCCTGCTTATCGGGACGATTTTCCCAAATGTCGGCGCGCAGCTTCGGCCGCTCAGCTTGATCTTCATCCGGATGATCAAATCGATCATCGCCCCCCTGATCTTCGCCACAATCGTCGTCGGGATCGCCGGCCACAGCGACCTCAAGGCCGTCGGCCGCATGGGCATCAAAGCCCTTGTCTATTTTGAGGTTATCACCACCCTGGCCTTGTTTATCGGTCTCGCCTTCGTCAATGTCGTCAGGCCCGGGATTGGCGTTGCTCTCAAGGGCGGCGAAGTGACCGGGATCGCCAGCGAGCCCCAGAAATTCGGCGATGTCCTCATCCATGTCTTTCCGCAGAGTTTTTTTCAAGCGGCCGCCGAGGGTCAAGTCCTGCAGGTGGTCGTTTTCAGCATCCTGTTTGCCTTCGCCCTGAGCATGGTCCACCACAAGAAAAAGGCCATCCTCGACCTCTGCGATTCGCTAGCCGAGACCATGTTCAAGTTCACGGCGATCGTCATGCGCTACGCCCCGGTCGGCGTCGGCGCAGCCATTGCGGTCGCTGTGGGGAGCAAAGGGCTTCCGGTCCTGATCAACCTGGGGATGCTGATATTGACGTTTTACGCCTGCGCCATTTTCTTTGTCCTGGTCATTTTTATCCCGGTCATGCTGATTTTCAAGGTCCCGATCAAGCGATTCTTCCAGGCGGTCAAGGAGCCGGCCCTCATCGCTTTCTCTACGACAAGCTCGGAGGCGGCTTTGCCCAAGGCTATGCAGGCCATGGAAGGTTTAGGCGTCCCTCGCGAGATCGTCGCCTTCATCATCCCTACGGGATATAGTTTTAACCTAGACGGGACATCTCTCTATCTGTCTTTGGCCTCGGTATTCGTCGCCCAGGCGGCGGGGGTCCACATGACCCTGGGGCAGCAGTTTGTCATGGTCTTTACCCTGATGCTGACGAGCAAGGGAGTGGCCGGGGTGCCGCGGGCTGCGCTGGTCATCCTGGCCGGAACGCTGGCCCAATTCAACCTGCCGCTCGAGGGGATCGCCATCCTTCTCGGGATCGACGAGCTCGTGGACATGGTCCGGACGACGATCAACGTCGTCGGCAACTGCCTAGCCTCGGTCGTCATCGCCAGATGGGAAGGCAAGTTTATCGATAACTATATCCCCGAGCCTTGATCTTAGAACGGATCTCTTGGCCTCCACGGGAATTCATCGAAAAATGCCTCCTGGCAGGAAGGCCGGGAGCGAAGAGTCTGTTGGATGGAAAACCCTGCCACGCGTTTCTTTTTGAGAGAATCCGGCCGGTTCATTTTTAATGATATTCCGCGAGATTTGCGGCTTGCAATCGGCGGCTGATTTGATATATATCATAAAGCCTAACCATCATGAGATTCTTTCTTCCAAAAGAGCCCGCCTTTTTTGAGCATTTTCAGGAAATGTCCGTCTGCCTGACGGAGATCACAACGCTCTTCCAGGAATTCGCCCAGAGATTCAGGGACTTCGAGGCGTATTGGCACAAGTCGAAGGATATCGAGCACAAGGCCGACAGCATCGCCCACGAGATCATCAACCTGCTGAACAAAAGCTTCATCACGCCGTTCGATCGCGAGGACATCTACCGCCTCATCCACGAATTCGACGACATCATCGACCTCCTCGAAAACACCATCCACAACATCCACCTCTTTGAAATGACCGAGAAAAAAGACTTTATCAACGAGTTTTCCGAGCTGATCGCCAAGGCGACGATCGCCTTGAACACGCTTTTATCGGAAACCTTTAAACACCAGAAATACACGGACGCCATTTGGAAGCTGATCTGCGAGATCCATGACCTGGAAGACCTCGGCGACCTGTGTTACCATCGGGCGCTCCGGGCGCTTTTTGTGGAAGAAAAAGACCCCGTCGAGGTCATCAAGTGGAAAGACATCCTCCAGACGCTGGAGCATATCATGGATGTCTATCAGAACATGAGCAACACCATTGAAGGCATTGTCGTCAAAAGCAGCTAAGCATGGCCGGCTGGAGCTTTGCCTTTATCATCCTGATTATCGGCATCGCACTTGTTTTTGATTTTACCAACGGCATGCATGATGCCGCCAACTCTGTCGCGACCATCGTTTCGACGAGAGTCTTAAGCCCCAAGCAAGCCGTCATCTGGGCGGCCTTCTTTAATTTTGTCGCCTTCATGATTTTCGGCACAGCGGTCGCTGCGACCATCGGGAAAGGCCTCATCAATATTGCGGTCGTCGACCCGCTAGTCATTTTTGGAGGCTTGATCGGAGCTATCGCCTGGAATATTTTCACTTGGTACTTGGGGATCCCGTCGAGCTCCTCGCATTCCTTGATGGGAGGGTATCTGGGCGCGGCGGTGGCCAAGGCGGGTTTTGGTGTGGTGATCGTGAGTGGCTGGATAAAAATTGCCGTCTTCATCGTCCTGGCGCCCATGCTTGGACTAGGTCTGGGATTTGTCCTGAAAATCCTCACGACCTGGCTTGTCTATAAAAAGCCGTTGTCTTTCATCAACCTTTGGTCCAAGCGCATGCAGTTTTTCTCGGCGGCCCTCTACAGCCTGGGCCATGGCGGCAACGACGCCCAAAAGACGATGGGGATCATCGCCAGCCTTTTATACTCATCGGGCCACATGAGGGAATTTCATATTCCCCTTTGGATCGTTCTCTCAGCCCATACGGCCATCGCCCTCGGCACTCTGTCGGGCGGCTGGCGTGTCGTCAAGACCATGGGCCAGAAGATCGTAAAACTGAAGCCGATTGACGGGTTTTGCGCAGAGACGGCCAGCGCTATGAGCATTTTTACGGCGACTCACCTGGGCGTTCCGGTTTCGACCACCCACGTTATCACGGGCGCTGTCACGGGAGTCGGCACGGTCAAGAGTGCGGCATCGGTCAAATGGCAGGTCACCATAAAAATCGTCTGGGCCTGGATCCTGACGATTCCCATGTCGGCGCTCTGCGCGTCCCTTGTCTATAATATCTGTGTCCTGATTTTTTATCGAAAATGAAATGGACTCGCCATTGACGCCAGCATCCCTCCTTCTTTTAGCCATATAAAAGAGGGCAGGGGAGATTCGTTTTCATCGTTGAAAGGCTTCTCAGGCCGGGAGGCGCGAATGTCTTACAAGAAAAATTTCGGGATGTTCATCCTTTCTTTAGGACTTCTTTCCATCTCTTGGATTTGGGCCGCGCAAGAAACGGGTTTCCGGCCGCCCGCCGTCCCGCTGGTGGTCCACGATCCATACTTCAGCATCTGGTCCATGTCCGACCGGTTGAGCGATGATTGGACAAAGCATTGGACGGGAAAGCCGCAGGCGATGATGGCCATGCTCCGCGTCGACGGCAAAACCTACCGCGTCATGGGGCGGGAGCCGCGGAGCGTCCCGGCCATGACCCAGGTGAGCTGTGAAGTCTTTCCCACCCGGACCGTCTACAAATTTCAGGAAGCCGGCGCTGAGCTCGTCATGACGTTCCTCTCTCCGCTCCTTGCCGACGACCTGGATATCCTTTCGAGGCCCGTGACCTATCTGTCGGTTCAAGTTCGCTCCACCGACGGCCGGCCCCATGCGGCGACATTCTATTTTGACGCCTGTAGCGAGATCGCCGTCAACAGCGCCGACCAGAAAGTCGTCTGGTCGCGCTTGAATCTGGACGGCCTTCAGGCCTTGTCCTTCGGATCGCAGCAGCAGCCCGTGTTGGAGAGATCGGGCGATGACCTGCGCATCGACTGGGGCTATTTTTATCTCGGCATTCCGAACCAGGACGGAACGGCGACGTGCCTCAACAGCGACCGAGAATGCCGCAATTCGTTCATCCAAAACGGCCGGCTGCCCGCAAGGGATGACCTGGGCCAGCCGCGCAGCGTCGGCGACGGCTATCCTGTGGCGGCCTCCGTCTTTGACCTGGGGAACCTGGGCGAAAGGCCTGTCTCGCGCCGGCTGATGCTGGCCTATGATGATCGCTTTTCCATCGAATATTTTTTCCGCAAGTTGAAGCCCTACTGGAGAGCCACGGGGTGGGAAGCGGCCGATTTGCTGGAAGTTGCGGCGCGGGAATATGACGCACTTGTCCAGCGCTGCGCAAAATTTGACGAAGTCTTGCTGGCGGATATGAGGAAGGCCGGCGGCGAGATGTATGCCCGCCTGGCCACCCTGGCCTACCGCCAATCGCTGGCCGCCCATAAGCTGGCCGTGGATATTGACGGGACGCCGCTCTTTTTTCCGAAAGAGAATTTCAGCAACGGCTGCATCTCGACGGTGGACGTCATCTATCCGGAAGCTCCTATGTATCTTTTGTTGAATACCCAGCTCGTCCGGGCCCTGCTCACGCCGGTCCTCGAGTATGCCAGGAGCCCGGAGTGGAAATTTCCGTTTGCGCCGCATGACCTTGGGACGTATCCCAAGGCCAACGGCCAGGTCTATGGAGGCGGGGCCAAGACCGAGGAAGACCAGATGCCGGTCGAGGAGAGCGGCAATATGTTGTTGATGATGGCGGGGCTGGTCAAGGTCGAAAACAAAACAGATTTTGCCGTCAAATACTGGCCGCTCCTCCAGCGCTGGGCGGGTTATTTAAAAGAGAAAGGCTTCGACCCGGAAAATCAGCTTTGCACCGACGATTTTGCCGGCCATCTGGCCCACAACGCCAACCTGTCCATCAAAGCCATCCTGGGCCTGCGGGCCTACGCGTATTTGTGCGAGATGACAGGGAAAAGAGCCGAGGCTCAGGTTTATAAAAAAACCGCAACCGATTTTGCCCTGGAATGGGTTAAGAAGGCCGATGACGGCGACCACTTCCGGCTGGCGTTCGACAAGCCCGGCACCTGGAGCCAGAAGTACAACCTGGTCTGGGACAAGATTCTCGGGTTCAATCTTTTTCCGCCCGAGGTCGCCCGTAAGGAAATGGCTTATTATAAAAAAGTCCAACTCGCCTTCGGCCTGCCTCTGGATAATAGGCGAGAATACACCAAGCTCGACTGGATCCTCTGGACGGCCACGCTAGCGGAATCGGCCGACGATTTTGCCGCGCTTCTCAAGCCGGTGTATGATTTTCTCAACAAGACTCCGGATCGGGTGCCGATGACGGACTGGTATTGGGCGAACAATGCGAAAAAAACGGGATTCCAGGCGCGGCCGGTGGTCGGCGGAGTCCTGATCAAGATGCTGGCCGACCCGGCGCTTCAAAAAAAGTGGAGACATAATTAATATCAACGTAATAATTAAAATGACATCCCCGTTCGGGCGGCGCTTAGGCCGCCCGCAGCCCCCGGGCCCCGGGGAACCAGTCCCGTCGGACACTCTTGGAGGGAAACCCTTCTTCAGGGTTTCCCTCCAACGCTCGCTTCGCTCTCTGCCTCCTTTCCAAGGAGCATTTGGCGATGAATTCATGGGAGGATGCTCCTTGGAGGGGTGGCAGGGCGGGCGGGTATTCCCGCCGCCCGTTGGAGGGGGACCCT
>CAZIDN010000041.1:0-2179 GCA_964537875.1 uncultured Eubacteriales bacterium
TCGCCCCCTGCCCCCTGGGGAACCAGTCCCGTCGGTTCCCCCCGTCGAAAAGCCGACGGGGCCCCCCTCCGCTATGGGGGTCTACGGGGCGATTCTGCCACCGACAGAAAATCATAAAAACGGAAATGTTTACATTTCCTGCTTGACATTTGCGCCTTTGCTCCTCATAATTGATATCGGCTAGGTTTTGGAGGATATCTATGTTTAGAGGCGCGAGGCATTCATCTTTCACTTTACTGTTTTTAGCACTGGTCTTTTTTATAGGAACGGCTTCTCAGCCGCTCCGAGCCCAAACACCCGAAAAGGGGAATCTCGTCGGATTTGTCTTTGATAAAGACGGGAAGACGCCGATCGAGGGGGCTGTCGTCATTGTCAAAAATGTCTCCACCGGGGCCGTTTATAGGGCGGACCCGACGGACAAACAGGGCCTCTTCAAGATCGACGGGCTCAGCAAGGGTATCTACAGCTTCGGCGTGACCACTCCAGCAGGCGATTTCAACGGGAATGAGCTCATCGGCATTCTGGCCAATGAAACGGCGAAAATGTTCGTGTCCTTGAACCCCTATGAGGGGCAGGTTCAGTCGGCGGTTCTGGGCGTGTTGAAAGAGCAGCAGGAAAGAGAAGGGGAGGCCAGGGTGGGACGGGTTGTCGGGTATAACCCAAACACCAGGGAAGCCGAGGTGTTTATCGAGAAGGGCCTCTTGCAGCTCGATGACAGCATCCGGGTCAGGGGCCGTTCCACAGATTTCTACCAGGATGTCAAAACCATGAAAATCGGCGTGGCCGTCGTCAAGAGGGCTTTGGCCGGCCAGAATGTCTTTGTCAAGGTCGCCCAGGCGGCCGATCTCGGCGATATCGTCTATGTCGTCTGCAAAAGAGGCGTCGTTCCGCTTTTCTGGGTTCCCCTGGGAGCCGCGGTGGCCAGCTTGGTAACGCTGGGCGTGATCAAGCTCACCGAAAAAGAGTGCGTATCTCCTTTTAAAAAATAGGAGAGTCCAGCTCCTTCTGACGATCATTTTTCCCTGCGATTTACTAAAGGGGGGATATTCTGATAACATGACGGGCAGAGGTCTATGCCTGTTTTGAAAAAGCGTTCGCTGATCGTAGCGGCCGTGGCCGTTCTCGCTGTGGTGGCCCCGGCCGGTCCCGCGAACGCGCTCCAGGAGGCCAAGCGGGTGGTGCAGGCCCTGGACAGAATTTATAAAGAAAGCCCGGCCCGGACGAGCGCGCCGCTGGAGAAAATGGACTTCACCGAAAGCGAGCTGAATTCCTACATCGCCTACCGCATCGCATCCGAAAAGGAGAAGGTCATGAAGGAGCTTCGGCTGAAGCTCTTCGAGCAGAACCGCATTGAGGGGAAAATCTTCATCGATTTGACCGGCCAGAAGTTTCCCCTTCTCCTCAAACCCCAGATGAATTTGTATTTTGAGGGGAATTTTGAGGTTCAATACGGGTACCTCCGCCTGGATTTCAAGAAGCTCTTTTTGGAGGAGCGTCAGGTGCCCTTGATGCTCTTGGATATGATCATCTATGTCGCGGCGAAACTCGGAAAAACGGATCCGACGAGCATCAACGACTGGTATAAACTTCCCTTCGGAATCAAGGACATGCGGACGGGCCCCGGCCGAGTGACGATTTACTATTGACAAGACATGATTAGAGTCATCAGCGGAATTTACAAAGGGAAGCGGCTGAAAAAGGTCCCCAGCCCATGTGTCCGACCCATGCCGGACAAGCTCAAGTCGGCCCTCTTCAACATCCTCCGGGACGAGGTGAAGGGGACTGTGATCCTTGACGGCTTTGCGGGGACAGGCTCGATTGGTATCGAAGCCCTCAGCCGGGGCGCCCAAAAGGCCGTCTTCATCGAAGAGGATTTTCGTGCCGTCAGCGTGATCAAGCATAACATCGAGAAAATCGGCGCCGGCGACAATGTCCGAATTCTCCCCAAGGAATTCAACCGGGCCGTGATCCAGCTGGGAAAAGAAAAGGCCCGGTTCGATATCATCTTCCTTGATCCTCCCTATAGGCTCCTGGATGAGAGGAATCCCATTAAAGTCATTAAGAAGAGAGGGATTCTTGGGCCGGGCGGCGTCATCATCCTCCGCCGCCATTTCAAAACGAAGTTCGATGCCAAGTATTTCTCGCTTCGGAGGCAGGTCACCCTCGGCGACGACACCCT
>CAZIDN010000041.1:2279-31073 GCA_964537875.1 uncultured Eubacteriales bacterium
CTCTCTTTTCGTTTGCCACAGGCCGCTAAATCGAATAGAATATTCTCTTGGTATTCGCCGGACCGCGACCGAGTCAAATCATTATGAGCAAAGACGATTCTAAAATCACCCCGTTCTGGGAGGAGACGCCCCTGATTGGCGAGGGAGAAGTTTTTTCGGAGCTCGCCGAGCGGAAGGGCACGACTCTGTTCCTGGGCCGATACACGCTGTCCGAAGTTTTTGCCGTTCTCGGGAAGAAGAATTTTTTTCGGGAAGCCCGGCGTCGCGGCCTCTGGCCTCTCGAATTCGACATGGACTCTTCCGCCTATCCGCTCCAGAGATTCCAAATCTTCTATCGGGAGAAAAAATCCGATAATGTGATCGTGGATTTGAAGATCCGGGAGGGAATTTATTCGCCCCATGTCGATTTTATTCCAGACTTCCCCCTGCCGGACCTCCGCTGCCTCGTCTTTGAATGGCTCACTCTACAGAATCCTCTTGAGGGATTCAGCCAGAAGCGAAGCGCCCTGCCCGGACAAATGCACCCGGGCCTGGGGATGAGCAAAAAGATCATGGACGTCTTTGTTTATTTGGGGAGGCTGACGGAGAAGGACTGCCTGCTGGCCTTCCCGGCCTTCTACCATAACGCCGTCCTGTTTTCTCGCTACTTTCGTTTCTTGAACCCGGTCAAAGAGGGCGAAGTCCAGTTGATCCGGCGGACATTCAGCCACGTGCCGATCAAGCAACTGGCCTGGGCGGTCCACTTGAACTGCCTGCGTGCGTCCGGCGGAGAAACCTATGAGTGGAAGGCCGAAGAGCAGGTCTATCCGTTGACCAGGCCGATCAAAGAGTATTTTGACTCAAGAAGCTATAAGGAAATAGTCAAGCAACAGTTGAAGAATTGCGTGTTTGTCATCGACTGGGAGAGCTACGAGAAAAAGATAGCGCTGATTCCTGCTTAGCATCCATCGTTTTTGCCAAACCGGAGATAATTTGGTATAATCATCCCCTCTAACGGAGGAATGACGACTGATGAAGAAAGATATCCATCCGAATTACGATGATTGCAGGGTGACCTGTGCCTGCGGGAACACCTTCACCACGCGTTCGACCAAGAAGGAAATCCGCGTGGAAATCTGCTCTCAATGCCATCCCTTCTTCACCGGCAAACAGAAGTTTATCGACAGCGCCGGCCGTGTCGAGAAGTTCAGGAAAAAATATGGCGAATTTAAGCCTAAGAAATAGGCGCCATGTTTCCAGAGCTAGAGAGTATTGAAGACAAGTATCGGCAGCTGACCCGGTCTCTCTCTGACCCGACGCTCGTTTCCAATCCCCAGAAACTCAAGGAGATCGCCAAGGAGCGCGCCGAGCTCGAGCCGCTCGTCAAGAAATTCGAGGACTGCAGAAAGGTCCGGAAAAATATCCGGGATTCCCAAGACATCCTGGCCGATCCCGAGGCCGAGCCTGAATTGAAGAGCCTGGCCGAGGCCGAGCTCAAGCAACTCCAGGCCCGCGAAGAGGCGCTCGTCAAAGAGCTCAAGGCTCTCCTTCGGCCCAAAGACCCCCTTGATGAGAAAAACGTCTTTCTGGAGATCCGGGCCGGCGCCGGCGGGGACGAGTCGTCGCTCTTTGCCCAGGACCTCTTTCGCATGTATTCCCGTTTTGCCGAGGGCCAGGGCTGGAAGTTCGAGGTCATCGATACGAGCATTTCTCCGATCGGCGGGTTCAAGGAAGTCATCGCCAGCATCCAGGGGAGTCGGGTTTATTCCCAGCTGAAATACGAACGCGGCGTTCATCGCGTCCAGCGGGTGCCTCGAACAGAAGCGGGGGGCCGCATCCACACTTCGACGGTGACCGTGGCCGTGCTCCCCGAGGCCGACGAGATCGATGTCAAGATCGACCCCAAAGACCTGCGGATCGAGGCCTTCGGGGCCTCGGGACCAGGCGGACAAAATGTCAACCGCAACTACACGGCCATCCGGATCACCCACAAGCCTTCCGGAATGGTCGTCTCCTGTCAGGATGAAAAATCCCAGCACCGGAATCGAGAGAAAGCCCTGAGGGTTCTCCGCTCGCGCCTCATGGAGATCGCCCGGAACGAGCAGCAGGCGCAGATCGCCCAGAACCGTCGCTCTCAAGTGGGGACAGGGGAACGGAGCGAGAAGATCCGGACGTATAACTTTCCCCAATCCCGGGTAACCGACCACAGGCTCAACGAAAGCTTTCACAACCTCACGGCCGTTCTCGACGGCGATCTGAATGACATCATTGAGAAGCTTGTCCTCAATTCTCAGGCCCGATAGATCAGGAAGACAGAGACTCTTTGAAAACCGTCCATGAGCTATTCCTGCAGGGGAAGACCCGTCTGAAACGACTGCCCCAGACCGACCCGGCTCTTGAGGCGAAAATCCTCCTTGGCAAAGCCGCCTCTCTCACGGAAGCAGAATTTTTCGCAAATCCGGAGCGGCCGCTGTCCCGGGCCACGGAGGATCGCTTCATGAAGTTGATCGACAAGCGCCTAGAACGCCGGCCTCTGGCCTATCTGACCGGCGAAAAAGAATTCTGGTCGCTTCCGTTCGCCGTCTTTCCGGGTGTCTTTATTCCCAGGCCCGAGACCGAAGTGATTGTGGAACGGGTAAAAGCCCTGTCTTCCGGACAGAAAGAGAACATCGTGGACATCGGGACAGGCAGCGGCAGCTTGACCGTTTCGCTGGCCAAAGAGCTGCCCCGGGCCCGCATCGTGGCCACGGATGTCAGCCGCAGAGCCCTGCGGGCGGCCAGGCTCAATGCCTCACGGCACAACGTTTCATCAGTGACTTTTGTCCAAGGCAGCCTGTTCGCGCCCCTCAAGGCTCTCTCTTTAGAGGGCCGCCTCCATTTCCTCGTCTCCAACCCGCCCTATGTCTCGGAGAAAGAATGGCGGTTTTGCCAACCGGAGATTCGCCGGCATGAACCGAAGAAGGCTCTAGTCCCCGGGAAAACCGGGATGGAATTCATTCGCCGCTTGATCCAAGGAGCGGCCGAATATCTCCGGCTTTCCGGCTATCTCCTTTTCGAAATCGGAGAGGGTCAGGCGGACCCAGCGCTGTCCTTGCTGGATCGCCGATGGGAAAATATCAAAGTCACGAATGACCTGGCTGGAATCCCCCGGGTTGTGGAATGCCGCAGAGCCTGATGTTTTTGGAATAGAAGAGAACCTTATTTTTTAGCTTTCTGGGCGAAGTCGGAAAATCCTTCGAAGTTGGGGATAAAGGAGGTTGTTTCAAACCGGACCTTTTCCCATTTCTCAAGCTTGAGCGAGCAGAAAGCATCCACGATTTGGGGGTCGAATTGGGTCCCCGAGTTCCGCAGGATCTCCTTTTTGGCGGCTTTGAAATCACGGGCTTCCCGGTAAGGCCGGTGAGAGGTGATCGCATCGAGAGCATCGGCCAGGGCGAAGATCCTGGCTTCAAGCGGAATGCCGTCTTTGTTGAGCCGGGCGGGATAGCCCTTTCCGTCATAGCGTTCGTGGTGGCAGAGGATGATATTTCCGACTTGCTTGACCATCTTGATTTCTTTGACCAGCCCGAAGCCCAGGGCCGGGTGGAGCCTGATTTTTTGCCATTCATCGTTGGACAGGCTTCCCGGCTTCTTGAGGACGGCATCCGGGATGGCGATTTTTCCGATGTCGTGGAGCAAGGCCCCCTTGCGGATATCGTCCAGGACGGATGGGTCTTGGATGCCGAGAATTTTGGCCAGGACCTGGCTGTATTTAGCGACCGTCTGGGAATGGCCGAACGTCTCGACGTCCCTGAGGTCGAGCGCCGTCATCAGGTTTTGGAGCGTCGAATCATAGATCTCTTCAAGCTCCATGGCCCGTTTGATGTTCTTGGATTGGTCGAGCCTCAGCTGACGCAGGTTCCTGAGATAAATCGCGTTTTGCTCCAGGAGGTCTTTCTTGTCCAATTCGTTTTTGACGGCCGAAAAAATGCCGAGATCATGATCGGAGCCGGCCAGATAATCGATCGTGCCGTTTTGGAGAAGCTCGATGCCCGGCGCGGAACTCTGCCGGCGGGAAAGGACGATGATCGAAAGCAGCGGATGGCTTTTCTTCAGGCCGCCGAGGACCCGGATCTGGTCCTCGTCGAGGGTGGTCAGGCCGGCGACAAAGAGGGAGAATTTTTTTTCATTCTGGAGCAGACGGAGGCCCTGCGCCCATGAGGCCGCCCGGACGACCTCCACCTTCAGCGGCTGGATCAGCCGGGCGAGCGATTCTCTCCGCTCCCCGTCCTCTTCAAGGAGTAGAATTTTTCGTGTTTGGACGACCATGGATGGAAGATCTCTTTATACTTTATTTTCGGGCTAGATTCAAGCCTTTCCCCGTCCGCCGGTCAAGGCCGTTTCCGGGCAAGGTGATAAAGCCGAAATTTCTTCACCCTTAGGGGTGACCGGAACAGGGGAAAAATCCCCTTGAGAATCGTCGGGAAAGGTGATTGAATGCCCATTTTCTGTCGTTTAGGATAGGGGCGACACAAAGCGAGGCAGAGAAGCGTTTTACGCTTCTCGAGGAGATCCTTTCCTTCAGGGCAGGAGCCCTGTTTGAAGAACGTGTGAAGTCCGATGAGGAGAACGACTATGACGCCAAAAGGCGACGTTTTGGACGAATCAACCATGATCATCACGGAGATCGAATCCAACCTGGAGAAAGCCCTGCAGAAGCGCAAGGAAGAGATCGGGCGCGAATACCAGGACCGGATCCGGCGGGAAAAAGAGGAATCGGACAAAAAATTGACCATGATCCAGCAGGAGTTCGATAAGGAAAAGGAGACCTTAAAGGACTACAGGGGCGCGATCTCCGACTTCGAAACGGTCAGGGACACGCTCCAGGTCCAGATCGATGATCATCTGGAAAAAGCCATTGGCTATCAGAAAGAGATCGAGAAGCTCACGGCCTTGACTCTGGAAGAATTGAGGGCCGTCAGCGAGCTCAGTTCGAAGCTGACCGAGCTCCGCCGATCCACCGAAGTCAAAGTCACCGAGCTGAGGACAAAGCTCAAAGAAAAATATGGGATCGTGACCGAAGGCCTGGAAGAGAAATCCAGCAACGAGATCGTCGTCGACCTGGAGCAGGAGCTGAACAAGCTGAAAAAAATCAAGGAACTCTTAGAGACGGACCCCGACGGGCCGAAAGAATCCCATGGAAATAATCCCCACCCCGCCGCCCAGGCTGAGCCCGCCGCTCCTCCCGAAGAGCCCGACCCGCCGCAGGGACAGCCGGAATTCCGGATACCCGAGATCAACCAATTTATCGAGGATTTAAGCAGACAGGCCGATGAGGCCAAGAATCCGGGGGCCTCCCAGGAACACGCACGACATAAGAACGACGACAAACGAACGCTTTTTGAAGAGCTCAATTTTCAGGCGGTCTTTGAAGCCCTGGAGAGGTACCGCAGGGCGGAACCCACGGACAACAACGGGGAAATCAGCTTTTTCCAGAACCGCGACCGGATGATTCTCGACGGTGAATCCCTGATTCGGGCGGTCACCCATATGCTCGAAGACGCCAAGAAGATGTATCAGAAGCTGGAGCAGGTCGATGCGGCGAAAGACCAATTTTTCATCAAACAGGAACTGATCAACAGCCAGGAGGTTTTGCGAAAGGTCATCCTCCGCAGCGTCAAGATGTGTGAAAAGGAAAACTGCTCGCTGCCGACGCACACGGCGGATATTTTGAATGTCCTCGTCCTCAAGGATATCCTGGAAAAACTGAACATGGACAACTGGAGCAACGAAGAAGATTTCAACGCCTTTGAGAGCTTTGCCACGAAGCTCAAAGACACATTCTACAAGAAGATCACGCCTCCGGCGCTGTACTTGAAGTCCATCGTGGATGAGCTCGAGGCCTGAAGACAGGGCGCCGTCCCGGCCGCCGCGCCTCCTCAGATCGGCTGAACTTCCTTTTTTTCCAGCAAGTGAAAATAGGTTTCGAGGAGCTTTCTGTCTTCCGACGACAAATCTTTGAATTTCACCCCGCTGTAAAAATAGGAGGAATGGGGGGAGACTTTCTGGGAATAGACCACATCCCCTGTCAGGAGATTGGCCCGGCTTCCCAGAATGAGGAAGAAGTCGAGCGTTTTGGCCAGGGGGAACTGGGATTCGGAAGAGATTTTTGCGCCTCCCAGGCTGAGGTCGACGGTCGTGGCCACTTTATGGCCGCCGTTTTCTTTGTAAATGCACAGGGTGGAGGCATAATAGCGTTCGGATTTTCTTTTTTCCACGATCAATCTTTCCTGGCCCTGCAGGACGCCGGTTCTGCCCATGACGGCCGCCTTGTCCCGGACATACGCGCAGACCTTGTTTTTTGTGATGAGGTTTTCGTTGTAGGGAAGGTTCTTGAACCTTTTGCCCTTGGCTTCGGCCAGGGCCATGTCCGCTTCGCCCGCGATTTTCTTGAGAAGGGCCTTGGTGGCCGCGCCCGGCTCGGTCAGCTCTTTGCGCGGGAAGACCGTGACGCCGAAGCTCATGGTGAGGTTATGGCGGGGCTGGAATTCCTCATGCTCGAAATAGTGCTCTTCGATGTTCTTCCGGATTCTTTCCGTGAGGAGCGTGGCTTCTTCGACGTTCTTGACCGCGGCCAGGAAAAAGAGAAATTCCTCGCCGCCGTAGCGGCAGAGGAGGTCGTCTTCTCGGATCGACGATTTCATGATGCCCGCCAATTCCCTGAGGAGGCGGTTGCCGGCTTCGTGCCCGTTCCGGTCGTTGTAGTTCTTGAACCAATCCACGTCGCCCATGACCATGGCATAGGAGTCGACTTCCTGGCGGCGTTTCCCTTGGGATTCGATTTTCTGGATGACCTTTTCGTAGAAGGGGTCCGGCCGGAGGAGTCCCGTCAAGGCATCGTACTGGATGAGGTTCAGCTTGGTCATGGCGATGGAGATGTGCTCGGACAGCCCGCGCATGATCTGCTGGTCTTCCAGGCTGAAGCCGGCCTTGCTGACCTTGTCGTCCGCACTCTTGTTATAGACTTCGATGGCGCCGATGACTTCCTTATCATGCTTCAGCGGCGTGCAGAGGATGCTGTAGAGCGGCGCCTTGAGCTGCTGCTGATAGCGTCCGGAGAATCCCGGATCGGCCGCGGCGTTGGCCGTGTTGATCTCCTCTCCCTTCCGGGCGACGGTGGCGGCAAAGTCCTGGGCCAGGAAGAGAGCGACATGTCTGGCGAAGTCGGCGTGGGAGAGGAAGGCATCGTCCCAAACAAGCGGCTTGAGGTACTTGCCCAGCGTCTCATTCTCTTCTAAGACGTAGAGGGAGATGCCGCCGGCCTGGACGAGGTCCTTGATGTCAAAGACGATGTCCAGGAGATTATTGACGTCGTTGGCGGCGTAAAGCTTTTTCAGGATGTTTTCGAATTTTTCCTTGAGCTTCTGAAAGCGGATATACCGCGCTTCCAGGGCGATGCGTTTTTCCAGCTGTTTCATGAAGCCTTCGGAGAGGGCCGAGCCGATGTCTTTAATCTCCGTGTAGACCCGCTTGAATTTTTTTTCCATCGATTCCTTGGAGAGCGTCAGGCTTTCCACCTCGGATTTCAGGCGCGCGTAGTCTTGGGCGATTTTGACGATCCTCTCTCCCCGGGTAATGTCCACGGGCCGCGGGGAGATCACCAGATAATCCACAAACCGGTCGTCGGGCCAATGCCTGGCCGTCTCTTTAAGCGCATCTTCCTCCCGGCCGGTCAGGATCAGACTGGGGGTTTTATCGAGCATTTCCTTCAAGGCGCGGTCGTCCGCCAGCTCCGCGTCTATCAGGATGGTCGTGAAGGGCATAGAATTCAGCAGGGCGACGGTGTTTTCCAGGGTGGCGGAAGTGAAGACGAAGCCGCGTTTCTGGCAGAGCTTGAGAAGAAACCCTTCTTCTTCGACTTTCTTGTTATAAATTAAGATATTGCCCAATAATCCCTTCCCTATACTTTCAAACCTTAGCGTGGCGACTAATTTACTTATAAGGAATTTTTCTTGATTCGTCAACTACTATTTTTGACAATTTTTGTCGCTTTTTCCGGGAGGATGATTATGGTATATTCAGCAGAGGAAATCAGGCTCTTTTAAGATAAGATAGGAGGAGCGGATGTCCGTCAATCCAAAAGCCTATAAACCCATCAGGGCGCCGAGGGGCCCGAGGCTGCACACCAAGGGCTGGTCCCAGGAGGGCGCGCTGCGGATGATGATGAATAATCTGGACCCGGAGGTCGCCGAGAAGCCGCAGGAGCTCATCGTCTACGGCGGCACGGGCAAAGCGGCCCGCAATTGGGATTGTTTTTGGGCCATTGCCGACAGCCTCAAAAAGCTGGACAACGACGAGACGTTGGTCGTCCAATCGGGAAAACCGGTCGCCGTTTTCAAAACCCATGCCGATGCGCCCCGAGTGCTGATCGCCAACGCTCTTTTGGTCCCGAAATGGGCGACCTGGGATGAGTTTCGGCGCCTCGAGGGCTTGGGTCTGACGATGTACGGCCAGATGACGGCCGGAAGCTGGATTTATATCGGGACGCAGGGCATCCTTCAGGGGACATTCGAAACGCTGGCGGCTGTCGGCCGCAGGCATTTCGGCGGGAGCCTGAAGGGGAAGCTCGTCCTATCGGCCGGCCTTGGCGGCATGGGCGGAGCCCAGCCCCTGGCTGTGACCATGAACGACGGGGTGGCCATCATCGTTGAAGTGGATCAACACAGAATCCAGAGAAGGCTGGACACCCGCTATGTCGACACCATGGCCTCCCGTTTGGATGATGCGCTCGAACTGGCCTTTGAAGCCCAGAAGAAGGGGAAGCCTCTGTCCATCGCCCTGCTGGGCAATGCGGCCGACGTGCTGCCCGAATTCGTCAGGCGCGGCATTACGCCGGATGTGCTGACAGACCAGACCTCCGCCCATGATGAGCTCAACGGCTATATTCCCCACGGCCTGGCCTATGAAGAGGCGCTCAAGCTCCGGCGCGAAAACCCCGAGGATTATATCAAGAGAGCTTATGAATCTATGGCCGTTCATGTCCAGGCTATGCTCGAGCTCCGGAGGAGAGGAGCCAGAGCTTTTGATTACGGGAACAACTTGCGCGGCCAGGCTCAAAAAGGGGGCGTTTCGAACGCCTTTGACATTCCGGGATTTGTCCAAGAATACATCCGGCCGTTGTTCTGCTTGGGAAAAGGTCCGTTTCGCTGGGCGGCGCTTTCAGGAAAGCCCGAGGATATCTATGTCACCGACGAAGCCGTGCTCAAAGAATTTCCCGAGGACGAGGCGTTGGAACGGTGGATTGGAAAGGCGCACAAGCAGGTCAAGTTCCAGGGGCTGCCGGCGCGGATCTGCTGGCTGGGCTATGGAGAGAGAAACCGGTTCGGGGCCTTGATCAATCATCTTGTCAAGAAAGGAAAGATCAGCGCCCCGATCGTCATCGGCAGAGACCATCTGGATACGGGCTCGGTCGCTTCGCCCAACAGAGAAACGGAAGGCATGAGAGACGGCTCGGACGCCATTGCCGACTGGCCGATCCTGAACGCTCTTTTGAACGCCGTCTGCGGCGCATCCTGGGTTTCGGTCCACCATGGCGGAGGCGTCGGGATCGGGCTCTCCATCCACGCCGGCATGGTGATCGTCGCCGACGGACAGGCGTCAACGGCGAAGCGGCTGGAAAGAGTCCTCACGGTCGATCCCGGTTTGGGCGTAGCCCGCCATGCCGATGCCGGCTACGAGGAAGCCGTCCGGTTTGCCCAAGAAAATAAGATCAAAATTCCGATGGCCCGGGGAAAATAGCCCGGTTTTTTGAACGGCACACCATGTGCCCTTTGTTCTTCCTGTAATCCTCTGAAACTAAACCAGTAAAAGGCGCATCAGGGGGGACTGTGCCATTTTTTCGGGCGGAGCTCTTTTCTCTGGATAGTATGTGGTCTTTAATTTCTTTATTTTCACTTCGTTAGAAACAGAATCTCGGCCTTCGTTTTGGCACGGGACTTGCTTTGGTAGGAGGCTTAAGGAGGTTATCATGAAAACTTTAAAAAAGCGTTTGGTCAAAAGGTCATTGGCCGTGGTTTTGACGGTTGTCCTGGCCTGGCTCATCGCCGCGCCGGCCTTTGCCGCGGACGAGGAGACCGAGGGAAGCTCATGCAAAAGGGCTCTAAATAAATGCATTGGCGAGGCGATTATTTCCGGGCTCTTATCGTGGGGCGCGACGATCGTTCTGTACGCAGCCTTCTGCCTGGTCGGCTATGACTTCTGCCTGAAATACGTTGATGAATGTCTGTGAGGAAGGGAGAACATCATGCGGAAAAGACGCCAAAAGAACAGGACAATAGCGGCTGCTCTGCTGGTCTGCTTGGTTCTTGTCATGGGCATCGAGGCCGGCTACCTCCAATCCGGCGTTTGTGAAAACGCCATCAAGGAATGTTTTGATGATTGGTACAACCAGGCCTGGGGATATTTCGGCACGGTGTATTGCCTCATGGGCTATGCGTTCTGCAAAAAATATATCGATGCCTGATCCTCGGCGGCCGGGAGAATGAGAAAAAAAGGCGCACCCGGCGTCGGCTTGGATGGAGGAGGATGACATGATGAAAAACAGCAAGATGTTCATGCGGGCGGCGGCGGTGGTCTTGATCGTTCCCCTTTCCATCTTTGCCGCGGAAAAGCGTCTCAAGATTTCGATTCAAGAAATTCTTTCCATAGGCGCCTTGGATGATGAGGCCATCTTCCAGTGGACCGGCGTGGCTGCGGATGCCGATGGGTTCATCTACGTCCTGGACGGTTTGGATTACTCGCTCAAGAAGTTTGATGCCAGGGGAAAACTGGTCAAGAAAGCCGGGCGCAAAGGCCAGGGGCCCGGGGAGTTTTTGGCCCCGAGGCTCCTGGCCTGTTCTCAAGATTTTCTCTATGCCACGGACCAGACCGTCCTCGGCATCTCTGTCTTCGATAAAGAGCTGCAGTTCAAGAAACGCATCCCTTTTTCCGAGCCGGTCACGGACCTGTTCGTCCTCTCGGATACGACGATGGCCATCGCCGTGATGAGAATCCAAGGTCCCGGGAAAATCGTGGTGGCGGACGGCAGCGGACGCGTCCAGACAGAGTTGGCCTATCAGGAAAAATACGCCGGCCCGATGATGGATTCGGTCAGCGTTGCTCTTGATGGACAGGGACATTTCTATCTTGCCTATGTCTTCCAGGATAGAATCGAGAGTTGGGATCGGAGCGGGAAGCGCCTCTGGTCCAAAAATCTGTTGGGGATTAAAAAGGTCGAGATGAAGAAGATCGACGACTATGTCCTGCCGACGGAGGTTTGCTATAAGGACGTTTCTCTCGACGATCGAGGCCGCCTCTTCGTCTTGGCGGGGAAGCACGCCAAAAATCCCAGCCGGGATGTCTATGTCCTGAGCCCGTCGGGCGAGTGGTTGTCGACTTTGACCTTGCCCGACACGACCCACTGCATCTATATCGACCGGCAAAATTTTCTGTATGCCCGGGCCAACCAGGGGATCACCCTGAAAAAATACAGGTTGATCTATGAGTGAGGCGGAAAGGACAGGGCCGTGAGAACCCGAGGGGCAAAACGAGGCTGTCCGAATCGGGCTTCGGGCCGTGGCGGCCGGGCTTGGCTGGCTCTCTGCCTTTTCTGCCTGTGGCCGGTGCCGGCGGGCCTGTTCACCGGATGTTCATCGCCCAGCCCAAAAGACGCGGCCAGGCCTTCGGCCTCTTCCGGGAACAGGACGATCTGCTGGGTTCTCTTCGATTTCGACAGCCTTTTCTGTTCGCCCTGCCTCGCCCCTCTGCTCGAATTCTGCCGATCCCTTCCCGTTCCCATCCAAGAAGAAAGAGTCCGGGGGATCCTGGTCTATGGCGCCCGTCCCGATAGAGACCAGGACGGCCTGTATGCCCGGATCGTCCAGAAAAAAATGCACGGTTTTGCTAAAGCCAACAGCCTCCAATTCCCGATCGTCCTGGACGGGCTCCATGTCTTCAACAGCCTCGTCAAATCGAGCGCCCGGGCCCTTTTGTTTGATGATGTGAAGCAGACCGTCAAAGCGTATGTGTTCCCTCTCCAGCCGGGAGAGCGGGACGAGATCATGCAGATTCTGTTACACTAATATCAACGTAATAATTAAAGTGACATCCCCGTCTGGAGCATCTGGCGATGAATTCATGGGAGGATGCTCCTTGGAGGGGTGGCAGGGCGGGCGGGTATTCCCGCCGCCCGTTGGAGGGGGAACCTGCAAAAGGGTCCTCCTCCAAGAGTGTCCGGGGCCCCCCTCCGCTACGGGGGCTTGAGGGCGGCCTAAGCGCCGCCCATACATTGTCACTTTATTTATTACGTTTGTATTAGTATAAGATAGATTCCTTCATCATTTTTCTCGGAGGCGGCCATGATCCATAAAGAGCGCATCAGACTCCTGAATGCCAAGGACCCGAAAAAAGGCGACTACATCCTTTATTGGATGCAGGCCTCTCAGCGGACCGAGTCCAACCACGCCCTTGAATATGCCGTCCGCCGGGCCAATGAAGTGCGCCAGCCGTTGGTCGTATTCTTCGGGCTCACCGACCGCTTCCCGGAGGCCAACGAGCGGCATTATGCGTTCATGCTCGAAGGATTGGCCGAAGTGGAGCAGGAACTCAAGAAAAAGGGAATCCGGCTTGTCATCCAGGCCGTCTCGCCGGAGCTGGGCGCCGTAGAAATGTCCCGGCGGGCATCCTTGGCCGTTGTCGACCGCGGCTACCTGAAGATCCAGAAGGCCTGGAGGATCCAAGCGGCCGGCGAAATGGAATGTCCGCTGGTCCAGGTGGAGTCGGACGCCGTTGTGCCTGTTGAGGAAGCATCCCCCAAGGAAGAGTATTCCGCCGCGACGATCCGCAAGAAGATCCAGGGCAAGCTCAAAGATTACCTTGTTCCCTTGAAAGAACATAAACCCCTGAAGGATTCTCTGTCGCTGGAGTTTGAAACGCTTGACCTTCAGGATAGGAAAAAGCTCCTGACCCGGCTCGGCATCGAGAGGGATGTCAAAAGAACGGCCTTTTTCATCGGAGGCACAGCCCAGGCACGAAAGCGGCTCCAGGCTTTCGTCAAGAACAAGCTCGATCATTTCCCGGACTTGAGAAATATCCCGACGGCGGATTATCTGTCGCAGATGAGTCCTTATCTTCACTTCGGGCAAATCTCGCCTCTGTCCATCGCCCTGGCGGTCTCCGGGGCGCCGAGCCCGGGAAAGGAAAGCTATCTGGAGGAGCTGATCGTCCGCAGGGAATTGAGCCTGAATTTCGTTCGCTACAATGAGCGCTATGATTCCTTCGAAGGAATCCCGTCCTGGGCCCAAAAGACCTTGAAGCTCCACGAAGCAGACCCCAGGCCCGCCGTCTATACCCGGGAAGAATTGGAGGCGGCCAAGACCCACGATCACTACTGGAATGCGGCCCAGCTGGAAATGGTCCTCCGCGGCAAAATGCATGGATATATGCGGATGTACTGGGGAAAGAAAATCATCGAGTGGAGCCGCACCCTGGAAGAAGCCTTTGCCACCGCCCTTTATTTGAACAACAAATTTGAGCTGGACGGCCGGGACCCGAACGGCTATGCCGGAGTGGCCTGGTGCTTCGGCAAGCATGACCGGCCCTGGCAGGAGAGAGCGATCTTCGGCAATGTCCGCACCATGAACGACCGGGGCCTGTTGCGGAAATTCGATGCCGACCGGTACGTGAAGATGATCGAACAGCTGAAGATCGGCCTTGTCGCTGACGAGTCGGCATGATAATCAAACATTTATCCTTCAGCTTATAAAAGAACCTTATCGAAATTAGTGGATCCTTCGGGTGTCGTTGGCCGCCGATTTGATCTTGGAGACTCGCTCTTAAGCCCGACCGGCTACTTCCAGATATGGTGTTTTTCGACCAGGTGATGGGGATAGTATGACATCTTGGCCCGGCGTAGGCCGGGAATTCCCATGTCCTGCTCGCGGTTGATAAAGGAGAAGGCGGCCCACTCATTTTTCACGAATTCGCGGTTCATCAATTGGCAGAGGCCGTCGTATTTCGGGCTGACGATTTCGATATGGATCACGGCCGTGTCCGGGTTCAGGGGCTCGCCGATCGAAAACGCCTCGATTTTCCCTTCGACCTCGATCGCGCCGCCCGAAAGGCCGAGGGCCTCAAAATGGGCCAAGCCTTCCTGGATGGCCTCGTTCTGGGCGCTGAGCATCTTGGTGGTCAGCAATTTGTCTTCCAGCCACTCCCGGAAAAGACGCCGGCAGTCCTCGAGGTGGCCGGGCCTGAGTTGGACATAGCCGTAAGCATGTTCCCGCTCGAATTTCCTGATCCGGTTGCGCTTGCCGTCGTATTTTTTGCCCTTGAGCTCGATGAGGTCGCCGGTCCGGTAAACGTAGTCAAAATTATTCCTGTCCGGCGCGCACTGAAAGCCGGAGCACCAGCGCCCGGCGAACGAAGCCGGAATCCGTGACAGGCGGGGAGAGCAGGAGAGGCAGGTTCGGATCGTATCGGGAATGTCGTTCTCTCCGATCGGCTGCAGGAAATAGGCCGGCTCGTCGGGAGGCTCGAACAGGAGGCAGAGATTGCCATGGATGGTCGTGAGCTTGGGGTGGTCGTATTTTCTCCAGATGAACGTGTTGCCGAAATTGACCTCGCAGACCTCGGCCGGATAGCGGCGGATGGTTTCGAGGATCGCTTCCTTGTCCTCGAGACCGATGATCTTAAAGTCGGGGAAGCGGGGAAGATTCATGGGAGTTTCCTGACCATGACCGTGCAGAGCTCTTTCGAACAGCCTTCACACCACTCCGGGCTTTTCTTCATCGAGGAGGGGATACGGACGGTCCTTTCAAAGCCGCACTTTTCGAAGAAGCCGGGGATGATCGTGGCGAGATAGATGTCCCGGTCGGCGCTCTGGAGGAGGGCTTGGACAAGCTTCCTTCCGAAGCCCTTGTCGCGGTGGCGGGAGTCGACGCCGAGCGCACACAGCTCATGGCAATAGCCGTGTTTTTTGAGGGCGACGATGCTGACGATCCGGCCCTTGTCTTCCGCCACCCAAAAGGAATCATCATCCATTCCTTGATAGTCCAGGCCGAGCTTGCGGGCGAGGGAAGTGATCTGCGGAAAATCCTCTTTGCGGGCTCTCCGGATATTCATGAAGGGCTATTATACCATGTCCGTCCGAATTCAATGATCGGTTTCCGGAGGCCAACCGGAAGAAACTCACCATCGTCTCTTTGCGGCGTCTGGCGGAGGAGCCTTCCCAGAAGTATCTCCAAATATGTGATTTTCTCTCGGTGCCGGATACGCCCTCGAGGCCCCATAGCGGAGGGGGGACCCGTCGGCTTTTCGACGGGGGGAACCGACGGGACTGGTTCCCCAGGGGCCAAAGGGCGTATCCGGCACCGAGAGAAAATCACACAAACAGAGAAGCTTACAGCCTTCCTGCTAAATTTGACCGGGCTATGAGGCTGTGCTATATGTAAAAGGCTAACCAGCCGCCGAAAAAGAAAATCTGGTTGAGAACGGCGTCGGATCGACAAAAAAATGGTAACCGTCCGTTTTGCCCCGAGCCCGACAGGATACCTGCACCTGGGCAGCGCCAGGACCGCCCTTTTCAACTGGCTCCATGCCCGGCATGCCAACGGCCGTTTCCTTCTCAGGGTCGAAGACACCGACAAGCTCCGCTCGGATAAAAAGTATCTTGAGGAGATCCTAGAAGACCTGGCCTGGCTGGGCCTCGACTGGGACGCCCCGCCGATCTTCCAGAGTGAGCGGTTCGGCCTTTACCGGCAAAAGGCTGAAGACCTCCTGGCCAAAGGAGCCGCTTATCGGGATGGGGACGCCCTCATTTTCAAGATCGTGCCCGGCCGCGCCGTCGACGTCGAGGACATGATCCACGGCCGCATCTCCTTTCAAACCGACAATATCAAGGACCAGGTCCTGATCAAGTCCGACGGCTCGCCGGCCTATAACTTTTCCTGCGTCGTCGACGACGCAGCCCAAGAAATCAGCCACATTTTGAGGGGCGACGATCATATCTCCAACACGCCCAAGCAAATCCTCTTCTATGAAGCGCTGGGCTTGGCCCCGCCCCGCTTCGGCCATATGCCGCTGATCATGGGGGCCGACGGGGCGAAGCTTTCCAAGCGGCACGGCGGGGTTTCGGTCCGGGAGTACAAGAGCGAAGGGTTCATGCCGGAAGCCCTGGCCAATTATCTTTTCCTTTTGGGCTGGACGCCGCCTACAGGGACGGAGGTCCATCTTCTGGCGGAGGCGGCCAAGCTGTTCGAGATATCCGCTATGAACGATGTTCAGGCGAAGTTCGACCTCCAGAAGCTTAAATGGATCAACGGCGAATACATTGTGAAAAAATCTGCGGCCGAGCTCCTGCCGCACATTAAGGACCAATTGATAAGGGAAGGATGGGGAGCCGCCGGCATGTCCGACGATGATCTTTCCAGGCTGATCGACATGTACAAGATCCGGATCAAGACCTTCCGGGAATTCACCGAGCTCACCGAAAGCTTTTTTAAAGACGATTTCGCCGTCGAGGAAGAGGCAAAAAAGAAATACCTGGACCGGCTAGAAAGCCGCGACCTCCTCCGGGAATTGGCCGGCCGGCTCGAGACGCTCGACGATTTCAAGCAGGAAAAGATCGAGGCCGTCTGCCGCAGCCTGGCTCAGGCAAGAGGCCTGAAGGCGGCCGACCTGATCCATCCGTCGCGACTGGCCGTGACCGGGAAAACGCGAGGGGCCGGGCTCTTTGAATTGATGGAGCTTCTGGGAAGAGAGAAAGTGATTCGACGTTTGAGGTTGGCTGGACAATGAACGCACCGAAATCCAAGGACAATTTCATCCGTGACATCATCAACGGGGACATCCGGAACAACAAGAACCAGGGCCGGGTTCAGACCCGCTTCCCGCCCGAGCCGAACGGCTACCTCCATATCGGCCACGCCAAATCCATCTGCCTGAATTTCGGCTTGGCCACCGATTACCACGGCCGGTGCAACCTCCGCTTTGACGACACGAACCCCGAGACCGAGGAAGTGGATTATGTCCGGTCCATCCAAGAGGATGTCGCCTGGCTGGGATTCGATTGGGAGGACCGCGAATTTTATGCCTCGGACTATTTCGAAAAGCTCTATGAGTTTGCCGAGGACCTCATCAAAAAAGGGAAGGCCTATGTCTGCGAGCTCAGCGCCGAAGAGGTCAGCGCGACCCGCGGCACGCTGACAAAGCCGGGACAGGAAAGTCCCTTCCGGGACCGCCCGGCGGAGGAAAACCTGGACCTGTTCCGGCGGATGCGGGCCGCTGAATTTCCCGACGGATCCAAGACGTTGAGGGCCAAGATCGAAATGGCCGATCCCAATATGCTGCTCAGGGACCCCGTGCTGTACCGCATCCGGCGGGCCCATCATTACCGGAGGGGGGATGCCTGGTGCATCTATCCCACCTATGACTGGGCCCACGGCCAGTCGGATTCGATCGAGGGGATCACCCATTCCATCTGCACGCTCGAATTCGAAGTCCACCGGCCTCTCTATGACTGGTTTCTGGACCAACTGAGCGTTCATCATCCTCAGCAGATCGAGTTCGCCCGGCTCAACCTCAGCCACACGGTCCTCAGCAAGCGCAAGCTCCTCCAGTTGGTCAAGGAAGGATATGTCGGCGGCTGGGACGACCCGCGGATGCCGACGATCTCGGGACTGCGCCGTCGAGGCTATACGCCCGAATCGATCCGGAATTTCTGCGACGAGATCGGCGTGGCCAAGATGAACAGCATCGTGGATGTGGCCGTGCTCGAGAACAGCCTGCGCCAGGAGCTCAACCGGACGGCCCGGCGGGCGATGGCCGTGCTGCGACCGCTGCGCGTCGTCCTGGTCAATTATCCGGACGACCAAACCGATGAGTTTGAATGTATCAACAATCCCGAAGACCCGGCTATGGGGACCCGAATAGTGCCGTTTTCCAAGGTCCTCTATATCGAGCGCGATGACTTCATGGAGAATCCGCCGAAGAAATTTTTCCGCCTGGCGCCCGGGCGAGAAGTGCGGCTGCGATACGCCTATTTCGTCACCTGCGTCAACGTCGTCAAGGACCCGAAAACGGGTGAAGTCGTCGAGCTCCACTGCACCTATGATCCGGCCACCCGCGGCGGCGATGCCCCCGACAGCCGGAGCCCGAAGGCGACGCTGCATTGGGTTTCCGCGGCACATGCCGTTTCGGCCGAGGTGCGCCTTTACGATGCGCTCTTCACGAAACGGGACGCCGGCGAGGTCGATGAAGGTGTCGAGGATGCCGATTGGAAGTCCAACCTCAACCCAAAATCCCTGGAGACGCTCCGGGATTGCCGGCTTGAGCCGTGCTTGAAAAATGCGCTTCCCGGAAGCCGCTACCAGTTCGAGAGGCTCGGCTATTTCATCGTGGATACCAAGGACACAACGCCCGAGAGGCTCGTCTTCAACCGGACCGTCACTCTGCGCGATACTTGGGCCAAGATCACCAAGGCCGGCCGGGAAAACGAGTAAAATTACGGGGACGGGTACTTAATTCAAGAATATAAGAAAATTGAATCGGAAACTTGCCTAGTTCAAGGAATTAAATACCTGTCCCCGAATTCATATCTTTGGGCTTGAGTTGTCGAATTTCTCTCAGAGCTAGCCACTGGATCACGGCCGCGCAAGCCGCGGACGATAATACGACGGGAACAGAACCGGTATTCATGGAATAGATCGCAAAAGGGATCCAGTTGGCGAGGATATGGAGCAAAACCAGGCGGAGCATCGCGTTCTTTGGCAGCCTATAATATTTGGCAGCTAAAGCCGGGACGGCGAGCCAGAAGGCCGGCCAGCCATACCCGATATATCTGGAGAGGGAGCTGCCCAAGAGAGGTGTTATGAGAAAGCTGATGAGTCCATAGATCACGAGCAGCAACAACCAGGGGGGCATCTCGGCGAATATCCGCCTCCGGAATTTCGACAGGCTGTCCCGCAGGAGAAGGGGGGCGACCCCGAACGACGTTAAAAATAAAAACAACGTCGTGAGCGGAAAGATCGGCAGCCAGGGGCAAAGCCCGACGGCTGAGACAGAGCCCAGATGGAGCCATTTGGGCAGCTCCATCGTGAACAGCGGCGGCTCGACTTTGACGAACGTGTTCAGCCAGATCTTGACCCCAAAAACGTTCTGGAAAAAATTGAAGGGGATTTTCAAGGCCAGATAGACCAGGTTATCCATTTGATGGACGTTGGCCGGGCTGGAGCGGGTGACGTAGGAGGTCACGGCCAGGCCGAGCAGGGACGCCGCGGCGACGGGAATGATGAATTTCCGTTTGGACTTGACCCAGGCCACCGCGATGAGGCATAGGCTGAGGAGGAGGGTCGACTCCCGAGTCAGGAAAAGTGCCAAGAGAATCACGAAGATCGGAATCCACGTTTTCTCCCGCCAAAGGGTCAGAAAAAGCAGGGCGAGGAGGGCCGCATAAAAAAGATCGTGATGATAAAAAGAGCTGATAAATTGGCTGGATGCGGGAGAGAGGAGCAAGGGCAAGATGAGCAGCGGAAGATGGGTCATCTTTCTAAGGATCCATGCCACGGTGATGGTGAGCGTCAATAACGACAACAACCCCAGGATATAAAATGATTTGTGAAGATCCAGGTTCGTGATATCGGAGATCCAGCGGGCGAGAAGCGGATGGAGGAACCGGCCGGCATAGGGTTTTTCGATTTGCTGGGGATCTTTTTGGGCAAGGGCATAATAATAGGTCCCCTCCCAACTCAGGGTGGACAGGCTATTCCAGTTGATCACCAGGATGAGGACGGTGGTTATGACGGCCAGGAGAATTGCCGCAAGAGGACTTTCCGTCCGCTTAAGAATAGGATTTCGAGAAGGAAAACGAGCCATTCCGCCTCGGGCTCATTTTAATCCAGAGCCCTCCCTCAAAGCAAAGACAAAATGGCCCGTTTTCTCTCGATGAATCCTCTTCTATCTGTCGGCGAAGGCAAAAACCGTCAGGAAGCCGTGCTGGCTGATCTTGGCGATGAGCTCGCCGCTCACTTTTTCCACGCTGTCGCTGGTCTGGTGGTAGTCCGTGGTCATGGCCGCCATGTAATAGACAAAGGGGATCTTGACTCCTGCGAACGAAGCATGGTCGGAGCCGCCGCTCCCCGCTACGCCGAGGGCGTTAAAGCGCATGGCCAGGTCGAGCCCGACGTATTTGTTCATTTCGCGCGAGATGTCAGCGAAGGGGGTGCCTTCCGTCAGATTGACGGTGACGAACCAGGGGGCGCGGATCTTCTTCACCAATTCCTCGGCGCCGGGGACATTGTACGATCTGACCGAGCGGGCCAATGTCGTTTCGTCGAAAGGCCGGCTGATCATGTCGTAGTTGAGATAGCCGACAGTTTTTTCGATCGGGAAGATCGGGTTCAGGGTGTAATAGCGGCTGCCGAGCAATCCTTCCTCTTCTCCCGTCCACAGAGCGAAGACGACCGAGCGCTTAGGCTTGACCGGGCTGGCGGCCATCGCCTTGGCAATATTTAGGACGCCGACCGAGCCTGAGCCATTGTCATCAGCACCGTTATAAACGTATTCTTCCCACGCGCCGAGATGATCATAGTGGCCGCCGACGACAAAATATTCGTCCTTGAGCTTTGGATCGGATCCCTCAATCATACCCAAGACGTTGATCCCCCGGACCAGTGACGTCTTGGCCGTCGTGGAAATCGTGACTTTCGTCCCGGGCAGGTCTATGGATACGGGAGTGAGGACGATTTTGCCGTTCTTGTCTTTCGTCTCGATCTTATTCTTCAGATCGTCGATCGACTGACCCGTCCCTTCAAGGATGGCGTTCGCCATGTCCCTGGTGATGGACATGGTCGTCACGCCGCCGCCCATCGGTCCGCCGCCGGTAACCCCTGGGATTGACAGACTCTGCCGTGGCTTATTGACAATCGGCCTTTCGTCGTTGGGCCGCCGGACGGTAGACATGCTTCGGTAGATATCGCTGTCCCGGCCGACATTCTGGACCTGGAAAATGGCCGCAGGGCCAAGCTTCTGGATTTCATTGATTTTATTGAACCTGCCGCCCTGCCCGCCGCCACGCGGTCCCATGAACGCCATCTGAGGTCCGCCGGCCGGCGCCGCCGGAAAGTATTTTTCCTTCAGCTCTTTTTTCGTCTGGAAAAGCGATTGGGGATTGTCGCGGCCGGGGGCTTCGGTCAGGATGAGGACGATCTTGCCCTTGAGGTCGAGACCCTTGAGCTCATCGAACTTGATCGAGGGCTCTTGAATGCCATAGCCGACGAAAACCACCGGCGCTGAAAGGGTTTCGGGATTACCGCCGCGGCCCATGCCTTGATAATCGACGCCCGACTGGAACGCCCGGGTCTTGACGGCAGCGCCCTTCGTGACCTGGAGGCTCATCGAGCTCTGGACATCCGAGGTCGATTTGAGGGCGAATTCTTGGAAGTAGGTCCGTTCCGGTGGAGTTGTTGGAGCTCCGGCCTGAGCCCCGCCACCGCCCCTTCCTCTGCCGCCGCCAAAACTTGGCAGGTCGCCGGCAGGCTTGATGCCCCACAGCTTAAGGAGCGAAGCCGCGTACTCGGCGGCCATGGTGTAGCCGCGAGTCGCGGTCTCACGCCCCTCCATCCAATCGGATGCGATGAAGGTCAACATGGCGATGGAGTTCTTGGCCGTGATGGCCTCTAGGCCGGCCTTGTACTTGTCCGGAGCGGGCTGGGCCTTGTCGACAAGGTTCAGCGCCTTCTGGACATCCTCGAGCTTCATCTGCTGCTGGGGCGGCATCTGCGCCTGCAGCGAGAAGATCAAGGCGAAGACAAAAAGCGCGATCAGGATGTTTTTTCTCATGCGTCTCCTTTCATGTAGAGTTATACATCACTACTTTTTAGACGAAGTCGTTCCTCCCTTTCTTCCGTTTATTTTTGACGAGCGGCTCCCCGAGGCTGGCCACGGGGAGCTGCTCGAGAGGGTTTCAAGGGGGAGCCGCCCCCTTTGGTCAATTAAAATTTCATCGGAGACAAATTTAAGAATATGAATAAAACGCATCAATCCCCCTTTCCCCCCTTGGAATCAAGGGGGGCCCCGAAACAGGTCTGTGTCTCCGAGCAGGCTGCAGGGCGATTATGTCGACGCAGAAATTCATCGGAAAATGTCCCTTGGAAGGAAGGCGGGGAGCGGAGCGACCGTTGGAAGGAAAACCCTTCGAAGGGTTTCCTTCCAAGAGTGTCCGGGCGGGTCTTCCCGGCGCCCGTTGGAAGGGGCTTCCCCTCTAAATTGACTACAACGCCTATAATTATATGGTTCTGACCGTCAAAACCCGGCCGCGAAGCTTTGGCCTCGTGTTCTTTCTACTCTTTCCCTACGAAATGGACATCCGTTTGACTCTCCTCTCTATTGGTGCTATTCTCTTGCCACGCAATCGAAAAGGGAACGACGGCCATGAGATGTCCCAAGTGTCATTTTGACAATCCCTCTGATAGCGGATTCTGCAGCAAGTGCGGGACCCGGATCCAACCTTCTTCCGCAGATATCTCTGTCTCCCAAACGGAGACCTTAAAAACGCCCATTAAAGAATTAGCCACCGCTCCACCTTTGCCGGCCGCTACCAGATCATCGAAGAGCTGGGGAAAGGGGGAATGGGCAAAGTCTATAGAGTCCTGGATAAGAAACTTAATGAGGACGTTGCCCTCAAGCTCATCAAGCCGGAGATCACCGCCGACAAAGAAACAATCAGCAGATTCAGTAACGAGCTCAAGCTTGCCCGGAAGATTGCCCATCGGAATGTCGGCAAGATGTACGAGCTCAATCTGGTGATTTTAAAGTGCATGAAGAAGGAAAAGGAGAAGAGGTTTCAGAATGCGGAGGAGCTTCTTTCTGAGTTGGATAAGATCGAAGAAGAAATTCCCACGACAGAAAAAGTCCGAGCTCATAAAATTATCGCTAAAGACGCTGCCAAGAAAATAAGCTGGAAACGAGTTTCTTTGACCGCGGCCGTTTTTTTACTATTGATGATCGTTGTCGCTGGAGTTTATCTTCTAACGAAAAGAGAAAGTCCGATCGATTCAATCGCCGTCCTGCCCTTTGATTCCAAATATGCCGACTCTGAAACGGAATATATCACTGACGGGCTGACCGAAAGCTTGATCGGCGCGCTTTCCAAGCTTCCCAGGCTCAAGGTGATTTCCAGATACTCAGTTTTTCAGTATATCCTTAAAAAAGGAGGGGAAATATGAAAACGCATCAACTCATTTGGATTCCAAGGGTGCTGGCCATCGTTTTTATCGTATTTCTGTTTCTCTTTGGACTGGATGTCTTCTCCGAGAACGCTCCGTTCATAAAAAAATTGGGCGGCTTTTTCATGCAATCGATCCCGTCATTTATCCTCCTGCTCATATTATTCATCTCTTGGAAAAAACCTCTCATTGGCGGATTCCTATTCATTCTGTTCAGTATCGCATTCACATTGTTTTTCCGGACATATAGGTCTCTTCCAACCTTTTTATTTTTGACTTTGCCGGTGGTTCTGGTTGGGATCCTCTTCATCGCTCTTGATCTGACAGCGAAAAAAAGCGCTAAGGCAGCTTAAACGCCTGCGATGGTCGGCTGTGCCTGCTGTTGACAAATAGTGCTATTTGGCATATATATAATTGCAATATGGCACGATCACATGGAGAGACACGATGAGGATAAGAACCAAACCATTTTATCGCCAGGTCCGGGAGGCTGGGCCAGGAAGGCCGGGCTCAGTCAGTCAGAAAGCCCGATATGCTCTTCGGGTAGAGCACGATTTCCATGCCGAAGCCCTGCATCCGGCGGTCGTTACAGGATCTGCTTTCATTGCCCGGCTCCGTGAAACGAACCGAGAGGAACTTATCAGGCTCATCAAAGGAGGCCTGCCTATAGCGTCATTCAAGCGTCTTCGGTCAGATCTGGATATTCCCTTCACCGCCCTGGCGCGCGTTGCGAATATCGCCCTTCGTACCCTGGCCAGGAGGAAAAAAGAAGGCAAGTTTTCGGCGAACGAGTCTGAGCGGATTCTCCGGTTCGCCCTTCTTTTCGAAAAGGCGGTGGATGTCCTGGGGAACGCTGAGACCGCACGCCAGTGGCTGAAGACGCCCAAGAAAGCCCTCGGCGGAAAGCTTCCCCTGGATTATGCAGACACCGAGCCCGGCGCCCGAGAGGTCGAGGAGTTGCTCGGCCGTATCGAGCACGGGATTTTCTCGTGAAAATCACCGCATGGCGCATCGTCCAATCCCGTCACCTGGCGACGGCGTTCGATGGAAAAAGCGCCGAGCTAAATCCCGGTCGCTGGAACCACTCCGGAACGCCCCTCATCTACACAGCCGGCTCCTTGTCCCTTGCCGCGCTGGAAATCCTTGTTCATGTAGAAATCCCCGAAATTCTGAGACTCTTTTCTTGTATCCGCGTATCGTTTGACGAATCCCTCTGCAAGCGGCTCGATGCCCGCGGCCTGCCGAAGAACTGGTCAGACGATCCCATCCCAGCCTCAACCCGGAATTTGGGCTCCACCTGGGCAAGGAAGCGGGAATCGGCCGTTCTGGCAGTCCCCAGCGCCATCATTCCTCTTGAGAGGAATTACCTCATCAATCCTATGCATCCCGATTTTCAGAAAATTGTCATCGGCTCTGCCGGCAGATTCCGCTTTGATACCCGACTCCTGAAATTCCGCGAATAAATCATCTACAATTCTTGAGTTTGACTCATCATTCTATTGGTGATATTCTTTCGCCAGGCAGCCGAGAAGGGAACGACGGCCGTGAAATGTCCCAAGTGTCATTTTGACAATCCCTCAGATAGTGGTTTCTGCAGCAAGTGCGGGACCCAGATCCAACCCTCTTCGGCAGACATCTCTATCTCTCAAACCGAAACCCTTCATAGCCCGTTAAAGAGCTGACCATCGGCTCCACTTTTGCCGGTCGCTACCAGGTCATCGAAGAGCTGGGCAAGGGCGGCATGGGCAGAGTCTACAAGGTCTTCGATACAGATATTAAAGAAAAAGTTGCTTTAAAGTTGTTGAAGCCTGAAATTGCCTCCGACGGAGAGACGATCGAACGGTTCTCGAACGAGTTGAAGTATGCCCGTAAGATCAGCCACCGGAATGTCTGCCGGATGTATGACCTGGGCAAAGCAGAGGGAATGCATTTCATCACAATGGAATACGTGTCAGGGGAAGATCTCAAGACGATGATCCGGATGACGGGCAGCCTGACCATCGGAGCAACGCTGAGCATTGGAAAACAGGTCTGTGATGGCCTGGCCGAGGCTCACAGCCTTGGAGTTGTCCATCGCGACTTAAAGCCCCAGAACATCATGATTGACAAAGGCGGGAACGCCAAGATTATGGACTTTGGGATTGCCCGTTCAATAAGGGAAAAAGGAATAACCGGTCCAAGTGTGCTGATAGGGACGCCGGAATATATGTCTCCCGAGCAGGCTGAAGCAAAAGAGGTTGATCATCGGTCCGACATTTACTCGTTGGGGATCATCCTGTATGAAATGGCAACGGGCCGCGTGCCGTTCGAGGGGGATACGGCATTAAGCATCGCCATGAAACATAAAAGCGAGATTCCGAAGGACCCGAAGCAGTTCAATCCCAACATCCCTGACGACTTGAGCGGCGTCATTTTGAAATGCCTGGAAAAAGACACGGCCAAAAGATACCAGACTGCCGCCGAAGTGCGCTCGGAACTGGAAAAAATAGAAAAGGGCATTCCCACAACAGAGCGAGTGGTGCCAGAGAGAAAAACCCTCACTTCGCGGGAAATCACCGTCAAATTCACCCTAAGAAAGCTCTTCGTCCCGGCCCTTATTTTTGTCGCTCTCATTATCATCGGCGCAATCCTCTGGCGTATCATTCCATCCAAGAAAGCGGTCCTTCCTGCATCCGGCAAGCCCACCCTTGCTGTCCTCTATTTCAAGAACAACACCGGGGACGAAAAGCTGGATGTCTGGCGATCTGGCCTTTCTGACCTGCTGATTTCAGCCCTATCTCAATCCAAATACATCAATGTCCTCAGCTCCGACCAAATATTCAGCCTTCTCAAGAGATTGAACCTTCTGGACGCAAGAAGCTATGCTTCGGAGGATCTGAAAAAGGTGGCCTCGGACGGCGGCGCCACACATATCCTGCAGGGGTATTACACCAGGGCGGGAGATAATTTCCGGATCAACATCGCCCTTCAGAAGGCAGATACAGGAGAGATTCTGGGTTCGGAGAATGCCGAAGGGACGGGAGAGCGGAGCTTTTTCCCGATGGTTGATGAGCTCATCAGGAAGGTCAAGGCCAATTTTCAGCTGTCGTCCGAAAAGTTGGCCACCGACCTGGAAAAGGAGGTGCAGAAGATCACGACCTCCTCGCCTGAGGCGTACAAATACTATGTTGAAAGCAGGAAATACCATTACAACATAGAATACCGAAAGTGCATTCCCCTCCTTGAGAAAGCCATAGCCCTTGACCCTGACTTTGCCATGGCCTACAGGGCTTTGGGCTCTGCTTATCAGGGCGTGGGAGATACAGCTAAAGGCAAGTTCTACAAAAAAAAGGCGGTGGAATTGAGCGATCGCCTGACAGACAGAGAGCGATATTTCATCCAAGGGGATATCAACTTCTGTAATGCGCCGGAAAAAGACTGGAACAAAGCTATCGAAGCCTGCAACAGAGTTCTCGAGCTTTATCCTGATGATTCCGGGGCAAACTACACATTGGGACTTATTTATTCAAATCTTGAAGAATGGGATAAGTCTATCCAGTATTTTGAAGTCTGCCGCAAGAACAAATTTAAATTCCTTATATATGAAGGGGATTTCGAATCTGAGAAAAGGGTCTATAGAGGAAGCCCAGAAAACGGCCGAGGAACTCAAGCAGATGATCCAATCAGGGATCAACAAGAAAAAAATAAGGTTTTACAAGCATCTTGCGGGAATGATCGAACTCGAGAGAAAAAATTATCCTAAGGCGATTGAATTTCTCAGGAATGCCGTCGAATCGCTTCCGTACGGCCCTCTGGAGAAAGATGCGTCCTTTATCGACTCCCTGGTTTTAGCCTATTACAAATCCGGGGATTTGGATAAAGCTCGAGAAACATATGAGAACATAACTTCGCTGACACCCGGAAGGTTCTTATATGGGGACATATTTGCTAAGAGTTTCTACATGCTGGGGAAGATCTATGAACACAAGGGGCAGAAAGAGAAGGCCATAGAGAACTACACAAAATTCCTCGACCTCTGGAAGGACGCCGACCCCGGCCTCCCCGAATTCGAGGACGCGAAGAAACGTTTGTCTTCCCTTTGAGGTGATTCCCTGATTTGCGATCGTTTATTATCTCAAAGGGGACCGCGGGAATTATGATATAATGAAAAAATGAAAATAGCTGCCAAAAAGCGCCTGTTTTGGTATCTCAAGGACGGACAGGAGTTTGACCTTGATAGTCCAGGCCATGTGGATATGTACGTCCAGCAGGTTCTTTCTCGAGGAAGAGCTGAGGACGTCAGGGAAATGCTGAGAGTTCTTTCGGCTGATTCTTTTCTTGCATCGTTCGGACGGATTAAGAAATATTTGCCAAAGGAAGTCAGGAAATTTTGGGAGGATGGACTTGGAAGTGCTGACAGACATCCAAAAGAAAATCTTCACTCATCTTAAAGATATCCCTGAACTTGCTGCCTTCTATCTGACCGGGGGAACCGCTCTTTCCAGGTTCTACCTCGGTCATCGTAAGAGCGACGACCTGGATTTTTTTACCCCCGAAGAAGAGCTCATCCAGCCTTTCAGCCTAAAAATTGAAGAAGTCCTCAAAAAAGGTGGATTCAATGTTGAGCGAAAGCGGGGATTCCGTTCATTTGTTGAATTGGCCGTGAGCGTAAACTCCGAATCCACAATTATTCACCTTGCTCTCGATTCCCCCTACAGGCTCGATCCGGTCATCTCGGCCGGAGAATTCCCCGGATTAAAAATTGACAGCCTCAGGGATATAGCCGCCAATAAAGTTCTTGCCCTTTTTGGCCGGGCGACATTGAGAGATTTTGTCGATGTCTTTTTTCTGATTAAAGAGAAATTTGAAAAAAAAGACGTTATCCGTATGGCTCAAAAGAAAGACCCCGGGTTCGATCTTTATTGGCTGGCCACAGCCTTTGAACGCGTCCACGAATTTTCTGTGGATTCTCCAGAAATGCTCCTTCTCGTCAAGGCGTGTTCGATAGAAGCCTTATCAGCTTTTTTCGATGATTGGAGAAGAGAAATCTTCCTGGAGATTACAAAAAAATAATCAAATCCCGGGGTTTTTTGGATTTGGCTGGTTTAAATTCCTTGACCTCCGGAAGGATGCCGACCCCGGCCTCCCCGAGGTTGAGGATGCCAGGAAGAGTCTGGCGGGACTGAGATAACCCCTCTATGATAGGCGATGCCAAACTGAACTATATATCGATCTGATTTGACTCTTTTCTCCTAAATTATTATTCTAAACTCATCCCACAAAGGCGAGGGAAGGAACATGAAATGTCCCAAGTGTCATTTTGACAATCCCTCAGATAGTGGTTTCTGCAGCAAGTGCGGGACCCAGATCCAACCCTCTTCGACAGAAATCCTGATCCCTCAAACAGAAACCCTAAAAACTCCGATTAAAGAACTGACGACGGGCTCCACCTTTGCCGGCCGCTACCAGGTCATCGAAGAGCTGGGCAAAGGAGGAATGGGCAGAGTCTACAAGGTCTTTGATATAGAGATCAAAGAAAAGGTAGCCTTGAAGCTCTTGAAGCCCGAAATTGCTGCCGATCAAGAGACGATCGAACGAT
>CAZIDN010000042.1:0-30748 GCA_964537875.1 uncultured Eubacteriales bacterium
GTCTGTCTCAATTGCGGGGACGAGAAGGACTTGACCGATCTCCGAACGCGGATCGCCGAAGTTGCAAACCGGGGGAAGCGGGAGACAAGAGTATGAGCGATAAAGGCCGGGCGTCCACGGCAAAGGGACGGATAGATGTAATCACATGTCTCCGTCCTCGCCCCGCCTTTATGAAGGATGAACATGGGATTTACTAAGTTAGACGAACGGATACTTCAATCCTCAATCATGGCTGAGTCAGCTGTCACGTTCAAGGTCTGGATCACTATGCTTGCCGCTTGCCGCGCTAACGGCATCGCCTATGTGTCGGCGGTCTATCTATCATCCATCTGCCATTTGCCGTTATCCCGAGTTGAGGCGGCTCTGGCACGCCTGGAGAGTCCGGATGAACATTCGCGTTCACTCACCGATGATGGCCGGCGTATCCGGCGCGTCGATGGAGGGTATGAAATCATCAACTACGCCATATATCGGGATATTTCTTTGAAGGGTGCTGAGGCTGAAAGAAAAAGACTTTATAGGCAAAAAATAAAGAATGTCCGGACAGAGTCGGACGCAGTCCGGACTTTATCTGCTTCTGCATCTGCTTCTGCATCTGCTTCTGCATCTGCTTCTGAAGAGATCAAGGAAGAAGAGGAGATCAAGGCGTGTGTGTCGGAGGTGGCCGCGCTCTGGAACAGCTTTGCGGAGAAGAATAAGCTACGGAAAATCGAGGGGATTTCACCGAAGAGCCTGCGCTACCGGAACCTGGTAGCCAGAATAAGCGAGAAAGGCTTCGACTTTGAGAAGGTGCTTCAGATCATCGCCGACTCGCCGTTTTTACTGGGACAGATCGCGTCGAAGGGAAGGGAGCCGTTCCTGGTGATGTTCGATTGGCTGGTCTGTCCGTCGAACTGGCAGAAGGTGAAAGAGGGGAATTACCTACAGAAAGGGGAGAAGAAGGAATCGTTCGGAGATTATGCCGCGCGGATGAAGAAAGAAGGAAAGTGGGATGAATGAGTACAGGTTCGGGGAAGTGATGTTCAGGTTGGAGAGTTACCTGGGTGTGAAGATCGAGGCATCTGTGCTCAAGGAATACTACCGAAGGTTCGGAAATTTCGACGAGAAGACATTGGATGCCGCGATAACAACACTGATCGACGAGCATGAAATCAAGTCGTTCCCGCTCGTGCCGGAGTTTTGGACGGCAATCGAAAAGATGGAGTCGGCGAAATCGGAAGAGCGCCCCGACGAAGGTAACGCCTATTGCGAGGCCTGCGATAACACAGGGATGGTGCTCATCGAAGATGGCTTGACCGCCAGGCCCTGCCGCTGTCGGAGAGGGCTTGAGAAGGCGGCGGCATGGAAGGTGCCGACCTCATGGAAGCAGCAGAAACGAAAAGCCGAGATTGAAAAGCTCGCGAAACGGCTTCCACCGGCGGAGCTGCCCGTGCGTGGACTCCACGAGTGGAATCCCCTGGGCTTCTGGGAGGACACCCAGGAGGAGCACGACCGCTGGATGGCCGAGAAGCGGGCGCAGATCGAGGCGCTGGACGCGCGCCGGGCCGGACGACCTGAGCCGGCGCCGAAATTCGGCGAGACTGAGTGGCGAGGGACGCTGATGAAAACCGTGGCCGGGCTCGTGAGGCCGCGCGAACCGGGCGAGGACGAGGAGGAGGAGGAAGATATCGTTCCTTTTTAGGAAGAAATCATGCCCATAAAAAACTACACCTCAGGCATCCCGGTGGAAAAAACTATCCTCAGAATTGAGATGGCGTTGATTACCGGCGGCGCGGTGGGGATCATGAAGGATTATTCAGAAGGCAAAGTAGACAACATTTCTTTCTCGATTCCATCTCCAGAAAAGAGACTCATCGCCATCCGGCTGCCGGCGAATGTGGAAGCAGTTTACCAGGTGCTTAAATCGGCTATGAAAAGACCTCGCGCGGAAACAGTGAAACGTCTGCGCGATCAAGCGGAGCGCACAGCCTGGAAGCTCGTCCAGGATTGGGTAGAAGTGCAGATGGCGATGATCAAAATGCAGCAGGCCGAATTCATGCAGGTTTTTTTACCCTACGTTTGGGATGGCCGAAGAACATTTTATGCCTCACTCAAAGACAATCATTTCAAATTGCTGGAAGAAGGCAAGCCAGGGAGGGATCGGGAGCGATGAAAAAAATCGGCGTTCTCTTCGGCTGCGAGATCTACAAGGCCCACTTCTACCGGCCGCGGGATTTTGTTTTTCTGTCCAGGGAAGACGCCGAGAGGCTCAAGGAGATCGAGGTAGCCTTCCTTGTTTTCATCGATGTCGTCAGCAAGGGGATCAAAAGGCTCAAGGAGATGTCGCCGGGACCATGAGGAGGAAAAATGGGAAGAAAAGCTGAGGATTTAACTGGCCGGCGATTCGGAAAACTCAGGGCGCTATCCAAAATTTTATGGAATGACAATGGAGGTCATGCCATTTGGGAATGTCAGTGCGATTGCGGCAATCTGGTTTTTGTCCGTGGCGATGTCCTGAAATCGGGAGTCTCTCAAAGCTGCGGCTGCCTCCGGACATCCAAAGAGTTTCGAGAGCGAATCAGTAAGACGATGAAAGCTATTGCGCCTCAGTTAAGCGAACTTCATAAAGGGCCAAAAAATTGGCATTGGAAGGGCGGAATAATGCTTAGGTGCGGATACAAACATATCTATAGGCCGGACCATCCTCGTGCCGTTGATAACCATGTGGCCGAGCATAGAATAATCGCTGAGAAAGTTCTGGGAAGGCCGCTCAAAAGGACAGAGCACGTCCATCATATAAACGGCGACATATCAGACAACCGAAGCTGCAACCTTTTAATCTGCACGAATGACTACCATCGGTGGCTTCACTGGAAAATTAAGAAGCTCGGAATAGACATTGGGAAGCTCTGCCCCAAAGCGGAGGCTTTCCCGGAGATAAAGAAGCGGATCGAAATCGAGAATTTTGGGAGGAACTAAATGACAGAGAGAAATTTTCTGGAGATCCCGCTCGGGGAGCTCTCGGGGAATCCGAGGAACCCGAGGAAGCGGTTCACCGGGCCGAGGTTCGACGAGCTCGTGGCGTCGATCAAGGAGAAGGGCGTCATCGAGCCGATCATCGTCCGGCCGAAGAAGGGCGACGGGAAAAGCTACGAGGTCGTCGCCGGTGAGAGGCGGCACCGCGCCTCGGAGGTGGCCGGGCTCCGGACGATCCCGGCGATCGTCCGGGAGCTTACCGACGAGGAAGCATTCGACTTCATGCTGATCGAAAACCTGCAGCGTGAGGACCTGACGGAGTTCGAGGAGGCCGAGAGTTTCCGCCTCTACGTCGGGAAGCACGGCAAGGACGGGATCCCGGAGCTCGCCCAGAAGACCGGGATCTCGCCGCGTTATATCCGCCGGCGGATGGCGGTCCTGGACCTCCCGGCCGGCGCCCTCGAGGCCTGGAGGAAGGGACGGATCCGCTACGGGCACCTCGAGCAGCTCCTCCGGGTCAAGGACTCGCCTGCGCGGCTCAAGGAGTTCTCCCGGCTGGCTGTTGCGGTCGACCGATGGGACGGTCAGATGACGGTCGAGGAGCTCAAGCGCCGGATCGACGCCGACGCGCCCGAGCTCAAGCTGGCCTACTTTCCGATCACTCCGGAGGGCTGCCAGGCCTGTCCTAAGAACTCGATGGTCCAGCTGGACCTCTTCGGGATCGACGATGCGCAGAAATCGCGCTGCCTCGATCCCGCCTGCTTCAAGAAGAAGCAGAATGACTGGCTCCTCGCGCACTGGAAAGAGAGCCCGCCCGGGAAGAAATACGGGACGGCCGGCTTTAGGTTCCGCGATAAGGTCGGCTACAACGACCATGAGACGGTCCGCTACTCCTTCACGCCCGACGAGAAATGCAAGGCCTGCCCGCATTTCCTGACGATCATCCAGGACGACGGGCAGCCCGTCCAAGGTGACGAGCAGGAGTGCTTCAATAAGGCCTGCCTCCGGTCCCGGGTCGCGAAGGCGCGAGGTGAGGAGCGGTCGAAGAAGGGAACGGAGCGGAAGCCGGGCGAGCCGCTCGTGTCCTGGCACGGGGAGTATTTCCGGGATGTCTTTTTCGAGAAGCGGATTCCGGAGATCTTGGCGGGTTTTAGTCCGGCATCCCAGGAAATGATGAGACTCCTCCTCCTGGTGTCACTCCACGGAAACTCGGCGGCAGCGGATGCGGTACGCAAGTTGATCGGCATCAAGGAACGGAGCGACGCCTGGTATGAAAAACCGAAATTCTTCTCGCAGATCCTGGTGCTTCCATACCCAAAGATCGATCAACTCATTCCCGAGGCGGTCAGGACAATCATCATGGAGGGCCAGCATGTCGGGGAATACAGCGGCTTCGGGACGACGAACCGGTTCACCGTGGCCAAGTTCCTCGGGATCGACCTCGCAAAGGAGTGGGCTGTCAGCGAGGAATACCTGGCTAAAAAAACTCGAGCCGAATGCATTGCCTTTATCAAGAAATTTAATCTCCAAAAGGACCCTCTTTTCAAAAGCTACATCGAGAAGAAATACAAGCGCACGGTCGAGAAGCTTGACGGCCTGAAAAAAAGCGAGATCGTTGACAGCATCTTAAAATGTGGCGTTAACCTTACCGGGAAAGTCCCTGATGAAATCTTGAAGGAGACGAAATGAGCGAAACCGTCTCGAAGTGCTGCCGGGCGCGGGTAGAGTATGACGAGGCGCTGGACGAATACATCTGCCAAGAATGCGGCGAACTGTGCCGGTGCAAAGAGCCCCCTGAGCCTAAGTTTAGGCGGCGGCGGTATTGGAGGTTACGATGCCTGACAAAGTGATGCAGGAAATGCTGGTTCATCTGAATGAGCATATTGAGATCGGCCATTCGATTAAGGACTGCCCGACTTGTCAAGCCATCCGCGCCCTCATCATCGCCGTGGGGGAGTGGCAACGGAGAGCGGAGGCCCTTTTGTGCAGTTCGCATAATCATCCAGCAACTACCAGGGAATTACTTGGGGACATCCGCGATTTTGGGAAGGAGGAAGCCGATGAGTGAAGTAATGCAAAAGAAAATACCGTTGTGTTCTTGTGGGTTCCCACAAAGTTTTCCCATTCCGCATGAACACGATAGAACAGAACGAGAAAAACAAATAATGGATTATTATGAAAATCTCATCGCCCACGGGCCGGAGGTGGAGGCAAGGATAATTTGCCTTTGCGGTTCTACGCGCTTCACCGACATAATGCTTATTGAATCTTGGGAAATTGCAAAGCAGGGGATGATTGCCCTCGGTTGGCATGCCCTCCCGGATTCTTATTTTGATGGAAAACCAAAATCCCACATGGCTGATGAAGAAGGTGTCCGAGAGATAGTCGATGAAGTTCACAAGCGGAAAATAGATTTAGCTGATGAGATTTTGGTTATCAATGTAGGCGGTTATATCGGCGATTCTACTAAAAGCGAAATACGATATGCTGCCGAGAAGGAGAAGCCCATATATTTTTATGAGCCTGTTTATGCAGAAGAAAATCTCTGTGCAGCCGGGGTGAGGGTGAAGGAGGAAAAATGAAACTCCGCATCTTTTCTTTCATTGTCTATCTTGTGCTTGCCGTCGCGCTGATGGCCGTTCTTTCAATCATCATCGACGAACACATGAGCCGCCGGCAGACACGATGGGATGACCGGACGCGGGAGTTCGAGCAGGCCGAGCCGGAGGGCATGGCGAGCTTGAGGCTGAGCGAAAAGGATTAGATGAGCAACCGTAACCGCCGCCGCGGGAAAGACCTTGAGCGCCATGTGGCGCATGATCTGGGCGGTCGGCGCGTCGGGATTCTCGGACATGAGGACGTTATGGCTCACGGGTTTGCAATCGAGACAAAGGAGCGCCAGACGCTTCCTGCGTTCATCATCAAATGTATGGCGCAGGCGGAGTCGAATGCGAGGGGTGACGCCGCCGTCGTCATTTTACATGAATTGGGGAAGAGCCACGGCCTTGATGTCGTGATGCTCCGATATCGGGATTTTAGGGCGTTAATTAAAATCGAGGAGGTGCGTTCATGAAACGCTTTGCTTTCTTTCTAATCATGCTCTGCGCTTTTTTCTCGTTGTCTTTTGCGCAGACAACCGACGTAGAAATCGATGTCTCCAAAGCAGAGATCATCTTTCTCGCCGGGGTTGGCGGCTTTTCCGTTCTCGCTTTGGTCGAGATTATCAAACGCGTCTTTAAGACTGCCGGATGGGGAACGCGGATCGTCTCGATCATCATGTCGGCGGCGGCGACGCTTTATTATTTATTCACCGCAGGCGGAGGATTTGATCCGCTGAAATTCGTGATCTTCACGGCGGTTGTCGCCCTGGCCGCAAACGGAATCTATCTTTTTCCGCAAAAGAAGACGACCTGACAATGGCGAAGGAAGGCGCCGGTCGAAAAGACGGCGGCCCGGCTAATGTCTGCGTGCCGCCGCCGGTTCGCATCCAAGGTGATGATCGGCTCAGGAGACCGGCGGCCGGCGCTTTTCCAGGCCAAATAAGGAGATCACATGATCCCCTACCGGTGGATTTTCGTCGCTCTGTTTGTCGGCTTCGTCCTCGGCGTCATGATGATCTGTGCCCTGGCAATCGGGGGCCGGGCAGATGATGATTACGAGCGGATGAGGCTTGAGGCGGAGAATAAGGCGCTGAAGGAAGCCGTCAAAAGAGAATGATCGAAAACTTGCGCGAGCTGAGAGTCCGGGCCGGGCTGACTCAGGTGGAGCTCGCCCGGCGGAGCGGGATAAACAACGTTACTATCTACAAGATCGAATCTGGCAAGGTCAAGCCGCGCGATCTGACCTGGAGCCGGCTCATAAAAGCCCTGTTCAAAGAGCGCGCCGAAGTCAAGCAGCCCGAAGCGGATCGCGCCGCCTCGGATTTCTTCGGCGAGGTCCTCGACCGGGAGAATTTTTTCCGCAAGCTCCGGCTGAAGATGAGCGAGTCGCTTTTCGGCGTACTCGACCAATCCTGCATAATTCGGATCGTCGAGGCCTCGGAGTTTTTCTCGCGGCAGCGGTTCTATCCGGGCGACTTCGCGACGGCCGTCGAGCTTCTCAACGAGCTCCGGAAGGAGTGGCGCCGGCAGGCCGGCGGCGATATGGCAGACCGCGAAAAGCGGCCGTATAGAAGGCGCCGCATTCCGCAGGCGAAGGAAGAGAGCAAGATCAAGTTCGGGAATCCAGGAAGATGGCCGAAGAAGCGATAAGGAAATGACCGAGACCCGCAACCGCTTCTACAAAGCCCGCCGCCGCGCGAAGGTGTTGCTCTCAAGCTGCGGCTATCATGTTCAAATCTTTTCGGACGGGCCTTTCGACATCGAAGCATCACGGGAATTCGAATTTTTGAAAATAAAAATCTGCCTGGATACGGCCACGAAAACCGATAAGGAAACCCTTGTCGGGATCGTTCTTCCAGCATTTTGTCAGAAAGAGATTTGGCTTAAGAAATCGGGCACCCCCGGCTTCGAAATTATAAAAATTCCAAACCCTGTCAATAGGAAATCTTTCCCCGTTTAGCGGCACGACCTCTCGGGTAGAGGGTGGTCACAGCTTGTGGCCAAGTTAGAAAACCCTCAAAAACCCGCCCCTTATAATTCTCGCAGGATGGCAAACGTCTTGAAGGCGACCTTTCTGCGGGCGACGGCGGTGGACTATCTCAAGCGCTTTATCGGCCTGCCCTATCTATGGGGCGGCGACGATCCGCTCGCCGGATTCGATTGCAGCGGCATAATCAACGAGGTCCTCCAGGCCGTCGGTCTTACTCCCCACAAGTCCGACTTCTCCGCCGCCGGGCTCTACGAGAGATTTAAGGACGGGGCGGTCGCGCAGGGATACGCGGGCTGCTTGGTTTTCTGGTTGAGCGGCGAGAAGGTCGTCCACGTCGAAATGATGGTCGACGACCTCCACACGGTCGGCGCCTCGGGTGGCGGGTCAAAGACCCTCACGGTCGCGGACGCGATCAGGCAAAACGCTTACGTGAAGCAGAGGCCCCTCGGCTATCGCGGGGACAATTATCTCATTGTCGATCCATTTTTTGAGGTATGAGAATGGCGAGCATCGCGGAGATAATCTCCCTTCTCGGCATGATCGAAAAGCTGTCCGGGAAGATCGGAGAGGCCTGGGGAAAAATCGATGAATATATCAAGGCGGAGAAAGATGAAAAGAAACGGGAAAAGCTCGTGGCTGCGAGCGAGCGTCGGGATTTTTCTGCTCTGCGCGCTGCTCTTTTCGACTGACGCCTGCGCCGGCAGATACAACCCGAGCCTATATCCGAGCTATGACGTCTTGAACCCGGGCCCCGAAGTTCGAGCGAACCCAGTCGGCTTTGTCGCCGCGGATGGCCGCGCCCTGGATGAAAAAGGCCAGATCCTGGCCGCCGGCACGGTGGTCAATGACGCCTTTCTCCTCTGGGTCCACGAGCTCAAGGAGGAAGTTGAGAAGCTCCGATTGGAACTGAAGCGCAAGGGAGATTGACATGGCGGAACCTGTGACCTGGACAGCGGTGGGAATGGCGATAATTGCCAACATGGGAACATGGCTCGTGATCGTTAAAGAAAAAAATAGTCACAAAAAGAATACGGTAAATAATCCAGGCCCGAAGCCCGGCGAGGCAAAAATATGCCAGGAGCGAGGCGAAACGATTGCCGTCCTCAAGACGAAGCAAAATGGACTTGAAGAGGACATCCACGAGATCAAAGAGGACATCAAAGAAATCAAGCGGGCGGTGGTGAAATAAATGGGCAAAGGCTTGCGTGTCGGGATGAATCGGGACCTCGTGGCCAAAACTGAAACTGCGCTGTTTATGCTCGTCAACAACACAAACAAAAATATTGTCCAACTCGGAAAAGACATCACGCAGGTGAAAGAAGCTCAGGAGCTTTTCTACGAGACTTTCATGGCGAGAACCTTAAGGGGGCGATGGCTTCGATTCAAAAAATGGATAGGCGGGAAGAAGTGAGCCTCAACGCCAAGCAGCGGAAATTCGTCCGGGAATACCTCCTGGACCTGAACGCTACGCAGGCCGCTATCCGCGCGGGCTACAGCAGGAGGACGGCAGGTATCCAGGGTCATGATCTCCTAAAAAATCCTAAGATAAAAAAAGCTATACAAAAGGGCATGGATAAAGCAGCCGCACGCTATGACATTTCCCAGGAGCGAATCCTCAAGGAATTGGCCATTATCGCGTATTCGGATCTCGCGCACCATCTTGACATCGATCCCGATACCGGAGCGATCCGGGCCAAAGGTTTTGGGGAGATGCCCGGAGAGACAAGCCGGGCGCTCAAGGCAATCAAGGAAGATCGGGTCATCAAAGAGGACGCCGACGGGCACAAGGTCACGGTCTTCGATAAGGTCCGGTTCGAGCTCCACGACAAGTTAAAGGCATTGGAGCTTCTCGGGAAACACGGGGGCATGTTCGCGGACAAAGTCGACCTGAGCGGCGATGTGTCCGTGATCGTCAGGAAAATCCTCAGCGACGAGAGGCCCAAAGAATGATTCAGACTCAGGCCGCCTCACAGATAACGGTTCCGATCTATTATCATTCCGGCCAGCAGAAGATCTTCGACTTCCCGGCCAAGAAAAAAGTGATCGCGAAAGGCCGCCGCTGGGGCCTGACCAAGGGTTTCGCCAACCGCACCATCGAATATCTTTTTGACGGAATCTCACCGGGCCTCTGGGTCGACACCGTGAACTCGAACATCGACCGCTACGTTGAAAGATATTTCTATCCGGTCCTTAAACATCTCCCACCTCAACACTGGCAGTGGCGGCAGCAGAAGAAAGAATTGACCATCCTGGGTCACAAGCTCGACATCAGAAGCGCGGATCGGCCTGAGCTCATCGAAGGTTTCGCCTACAAGTTCATCATGCTCAATGAGGCCGGGATCATCCTCCGGGACGAGTATCTCTGGCACAACACGGTCCAGCCGATGACGCTGGATTTCAACCCCGACATTTACATCGGCGGCACGCCCAAAGGGAAGGGGCTTTTTCACGAGCTCTATGTCAAAGCCTCGGAGATGCCTGGCTGGAAGGAGTTTCGGTTTTCCTCATTCGATAATCCGTATCTCGACAAAAAAGAACTCCAGAATTTAGTCGACGAAATTCCGCCCTCGATCCAGGAACAGGAGATTTACGCGGGGTTCCTGGAGGATTCATCCACCGTCTTCCGAAACGTGGAAAACTGCAAAGATGCGCAGGCTGAGGTACCTCAACCGGGAAAGACTTATTATGCCGGACTCGACCTTGCGCGCCTTAAAGACTTCACCGTGCTCATCATTCTCGATCAGGACGGTCGCCAGGTCTTCATGGATCGGTTCAATATCGTGGACTGGGCGATTCAGGAAGTCCGGATAGCGGAGTCCGTAAAAAAATACAAGGCTCGTCTCCTTGTCGACTCCACCGGCGTCGGCGATCCGATTTTCGAGGGCCTGAGAAAAATGGGCCTAAACGTCGAAGGCTATAAGTTCTCAAACGAATCGAAGAAGCAACTCGTCCAGTCGCTGATGATGTCTTTCGAGCTCGGCAAGATCAAGATATTCGACGACCCTGCGCTTATCAACGAGCTCAACGTTTTCGAATATGAGATCACAAGCTCAGGCCTCATCAGCTATTCGGCCCCGGAACGCTATCACGACGACTGTGTGATGGCGCTGGCACTCGCCAACTGGTCTTTGCAAAACCAACGGCAAGTGCATGCCTGGAGTCTAAGATGAGATTCAAGGTGGAGTTCGAGCTCGGGGGGAAGAGGGAGAAGAAGTCCGACCTCGTTCAATACTCGGAGGGCGCCTATTATCTCGGTCTTCCCTCTGTCTCGCCGGCCCGGATCAGGGACTATGTCGAGGCCTACAAGGTCAGCGAGGTCGTCCGCTCCTGCGTCGACAAGATCAACCTCGCCGCGAAGGGGATCCCCTGGTATCTCTACGAGCGCGTCGGGAAGGAGACCCGCGAAATCGAGGCCCACACCCTCGTCGACATCATGCGCCGGCCGTCGAAGGCCTGCCCCTCCTGGCCGAAGTTCCTGGAGCGCGCGCTCGGGTTCTACCTCATCTCCGGCAACCGCTACATGAGGCGGTACATCGGCTCATTCCGCCGCTATGGGGAGCTCGAGATTCTGGCCTCGCAGAAGGTCCGGATAAAGCAGAACTCGCTCGGCGAGCCGACGGCCTACGAGCACCTCAGGGGCGGGCACTGGGAGACAATCCCGCTCGAGGAGGTCCTCCACAGCAAGATGTTCGACCCGGCCGACGGCCCCTACGGCCTCTCGCCGATCGCGACGATCGCCAGCCAGGTCGACATCTCCCGCTTCGCGACGGAGTGGTCGCTCAGGCTTCTCCAGAACGACGCCCGGCCCGGGGCCGTGGCCTTCGTCCCGGGAGCCCTCACGGAGGAGCAGCGCGACGAGATCAAGAAGCAATGGAAGCAGGAATTCAGGGGATCCGAGAACGCCGGCGGCCTGCTCATCATAGAGACGGGGATCGGGGCGGTCCGGCCGGGGGACCTGAAGCTCATGTCCTACGCGCCGAAGGAGCTCGAGCTCGCGGGCTCCGAGAAGATCATCATCCGGAAGGTCTGCTCAGTCTACCAGGTCCCGCCGGAGCTCCTGGGTGACTCGGAGAACAAGACCTACTCGAACCAGAAGGAGGCGAGAAAGGCGCTCTACCAGGAGGCGACGCTGCCGCACCTCGACGGGCTCCGGGACGAGCTCAACAGCTGGCTGGTCCCGATGTTCGAGGACACCGGGGATATGTTCTTCGGCTATGATGCCTCGGACATCGACGCCCTGGCCGCGGACACGGACGCGCTCTGGGAGAGGGCGGGAAGGGCCGTCGACCGCGGGATCCTGGTGCGGAACCAGGCGCTCGAGGTCATGGGATACGGCCGGTCCGAGGAGCCGGGGATGGATACGCCCACGGTCCAGGCGACAGTCTTGCCGCTCGGCGCCATCAGCGGAGGAGAAGAGGAGTGATCGAAGAGCTCCAGGCCATCTCGTCCGCGCTGGACTTCGCGAAGGCCGACCGCGTGACCATCATCGATGCCTCGAATACGGCGCGGCTGGCCGCCTATATCACGCGGAACGGCGGGAGGGTCTCCCGTCCTCTCCGGGCCCACTGGCGGGCCATGGCGGAGTTCATCACGGTCGAGGAGGCGAAGCGGGCGATCCGGGTCGGGGACGTCCCCGTCGAATGGAAGCGAGAATTCGAGCGGGCCATCGGCGAGTTCGTTCGCGGCGATTTCAGGCGAGCTCAGATGAATGTCTTATCCGAGGTCGGCGAGGCGACGGCCAGACGGGTCAACAGTCTTCCGAGAAAGGAATTCGTCTTCGGGGCGACGCGAGAGAGAGTGTTGAAATACGTCGAGGAGTACGGCGGAAAACTCATCACGCGGCTCGTTGAAATCCAGGTTTTGGCGGCCAAGGTCGCGCTCCTGCAATACATCGTGACCGAGGCTTTGACGCCCTACGAGCTCGCCAAGCGGCTTCGGCATTTTATCGGCCTCACCGATCGATACGCCCAGGCCGTGCTCAGGCTGGAGCGGGGTCTCGTCGCGGAGGGCTTGGCAAAGGACGTTATCGGCCGTCAGGTCGAGAAATACGCGACCTTTTTGCATAAGGTCCGGGCGGAGAACATCGCCCGGACGGAACTGGGCAATGCTTACAATCGCGGCCAGCTGGAAGCCATCTTCCAGGCCAGGGAGGACGGCTGGATTGTCGGGGAAGTCTGGAAAATCTGGGTCACAACCGGCCAATCGGGACGGGTATGCCCGGATTGCGAGGCACTCGATGGCGAGGCGGTCCGCCTTGAGGAGCAGTTTTCCGCCGGTGTGGATGCCCCATTATTGCATCCTCAGTGCGGATGTTCTCTCGCCTATGAGACGAGGAGATGAACATGGAAAAGAAAACCTTCGAGTTCGAGATCAAGGAGCTGACCGAGGAGGGCCGGTTCTCCGGCTACCTCTCGACCTTCGGCAACGTCGACGCCGGCGGGGACGTCGTGGATCCCGGCGCATTCAAGAAGACGCTGCGGGACAACAAGAAGTTCGCGTTTCTCTGGGCGCACCAGGGGACGCCGGAAGCGATCGCCGGCTCTTTCACGGGGAAGGAGGACGAGAAAGGACTCCTCATCGATGGGGGCTTTTTTCTCGACCTCGACGGCGGACTCAAGTCGTATAAGACCGCCAAGAAGCTCATGGCCGAAGGGATAAAGCTCGGCCTGTCGATGGGCTACAAGACTGTCAAATTCCTCTACGACACGATCGAGGGGATCACCATCCGGCGCCTCAAGGAGGTGAAGCTCAACGAGGGGTCGATCACGCTCTGGCCGATGAACGAGGAGGCGCTGATCGGGGCGATTAAAGAGGGGGGGGAGGAGGCGGAGACGAAGCCCTACCCGAACGAGCACGCCTGCCGGCTCGCGGATCCCGGCAAGTTTATCCGGATCCGGCCGGGCGAGGACAGAACCCACAACGGGAAGAAATACCGGGTCCTCTACGGCTTCCTCAAGGGCGGCGGTTCCGAGGACCAGGCCTACCGCTATCCGAAGGAGACCTGGACCGAGGCGGAGGCCCGGGCCCACTGCAAAGACCACAAGGGCAGCTTCGAGGCTGCCACAAAACCCAAGGAACTGACGTTTGTCTGCAAGTCCTGCGGCGAGACACTCACTCTCACTGAGCCGGTAGATACCACTCAGCCGAAAGCCGAGCCGTCTTTGGAGCCGGGTGAGTTCCACTCCACGCTGCGGACGATCGCGGACGAGTTCAAGAAATAAACAAGGAGGAAAAATTGTTAGAAGAAAAAGAACAGAAGGTTCTGGACGAGATCAACGCCGCCATCCAGGCGATCCGCGATCAGTCCAAGACGCTCGATGCTTCGGTCAAATCCCAGGAGACAAAGCAGGCCGAGCAAAAGACGCTAATCGAGCAGGCCTGCCGGAAGATCGACGAGATCGAGATCGCCCAGAAGCGCGCCGTCGCTTTCGCTTCAGGAGAAAAGACCGTCTCGGAGGAGCACAAGGCCTACATGGACTGGCTGAAGACGGGAAAGCCCTCCGAGAAGCTAAGGGCCGGCGAGAAAATCGAGTCCAAGGTCTTGATCGAGGGCGACCTTACGACCGGAGGCTACTTGACTTCGCCCGAAATGGACACGGGCATCCTCAAGACCGTCGTTGAATTCTCGCCGATCCGGGAACTGGCGACGGTGAGGCCGACGAGCAGGGAGAGCTACAAGCAGAGAAAGCGCACCGGCATCCCGACGGGCGGAAGGTCCGGAGAAACCGAGACGAGAGTCGTCACCCCCGGACTCGTCTTTGGAATGGAAGAGATCCCGACGCACGAGTATTACGCCTTCGACGACATCACCCGTTGGAACCTGGCAGACGCTGAGTTCGACCTCGAGACGGAGCTTAACGGGAGTTTCGGTGAGGCGCTCGGGGTGCTTGAGGGCTACGACTTCGTGACGGGAAACGGCGTTAAACGACCCGAGGGCTTCATGGTCAACGCTTCGGTCGGCAACGTTGTGAGCGGAGACGCGAACCTCATCACCGGCGACAGTTTCTTCAAACTCTATTTCGCGCCCAAGACCGCCTATCTGCCGCGGAGTGTTTATGTCATGAACCGGGCGACCATGCTGGCGGCCTCGCTGCTCAAAGAATCCACGACCGGGAATTATCTCCTGCGCAGGCTCGGCGATGAGCCGGTATGGAGGATTCTCGGCCAGCGGATCGTCGAGGCCCTCGACATGCCGTCGATCGCGGCCAATGCCTATCCCGTGGCCTTCGGGGACTTTGCGAAGGCTTATACGATCGTGGACAGAACCGGGATGGTGACGCTCCGCGACCCGTTCACGCAGGCCGCATCCGGGGCGATCCGGTTCTGGGTCTTCAGGCGCACGGGCGGTCAGGTCGTCCAGGCTGAGGCGATCTACAAGCTCAAAATCTCGGCGACATAAGGAGAATGAAATGAAAGACCTTTACCACGATCTCAAGGCTCTTCCTTCAATTTACCCGGCGGCCCTGGGCGCGGGCGCAAAGACCGGAGACGCAATCGTCGACCTTCAAGGCTATGAGGGGGCCTTGATTATCTGCTATAGCGGTGCCCTCACGGTCGACATGCCGTTCCAACTCATGCACGGCGACGTGGCCAACCTTTCCGATGGTGCCCCTGTCCCCGACAGCGATCTTATCGGGACCGAGCCCACGCTGCTGCAGGCCACCGACAACCAAGTCGCAACCTTCGGCTACAAAGGCACGAAGAGGTATCTCCGCGTTGACACGACCGCGGGAACTGGGATTGCGGGGGCTATCATTGTCAAGGGCAACCCGCGTCACGCTCCGGTCAACTGAAGTAGAAACAGAATAGGTGAGGGGAGGGAGTAACCTCCCTCTCCTCCTTTACTCAGGAGGAAAGTATGGAAATACGCATGCTTAGGACCTTGAAGGGCAGTCCCGACGGGTTCGAAGTCCGGGAATACGAGGCTGGACGAAAGTACGATGTCCCCGAAGGACTGGCTGAGAATTTTCTCGGGCAGGGGGCCGCCGAAGAGGACAAGGAGCTCGTCCTGGAGACGAAGCCGCCGATCCTTAAATCGCAGGTGGTCACGCTCTCGGTCAAGCCCGCGCCGAAACCGAGCCGCAAGCCGATCAACCGATGAAGAAGACAAAATCGAAAAGGAGATAATGTGGGGCTGGAAATTGAGGCCATCATCGAGCAGCAGGCGGTGAAGATTATTCCGCTTGTCCGGGCCAGGGTGCCTCACGATGATTTTGATGACGTGATGCAGGACGTGCGGATTTCATTCCTCTGTTCACTGCCAGCGCACCGGGGCGAGGCGGCACTTTCAACCTATGCCTATGCCATTGCCAAGCACAGGATCGCCGACTACTGGAAGAGAGTCTATCATTCGAAGAAGGTAATCAGGGCGATGATGGGTAATTATCAGACCACTATACCGAGAATGCCGGATCGGGAAGACGGCGACACGACGATGAGTCTGGCGGAGAAAGAAGTATTCAGGTTGCTCGGCAAGGGCATGAATAACGAGGAGATCGCGCGGACGCGGTTCACATCGATCGATACTGTCCGTACACACCTCAGGCACATTTATAAGAAACTCGGATGCAACGGTCACCGAGACCGGGCAAAAGTCGCGGTGTTAGCGAATAAAATTTTCACTCAGGAGGCCACATGAAAAAAATCATTATCATCATCGGGATTCTGATCCTGTTGGCCGGGGCGGTCTATCTACTGACACAGACAAAACCGGCGATCAGGAAGACGGCGACGGTGACATTATCGGTCAAACCCTCAGTGGATTTTACGCTGGAGGTCGCGCCCGCGCATATTGATTCCCCTTTGGAAAGGACGATTGCCTATACTACGACGGTCACGTCGGTCAATAACTTCGCCGGAGATATTGTATTTTCTACATCGACGTTACCGTCCGGGTTCACCATTACAATGTTTCCATCACCAACTCTGACTTTGGGGGCGGGTGAGACAAAGGGGATTCAGATCACGATCGATATCGGATCGACACCTTCGCTTATCGGCGATTATACAATCAGCATAACCGCCGAAAGTACAGTCTATAACTGAGAAGGAGAGAGAAAATGGATATAATCGCAAAAAGTGAGCCAGCCGTTGGCTGTATGGCCGCGCTTGAGATGAACGCGGGGATCGGTCTATGTCTCCGCATCAAGCAGCATTACAAGATCGAGTGCGTCCGTGACGGCAAGGTTGTCTGGACTGAGGAATTCGACAACATGGTGGTCACGGCGGGGGCGGCAAAGTATCTGGATGCCACACTCAAGACGGGGCTGGCCGCTCCGCTCTGGTACGTCGGCCTGAAGGATACGGGCACCCCGGTCATCGCCGACACGATGGCCTCACACGTGACGTGGGCGGAGTTGACGGTTTACAATAACGCCACCCGCCCGGCCTGGACGCCGGGGGCAATCACCGGAACGTCCACGGTCAGCGTGGACAATTCTGCGTCCAAGGCCGTTTTCAACATCAACGCAACCGATGATGTCTACGGCGCGTTCATGGCCGACAACAGCACCAAGGGCGGCGGCACGGGGACGCTTCTTGGCGTCGGCGATTTCGCGGCTCCCAGGGGCGTTCAGAGCGGGGACACCCTGAATGTAACTTGCACGTGCAGCCTAACCGCAAGCTGATGAGTTAGGCGGTTCTTGCTGAATAGTTTATCGCCATTTATAGGAGGCAGATATGCCGTTAGCCAATGATTCTATTTTAGTCACTCCGGGAAGCGGCGCGACGGTTGCCACGCATTTAATCGGCGGTAAAGAGCACCAGGTAATAATGCAAGCAGATAACGTCGGGGTGATTATCGGCTCAAGGGATACCTATGTCTATACCATTCCCTCCCAGGTGCATGTAGCGGTCGCCAACACAATCCATTGGGATTTATTTAACGCCGATGCCGTATTACTTGTCAGGGTTATATCTATTCGACAAATCCCGGATATTGTCACGGCCGTCACGGGTGTGGCCTTTGCCTGGAAATTGGCGCGCACTACCGCAGTTGGGACTGGAGGGACAGGGCTTACCGCATGGTTGCCCGACCTTTCACAAGCGGCCCTGGATGCCGACATTACCGCACGGTCTAAGCCTACTGGCGGGGCCACAGAGGGCATTATTTTGTCGAATTACCAACTACATTCAGAGGAAACGAACGCCGGAACGATTATCATTGCCTCAATGGGCGGACTTCAATTAGTGCCCAATGGACTATCTACATCTAACAATGAACGGGGTATTCTGCTCCGCCAAAACCAGGGCCTGAGGTGCGTTCAGATCACCAACAGTGCCGCGGGGAACACCGGTTGGCAGATCGTATTTACCGTCGAATGAAAAAGGGATGAATGAAGCGACTCGGCAGATTCTTTTTAATCCTATTCCTGGTAGGAATTAGCATGGCCGGACTAAGCGGTTTTTCGTACTACAAAGAAATTACGATAAGCCACGCCAACGTAGACGCCGACCTATCCAACTTTCCCGCCTATGTCCCTATCATCAACGATGCCGATATCGGCGGGGAGTGCCTCTCGACCGGATACGATGTCCAGTTTGCCGATGTAACCAATGATAATGTTTTAACCTTCGAGCGGTTGCCGGGGTTTGCCGTCACCAGCGGGCAGGCGAACGGGGATTTCTACGTTCTTGTCCCGACGGTCGCGGGGGCCGCCAATACCATTATCCGCTGTTATTACGGCAAGGCTGGAGCCAGCGATGCCTCAAGTCCGGAAAACACCTTTCTTGCAGCAAACGGCTGGTCTGCCGTCTGGCATTTAGAAGAAGCCTCTGATCCTTATTTGGATGCCACGTCAAATGACAATGATTCCTACGGTGGGATATATCCCGTGCAGGTAACGGGGAAAATCGCAAAGGGTCAAGATTTTGAACTTGCCAGCGGACACTTTTTCGGTATAAACAATTCCGCCTCCTTGAATATGGGAACGAGCGATTTTACTATATCGTTTTGGGCAAATAAAGAGACGTGGCCTTATGACTATGTGATGAGAAAGGGATTGGCTACCGTACCAATGTATTGCATCTACATCGGCGATGATGGAACGGCCAGGACGCAAATCGGGGATACGGTAGATTTTGCCACCTGCGTAGATTGGGATGTGGCACTAACAACCGGGACTTGGTTTTTTGTGACAATCCGTTGCGATAGAAGTGAAACGGACGGCCTACAGGTCATTGTTAATGCGGTGTTTCCGGCACCGTACAAGGCAGACCCAACGGCGGTTGGGGACATGACTTCCGATATTCCCTTGATGATCGGAGCGCGTACTGATAATGGAGAAAATTCATTTGACGGAATCCTCGACGAGATTCGCATAGCGAAGACGCTTCGTTCCGATGCTTGGGTAAAATTTGATTATTACAATTCCCACGACGGCCATGCGGCGGGGAATGAACTGACGTGGGGGGCGGAGACGGCGGTTGAAGTTGGAACCGCAACGCCGATCGGGCTTTTGTTGACCCTCACCGTCATCCCCGGCAACACCTATGACGAAAGCCCCGCCAACACCTTTTCTTCTACGCCCGCCTGTTTCCATAGCACATTCGTCGGGCATGGGCCGTCCCTGAATGCCTTTATCTCAACGCCGGTGCTGTCACCCGCTTCGCAAGCGGATTTACTTGGCGGCATCACATTGGCCTCGGTGCCGACGTTTAGTCGCTTGGGGACGGCAGACCTCTTGGCTGCGATGACCATCCTGTCCGGCCCCGCCGCTTCCTTCGTCGGCGGGATGGCCTACTCGAACGAACTAACGTTCTTGTCCAATCCCGCAATGAGCATGGCACGTAATTTGGGTATTTTCCCGAGCGCCTTAATTCTATCGAGCAACCCTGCGTTCAGCCCATCGGCCCTGGCGGAGCTTTTTGGTAGTGTGGCTTTTAGCAGTATGCCCGCGTTCAACCGAGCGGTGATCGCCGATTTTTTCAATAGCCTGAGTTTTGCCTCAAATCCGGTCTTCTCGACTTTCGGCGGGTCGGATTTTTATAACTCCGTAACATTCTCAAGCAATCCGGCACTTTCCAACGCCGTCTCCGTGGGGGTTGCCGCTGCCATAACCCTGCTGTCTAACCCGGCATGGACCACGCAAAACACCGCTGATTTGCTTGCCGCAATCAGTCTGTCGTCCAATCCGGCCCTATCGCCCGCAGCCGCCCTTAGTATTTCACTTGCGATAACCCTGGCGTCCAATCCTGCCTTTTCGACCGCAGGCGGTTCGGATTTTTTCAATTCCATTGCGCTCGCAAGCGTCCCCGCGTTTTCGGGTTCCGCCTTTAAAGAAGCCTTTCCATCCATATCCCTGTCGTCCAATCCTGTGTTCACGGCAATGAACATCGCCGACCTACTCGCCGGGATTTCAACAGCGAGCTCTCCGACATTTTTAACGATATGCGGCTTTGACTTTATCGAGGCCGTAATTCTTGCGAGCGGGGGCACTATCATAATGGCCTCCGAATTAACGTCCGGTCCGCTGATTTCCATCGGCATGAAGCGGGCGGCTGCCGGTATGAGCAAGCGGGCGCAGGAAGCGACGCTGAGGTCGGCGCCGCCGGCGACAAGGAGAGAATGCTGATGTCCGTCATAACGTTGGATGAAGCCAAAAATTATCTCAAGGTCGACTCCGCCGATGACAACGCGCTCATCGGCGCGATCATCGAGACGGCCGAGGACCTGGTCGAGCAGTTGACCCGGCGGACGCTTATTACCGCGTCGTTCGAGCTTATCTACGATGAGGTCGGCGAATCGATCGAGATTGTGAAATCCCCGCTCATCGAGGTGACGAAGATTGAGACGATCGATGACGCCGGTGTCAAGACGGAGGTCGCCGATTCCACCTACATTGTCGACATCACGGGCCAGCGCGGGCGCGTCTCGCTTAAGAGCGGCTGCACCTGGCCGGCCCACCGTGGTTTCGCCTCCTTCATCATCACGGTCAAGGCGGGCTACGGGGAGATGGCGGGGGCGGTCCCTGCGGCGCTCAGGCAGGCCGTGCTCGCCGCGATTGCCGTGATCTATGACGGCCGCGGTGAGGTCGACGAGCAGAAGGTTTTCGCGGCAATCTTGGGATTCTGTGCGGCTTACAGGATCATTCGATTATGAGAAAATTCCCATCGGTCGGCGAGCTCAGGAACCGAATCTTCTTCCAGCAGGCCATCACGACCGATGACGGCTACGGGGGGAAAGTCGCAACCTGGATCAACTGCGGCGAGGCCTGGGCGAAGGTCGAGCCGCTCACGGGCCGGGAATATTTCTACGCCCACCAGATCCAGGCCGAGGTCACACACCGCGTCACGATAAGATTCAGGCAGGACCTCAACGAGGAGATGAGGGTCAGCGCCGGCGGCCGGACGCTCGAGATCGAGTCGATCGTCGACCTCAACGAGGCCCACCAGTTCATGGAGCTTTTCTGCAGGGAGTCGAAATGAAGATCAAGGTCGAGCTCACGGGCGGCAAGGAAATCGCCGATCTCCTGAAGCGGATCCCGAAAGAGAAACGGGCCGAGGTCAAGGCCGAGGTCGGGGATATCGCGCTCAAGATGCAGGCCAGGGCGAAGGCCTATCTCAGGACGCAGCCAGCCATGGACACCGGGAACCTGGCCGGCTCGATCCTGGCGGAATTCTCGCCGAAGGCGATCGAGGCGGAGATCGGGCCAACCGCGAAGTACGGGCCTTATATAGAGTTCGGGGCTCAATATAAGAAGGGGAAAATGCCGCCGCCTGATGCACTTGAGGCCTGGGCGAGACATCATGGATTTGAAAGTGCCTGGCCGATTTGCAAAGCGATTTTTAAGCGCGGACTTCCGCCTCGGCCATATCTCACGCCAGCCTACGACGACTTTGCCGGCGAGCTCCTGATCCGGCTGCAGCGGATCATGGGGAAGGAGTGGAAATGAAAAGTCCTTTCCTCGTGCTCCACCAGGCGCAACGCGACCGGATCATCGCCGACACGGGCTACAAGGTCTTCGACGACTTCCCCGGCCAGGACGTCGCCATGCCCTACGTCATCTCGGGCGAGGTCACGGGCCGGGACTGGTCGGACAAGTTTGCGGCCGGCCAGGAGGTGACGTCGACGATCCACGTCTGGTCGGGTTATCCGGGCCGGAAGGAATGCGCGGAAATGCTCGACAAAATCCTGCAGGCCCTAAGCCGGGAGGGCCTCTACCTGGGCCAGGACTTCCGGGCCGTCTACTCGGGCCTGGAGCTGAGCGAGATCATCATCGACATAGACGGGGTGAGCCGGCACGGCGTGCTACGGTTCAAGTATCTCATCGAGGAGGTTTAAGATGAAAATAGATCTCGGAGAAATTCTCCGGAAAAAAGCGATCATCTTCCCGGCTCTCGACAAAGAGCCGAAGAAGCCGCCCCCGAGCTACGGGCTTTTCCCCGAATTCACGCTCACCGGCGAGCAGCTCGCGGAGTCGCTCGAGTACCGCTACCCGGTCTCTCTGATCAGCGGCTCCCCGGCCGAGCTTGGGGCCATGACGGACCGGGCGATCAACGCCGCGAAGGAGCCGGTTGATGCCGGCGACTTCGAACTCTGGCTCTACGCGGCGCCGCACACCGCTCCGCTGCGGATCAAAGGGAAACCGCTTTTCGAGACCAGGATAATTTTTGTCTTCCGCGCCAGGAGGGTTTATTTCGCGTCCGCGGAACCGCCCTCCGGCTCAATAGTCGAGGTCCCGAAGGAACCGACTCCCGAGGACCTCGAAGAGAACAAAGCCAATGAGGAGGTAAAACATGGCTAAAGTCAGAGGACTGGACGTCTACGTAGAGGTCAACACCGGCACTTTCGGGTCTCCCGTCTGGACGAAGGTCGGCGGGCAGAAGGACGCCTCGATCACATTCGGGCTCGGAGAGATCGACGTCACCGACAAGGACTCCGGCGGATGGGAGGAGAACCTCCCCGGGAACCGGAACGTCGAGATCGAGTTCGACGCCTTCCTGATCGAGGACAACGCCGGCTATCTGGAGATGAAGAAGGGTTTCTGGGATGCAACGCCCAAAGACCTCGACCTTCGTCTCAAGACCCCGGCGCATACCTACCGCGGGTATTTCCGGCTGACCGAGATGCCGATCGAGGCACCGCTCGATGATGCCGCGTCGGTGAGTTTCTCGCTCAAGTTGACCGGCACATTGACCCCGGCATAAGGAGACAAACCGTGGCTACATTAAACAACCAGGTTGTCGTACTCCCGGGGATCATGCCGAGTTACGCGGCCTGCGCCGCAGGCGGAGACGAGTTCGTCAATTCGGGCCGCGATTTCATCCACATCAAAAACGGCCACACATCCCCGCAGACGGTGACGGTAAACTCTCAGGCGCCTTGCGATCAAGGCGTCGACCATGATGCCGCCGTCGTGGTGACGAACGCCCAGGAGCGAATGATCGGGCCGTTCCCGAAGAACCGCTTTGACGATGCAGGCGGCAAGGTCCAGCTCACCTACAGCGGCGTCACGGCGCTCACGATCGCCGTCGTCCGGGTGCCGTGATGAAGGAGTATATACTCCAACTTGACAAGCGGCGCCGGTTGAAATTCGGATTCGGCGCCGCGCGGCTCCTTCGGGAAAAGCTCGGAGACAGGGAGCTCGACGACATTCTAAAGATGAAGATCGACGAGATGCCGGCCGTGGCCTGGGCCGGCCTGGTCTGGGAGGATCCGACACTCACGGTTGAGCAGGTCGAGAAGCTCCTCGATGAGAAAATCCCCGATCAATATTCCATCGTCAAGATCATCAACATCATCACAGCAGCGATCGCGCAGGACCTTGGCATAGAGCCCGAAAAAAAAAAGACGGATTCGCAGAGGAAAGAAAGTTCGCCCTCTCCATCGGGATCTCGCACGAGCAATTTGAAAAGCTGACTCCGGCTGAGTTCCTGGAGATCGTGGAGGCCTTCGAGGAAAGAGAGAAGCGGGAATGGTTCAGGATGGCCTGGTTCACGTCTTATCTTCTCCAGCCGTATATGAAGCATGGGCGGGCGTTCGATCCGGAGAAGCTGCTCCCTGAATCCATGCGGCGGAAGAGGGGGCCCAGGACGAAGGATGAAGCCAGGCAGGAGCTCGAGGAAATAAAGCGGAGCGTGGGAATGAAATGATATGACCGTAAAGTCGCTTCTGGTAAAGATCGGGGCTGATACCACCGAACTTCAGGCCGGCCTGACGAAGTCGGAAGCGTTTCTGAAAAGTCACGAGGCCAGGTTCCTGAAAATCGGGGCCGCGATGACGGCCGTCGGCGGGATCATGACCGCGTTCTTTGGGAAGGCGGTCCAGGCCGCTGCCCAGCAGGAGGCTGCGGAGGCGAGGCTCGAGAACGCACTGAACAATGTCAAGGGAGCCACTGAGGGCGGGGCAGCGATGCTCATACAGTACGCCACGGCCCTGCAGAAGGTCACGGGCTACGGCGATGAGGAGATCGTTTCCGCCCAGGCGATGCTGGCCACGTTCCAGCTCAACGAGAGACAGATCGCGGCGATCACGCCGCGGCTTCTCGATATGGCCGCGGCCACGGAGAAGGCGACGGGCCAGAAGCAGGACCTTCAGGCGATCGCCATCGCCCTGGGCAAGGGTTTCACCGGAATGGCCGGCTCTCTTTCGCGGTACGGTGTCGTGCTCAGCGATGAGACGAAAAAGACCGGGGATTTCAACGCCATCCTCAACGACCTCGACATGAATTTCAAGGGCGCGGCGGAAACGATGGGCCGGACTTTTACCGGTCAGTTAAGGATCATGAAGGCGTCACTCGGCGAAGTGGCTGAGGGTATCGGGGCGAAACTCATCCCGGCGCTCCTCCCGTTCATCGAGAAAATAACGAAGGCCGGAGAGGGCATGCAGCGATGGATAGAAACCCACCAGGGACTCGTGAGGACGCTCGTCCCGATCTTCGCCGGGCTGGCCGCGATCATGACCGTTCTCGGTCCGATGGTGATGATACTCCCCAAGCTGGTAGGGGGCATAATGGCCGTCGGCAAGGCCTTCGTTTTCCTGGCGACAAACCCCCTGGGCCTCGTCATCGCCGCCCTCGGCACGGCGGCCTATATGTTCCTGAAGGTGAAGGACGCGCAGCTGCAGGCCGAAGAGTCTGCCAGGCGGGCGGATGCGGCTGAAGCGAAGCTCAAGGAAAAGTTATGGCTCGCTGCCGAGGCCGCGGGGATGACCCGGGATGCATTCGAGAAGCTCACCCAAAAATATGAAGGCAACATCGCCGCCATGGCGATGGCCATCAAGCACGGAAAAGAGAGCGTCGAGATGCAGACGAGCCTGGCCACGGTCGGGAAGGCTCATGCTGCGGCGATTGAAGAACAAAAGAGGGCGCTGGAAGGACAGGCCAACGCGCAATTCCGGACGACGCAGGCCGCGGAAGAAGCCCAAAAGCAGCTTGAGACAATCATCGGCCTCCGGAAGCAGATGACCGACGAGGTCGCGAAGGCGACGATGAAGGAGCGCGAGTACCAGAAATTCGCGCTCGAGCAGGCGTATGCGGAGCGGAAGGCACAGATCGAAAAAGAGATAACGGATGAGAAGACGAAGGGCGCGCTTCTCCTCCAGGCCAAGACATCCCACGAGGCGCAGATGGCGGCCCTTGAGAAAACTTTCCGGGACCAGGACCTCCAGGCCAGGATCGATTTCGCCCAGCAGATCGCCGATCAGGAGGACGCGCAGACCATGGCGCGGATCGAGGCCGCGAAAGCATTTGTAGAACAGAAGCGGGAGTTGAAGGATGCGGTCAATCAGTTGACGATGTCCGAGCTCGAATACAAACGTTGGGCGCTCGAGGAGGAACGGATCGCCGAGGAAGCGCGTATTCAGAACTCCAAAGAACTCTCGGCGGCGCAGAAAGAGGATCTCCTGGCGCAGCTTGAGACCTACTACGCGGAAAAGAAAGCGCAGGACGAAAGAGATGCAAGCGGCTGGACGGAACTCCTGAAGAACACGACAGAGACACTTTCGGGGCTATTTGAGGGCTTTCTGACCGGCACGCTGGACGCCTTCCAGAAGTGGGGGGAGGAAGGGGGAAGTATTCTCGAAACATTGGGCGGCGCCTTCAAGAGCCTCGTCTCCGACGCCCTGGGCGCGCTGAAAAATCTTGTGGTCGGGATGCTGACATCGGCAGCGAAAGAGATCCTGGCGGCTCAGGCCGTGGCGATCGCCCACACGATAAAATCAGTCATGACCTCGATCCCGTTTCCGCTCAACCTGGCGCTTGTGGGAGGCGCGATTGCGGCCGTCTCGGCGCTCTTCCGCAAGATCAAACTCGGCGAGGGCGGGATCGTCACCGGACCGACGCTGGCGATGATCGGCGAGCGCGGCCCAGAAGCGGTCATCCCGCTCGACAGGGCGGGAGTCCTGGGGATGGCCGGCGCGGGCGTGACGCTCCGGCAGAATAATTATTTCTATGGTTCAATTAATAATGCCGGTGATCTCGATGAAATCTCCCGCCGCCTGGCCGAGCGGATGACCCAAGCCATCAGCAAAGGGAGACGATAACAGTGACAATACCAGTCGTTTATAGCAGCGCGCCTGAAAGTAAAATAAAAATTATCGATTCTTTGGGGCAAGAATTCACATTTCCAAAATCATTCGAGCTCCGCTCGGAGCCGATCGCCAAGAAGAGCGCACTCTTGGATGTCGCATATTCACATGGCGCCAAGGATGTAAGTGATGGGAAATTCTCGCAGCGCGTCATCGAAATCTCCGGCAAAATCTGGGCAACATCGGGCGCCGAGTACAACTCGAAATGGGACGCGCTTGCCGAGCACCTCATCAAGGAGGACTTCAAGATTCAGAACCGCGACCGCCAAATCCGGATTCGGAAAATCGAGGAAGTCTCCCATGAGTATCCCTCTAATGTGAGCTATGACTACGGCATCGTCACGATCCGGATGCTTGCCATCGACCCCTTTTGGTATGGCAAGACGGCGCAGCAGAAGGAGATCACGATCACAAGCTCACCCCAGGAATTTCAATGGGACATTGGCGGGAAAGTAGAAACTTTCCCGGTGATCATCATCCTCAATAATGCCGACAATCCCGACTTCAAACTTGAAAACACAACCGACTCCTCTCGCGAGTTCAGGGTTCAGGACGCGGCGAACCTGAGCGGGACAACGGTCACGATTGATTGCCAGACCGGGACCGTGAAACGAGGCACGACGAACATAATCAGTAATTTCAGCGGCTTATTTTTGAGACTTTTAGGTGGGCAATCAAATCTCATGAAATACACTGGTAGCCCGGCAAAGTTAACTTTTCAGTACTTTGATTGTTGGATTTGATTATGGGTTTACTTCGTCAGGAAAAACGGTTAAGGGAAGCCCGGCTATTAGGTATAAAAACAGGTATTCCTACATACATCCCGTCCGTACTCGAAACAAAAGGATTCAAGCTCAAATTCTACAACCTCTCAGACCTCAAAATCGGAGAACTCGGCGCCGACGTCAAGGAAGGCCACGTCTCGGAGATCGAATTCGAGCTCATGGATTTCGGTTGCGGCGCCTTCTCCTTCGTGGTCGATTCAATCCCCTCGTTTGCCATCAGCTTCCGGACGCGGGTCGACATTCACCCCTATTTCGACTCCACCGCCTGGTTCACGGGCTTCATCCAGACGATCCCGCTCCCCGGGCAGAAGCCGCCGTACAAATATGTCGGGTTCGGCTTCTTCGAGCAGCTCGACTGGGTCACGGTAACGGCCTCGTACCCGAACCAAGAGGTCTCGCTTATCGTGAAGGACATTATCCAGAACTTCGTCGACCCGCCGACACAGATCATCTACAATGCGGCGAAGATCGAGACCACATCCTACACGATCACAGATATCAAGTTCGATCATGCCTTCGCCAAGGACGCCCTCCAGGCCCTGGCCAACATCGCCCAGGGATACGAGTTCGGCGTCGACAATTCCCGGGAATTTTACTTCCGGGCCGTAGACACGGCTGTTCAGTACTATTACTGGGCGGGAGTGCAGTTCCAAGACATCGAGATCGAGGAGGACCCGCTCTCGATCAGGAACAAGCTCTACGTCAAGAGCGGGAAAATCCAGACGGACGGGACGAACTGGATCGGCAGCGTCTCGGACGCCGCATCGATCAGCGCCTACGGGTTCCGGGAGGACATCGTGACGGCGCCCGATATTCTCAATACCCTGGACGCGCTGGAATGGGCCGAGCAGATTCTGGCGGAAAAGAAAGACCCCAAGGCCAAGGCGAAGATCAAGAATGTCATCTTTGATGTCACCAAAGCGAAGATCGAGGCGAAAGGAAAAGTTAGAATTACGGCTCACGAAGCGACGACCTATATATTGCCCATCAAACGGGTACTCTATCGAATCTCGGCCGCCGGTATTCTCGGCGAGATCGAATGCGGGGCCGTCCTGATCCCCTTTGAGGAGCACTTGGTCGGCCAGCTCAAACGCCTTGGCGATGAGCAGCGCCTTTCAGACAAGAGAACAAAAGAGCTTTATGACATGTTTTAAGGAGAAATTAGATGGCACTTCCTATCGAAAAATACAAGAATTCATATAGCAACTGGAGATACGATTGCTTTGGTGATGTCAGCCTGGCCATCGATAAGACGGAGGATAATCTCTATATTCCTTCCGGTTCTCCCTTTCAGATTCAGCTCCTGGAACTTCCGAGGAAAGACGCGCCTTCAACGATTACGGTCTGGTGCTACGACACGGGCACGTATTTCACGGAAGTGGCCACGGCGCCGGCGCAGAGTCAATTTCGGGTCGACTATCCGCCGGCGGACGGCAAGGGGACCGGACTCATCCAGTTCAACCAGAACGATGCCACGAAACAAGTCCGGATTGCATACAAAGCGACCGGCTCACCGATCCTTGAAGAGTTCCTGAACACAAAGATTTCCTGGCCGGATGGCACCCCGACCGATCGGCAGCTTGCGGCCTATCAGAGCTCAACGCAGAAATTCGTCTGGCGGTCGAACCCGATCCGAATGTTTCACGAGGGAAACGCCGTCTATCACAGCTCGGGCGAGAACGAGAGTTGCATCCTTTTCCGCTTCAAGAAGGCTTCAAGTGAAGGAAAGGTTCTTCTTGAACTCAAGGGTGCTAAGATGCACCAGGCGCATTATACGGAACTCAAGCTTCACAATCACGGTGCGGGATCCATGGCAGGATCGCAGCCGACTCATGCCCATGGTGGGGAGACGGGAGACCCTACGCAGGACCATACTCATGAGATAGATAGTGATCATAGACATTCTTATGGAAGTACGGTTCAGCAGGAGATGACCGGCCCAATCGTAGCTGGAGAGCAGACCACATCCGGACAGAATCAAAACCACAGACATGCAATTTCGGCCGGCGGGGCGGACGCGGTGACTCTTTCGGGCGAGACCCAGACGGTAGGCACCACCCCGAAGACATACCCTAATGCGTTCAAGGTCTATATCAACGATGTGGACAAAACTCCCCAGATTCTTGCGAAGGCCGGGATGGCGGCGCTCGGGGATGGCACGGTAGGCCATGCCTTCGTAACCACGGGAACCGGCGAGATGGATATCACGGACCTCATCACTTCAGACGGATTCTGGGAAATCAAAGTGACCGAACCCCAAAATGCCGGAGGACGTTGCATGATTTGCTTAGAGATGTCTTGATAGGAGAACGCCATGAAGATAGGGTATTTTGACGCAGTCCTAAGCGACCAGGGACAGCCGATCCTGGCTACCATCACCGTCTATGATGCGGGCACACAGACCGAGGCAACAATCTGGACCGATTCGGGGGGAACCATCGAGAAGGACAATCCCTTCCAGACGGATTCACTCGGCCGTTTCCAATTTTTCGCGACAGCCGGGAAATACGATATTCAGGTCTCGGGAGTCGGGATCAGTCTCTATAAGATAGAATGCGTCAGCCTTACAGACATAACGAAATCGACCGAACTCACGGATATGCCGCAGACACTCACCGGCCAAGGTCTCAAGATTCCCCGCGTCAATTCCGGGGCGGCGGCCTATGAACTCAAGTTCGGGCCGGGGCCGATTCTTGATGTCCGCGATTTTGGGGCAATAGTTAATGGCGTGACCGATGATGCGACGGCAATTCACGCAGCGATTGCCGCCGCTACTCCCAACCAAATCATATTAGTCCCGGGTGATACTGCCATAGAATCGGGCTTAACGATAAGCGCTCCACGAAGATTGCATATTTGGGGGACATTGAATCTATTGACAGATGGCATAGCCGCTTTCACTTTTGATAGCGCAACCGCCATTATAAATTCCGAAATTAATATCGCTCGAATTAATGGTCTTGGAAAAACACACGGGCAGATTGGCGTCAAGATTAAAAATGCCAATTTTAACCGATTTTTCATTTGGAAAGCCGAGAACCTACAATCCGTTGTGCAGTTTGATCAAAGAGATTCGAGTGCGAATTTGGGAGAAAATCTGTTCTTTTTCAACCTATGGCAATTAACCCAAAAAGCCATACACTTCAAATATACGGCTACGGCGGCCTGGATGGAAGGGAATCAGTTTTACGGCGGTGGGATTTTTCAATCTGACAATGGGGTTACCATTGAAAACGGTTGTAACGCGGGAGGCACTGCTTTCAATGGGGTTATCGACAACATAGAAGTTGGCGGCAGCACGGATTGGGTAAATAATATGGCAGAGGGACAGTTGGGTTGCATTTTATTTACCAAATACTTGAGGTGGACAGCCTCTACTTTTGGCCCGTCAGATTTGAGAATAGATCCAGCTTCGACTAGGGGCATTGTATCTCCTGGACCGGTTTCCTCAGAATATTTAACTTCTGGCGCGGCAATCGGTAGCGGGAATTTGGAATTATGGGGGAGTACCCCTTATGTAGATTTCAAGGATGCGAAGGCCACCGATTATGATGCCAGGCTCAAGAAGACCACGGAGCATTTTCTTGAGTTCAGGGTCGGCGGCAATGGCGCATTAGTGACGGGACTTATTGTTGCTCCGACGGTGATCGTTATGCTGGGTCATAATGTCAGCTGGGGAACGGCTCCTCCGACGGCGGGGACGCAGGGCGATATCTGCTGGAAAACAAATGCCGGAGCGGGCGAAAGCCCGGGCTGGTATTGCACCGTTACAGGGAATCCGGCAACCTGGAAGGCGATGGCGAATTTGGCGGCATAAGATGAACCTCAAGAAAATAATCTGCGAACTGTTCGGAAAAAACTGGAAGTGGTGTGATCTCATTTGGGATACAAT
>CAZIDN010000043.1:0-30560 GCA_964537875.1 uncultured Eubacteriales bacterium
TTCTTCTTTGATTTCCATGATTGGACAAGAAAAAAGAAAACAGGTCGGTCAGCCGACCTGTGTGAACCACATGCGCCCGTACTCCTCGCGCCAGTGCTTATAGGTCTGTTCTGAGATGGCCAGCCGGCCGATGACTTCTTCCATGGTCGATCCCTGGCCGAGAAGCACGTCGGCCTCGCGAAGCTTGCCGATGATCTTTTCCGGGGAGAGAATCGTCTTGTCCATATCTTTCTCCTCTCTTCCTCCAGGCATCATCCCGGGACGATCCCGGGACCGATTGCGGGCGGAAGGTCAAAGCCGCAGGTCAAGTCTAATCTCAGTAACGGCGGTAACCCTCTCTCGCGCCGCCGTTAAAATTGCGGGGGCGGGCTTCATCCACCCTGAGGATCCGGCCTTTGAATTCAGAACCGTTGAGCGCCGCCTTTGCTTTTTCCGCTTCGGCGGGATTGGACATTTCCACGAACCCAAAGCCCTTGCCCTCGATTACATTGACATCCTTGATTTCGCCATAGCTCGAAAACAAATTTCCCAGATCCTCTTTCGTCAGGAAATAACTAAAATTTCCAACATAGAGTTTGCTGTCTAACATTTTTTCTCCTTAACAGCTTGCTGCAAAAATTGAGCACCTATCCGTAGAACTAAAGAATGATAGGAAGCTCAGATACTTGAGAGGGATTATTAAGACTCTGGATGGGACGACATGTCCAAGTGATAATCAGTTCTCTTGTAGCTAACTTTCTATTTTCCTTAATCTTGTGACAGGACTTATAAGCTTGACTGCATTATCTCATGGATCGGGCGGGATGTCAAAAGGATATATAAGAAAGATATTTGACAGTGTTTCCTCACTCCTGATATGTTTGTCCGGAACGGCTTGAGAACATGGACGAACAGCACACGGCTCCTGAACGACCCGATGGACTCGTCATTCTAGAGAGACCGGGGCACCCGATTTCGCACGGTGACATCGACCCGGATGTCCTCAAAATCCTTTACAACCTCCACAGGCAGGGTTTCATCGCCTATCTGACCGGAGGAGCAGTCCGCGACATGATGTTGGGAAAGCCCCCGAAAGACTTCGATGTCGTCACCGATGCCCGGCCGGGGCAGATCAAGAAGCGCTTCAGGAACGTCTATGTCATCGGGCGGCGTTTCCGATTGGCCCACATCCATTTCGCGGACGGCAAAATCATCGAGGTATCGACGTTCCGGAGTGAGGCAGGGCCGTCCGAAGAGAACGGTCCTGAGGCCGTGGCCGAGCCGAAAAGCGTGTATGGGACGCCCCGGGAGGATGCTTTCCGGAGGGATATTACGATCAACGCCCTCTATTATGACCCCGTCACATTCTCCGTTATCGACTACGTCGGAGGCCTCGAGGACCTGGCCCGGCGAAAGGTCCGGGTCATCGGCGATCCCGCAGAGCGCTTCACCGAGGACCCCGTCCGCATTTGGAGGGTGATCAGGCACGCCGCACGACTGGGATTCGATATCGAGGAAGCCACAGAGCGGGCGATATATTCCCGTCGCCAGTTGCTGGCTGCCTCCCCTGGGTCCCGCCTCTACGAAGAGCTCAACAAGGACCTCGCCTATGAGACGCGGCCGGTCTTCGAGGCACTCCGGAAATACAGCCTCCTCAAGTACATCCTAGGCCGGATCGGCGAAGATTACGAGGCCGACCAAAACCTGTCTTCCCGGCTCAGCGCGCTCCTGGATATCGAAGACCGGGCAAAGTCGCGGGGATTCTTGCTTTCCCTGGAGGAAATGCATGCCCTCATCTTCTGGCCCTGGATCGAACCTCTGCTGGCCGGGGTGGAAGGAGACCCGAACCTGGTCCTGAAGAACGCTTTCCTGGGCGCCCAAATGAGAGCGACCATCCCCCGGAACCTGCGGGCGAATGTCATCCAGATCATGATTATCCTACGGAGCATGATCAGGGCCATCCGGACGGGGCACATGCGGTGGTCCTTGCAGAAGCGGTCCCATTATGATCAAGCCTCCCGTCTGTTCTTTCTGATCGAGAAAGGCCGGACGCCCGAAGGGGGAGAATCCTTCGAGGGCCTGTTCAAGGAGGCGTTTCCTTCGGGGACAAAATGGCGAAGGCGCCGGCGTCGATGATTCAAGAAACCGAATTCCGGGGACACCGACCGAAAAAAATGGAACGAATTGATTTGGCGGAATCCGAACCAATGAAAAAAAATCTGAAGCGTTGTCCCTGGCCGACTTTCGATGACCCGCTCTATTTGATGTACCACGATAAAGAGTGGGGCTCGCCGGTCCATAATGACCGGAAAATCTTTGAGTTCCTGGTCCTTGAGGCTTTCCAGGCCGGGCTGTCCTGGCGGACGATTCTGTACAAGCGCGAGAATTTCCGCAAAGCGTTCGCCGGCTTCGATTTCCGGAAGGTCGCCCGCTTCAGCGCCCACGACGTGGCACGGCTGATGAAGAACCCCGGTATCATCCGCAACCGGGCTAAGATCGAGGCTGCGGTCAATAATGCCAAATGCTTCCTCAACGTGCGCCGAGAGTTCGGCACCTTCGCTAGTTATATGTGGTCATGGGTTGGCGGAAGGCCCATCATCCACAAGCTGCGGAAGCTCGGGGATTATCCCCCCTTCACTGATGAGGCGGTTGCCTTGGCTAAGGACTTAAAGGAGAGGGGATTCAAATTCCTCGGCCCCACCGTCGTGTATTCACACATGCAGGCCGTGGGCATGGTCAACGACCACACGGTCGCCTGTTTCCGCCACCGCGAGCTGGCGCGCTAAGCGACTATTCTTGCTATTTCTTGCCGGGGACGAAGTGGTCGGACAGGGTTTTAAGAAAGGCGACGACGGCATTTTCTTCCTCGTCGGTCAGGCCGAGATCGCCCATCTCGTCGGTGTTCATATTGGCCTTCACCTCGGGCGGCGGGAAATTGCCAAGATCCCGGGCATTATAAAAGTGAACGACTTCTTTGAGGCTTTTGAAAACGCCGTTGTGCATGTAGACTTTGACGAATTTCGGGTTTTGCCTAAGGTCGACGTTGCGCAGCGTCGGGACTTTGTGTTTCCCCATATTCTTCTCGGCGTACTGGGCGTACTGCGGCACGGATTTCAGATGGCCGCCCAGCCCGAGGTCCACCCAATTCTTGCCCTCCGGATTAAACTTTTTATCCATGGTGTAGAAAGGATTGGCGGGATTCTTGGGGACGCCGAGGTTGTCATACGTGTAATCCGTGAACACGGGCGGCTTGTTGTTCGGACCGGGCTCCAGGGTGTGGCATTGGGAACACTTGGCCTTGGTGTTAAAAAGCATGAGCCCCTTGAGCTCGGCTTCGTCCAGACCCAGGTTCGCGTAGCTTTTCCAGTTGGCGGAATCGATCGCCGCGACCTTGAGGTTCTTGACCGAGATATTTTTCCAAAAGAGGTCGAATTTGGAGTTGAACGGATTGACCTCCTCGGAGCGTTCGAAGGCCGCGATGGACCGGCAGATATATTCGTAGATTTTGTCGACGTTCTTGTCCCAGTCCTCGGCCTTGACCTTCCAGGTCTGCGCAAAAAGGGAAGCGTAGCCGGAACTCTTGACTTTCTGGACGACTGCCTTTTTATCGGGGTTGTTCTGCTCGAGCAGGTTCAGGAACGGTCCGCCGGCCTGCTCGGCCAGGGGGTCCTTCAGCTCGGCGCCCATGGCCCGGCCATCCCAGAACATACCTCCTACGAAGTTCCCCTCTTTGTCCAAGCAGAAAACCGGGCTCTCCCCGGCATATCCGGAGGAAGGCGGCTTGCGGTTGCCGAATCTACCCTTGAGAGCTCCTTCATACACTCCGCTTCGATTTTCTGTGGGACCGGTCCATCCATCCACTGGGTCATGACAGGCGGCACAGGACTGGCCGGGGGGGGTGGAAAGGTTCGTGTCGAAGAAGAGCTTTTTGCCCAGTTCCTCGACCGGGGACAGCTTGGCGGCGGTCGATGCTTTGATAAGGACAAGAGCGAACATCGCGGCCGAAAAGACAAAAAAAGCTTTTTTCATGATCACCGTGCGCTCCTTTTTCTCTTATTCCTGTCTATGATAGCGGAAAAGCCTCGTTTTTTAAACGGGCACGAGCCTTCTTTGCTTTAACAGTTTTATTCTACCGACGACGTTAGGCTTGATGTCCGTGGATTGTTAGATTATCGACAAAGCCTTCTTCTGTCAATATCGCTTGAATCCGCCCCCTTCTGTATCTTGACGGGGTCAAACCTACTCATTGCGCACTTTCTCGGGAGAAACTTTGCGTAACGAGTAGGTTTGACGAGCGGCTAATATGCCCCGTGGCTTGCCACGGGGCATATTAGCCGCTCGTAGAGGGTTCCAAGGGGGAGCCGCCCCCTTGGTCGCAGGGCGGGGTTTCATGCCCCGCCCGAGAAGGGGAGGCAGGGCGTCGGACGAAGTTCGACGCCCGTTGGAAGGGGTCTTCCCCTCCAAATTGACCCCGGTCTTTCTTACTCCAATATCTTGAAATACTTGAAGATCGGATAGACGACGCTGCGCTTGTCGGCGCCGATTGATTTAAGGTAGCTGTCCAGCACGCCCCAGCCTACAAAACCGTCTGCGGCCAGGGGTTCGAGGCAGTAGAAAGCAAGATTAGCCATGGGCTGCGCCATGTCCACCCGGAAGGTGCCTGCCGGGAATTCCTTGACCGCCGACTTGGCGAACCCGCCCTCGAGCTTCGCCAAATTATAGCTCCCGCCCGTCCCCCTGCCGATCTTATCGATGACGAACTCTTCTCCCGCCGCCTTGATCGGCTTGGCCAAGACCTCGACCTTGACATTGTGCGTCCTCAGCTTTTCGGTGATAAAATCCAACTCTGCCGGGATTAAATAGCCGCGCGGCACGGTTGCCTCGGCCGTGCCGACGGGCTTGGTCATGTTCTCAACGCCCTTGACGACTTCGGGTGCCCCGAGCATGTGGGCCGGGATCTTCGCCCGGACGCTCGTGCCCGGGATATACTCGGATCTGTTCCTCTCCTTATAGGCCAGGATGTCGATCTTGCCCCAAGATTCATACTTGCCCGCAACATAATTCTTCAGCTCGCCGCTCTCGGCCTTGTTCCTCACCGCCTCGACGACCTCGCGATCGGCATTCCGGCAGATCTCCTGCATTTCCTTGCCGTGGGCGTTGGCGTATTCCAGGATCCCGGCGATGAGCGCGTAGCTGGCATAGATCCTGCGCTCGAAGGACTCGTGCCCCGGCGTCTCCGCCAGGATGGCCATCCGGTTCCGCAATCCATAGGCATTGGCCACGAACTTTGCTTCGGTGGTCCACATGGCCGCTTCGTGGTTCCAGGTCGTCGGCGGCCACTTAGCGTCCGTGCCGCCGTGGGTGAAGACTTCGAGGCCGAAGTTTTTTCGCGTCGCCTCCCGCACCGCCGGGAAAAGCTTATCGAAGACGTAGCCGCGGGGGCCGGGATGGGCGGCGGGCACGGTGCAGGTAGCGTAGCCGATGGCGTAGCCGTGTTGGACGCGGCCCATCATATGTCCGTCGTAGATCAAGGTCGGGTCCCAGCGGTTGAAGATCGTCCGGTAAAGCCCATTGACCTCGATCGTCTCCAGCTTGACCGCGTCGCGGTTGAGATTCAGGTTCTGGGCGTTGTTGCCCGACCCGATGATGTGGGGCGTGCCCTCGCCCAAGGTCCAGGTCTCGTTTCCGTCGATGTTGAAACAGGGGCAGACGATGATGATCAGGTTGTCGAGTGCGCGCTTCATTTTGCCGAAGAGGATTTCGCGCATGAGCATCAGGAGCGCCTCTTTGCCCTCCGGTTCGTAGGGGTGGATGTTCCCCTGGAGGTAGACGACCATCTTTCCGGATTTCACGGCCTCTTCGGGGGATGTGACGCGCGGGCTGGCCAGGACCACGGCCGGGCAAATCCTGCGCAGAGAGGTCGTGAACATATTGATGACATAGACCTTGTCGCTCGACCACTTCAGCATGTCGATGAACTCGAGGAGCTCGAAGTAAGACGTGGTCCGTTCGTAACTCGTCTTTTCGGGGACAGTCAGGAACTTGGCGGGCCAGTTCCCATTCCAGCCTCTGGGGACGAAATCGCCCCAGTAGATTTTTTGGGCTGCGGCGGCAGGAGTAGCAGTGGCAGCTGCAGAGGCAGCTGCCGGAGTTGCGACCGGCCCCCAGACAAGAAACGCGAGCGCAAGGATTATCATTTTTTTCATAGCCTACCCTCCTGAAGCAAATGAGGAAATAAAATGGGGACAAATAAAATAGGGAAAGGTGCTCTTTGCACGCGGCACCAATTTTTTGTCTCCATTTTCTCCATAAGATTTTAGACTTTATTTTGAGAGGCGGGGGCTTGTCAAGTCAGAGAGGGAGGACAAGAGAGAAAAAGGCGCTCAGATGGATAACGGGTCAAACCTATTCATTTCGGTAAAATTAACAGGGGAAGTTGCGTAATGAGTAGCTTTGACCCCGAGATCTCCTAGCCCTTGCTCATGCCGCGTTTGCCCTGGCGGAGAGTTTCCTGATAAAATATCCAGATTAAGGGCGACCTTGAAAAATAACCATAGAGTGCCCGAGCAGAATTACCCCGAGAAGCTCATTCTGGATTTTTCACGATATATCATTTCCAGGGTCAATTCTTTCAGGTATCAGAAATACGGTATTGATCAGGATGATCTGCTCCAAAATATTTACATCAGAATTTTTAAGGTATTTGAAAAAAATGATAAAAAAATTAAGGCTTTTAAGTCCTATATTAGTAGGATCGTGGATTCTGTTGTCATCGACACGATCAAGAGTTCGAGAAAAGAAACGGAGGCGTTAAAAGAGCTCAATCATAATCTTGTCGACGTCAAAGGCCATTCCTTCGGCAAAAGCCAGACGCAGAGCGACGGCCTGAAGGAAATTTTGCTGAGTTCCTTGGACGGACTTAAGGAATCCCAGAGATATGTCATCAGCATGTATTTGTCGGGCATGGATCTGGACGAAATAGCCGAATTGCGGAAATGGACTCTGGGGAAGACAAAAAATTTGTATTACCGGGGTCTCAGAGACCTGAAAAAAAGATTGGAGATAAAGGGGGTTTTCTATGAAAACTAATCTCGTCGATCTTAAACAAGTCTACAAAGATTATCTTGAGGACCATAAGCCTTCTTCCAGAGAATCCTGTCCTCCTCCCGAAAAACTTGTTCTTTTCGTTCGAGCGAAAATGGCCGGCCGCGATCAAAAAAAATTCGTGGATCACGCAACAAAATGTTCTTATTGTTTACACGAGGTCAGAAGCCTCTTGGATATCACCAAGGCGGAAAACAAGTTCATTCTTGAGATGAGCAAACTCAGGAATTCGGCCGGCCTGGCCAAACGTCCTCAGGCACGGCCTTTGGCCAGACCTTGGTCATGGAATACGGTTTCCGTGGTCTCGGCCATCGTTCTGCTGGCGGCCATCGCGACGTATTCGGTATTACACTTTTCATCAAGATCCGACTTTCGAAGAGGACCGACAGCCAATATCCAACTCATCTCGCCCGTCGATAAAGCAGTTTCGAATGCCGCGTTGAGGTTTAGTTGGGAAGGCGTGCCAAAAGCGAAATATTACGTCATCGAAACGTTCGACGCCTCGCTCGATCTCATTTGGAGAAGCGAATCTCTCACGACCAACGAATTCCAATCCTCCCAAGATATCCTCCAGAAATTCAGGCCGAATGAAAAATATTTCTGGATGGTGACCGGCGTTTTAGAAAACGGGGACAAAATCAAATCCCGGTTGAAGGAATTTTCGATCAGAAAGTAGATGTCTAGTATTCTCCCGTCAGGATAAAAGCACCCCAATAAAACGGATGGGAGTATTTTGTTCTCATCATTCTTTGCTTCGCCGATTGCAGGGCTTGGGCTTTGCCTATTCCTTTGGCATAATATTCATAAAAATATCCCATAAACCGGGAGGTGGCTTTATCATCAATCGACCATAATGTCGAAATGACAGAGCGGGAGCCCATGTAGAAAAAGACTCTCGGAAGCCCCAAGACGCCCTCGTTTTGAATATTTTTGCCTTTTCCCGTTTGGCAAGCCGACAGCACCGTCAGCTCGGCATTCAGGCGCAATTTGTACATTTCCAGGACCTGAAAAAATCCGTCTTCTTCACCGCTTCCGTCGAGAGAAAAAACGAGAGTTGACCTGAGAGGATAGGTTTCATCGGAAAAGGCATGACAGGCGAAATGAACGATCCGGTAGTTATTTAAATCCAAGCTCTTAAGAGTTTGCTCGTTGGCCTCTTTCTTAAGATAGACATCTTTTTTATCCGGTTGGAAATGTTTTGAGATTTCCTTGACTTCTTTCGCGCTGTAGGGGATCGGAGAAAGGGAAAAACCGCTTTTTTCGTACAGGTCTAGTAAGATTTGGCTCGGAGATCGAGAATCCTTGTTTCCTGGAGAACCGGGCTTTGGATAAGAAGGCGCCCCGAAGGCAAGGAGGTCTTTTGAATAGCTTTTCGGTTTCGGCCTTTTCAAAAGATAAAAGAATGCGCTTGCCGAAGGGGCATAAGATATGAGATAGCGGTTCGCTAGATATTCAGGCTTTGAATCAGCGCCGTGATTGAAGACAAGCGTTTCAAAAGGCAGATGAAACAATAGGCCGTCCGGAACGATGATTAAATTTGTCACCGATTTCGGAATGAAGCTTTCTACGGGATAAAAGAGCTCTCGGTATAAACGTTTTGCGGCGGCGATTCCTATGGTCGGCTCGATTTCAGGATCTTCGAGGTAGCCCAGATAGCCAGTCAGCATATCCACGATTTTGTCTTGGCAGGGGAGTTCGATGACTTTATAAGAGGCGTTTGAAATGGAGATCAGGTAAGACCTTTCGTTTCCCAGGATATACTCGATCAGTGCCGTATGGCTTTCGAGCAATTTTTTCTGGATGATCTCGAGGGTCAATGGTTTTGCGATGATCTCGTCGTTTTCAGTTTGCAGGAATGCGGTCGAATTCATGGAGCTGATCTGATCATCGATCTGACGGAGCTGTATTTCAAGCTGTGCTATTTTTTCCCTATCCGAGCCTCCGGAGGAGAGCTTTTTCAGAATGTCCAGCCGGGATATTTTTAGTTTCTCTTCATGCGGATTTGGCTGTCCTGAAGCCGGGGCGCTGTCCCGTTTGCTCAGTCTCTCCAAATATTCTACAAAGGATCTCGCTTTGGCCTTTTCCGCGATAGAAAAGATTTCTTGTTCAAAAGTGGTCGACCTCGTTTTTAGAAAAAGATCGTAATAAAGATTGATCATCCTATGATAAATTTGCGCTTTGTCTTGGGCATAACTCGCTCGATTGATGTCATCGACGATTTTAGAGCCGATTTTATCAATGATTCTTAGACATTCGTTATAATTGGAAATCGTTTGACGATAATCCCCGCTTTTCTCTTTGCATAAACCGAGGCCATAAAAGGCTCGCATCATCAGGGGATCGGATTGGGCTTTTCGAGCTTCAGCTAAAGCTCTGCTAAGATAGTCCTCCGCTTTCGTGTAATCTTGCTTGTTCAGATAAACCATCCCGATACTCGCTAAAATCGATGGTTGGAAGAGAGGATCCGTTCTTTTTTGAGCCATTTCTAGGGCTTGTAGTAAGAATTTCAGGGCATCATCATATTTTTTCAAATCAATATAGGCATTTCCGATATGGGCCGCAGCTAAATTCTGGAGATTTTTATCTCCTAATTTTTGAGCCAAATTTGAGCTCTCCCGAAAGAGCTCGATAGCCCGGTAAAAATAATCCTCATTTCCTGTCGTCCGGTATAAGCTCTGATAGGAAAGGCTCAAATTATTGAGGAATGCCGAAAGCTTAGAAGGATAGCTTAATGATTGCATGATCTTCATAGCTTCAGAATAATAGGCGATAGATTTTTCATTGTCGCCGAGAGTTGAATAGAGGGTGGCGATATTGTTTAAACAGGATGTCGTTTCTTGATCGTCTTGGAGGTCCCGGGCAGAACTCAAAGCTTGAAAATAAAAGCTCAAGGCGTGAGAATAATCGTTTTTCGATGAATAGGATAGTCCGATGTTTTTGAGGGCTTTCACAATTTCCGACTTGTGCTTAAGAGGCCTGGCTAATTGTAAGGCCTGCTTATTTAAATCTGCGAAATTATTATGACTAACATCTGCATAATAATTAATGCTCCAGGTTCTCAGTATTTTGAGCTCATGAGCATCGCTTTTTATGGATCTGGCCAAATCCGCCGCTTCTCTGAAGTAAAGATTCGACTGCGACAAATTGCCCTTGTTCCGCCATTCCATAGCCTGAGTGAATAGATTATGAATTTTAAGGGCTTTTCCACATTCCTGGCGCTTTTTTGGAAGGTCTAAAGATACCGCGAGTTTGTTCGCCTGCCCGAAGTATTTTTCAGATTCATCAAACTGATCAATATTCCAAAAAAGAATTCCCAGATTCCAATAGCAAATAAGCGTATGGCGGTCTTCGGCTGGAGAAGACTTTAGATATTTAGTGAATTCTTCGATCGCTTGCTGATATTTTCCTTCTCGTAGAAGATTTTCTCCGCGCTCGATCATGGGAGGAATTTGAGAAGGAATTCGTTCCTGCGAATCGAGGCTGATTTCTCGGCTGAAAAGCGGCCCCAAAAATAGGGCGGGAAAAATAATCATTAAAAGAGAAAATCGATATTTTTGAAATTTAGCGTTGTGATGATCAAACACGGATTGCCTGCCGTCCACACCAGTCAAATTATAGAGGCTCAATCCTTGCAATGCAAATTGGGATTTTTGAATATTTTTAGATAAGAATATTCGCGGGGCAACTAACCAATAATTAGCCTTTCCACTCAGCTTAAAAGATATATTTTAATAATTTTTTCATTCTTGAAAGAAAAATGATAAAAAATTGGTCTTTCTAAAGTCTCTATTAATAGAGAGAAGTGGAGGTATCTTTAAAATGAGCAAAAAAATTAAATTCATCGCCTTGTTTTTCCTGGTTTCTTCAGCATTTTTATATGCCGCCATCGCGGCAAACTCCTTTGTCAATGAATCCAGCAAGTATATCGAGGTTTGCGCAAACGGTATTGTCTATGTTCCGGCAAATACAAAATTCGTCAAATGCTATGGAGTTATAAGAAAAGTAATCCGCATTAGTGATGTCCTCACTCTAGTGATAGAAGACTGCAAATGTCCAAAGTGCTGTAGTGGGGAATGCTATGTTTTTGTGGCTTCGGAATCGGGGGATATTCGTGTTCTTTGGGCATCCTGCTGACGGTTAAAGCATTCAGTATGAAAGCAAGAATTGTTAGTTTCCTCAATCAAAAGCTCGTTCAACTCTCAGCCAGGCTCATCTTAGGCGGGGTGTTCATTTATGCGAGCATCGATAAAATTGCCTACCCAAAGGAATTTGCCTCGATTGTCATGAGATATCAGATTCTACCGGAAAAGCTGGCGATTTATTTTGCTTTTCTCCTGCCGTGGATCGAATTATTTTTGGGAATTTTTGTCATTCTTGGTATTTTTGTCCGCGAATCGGCGATTTCCCTTTCTTTTCTTGTCTTGATTTTCATGATCGCCATTATGATCAGGTCTTTAGCCGGTCCCATAGGAAATTGCGGCTGCTTCAGCATCACTCCATCAGGCACGACTCAAAGCATTGCGTTTTTAATTTTCAGAGATATTTTGTTCTTGCTGTGCGGTCTTATCCTCATTTTTCCGCATAAGGCAAAAAAGCTGCATAAATCATTCTTAAGCCAAATCTATTGAAGCCGGGATATCGAGCAAGATGCTTATGAGCTTCAATGGACGACTTTCAAAATTAAGAAGGTGAAATTTGGCCAATCATACAGCTAAAAACGAGACAAAAATGGTGTTTCATCCCGATAATTGCCTGGATTGCCTAGTTTCAGAGCGGGTGGGCATTGTCTATGAATGCAAATTTTATGGCCGCAGCTACATGCCCCTTTATGGAGAAAAGCCGCCCTATTGTAAGGTGGTCAACATTAGGGTGGAAGAGGCCGGCGATAAAGATCCATAAGGGGAAAGATGACAGTCAAATTTGTCATCACGAACATTCCCTGATAACCAGATCAAAAAGGGGGCTAAAATTTTTTGGGAAATCGGATGAGCAGATAGTCGAATTGTCAAGCGTCCAGAACTACTCTAAGAGGGGAAGTTCATCCTGGAACGAACTATTATATATTGGAAATATTTGAGCTATTAAGGATGGTTTGACTATGAGCATAGGCTATGTAAACAAGGACTTCGTGCCTCTTTATGCGGAATCCACGGGGACAAAAACCAACCTCCAGTTGCTCTGGGGAGATCGAGTGAGGATACTGGGAGATACCGGCAGTTCAGACCGCGTCAATGTGAAGGCACGCGGAAAGACGGGTTTTGTTAAAAGGGCCGACATCGGAGAAAAATCACTTTTAGAGGTCTATTTCATCGATGTCGGTCAGGGAGACGGTATATTGATTTGTACGCCGGACAGGCGGCATATCCTCATCGATGGCGGCTATCGGCGCAAATATCAGCCCACGGGCAAAAGCGTCGCGGATTTTGTCGACTGGAAGTTCGCCGAAGATTACGAAGCAGCTAAGATCGTCCTGGATGCCATGATCGCATCTCACTGCGACGCGGATCACTATGGCGGTCTCTGGGACCTGATCAATCCCAATGAGACCGACGAGCTGGATCTAGAATATTTCGACATTAGAGCCTTTTATCATGCGGGTGTCAGTTGGTGGAAGGATGGACAGGGCAAACGGAGCCTAGGGCCCATCAAAGATGATAAGCTTACGCTTTTATTGGAAGACAAGGCCAGCGTCAATGTCGCATTGACGGGAAATCCTGTCGGATATAGCCTTCAAGGGGAGTGGGCTGAGTTCTTGCAGAATGTCGTTAATGTCTGCAACAAAATTTCTCGCATCAGCAATATTGCCCAAGAATATGTACCGGGCTTCTCACCCGCGAACAGCGATGTGACCTTAAAGGTATTGGCGCCTCTCGAAATGACCTATCAAGGAAAGCCTGCCCTCCCATCCCTTGGCGACGAGAGCCAGAATACAAACGGGAACAGCATTTTGCTTCGACTTGATTATGGCCGCACTCGTATCCTTTTAACCGGAGACCTCAATCGCAAGAGCCAGAACCTTTTGTTGCAAAGCTATGCGGGGCGGCGCCAGGAATTTGCCTGCGATGTGGCCAAAGGCTGCCATCATGGAAGCGACGATGTGTCTTATGAATTTTTAGCCAATCTATCCGCGGCCGCCACGGTCATCTCGTCAGGCGATGAAGAAGGGCATTCTCATCCCCGTCCCAATATTGTCTCTGCAAGCGCCTTGACGGGCCACATCCAGATCGACAAAGATGAGGTCATTACACCGCTCATCTACTCCACCGAAATTGCCCGGAGCGTGCGCTTTGGAAAGGCTTATGAGATTGAAACTAAAGGCCTGCCCGGCGGAACCACGGGCAATATTAAGATTACCATCAGCCAAAACCCGAATGCCGTGATTCGATATAAGGAAAAAGCTGCAGGAGATTTACAAGCGCGCGATAGATCTCGCACTTTGAAAGATCTCTATGTTGTTGGCGGCGTGCGCTATGGGTTGGTCAATGTCAGAACGGACGGAGATAAAATCCTCTGCGCCACAATGAACGAAAAGAAAAACACCTGGGACATAAAGACTTTCTTTTCAAGATTTTAATAGGCTTTTACAAAAATATCGAATTTTGAGGTTCGACCGAGATCTTTTCACAAAAAGATTCTTCTTTTTTGGCAAATAACATCTTCCGTTATAGTATTACAATTATAATTGTGTAAGATATTATAATGATTGACATACATATTATTTTATGTTATACATATTTTACGAAGGGAGAATTAATATGGCAACAACAGTCGTTACTACAAAAGGGCAGGTAGTAATTCCATCTCGCATTCGACGTAAATTAAATATTAAAAAAGGTACTAAGCTGTATATTGAAGATAGGGAGCAAGAGATAATCCTAAAACTAGTGACTCCTGCTTATTTTGAAAAAATCGCGGGAATTTTGCCGACAAAGGGAAAACTCACTAAAGCACTATTGGAGGAAAGGGCGAGGGATAAAAAGAGGGAGGAATAATCGTGACCAGAATTCTTGATGCCCATGCGTTGATGACGTTCTTTGAAAAAGAACCTGGCCATGAAAAGGTGGAATCTTTTTTTGTATCTGCCGTTGAGAAAGATGAGAATTTGCTTATGAGCACTGTCAATTATGGAGAAATTTATTACGTCATATTAAGAGAATGCGGTCAGGAAAAAGTTGACGAAATTGAAAGAGTCATTCGTTCCTTACCAATCGATGTTGTCGATGTTGATATAATCCTTGCCTGTGAAGCGGCCAGATTCAAAGCCATAAAAAAAATATCCTACGCTGATTGCTTTGCCGCGGCGTTAGCAAAATTACGCAAAGGCGAGCTAATTACCGGGGATAAAGAATTTAAAAACTTAGAGAGTGACATAAAAATTGCATGGATCTGATGGACAGGAAAGATAATCCAACATTCACGCGAAATTTAAGAACGATGATGCAGTCCTTCGGTTAACTACTTAGGCTGTTCAAAATATTCACCTGGTCTGTTTTCAAAGATATAAAAGTCTTGAAAAAAGCGACTGCCATTTATATTATTGGTGGCAAGTTTGAGCTAATTATTAGGATCTTATGAGGAGGGCAGAATTGAGAAAGCGCATAGGATTTATTAGTCTCATTTTTCCGAGAATATTTAGGCGGGCGTTGCTTTTGTATCTTTTAGCCCTTTTGGCAATTCCTGCTCTAACCTGGTCCCAAAGCCAGGAGCCGAAGCCCGCGAAGAGACCGTCCGTACAATCGACGAAGACTCCGCAGGCAAAATCGGCACAGCCACCGTCGCAACTCCAGCTCGCACCTCCCACTTTCGCCACGGCCATCGCCAACCTGAAATTCCGCGAGATCGGGCCGGCGAACATGGGCGGCCGCGTCGACGATTTCGCCGTCGTCGAATCCGACCCGAATATCGTCTACGTCGGGTTCGCCTCGGGCGGCGTCTGGAAAACCATAAATGCCGGGACGACCTGGGAGCCCATCTTCGACAAAGAGGCGGTCTCGACGATCGGCTGCCTGGCTCTCGCGCCCTCAGACCCTTCGATCGTCTGGGTGGGCACGGGCGAGGTGAATAACCGGCAGAGCTCTTCGTGGGGAAACGGCGTCTATAAATCCCTGGACGCTGGCCGCACCTGGCAGCACATGGGCCTGGCTGAAACCCACAACATCGGAAGCATTGCTATCCATCCCAAAAATCCTGATGTCGTCTATGCGGCCGCCCTTGGACGCCTTTGGGGACCGAATAAGGAGCGCGGGATTTATAAATCCACAGATGGCGGCCGCACCTGGAAACAGGTCCTTTTCGTGAACGAGGACACCGGCGTCGTCAACATGGTCATGGATCCTCAGAGCCCAGACACTCTCTATGCCGCGGCTTATCAGCGCCGCCGTGCCGTCTACGGCTTCAACGGCAGCGGTCCTGGAAGCGCCATCTTCAAGACAACGGACGGAGGCGCCGCCTGGAAGAAGCTGACCAAGGGGCTTCCTTATGAGAACGAGGAGGCGAGCGAGACCGGGCGGATCGGGCTCGCCGTCTACCGGCGCAACCCGAGCATCGTTTACGCGACGGTCGAGCATGCCAACGGCGGGACTTACCGGAGCGAGGACAAGGGCGAGACCTGGACCAAGACGAGCAGCACCAACCCGCGACCCATGTATTACAGCAAAATCCGAATCGATCCCAATAACGACTTGCGCATCTGGGTACTGGGTGCGCCGATGTCTTATAGCGAGGACGGCGGCAAGACGTTCGTCACGACGCGCGTCAGGCGGATCCACGGCGATTTTCACGCCATGTGGATCAACCCCGACGATTCACGGCACATGATCGTGGGCTCGGACGGTGGCATCCACTGGAGCTACGACGCGGGAAAAACTTGGGATTTCGTGAATACCGTGGCCGTGGGGCAATTTTATGAGATCGGGTTCGATATGAGGAAGCCGTATTGGATTTACGGCGGGCTGCAGGACAACGGGAGTTGGGGCGGGCCGAGCCGAACGCTGGACAGAAGCGGCATCACGAATGCGGATTGGATCAGCGTGGGGGGTGGCGACGGATTTTACGTGCAGGTCGACCCGAGCGATCCGAATATTGTTTATAGCGAGTCGCAGGACGGGTATTTGTCGCGGCTCGACCTGCGGACGACGGAAAGCAAGAATATACGGCCGTATGAAGCGGAGGGGGAGCATTTCAGGTTCCAGTGGTGTTCGCCGCTTGTCATAAGCGCGCATGACCCGAAGAGATTGTATTATGGGGCGCAGTTTTTATTTAGGAGCGACAATCGGGGGGATACGTGGACGAAGGTGAGCGGCGACTTGACGACGGGGAAGACCCGGAATGAGCTGCCTATCATGGGGAAGGTGCCGGATGCCAAGACGCGGTCGAGGCATGATGGCGTGCAGGAGTGGCCGTGCATTACTGAAATAGGCGAGTCGCCGATTAATGGGGACGTGCTGTGGGTGGGGACGGACGATGGATGTTTGCAGGTGACGCGGGACGGCGGAAAGACCTGGAAGAATGTGGCGGACAGGGTCGGCAAGGTGCCGAAGGGAACTTATGTGACGCGGATCGTTGCCTCCAAGCACGCAGAGGGGACGGCCTATGTGACTTTTGATGGGCACCGGATGAACGATTTTGAGGTTTATGTGTATGCGACCGCGGATTATGGAGAGACGTGGAAAGATATTTCGGCCGGGATACCGCGCAGCAATGGAGTCGTCAATGTTGTGCGCGAACACTTCCGCAACCCGAATTTGTTGTTCGTAGGGAAGGAATACGGGGCTTATGTTTCGTTTGATAAAGGCGCCAAATGGATACCTTTAAAGCTGAATTTGCCGACGGTGCCCGTGGACGACATCGCTATCCATCCGAGGGAGAATGATCTGATTTTCGGGACGCACGGGCGGTCTGTGTGGGTGATGGACGATATAACGCCGCTGGAGCAGATGAGTGAGAAGGTGCTGGCGAGCGATCTGATTTTATTTGATATAAGGCCGGCGACGGCGTGGCGGATCAGCGGCTATAGGGGCTCGACCGGGCATAAGATTTTTGTGGGGCAGAATCCGCCTTATGGGGCGATCATCAATTACTATCTAAAGGCCAAACCGGACAAGGACATGAAGATTGCGGTGAGGATATCGGATGCGGCGGGGAAGCAAATCCGTGAGATTGAAGTGACCGGCGCTGAGGCGGGCATCAACCGCGCCGCCTGGGATCTGAAGTATGACCCGCCTGTCAAGGTAAAGCCGGTTGAGGGGGCAGGGAGGCGCGAAGGAGGCGGGCTGCTGTATGCTCCCATGGCTGAGCCGGGCACATATACCGCGACAGTGCTCACATCAGGACCGACCTGCGAAAGCAAATCCGTAGTCGTGGAGGAAGACCCGAGAATCTTAATAGGCGCGGCCGACCGTGCCGACCGGTGGGCGGCTATTATGCGGCTCTATGAGCTGTGCGGCCGGGCCTATAACAGTCTCCAGAGCGTCAGCAAGCTGCGGATGGCGCTCACAACTGCCTTGGAGGAATGGAAAAAGCCCGATGCGCCGAAAATTCCGGATGACGTGAAGAGCATGGCTGAGGCAATGCAAAAGAAGGCCATCGAGCTCCACGAGAAGTACGTTGATCCGCCGCTCCCCGAAGGATGGGCCGGGCCTCCGCTTGAGCAGCGTCCGCCGACGATCCCGGACCGGATGGGCCAGTTGACCGGCACGATCGATGAATACACGGGCCCGCTGACTGATGTCCAAAAGAAAGAGATGGAACTCGTCGCGAAGCTGGTCGATGATACAGCCAAGGCCATAGATAAGCTCGTCAACATCGACCTCCCCGATCTGAATAAAAAGATAAACCAGGCCGGCGTGCCGCATATCAGGGTAAAATAAAAACGGGGGATACATAAATTTAGGGACCGGCGTTAATTCCGGGGGATTCCGGCCCCAACTAAATAACGGGGTCAAACCTACTCATTACGCACTTTCTCGAGGGAATATTTGCGTAAAGAGTAGCTTTGACCCCGATATTCCTCGACCGGTTGCGCTTTAGCCTCTCCAGGCCCAGGCGATCATCTGGTCTTCGGGGTCCGTCAAAGGCTTGCCATCGAAGCCGCGCAAAATCGTCCATCGTCCGAATCCGGCTGCGCGGAACAGGAGCTCAAACTCGTAGCGATACACCCAGCGTTGTGACGCCGCGAACCAATGGGAGGCGGCCGTCTGTCCGGCTTCGTCGACCTCCCGGATCTCGACTTCCGACTGCTGGATCTGGGCGACCGGGTCTTTCGTCCTCGTGTCCCACATTTGGATCGTCCGGCCCGTCGATGGATCCTTCGCCTCTTCCTCGAAAACAGGAACGCCGTCAGGTTCAGCCCAGTATTTAGGGCCGGGGTATGACATGTGGAGGATGAGCGCGCCGCCTGGTTTCAGGCCATTGCGGCAGCACCGGAGGGCGCGGATTTGATCGTCCGTCGTTTCGCAATGGGCAAAGCCGTTAAAAGCACAGATGATCCGCGCGTAGCGGCGCGGCATGGCGAATTTTCTCATATCGGCCAAGACTCCGCGGTTCTCCCATCCCTTGGCCCGGGCTTTAGCCCGGAAGCGTTCGATCATGGGAGCGCTCGAGTCGAGCCCATCGGCGTCTGCGCCCGCTTCAAGCAAGCGCATAAGGACGCGCCCGGTCCCGCAGCCTAGCTCAAGAAGGGGTCCTCCTGCTTCGCGCGCCACTTTGAGCCAATAGGGGATATCGAAATCGAGGGTCTCGAACAGGAGGTCATAGAGCTCTGGGGAATCATAGGGCGATGGGTTCAATTTTTGCCGTTTCTGTGTCCCAATTTTTTTCATGTCTGTATCCTTTAAAAATCTGCGGGCTGTGATCGAGAAGCAACCATTTTATACCAGGCTATTAAGAAAAGGCGACATTTTCAAGATCAAAGAATTGCATTCCGCACATTCCGCGGTCAAGCCTACTCATTACGAAATTCCCCCTGTCTCATTTTGGATAATGAGCGGGTTTGACCTTGATCATTATCCAAAAAAAGCGTAATGAGTAGGTTTGATCCCGATCACTTTTCTTTAAGCAAATGCCTCTGCTGGCGCCGGTAAGCGATGGAATCCAGGATTTGCTTGAAACGGGGATCGCCCCGGATACCGGCCAGCAAAGGATCCCGTTCGAACCACTCTCTGCGCTCATCGCCGTTGCGGACCGCCCTCTCAAGCCAATTCAGGGCTTTCTGGGGTTCGCCCAGGACGGCATAAAATTCTGCCGCCGGCAGGGTCGACCAGGGTGCCAAGACAGCGTATTTTAAAGACTCGTCATCCATTCTTTTTAGGGCTTCGCTTTTCTTTCCCTCCAAAGCGAACAATAGCGCCCAGGTCATGTTCACGTCATAGCCTTGTCGATCTCCGGCCGGGATGCTTTCCAGGCGCGAACGGGCCTGGCGCAGGTCGTTCATGTCGATAAACACTCTAGCAATTTTTTGAATGGCATAGATATTTTTTGGATCCTGCTCCAGGATCTTCTCCTGTTCACGGACGGCCGCCGGGTCATCACCTTCGGTCCGAAAAAGTTCTCCCAGACTCATCCGGGCTGGGAAAAACAGCGGGTCTTTCTCTAAAACCTGGTTGAGGAGAGTCTTGGCAGAGGAATAATCGCCATTCGCTGTGTAATAATTGGCCAGCCAGTTTTTTGCGTCCAATTCTTGAGGATCGATTTTGAGGGCTTTTTCGGCTTCCTGCAACATCAGCTCTTTTCGGCCCTGATAGAAGTACAGAGCCGCAAGGCTCGAGTGAGCTCTCGCTGAATTGGGATCATCTTGAAGCGCGCGCCGGAGTTCTTCCTCAGCCTTGTATAAAAAACCTGAATCGTTCGAGTAACCGCTATCGATCTCCAAGAAAAAAGTAAACCCGTACCAAGCCCGCGCTTCGGCATATTTTGGGTCGGATTCCAGCGCCCGCTCCAGCATCGTCCTGGCCCTCTGGAGGTCGAATTGATGTTCGAGAAACATCATCGCTTTTTTGAAATACTCATTGGCTTCGGGAACGGGCGAGGATCGGGCGGCTGTGCTGGCAGCGGCTTGTTGCTCTTTTGTTTTTGGCGGGAAGCCTCGTTTTGAGATGAACGTCATGATGATCACAAGCGCCGCCATGGCGACCGCAGCCGCAAGGATCCTGTTCCTCCACCTTCGCCAATTCCCGGTCGGAGATGCCGCTGGTGTTACGGCGTCATCAAGCGTTATCGTCTCAAGAGCAGCTCGGACTTCGCCGGCGCTCTGAAATCGCTGGCCCGGATCCTTTTCCAAACAGCGCATAACGATAGCCCCCAGACTTGCGGGAAGTCGAGGGGGCAGGGGCGCCGGCGTATCGCGCAGGATGGCCGAGGTGAGCTCGAAGTTGGTTTGCCCGTTGAACGGCAGCTTTCCCGCGGCCATCTCGTACAGAATCACGCCGAAAGCCCAGATATCGCTCTGAGGGGCCGCCGCTTCCCCGCGAAGTACTTCGGGCGCTAAGTAATGCATCGTACCCATGAATGATCCCGCCTCGGTCAATGGCGTTTGGGAAGGCCCTGCCTCTCTCAATTCCTTGTTTCCCAGGCGCTTGGCCAGGCCGAAGTCCAGGATCTTGGCCCCGCTTTCATGTGTAATCATGACGTTGGTGGTTTTGAGGTCGCGATGAATGATCCCTCGCCCATGGGCATGCTGCAGCGCCCCGGCGATCTGGACTCCATAGCCCAGAATATCCGCCGTCGGCATCAATTTAGATCGGGCAACGTTGCTGAGAGAGAGGCCCGCCACGTATTCCATCGCGATGTACGGTTTTCCTTCCTCTTCGCCGACTTCATGGATCGTACAAATATGAGGATGGTTGAGGGCCGATGCCGTCTGGGCTTCTCGAAGGAAACGCGCCCTGTGGTCCGGGTCGCCAAGGAGGTCGGGAGATAAGAATTTAATGGCAATCGTCCGCTTGAGCTTAGTGTCCTCGGCTTTGTAGACGACTCCCATGCCGCCCCTGCCCAGCTCTTCGAGAATTTGGTATTTTCCGGCGATGAGAGTCCCCTTGGCGAAGCCTATGATCCGGTTTTGAATTGTCCGGGTGTAAGGGATGGACAGGTCGGCGGGAATTTTGAGCCGGGAGCCGCATTTCCCGCAAAAAGAGGTGTCCGCGGGATTCTCAAATTGGCATTGGGAGCAGCGCATTCCCCATGATTCCTGTTGGTTTTCTGGCTTGAAGAATAACAGTAAATAAAAAAAGAGTCAATTTGGGCAGGCGGATGATCTTGGTCTAATCAGACGCATTTCTCGCTCCGGAATTTCCTATCAACGGGGTCAAACCTACTCTTTACGTATATTCCCCTGGTGATTTTGTAATTTTGCGTAATGAGTAGGTTTGACCCCGATCATGGGAAAAAATCAGGATACGGGCCAAAAGCCGGCGTCTCCGCTTTTTCCTCATTGACATCATAGTGGCGCGGGCGTTACAGTCATGATCATGAAGCGAACCTGCATTTTCATCCTTTGTTTAGCCCTGGCTATCCAGACGTTTTTTTCGTCCTCGGTCGCGGCCGACGATTCCGCCCGTGAACAAATGCTGAAACGGCTGATGGCGGGAGAGCTTGCCTCCGCCCCTCTCTTCACCCCCTTGACGAACCTCCTTCTCGATTACGCGGAGACGATCATCCCCAAGACCAAGCTTGCGGAACTCTATGGCGCCGAAGGCCGCGCCGATTTCCTGCGCCGGCTGAAAGGATTGACCGGCAAAGATATTCTGGACTTCGGCAACGACATGTTCAGATTTTATGAGGAGAGAGCGCCGAGCGCGCCCGAAGAGCCCTGGACAAATATCGCGGCCGGCCCGTTTCTACTTTACATCCGGCCGGGGAGCGCTGCCGACAGGGACCGTGATCTTATCAGCCGCGATGCGGCCGACACCGCCGCCAGGATCGCCGCCGCCCTCGATCTGGCTTCGGCGTTCGAGACGGCGCGCCGACTTCTTGTCCCTGCATCCGGAAGCGCTCCGGACCTCATCCTCGTTTATCTTCATCCATCGCGGCAGGGCGAAGCATCCCAACGCCTCCGCAAGCAGAGCTACGGCAGCGCCACTTTAGGCGCGACGATCGTGGATCGCGCTGGGCGCCTGACCTGCCGGATCGATGTCTTTTATCTCAACGCGCTCTCGCTTGCCGTTCTCGAACATGAGGTCGCCCACGCCGTCATTCTCCTGGCGTCTTTCGACACAGCGCCTCTTGTGGCCGGCGAGCTGAGCGGTGAGGCCGAACTCCGCAAGGCTTTTTTCGCCGGGTATCGCCAAATCCCTTCCATCCTGCAAGAAGGCCTCGGCGATTGGGCTTTCTATTATCACGGCTTTCATAAAAACTGGGGGCTTCTGCCGCCGCCGGAGGACATGGTGAAAGAGCTTCGGTCCGAGGCCAAAACGCTTCCCTTGAAGGAATTGCTTGGACGAGGCGTCACGTTTCGCGACCCGAAATACAAGGCTTATTCTCTTGAGGCCGCTTCCTTCCTTGAGTACATCGTGCGAACGCGCGGCAAAGATGTCGTCCGGCGCTGGCTTTTATCCGGCCAGACGGATGGCGCCAAAACGTTCGCCTCCATCTTCGGCCTTACCATTGAAGACGCCGAAAAAGAATGGCTGGCGCTAGAACGTAAATAACTAGCCCGAGAGCTTAAATAAAAGGTCGTCGGATTATGGATCGCCGCCCGTCAGAATCTGGTTTTGCAAAAAAGAATAACGCGTATGAAAAGGAAGCAAAATGAAAAAACTCGTTTGGCTTATCATCTTGGGCCTCGTCGGCTATTTCGTCTATGCCCAGTTCTTCGGGCCGCTGTCTGAAGAAGAAAAAGAAGTCAAGGCGCTGGGCAGCCGATTCGCCACCGGCCAGAGTCAGTATTTGGGAGCTTTGCGGCAGATGGGATCTCTCGGGATGGACGCAACCGCGGATGCGGATGATGCCATAGGAGCCATGAAAAAAGTGAAAAAGGAGCTTATGGAACTTAAAAATAGCTTGACGGAAGCGGCTGCCATTGCCCGGGCAGAAAAGCTCGAGGCTAAGATAGCCGAGTTTTTTGAGAAAAACGATATTAAATAAGCCTTTTTCATATAATCCGGGCCGGGATGAATCCTGCCTTTGCCGATTGACACCCCTTATTGATGGTGTTATTCTTTGGCCCGCAGCGGAATAGGGAATTAAGGCCATGAAATGTCCCAAATGCGAGGCTGAAAATACTTCAGATTCCCAGTTCTGTAAAGAAACCCTCGGGGCAAGGGCCGTTATTGTCGGATGAATGATGATTTGAGTCCCATAAACAAAATCCTAGCCGATGTCCCCAGGATTCCGAAAGGAATCGGATTAGGGAGATAGCCTAAATCCAAGGAGATACTGCATGAAACCGATCCAAACATTCATGGCCATCCCGTCGCTGCCGGCTCCGCTCGAACGAATGCGCGACCTGGCCAGCAACCTGCGCTGGGCCTGGCATCATGACACGATCGAGCTTTTTCGCCGGCTGGACAGCGTCCTGTGGGAAACAACCGGCCATAATCCCATCCTCATGTTGGGAACGATCGATCAGGCGAAGCTCGAAGCCGCCGCCTGCGATGAAGGCTTCTTGGCCCACCTGGACCGCGTTGCCCAAGATCTAGATGCCTACATGGCCGCCGAATCGACTTGGTTCCGTCGAGCCCACGGTGTTTCCCAAGCGCCTCTCATCGCCTATTTTTCGGCCGAATTCGGCATCACCGAGTGCCTCTCCATTTTTGCCGGCGGCTTGGGGATGTTGGCGGGCGATCACCTCAAGTCGGCCAGCGACTTGGGAGTACCGCTTGTCGGTGCAGGGCTCCTCTATCAGCAGGGATATTTCCGCCAGTATCTCAACGAAGCCGGCTGGCAGCAGGAAGTGTACGAAAACAACGACTTTCACAATCTGCCCTTGACTTTGAAACGCCGGCCTGACGGGGCGCCGCTCACCGTCGAAGTGCCTCTGCCTGGCCGGAAGGTCATCGTCCAGGTTTGGTGGGCCCAGGTGGGCCGTGTCCCCCTCTATTTGCTGGATTCCAACATCCCGGCCAACCGGCCCGAAGATCGCGACATCACCGATCAATTGTACGGCGGCGATATCGAGATGCGGATCAAGCAGGAAATCCTCCTGGGCCTCGGCGGCTATTTAGCCCTGGAAACCCTCGGCCTGGAGCCGACTGTTTATCACATGAATGAAGGCCATTCCGCTTTTCTGGCTCTGGAAAGGACGCGGCGGATCATGGAAAAATGCGACCTGTCGTTCGCAGAAGCGCGAGAAGCGGCCTCGGCCGGGCTGGTTTTCACAACCCACACCGCCGTAGCTGCAGGACACGATTATTTTCCGCCCGCGCTCATGGACCGCTATTTCGCCGATTATATGCGCGCTTTAGGCCTCTCTCGCCGCGACTTTCTAGCCTTGGGGCGACGGAATTCGGATGACGACCAAGAGCCTTTCTGCATGACCATCCTCGCTCTTCATCTCGCCGCCCACAGCAACGGTGTAAGCCGGTTGCACGGCAGGGTCAGCCGGAAAATGTGGCAGGGGCTTTGGCCGGGGTTGCCGGAGGACGAGATCCCTATCGACAGCGTGACCAACGCCGTCCACTTTCAGTCGTGGATCTCCCGCGAGATGAAGGAGCTGTACGACCGCTACCTGGGGCCGCGCTGGCGCGAAGAGGTGGCGGACCAGACCGTATGGCAAGGGGCGGACCGCATTGCGGGCGAGGAGCTGTGGCGGACCCACGAGCGCCGCCGGGAGAGGCTGGTCGCTTTCAGCCGCCGCCGTCTGCGCAGCCAGCTGGAGCGACGGGGTGCTTCTCAAACTGCCATTGAAGCCGCCGACGCGGTCCTGGACCCTGAGGCGTTGACGATCGGCTTTGGCAGACGTTTTGCAACCTATAAACGGGCGGCGCTGCTCCTGCGCGATCCGGAACGGCTGGGGCGCATCATTAACCAACCGGGTCGACCGGTCCAGATCATCTACGCCGGCAAAGCGCATCCCCGCGACGAGCCGGGAAAGGGTTTGATCCGGCAGATCGTGGAGCTGGCCCACCGGCAGGAGTTTAGGCGGCGACTTGTCTTCCTCGAGGATTATGACGTGGCCGTGGCCCGTTACCTGGTTCAGGGAGTCGATGTCTGGCTGAACACGCCGCTTCGACTGCAGGAGGCCAGCGGCACCAGCGGCATGAAGGCAACGGCCAACGGCGTCCTCAACTTGAGCATCCTGGACGGTTGGTGGGACGAGGCTTATCGGCCGGAAGTGGGCTGGGCTATCGGACGGCGGGAGAAATACGACGACAGCAACTATCAGGACCAGGTCGAGGCCGAAGCCCTGTACGGCCTGCTGGAACAGGAAGTGGTCCCCGCTTTTTATGATCGCGGCAGCGACGGTCTGCCTCGCCGCTGGATCGGCCGGATGAGGGCGTCCATCCAGACCTTATGTCGAACCTTCACGACTCATCGCATGGTGGGAGAATACACGGAGCGCTATTACCTTCACGCGGCCGGCCTTTATGCGAAGCTCACGGCGGATGGCTTGGTCCGGGCTAAGGAGCTTGCGGCATGGAAAGCCCGTCTCCAGAAAAATTGGTCTCGGGTCCGGGTGGAAGCGGTCGGCGGCGATACTGTCAAGGACGTACAGGTGGGTGGAGAGTTTCGCGTCCAGGCAAAGGTGTATCTGGGCGCCCTCACTCCGGATGAAGTGGCCGTCGAGCTCTATATGGGACATGTCGATGCGGCCGGAGAAATCATAGAAGCGGAATCCACGCCGATGCAGCCGGTGGGACCCAAAGGGGAAGGGACCTACCTCTATCAGGCGAGCGCCGTCACGCTCTGCGGGAGCGGCCTGTATGGCTATACGCTGCGGGTGCTGCCCCGCCATCCCGATCTCACCGCGCCCTTTCTGCCCGGGCTCATCGTCTGGGCCTAGAAAATGGCCCTTCCTTTGGACCAGGCTAAAGAAGCTTTGAAAATCCTCGGAATGAGGAGCCGTCCTACCGGACCCGGAAATGCAGCGTCAATCCAAAGGAATGACAAGTTCGGCCCTGTTTTGAAAACGAACGCCTCCTGACGAATGGTCACCCGGAAAAAAGTTTTAAAATGGGCCTGGATGATCGGCATCGCCCTCTTCGTTTTTCTCCTCTACAAAATCGGCCCCGGCCAAATATGGGAGGACATCAAGAAACTGACATGGCTAAGTTTTTTGATCTTGATCCTTCTCCGAATGATCTACTGGGCTTCGCGGACGCTGATCTGGGAAATGATTTACAGAAGCTATGATCGGCAGGTTTCGTTCCTCAATCTTTTTTCGGCCCGACTGGCAGGATACGCCGTGAGCTTTCTGACACCCGGCGCCTTTTTTGGCGGGGAAGCGATCCGGGCGATGATGGTCGATACGTCCAACCGGAAAAAATGTCTGGCCTCCATTGTCGTCGATAGAACCTTAGAGATTTCCGCGGTCATTTTTTTTGCGGTGGTTGCGGTGGTCATCACCGTGACACAAATACCCATGTCTTTCCGAGCCAAGGCGATCTTGGCGGTTTCGATCGCTTTTCTAAGCGTGTTCATCCTGTTCATGCTGGCCAAGCAGAGACAGGGGTTTTTCCTGTGGATCATCGCCGCCCTGGGAAAGATCAGGATTCGATTCAAGTTCCTGCAGAAATACATGCCCAAAATCCAAGAGACCGACGAATATATCTCGGATTTCTACAGCCGCCACAGGGGGACTTTTTTCGTGGCCCTCTTCCTCTATGCCCTGGCCCATCTCTTCTGGGTCGTGGAAATATATTTCACCCTGGCCTTTATGGGCGCCGTGGGAGTCACCCCCCTCAAGGCCTTCTTGGTCGTCTCCCTGTCCGTCTTTGGATTCATGATCCCCGCTATTCCGGCCTCCTTGGGGACGCTGGAAATCACCAATGTTGCCCTATTCGCCCTCCTGGGCCTGGGCGCGGGAACTGGGTTTTCGATGACGATCATCCGGAGGATTCTGTCCCTTGTCGGGTCGGGAGTCGGGCTCGTGTGGATGGCTTTGAAACGGGTAAAACGATAGTTGATACCCGGAGATCAACTCGAAAAGCTTAAGGCGTTCCAACGAAAGGTTGCGATATCGTGCTTTGCGATCAAAAGCTGCTTGTTCCGGAGCGGTAAGGATGCCACGATCTCGGGTCGTTTTCTCAATGATCTATTTTTTCGTTTTTTTGAGCAGGGCGCATAAGAGGAAATAATCGAGCGTTCCTAAAAACAGGATGATGCCGACCTCCGCCGCAAGCATTTTTTCATTTAATGAATAGAGGCTTCGGTCCTGGTCCTTGGCCAGGACCTTGATCGATCGAGCTTTGAGAAATCGAGGCAGAAACATGTATCCGCCCTGTTTGGCGGTCGTTCGCCAGATCAGGTTTGTGCTGAAATCTCTCTTGTAGGAGAGATGAATCGCCCGGTAGGGGATGAACAGGATAGCCAGGAACAGGAGCGCCCCGAAGACTCGCAAGACTCTCTTTTTGCATGGATTCATCTTGTGCTCGTCAATGAATACGATTGTACCAGGCCAGATGTTTATAGGCCAGTGAAATCGCCGACGTCCGGATTAACAGATGATGTTCAAAGCTTGGGGAAGAATACGGAATGTCGCCTTTCTAAACAGGGAATGATCGGAGCCCCTCAAAATTTCACCATCCGTCTGGATCATAAAAGGCGTTTTCGAGGAAATTTTGAAGCTTCCGGCCTGAAGGATGTCCACTTCTTTGGCTTTCCCATGCTTTCCGGTATTGGCCAACGAAGAAATTCGCGCCAAGCGCAGGAACGAGCATTTCCTGATCAGGCAGGCATCCAGCTTGCCGTCATCGGGACGGGCATTGGGATTGATGATTTTTCCCGTCGCCCAGTAGCGGACATTGCTGACGACGGCGGCCATGTATTCGCCTTCCACTCGGGATGCTTCGAATTCGACGGCCAGGGGCAGCGGGATTTTTTTGTCTCGATAAGCGCGGATAATGCCCCTTATCCCCGCCAGCCTCTGCCGCTCGGCCGACTTCGGCTTTCGCTGAGCCAGTTCCGCCACATATTGATTGACGAAGACCCCGACCCCGATATTGGCCTGTCCTAAAAAGCAGCGGACCTGCTCTTCCCCGTCATAAATGCCTCCGAGATCGATCTTTTTTGTCCGCATAGTCTTTAAGGCCAGGCATGCTTTTTCCAGCGAATCGACGCCGAATTCCTTGGCGATATCATTGGATGAACCGACGGCGATCATGCCGAAATTCACATCGGCACCCGCGGCCATGATTTCATTGACCATGATATGAAACGTCGAGTCCCCCCCGGCGCCGACGATGGCCCCGTATCTTTTAGCGTGCTGCCTTGTCAGGGCCCGCAAATTCTCTGCGCTCCGGGTCACCGTCATATCGTAAGGAATCCCGGACTGCCCAAGCCGTTCTTCCAGCTCGCCCTTCTTTCTGAGAGCTTTGCCCATTCCCGCCGAAGGATTGAACAGGATGGAGAGCCTTTCATTCCCCATTAGGCCCGATGCTCCTTTTCATTTCGACGGCTCGCTCGGCCAGGACTGAATGGGCGCGGTCCAGGTCGTTCCGGATGTGGGCCAGGACCGGAAGCCAGAAGAAGATATTCACGACCCAGAAGACCAGCACGGACCACATGGCCGTTTTCAAGCCCCACAGTGTTGCCGCGTAGGAAGCGATCAGGGGGCCGAGGGCGCTGCCGATCATGTCCATGACGGAAGCCAGCGAGACCATCGTCGCCCTATGCTCGGGCAGGTTGATGTCGGCCAGCGAGCTGTACCAGTTCGGGTTGACGCCCTGGTTGATGAACATGGCCGCGGCGATCGTGAGGATGAGGGCCCACAGGCCGGGCAGGGCCAGCGCCTCGGAGAGAGGGGTCCCGGCGGGAATCCAGACATTGGATTGGAGGAACAAAATCATGAAGACGATCGGGACGCCGTTGCAGAAAAGGGCCACCAGGACTTTAGCCCTTTTGTCCTTCTGGAATCCCCAGTCGCCGATCCGTCCAAAGGCTAGGGCGCCCAGCCCGCCGAATAGAAAGACCAGCAGGATCGCGAAATTCACGGCCTGGACGTCCATGTTATGGATGTCTTTCATGTATTTGAAGATGAGAAAAAGGACGATCGATCCCGGGACGACGTCGACAAAATTCATGATCAGCCAGACGTTGCTTTTGGCCGCCCAGATCATTTTGACATTTTTTTTGGAAATGCGGAAGCGGTAGGCAGCGCCCTCGAGAATGATGTCGCGCAGTTCCTGCTCGCGGGCCCCGCGCTCCGGCTCACGGACGACGAGAAGGGCGAAGGCCAGAACGAGATTGATCATCCCGACCAGGAAGTAGGTGAGTCTCCAGCCTCCGGCCATGGAGCCGGCGATGACGAAGCCGGCCAGTCGACCGAGGAGCATAGCAAACGACGTGAACCCGAAGGCCGTCGCCCGGCGCTTGGGGTCAACCGTATCCGCGACCAAAGAAAAAACCGCGGGGACGACGACGCCGATGCCGATGCCGTTCAGGGCGCGGGTGATGAAAAAGAAAATATATCCGGCGCTGCCGTGAGGGGTGAGCACGGTGAGGGCGGAGAAGGATCCGTAAATGAGGCAGCCGGCGAAGCAGATCTTGATGCGCGATGTCCGGTCGGCCGAGATTCCCGCCACGATCATGGAAACCGCTGAACACAGCGTAAACGTGAAGGTCAGCCAACCGAGCGGCACGACATTCGACGTGGCCCCGAAAAAATCCTGGAGCAAGGGATTGACCAGCGGGCTGAGGAGCGACTGGTCCGCAAAGTCAAAAACGAGAATAAGCAGGAAAAAGACGAAGGCCAGCCCGCCGGCCGCGCGGGAAACGATTTTTCGTCGGGTTTCCATGGCCTGAAATCAAGGTATTATTAAACCAAGCCTTCCCGGGAAGTCAAACAAATTCATTTGACTCTTCGCTTCCGTGGGATTATGCTATAAATAAATGGAAATCGCAAAATCCGCGACTCTGAGAAAAGGGACGAGAATTTTCCTGTTCCTCCTCGTCTGGGCCTTCACGGCCTGGCTGCTCTACCCTCTCATCGCCCTCGATACGGTCGACCTCCGTAGCTCATTGGAATATTTCTACCGGGCGGCCGGAGGCGTCGTCATCATGATCATCCTCTTCGGGAAGACGGTCGTCGACCTCTTGTTTTCCCAGGACCTTTCGCGGAAAAAATCGTATCTCTATGTCGCGTTCCTCACGGTCTATTCGATCGCCCTGGCCGGCGGGGTCATCTTTATGGCCATCCGGATCCTCCTTCTCTACCTCAACAAGAATAGCTCCACTTTCACCGGCGGGGACGTTCAGTACTAATATCAACGCAATAATTAAAATGACATCCCCGTTCGGGCGGCGCTTAGGCCGTCCGCAGCCCCCGGGCCCCGGGGAACCAGTCCCGTCGGACACTCTTGGAAGGAAACCCTTTCCTAGGGTTTCCT
>CAZIDN010000044.1:0-29745 GCA_964537875.1 uncultured Eubacteriales bacterium
CCAAGGACTCTCAAGACCCAAAAGATAACGATAAAGCTCTATATCTTGCATGACTTCGATTTTCCTCGAAGTCATTGTAAAACATCATGGACCCATTAAAAACCCGGAAGAACCAAGATTAAAAAGCGCGCTCGCTTCTCATGGAAGAGGACGCAGGAGAGGGGACATGACCAGATATCACATGCAAAAAAGCGAAAGGGAAATCACCGAGAAAACGGTCTTGGAGGAAATATTGGAGCGCGGCCGGTATGCCGTGATCGCTCTTTGCCGGGAAAACGATCCCTATGTCGTCACCTTGAGCTATGGATATGACCCGATAAAAAGGTCTCTCTATTTTCATACGGCCCGGAAGGGCTTGAAGCTGGAGTATCTCAAGGCCAATCCTTTCGTGTGCGCGACGGTCATCGAGGACGGGGGATACATCATGGGCGAATGCGCCCATGCCTACCGTTCCGTGGTTGTCCGGGGGAAGATGGCCGTCGTCAGAAACCTGGAAGAGAAAAAATATGGCATGGAGGTCATGCTGGGGCATCTTGAAAGAAACCCGGACGTTGTCAGAAAAAGATCGTTAGCGGACGACCGGGCCTATGCCCGGGCGGCCATCTTGAGGCTGGACATCCTGGAAATCTCCGGCAAAGCCGGCCGCTAAAACTTAAGGGATCCTGATAAGGTCTGGCATACACATTTGAAATTTTATTTTGCGAGGATTGATTTATTATCTTGTTAAATGGAAAGGCCTGACCTCCATATTGACGGGATGAGCAATGGAATCGGCAGATTATTGGATCGAGAAATTGGCCCTCACACCGCATCCTGAGGAAGGCTATGACCGGGAAGTCTATCGCGCTTGCCAAATTGCCCATAATCCTATATAATATATAGGAATAGATTCAAACAAGGAGTAGATGTCCCATGACACCCAGGAAAATCAAGGACCATATATTTTCGGTAGGGGCCGTCGATTGGGACCGCCGGCTTTTTGATTCTTTGATCCCGCTGCCCGACGGCACGAGCTATAACGCCTATCTTATCCGGGGCAGCCAAAAGACGGCCCTTTTGGATACGGTCGATCCGTCCAAGACCGATATTCTTCTGGAAAATCTCAAGGACTTCCCTTCGATCGATTACGTGATTGCCCACCATGCCGAGCAAGACCATTCCGGCTCGATCCCGGCCGTGCTGGCGAAATACCCTCAAGCCAAGGTTCTCTGCACGCTCAAAGCCAAGGGCATGCTCATGGATCACCTTGACATCGCCGAGGACAAGTTCGTCACGGTCGGCGACGGCGAAACCGTGACGCTCGGGGACCTGACTTTAAAATTCATCCATACGCCCTGGGTCCATTGGCCGGAGACGATGTCCACCCACCTTGGAGAAAACAACATCCTTTTTAGCTGTGACTTTTTCGGCTCTCATCTGGCCGCCTCCGACGTATTTGTCACGGACGAAGGACGCGTCTACGAGTCGGCCAAGCGCTATTATGCCGAAATCATGATGCCTTTCCGGACGATCATCCAGAAGAACCTGGAAAAGCTCAAAACGCTCGAAATCGATTTTATCGCGCCCAGCCACGGCCCCGTCTACAACCGCCCGGAATTTATCCTCGATGCCTATAAGGATTGGATCTCGGATACGCCGAAAAACGAGGTCGTCATTCCCTACATTTCCATGCATGGCAGCACGCAAAAAATGGTCGAATACCTGGTCAGCGCGCTCGCTAAACGAGGACTAAGAGTTAGTCAATTCAACCTGGCGGATGCGGATATCGGAAAGCTGGCCATCGCTCTGGTCGATGCCGCGACCATCGTCGTTGGGACCCCGACCGTCCATGTCGGCCCCCATCCTCAGGTCGCCTATGCGGCGTATCTCGCCAATGCGCTGCGGCCGAAGCTCAAGTTCGCCTCGGTCATCGGCTCGTTTGGGTGGGGAAGCAAAGCTGTTGAGCAGATTGCCGCAATGATCCCCAACCTGAAAGTGGAAGTCCTGCCGCCCGTCATTTGCCGCGGCCTGCCCCGTAAAGCGGATTTTACCGCGCTCGACACATTGGCCGATACGATCGCCCAAAAACACAAATCCCTCGGCCTGAAATAGAGTCTTTCCCAGCTCTATCACATCGCGGCCGGCCGCCTTGGGGGTGGTGGGGTCGATCTCCTTCCGATTGCGGCAGACAGTTGGCTTCACTTTCGCATATAATATCCGACGATGAGTCGCACCTCGACATCGGCCCCCCATCAGGAAGGGAATCGATATGCCCCGGTCCGGCCGCCCTCTCTCCGGAAAGTCCTCGGCGTTGCCGACGGCGTGGCGCTTCTTGTCGGGATCAGCATCGGCGCCGGCATTTACTCGGCCCCCCAGATTATCGCCGGCTATCTTGGCTCGTTTTCGACCATCCTCTATCTCTGGCTTGTGGTGGGAGTGTTCGCCCTGATCGGCGGCTTTGTCTACGCCGAGCTGGGGACGAGGCTTCCTGAAACGGGCGGAGAATATATCTACATCAGCCGGTGCTTCGGCCCTTTTGCCGGCTTCATGTTCGGCTGGTCCCAGCTCTTTATCATCAGGACGAGCACGGCGGCCGGCCTGGCCATGATTTGCGCCGATTATCTCGGCTATTTTGTAGCCTTGTCCGGCCTGGCCCGAACGCTTATCGCTTTCGGAGTGCTGGCCATCCTGGGCGTGCTCAATTGGATTGGTGTCCAGTGGGCCAGCGCCTTTCAGAAGGTTTCGACGGCCTTAAAGGTCGCAGGTCTCATCGCCCTGGTCGTTCTTGGACTTGTCTTGTCCCAGGGCCAGAGCAGCGTTCTTTCGTCTCAGACCCTTGCTCCCGGCGCTACCCGGCCGCTGGTGAGCCTGGCCGCGGCGCTGATGATGATCGTCTTTACCTATTCGGGCTGGGACAGAGTGGGATATGTCGCGGGAGAAATGAAAAATCCCCGGAAGGTCGTCCCCATGAGCCTCTTCATCGGCATGGGAACGGTCATTGCCGTCTATAACCTGACAAATTATATTTATCACCGGACTTTGGGCCTGGAGGGCGTCCGGCAGAGCACGATCCTGGCTTCCGACACGGCTACGCGCCTTATGGGCCCGATCGGCGCAGGGTTTGTCGCCGTGCTTGTCATCCTGTCTACGACGAGCAGCATCAACGGCACCATGATGACCGCCCCTCGCGCCTATTATGCAATGGCGCGCGACGGGCTGTTTTTCGGTTGGCTCGATTATATTCACCCCAAATTCCGGACGCCGGCGCGCGCCATCCTGGTCCATTGCCTCTGGGCAGGGGCGATCATCCTCATCAGGCGGAAGTTCGAGACGATCGTCGCCGGAATGGTTTTTGCCGTCTTGATTTTTTATTCGCTGGCCACGGTGGCCCTCTTCAAGCTGAGGCGAAATCGGATCGGCGAAGAACATGCCTACCGGATTCCATTCTATCCGGTCCTTCCGGCCGTCTATCTGGCCGGGCTCGTGGGCCTGCTCGTTTTTCGCGGCTATTTTGAATGGCAGAAGTCCCTCGCCGACCTGGCTTTCATGGCGACAGGCCTGCCCTTTTCTTTTTATTGGATCCATAAGAACAGACGGACGAAATCAGGCCTCCCGGGACCATAATTGAGCGTCTCCGTTTGCGTGATTTCAAGAGGCGTGGGAATCGCCCCGAAGGCCCCCATAGCGGAGGGGGGTCCCGTCGGCTTTTCGACGGGGGGAACCGACGGGACTGGTTCCCAAGAGGGCCTGGGGTGATTCCCATGCCTCTCTGAAATCACATATTTGGAACCATAAGAGGAGGAAGATCAAAGGCGCCGTAAGCTTTGACGATTTCCACGATCTGGTTATGGCTGAGAGCCGTCTCGTCCTGGGGAGAGTCGATGATCCGGAAGTTAAAAAACGGACAGTTGCCTTCATACCAGGAGACCATCGGCCTTCCCTGCATTCTTCTTTTTTCCTGTTCCCTTTCGTTCAACATCCGGCCCAGCCCCTTGAGATTGATCGCCTGTTCCGGATCGACACCCAGGATGAACCGCGTATTCCCAAAATCGGTCATCAGAAAGGCGAACCCTTCGCCCTGTTCGGGATGCTCCTTATCACGCCTCGCCCACTCCTTTGTCAGGAAGCTCCGCGGGTTGGAGACGATGAGACCGTCGGCTTTTTTCCGGCCTGTTTGGTCGACCCGGGGAAGCATGAGGCTGAGCGTCTGCCCTCGGGCCAGGTCGGAAAGATAGCCAAAATAATCATTCTCGACTTTCCTCATGGCCTGCTCGTAACGGTCGATTCCTGCGAACAGTGGCCCGTTTTCAACGATGTCCAATCCCTCTTCGGCCTTGCCGTACAAGAACCTCATAAATTTTGAGCCTTCGGCTAGGCGATTGAGATTCGTGGCTTCCTCGCTCTTTCTGGAACCGGAAAACAAAGCCCGGAGGATGGTATAGGGAGTTCCCGAGAGGTCGAGATTTTTGGGCAGGGAGGCCGAATCGACGAGCTTGGTATAGCCGGCAATTTTTTCCATGGAAGCGTCGATGCGGCCCGTTTCCAGAAGCTTGGTAGCCAGAAAGATCGAGGCCAGGGAATCGAAGTCCGGCAGGCGGTGGGTGATGATCGTGAAAGGATCGGCGGCTCTGATGTGATCCAGGACGAGATGAGGATGCTTGGCGATTAGGGATGCCGTGCATTCGGGCTCGGCCTCAGGATGGTGATGGTCGATGACGCCGGGGACGGTCTTCATCCCGACATCCAGGACGAGCGTCTGTTCCTGCGGCTCGAATCGCTCCCCGTAATTGACGAACCTGAAGGCGATTTCCACGTTATTTCCCAGCCTTTTTTTCTTTGAGAGCGTTGACAATCTTGGCGCTTCCCGAAGGAAACGGATATTTTTGGAGGGACCTCAGGCCGACCCAGCGATGGGAGTTTCTTTTGAGCGTCGGCTCGCCTTTGAGCGTGCATTCATAGGCGTGGAGCATCACTTCGAACTGGGTATAGGCGTGCTTGACGATCATGAAAAATTTCGCTTGCTTGACTTCAGCAACAAGCTCTTCGCGGATTTCTCGGGCCAGGGCGGCTTTCAGGCTTTCTCCCGCTTTTTTCTTGCCGCCGGGAAATTCCCAGAGGCCGGCCAGGAGTCCGGTGGAAGGACGTTTCTGGAGCAGGAACTTGCCATCCCTTCTGATGATCGCAACGACGGCCTCGATTTTATGAGAAGTCCTCTTTTTAGGGCGGGGGATGACTTCCTGTTCGCCCCTCTCAAAGGCCAGGCATAATGTTTGTACCGGACAGAGAAGACAGAGCGGGTTTCGGGGCTTACAGACGAGGGTGCCGAGCTCCATCAAGGCTTGGTTGAAAGTCCCCGCGTATTTTTTCGGGAAATATGGCATGAGCCGGTCCAGCAGAATTTTGTCGTGTTTGGCGCCCGCCTCTCCACAAATTCCATAGATTCTCATCAAAACCCGGCGGACATTGGCGTCCACAACAGGGTAGGGCTGGTTAAAAGCGAGGCTGAGGACCGCGGCCGTCGTGTAGGCTCCAAAACCCGGCAGCGCCCTCAATTCTTCGTAACGATTGGGGAATTTTCCACTCTTTTCTTGAACAAGCATCTTCGCGGCGCGATGCAGATTCCGGGCTCGTTGGTAATAACCGAGTCCCTGCCATGCTTTAAGGACTTGTTGAAGTGGTGCGCGGGCTAATGATTTTATGTCCGGAAAGCGCTTCAGCCATTTTTCATAGTAGGGGACGACCGCGCCCACGGTCGTCTGCTGAAGCATGATTTCCGAGACCCAGATTTTATAAGGATCGCGGGTCTTTCGCCAGGGCAGGGGTCGTTTGTGAGCCTGAAACCAGAGGAGCATTGCCCGCGTGAAATGGGAGCCTGGGCTTGTCTTGGAACTCATCTCGCAGCGAATTTCCTGTAGCCTCGGGCCGCTTGTGCTTAAGGAAATGATATCTTTCCTCTCCCGCCTTGACATAAAGGAAAGACGGCGGGATTTCACTCTGGGCGCGGCTATTTCTTTTTTTCCGGTTCTTTCTTTTCCGGCTCGGGGAGTTTCCAATCCTTGGCTTCCTTGGGAAATTCGTCCAAAAAGGCAGAGTCGACCTTGAACAGGTAATCCAACCGGGCGTTTTTCACAACCGCCTGCTTTTTGTCTTTGTCCTGGCTTCCGATGAGGACGGTGAAGGACTTCTCCACCGGCTTTTCTCCGGTTTCCTTCGTCCAGACGGTGACTTGGGCCTGGGGCGCGTCGAGCCCGTAGGCGGTCGGCGCTTTCGGAGCATCGATGTATTCGGCGGCTTCGAGGCTCTCGATTTTCCTGATAAAGGTTTCGATCTTGGAGCCGTCGGCCTCTTCTTTTTGGGCGGGGTCAAAGTACCATTTGTCGTTTTGAGCCTTGGTCAGGGTGATGTTCAGGGCGCCTTTTTTAACCGCAACTTTGCTCGCCTGCCATGTGTTGAAGATGACGACCTTGTTTTCACGGAGCTCCTCGGCTTTCTTTTCCAGGTCGGCCAAGACGTCGTTCTCGGGGACGATGATCTTCGTCGACTGGGACGTCGTCATGTAGGTTTTTTCGGCGTCCTTGTGGAAGGTGAAGGTCAGCTCTTTGTTCGCGGCGGGCATGGTCAGGCCGACTTGATATTCCGGCTTGTCCAGGCCGGATTTTTTGAGGGCCTCGGCCTTCTTGTCTTCGGACATAAATTCCTTGGCTTTCAGGTTGGACAGCGTGTCCAGGATGTTCGTGATCTTGCTCTCTTTGGCCAGGGCCCGCAACGGTTTTTCAAAGAACCATTCATTGTCCTTCTTCTGGGCTTCCCATTGGGTATCCTTTGCCTGGAGCTTGATGCTTTTAACGTCGGCGGTCTCGAATTTGAAGATGTCTTTCTGCCGGAAATCGAAGAGCTTTTTGTCGAAGCTGCTCTTTAAGAGGCTGGAGAGGAGGACGACTCTTTTGTCGCCCTCCTTCTGGGCGAAAAACGTTTTGTCCAGCGGGTTTTCCATGCCGATGAGGACCTTGACCGGCTGGGCGTTTCCCTTGAGCCAGAGCGTCACCTCTTTCTGGGGGATCTGGTATTTCTTGAGGTCGGCATTTTCTTTTTCGACGACCCTCTCGATCTTCAGGTCCGAAAAGCTCTCCGCCAGCTGGTTGACCTCGGCATTGTCCGCTTTGGCCTCCATCGGCTCGGTGATCATCCATTCCCCCTTGTCGTCTTTCTTGAAATTCAGGGAATCGTCCTCTTTTTTCAGGGTGATCTTCTCGACATCCGCCGATTTCAGGGCGACCAGTTTTTCTTCCGGGCCGCCGGCCGTCTCCGGCTTGCCTTTTTTATCGACGAACAGGACGACGGCCAGCAGTCCGAGAAATACGACCAATAAGATAAGGGTGGTTTTGAACTTCACAGCGACCTCCTCTGGATCCATATGGAGATCCCGAAGACAAGGACGATGAGGGGAAGAATGATGACCGCCACCCAAAAGATGAGCTTGCCTTGCGACGGCGTGAGCTGGATTCCCCGGGGGTTGGATGTCTTGGGCATGATCGAGATCAGGTCGGACTCCTCCGTCAGCCAGTTGGCCGTGTTGAGGAAGAAATTGGCGTTTCCGGCCAAGTTGGAGTAGCGGTTGGAGGCAAAGTCGGAATCGCCGAAAACGGCGACACGGCCCTCTTTCTGGGGGGGTGGGCCCGTCTCTGTTTCGGCTTTGATCGTGGCCACGGCGGCCAGGGATATCGGGCCGGCCTTATCCTTGTTCTTGTCGAAGGAGATCTCTTTGAGCGTCATTTTCTCTTTGAGCTTGAAATCCCTCTTCGACCAAGAATTGCCGCTGGTTTTGCCGAGGACTTGAGATGTGGAAACGCCTTCAGGCTTGGGGTCGATCGTTTCGACCAACCGAGCGAACGGGAAGAACGTGGCATAGCGGAAGTTTTTGGTGATATCATGGGATTCATACTCGGCGATGGTGGGAATGAAATAATCGCCGCCGATGAGGCGTGACATGGAATCGACGATGATGTCATTCTCGAGCCGGAAACCGAACTTGGCCAAATAGGGGATGAGGCCGGCGGCGGTCTGGGGATCGACCATGAAGAAGACGCGGCCGCCCTCTTCGATATACTTCTTGATGGTGTCCAGCTCATTGGGGAGCAGGTCCTTTTGGGGGCCGGGGATGACGACGAGCGCGCAGTCTTTGGGGAATGTATCGGCCAGCGCCAAAGGCAGCTTCTTGACGTCATAGGCCAGTTTGCCGAGCTCGTCTTTGACCAAGGAGTATCCGTTCTCATCCGTCACTTCGATGCTGTGCTCGCCGTGCCCTTCCAGAAAATAGATCGCTTTCTTCTTTTCGCGGGTGACTTTGATGATGGCGTTTGTGACGTCCTCTTCGGTTGCGGCGGTAATCCGGTTCTCCTTATCCGCGCATTCAAAAATGCTCGTGCCGTCCGTGGTGATCTCATAGCGCTTGATCAAGCCGGGGTTTTTGTCGGGGTCGATAAACTCGTACTTGATCTTCGGAGATTGATAGGCGTAGATCTTGAGCAGGTCCTCCATCCGGGAGCGGCTCATGTTGCCGTCCCGGAAGAAGCACTTGATGTTGATGTCGTTCTTAAGGTTCTTGACGACATTGATCGATTGGCCGGAAAGGCTGTGCAGCTTGGCTTCGGTGAAGTCGAAGCGCTTATGATGCCGGGAAAAGAAGACGTTGACGACGACCAGGATGGCCAGGACGAGGACGGCGACGAGAAGCGCGTTGCTCGAGTAAATGAACGATCGGCGCTTGAGCCCCTGCTTGAGCTGGGAGATGTTGAGCCCGATGTAGACTCCGATGGCGACGATCCCCAGAGCGGCCAGGACGATCGCCACGATTTTCTTGTCGGGCCAAACCCTGAGGGCTACCACGGCCAGGAAGAGAAGGGCCAGACCGATGTAATTGAGGTTTTTCTTAATCTGGTCCATGGCTTACCTCCACCGCTTGGACTGGATGACAGAATGGGTCAGGAAAAGCCCGAAGAAGGAGAAGCTTGCGTAATAAACGAGGTCGGTCGTGTCGAGGATGCCCTGGGTCATGTTGTCGAAGTGCTGGAAGAACGAAACATAGTTGAGAACGTCTTTCATGAAGCCCGCGGCCGAATAGGAGGCCCAGTTGATGATCCAGAACAGGAGCAGAGCTCCGAAGGTCAGGATGGCCGAGACGATCTGGTTTTCCGTGAGCGAGGAAAAAAAGATGCCGATGGCGATGAACGCCGCGCCCATGAGGAACAGCCCGAGGTAGCCGTTGAGAATGGGAATGACCTCGGGATTGCCGTAGAGGAAGGTGAAGAGAGAGAGAACGCCGGTCAGAGCGAGCATGGCCAGGAGGACGATGAGCGAAGCCAGGAATTTTCCCAGGATGATCTGGGTCACCGAGAGCGGCGACGTGTAGAGAAGCTCTTCGGTCCCGATTTTTTTCTCTTCGGAGAAGAGGCGCATTGTCAGGAGCGGCACCATCAGGAGGAGGAAGATGCTGATGTTATGGAACAGGGGGTTATAAACCATCTGGTTGATGTTGAGCTGCTGGGAGTAATACTGGTTCTGGGCCATCTGCATCGACTGGTTGTTGAACCAGGAGATCATGCTGTAGAAGACAAAGCCCACCAGTAGCAGGAAAACCGTGATGACGACATAGGCGATGGGCGAAGTGAAGTACGCCCGCAGTTCCTTTTTGGTGACAACCCAGATGTTGTTCATTGTTCCACATCTCCCGAAACGATTTTGAGATAGAGATCTTCGATGCTCATGGCTATGGGCCGCATCTCGAGAAGCCCGAACTGTCTTTCGAGGATGAGCTTGGCGATGTCATCCCGAGGATCCTGGCCCGGCTTCCACTCGATTTTGAGCTCGTTGTCCTCGCGATTGACTTTTTCGACGCCGGGAATCGTCCTCAACAAGACCGCCGCGTCCTGGATGCCCCTGCGGACCCTGACCACGGCGCCTTCTTTTGTCCGGAACGATGCGGTCAGCTCCTCGAGCGAGCCGGAGGCCATCAGCTTTCCCTCTTTGATGATGACGACTCCGTCGCAGGTCTGGGTGACTTCGGCCAGGATGTGGGTGGACAGGATGATCGTATGTTCGCCCTTGAGGGACTTGATTAGCTGGCGGATCTCGATGATCTGAGCCGGGTCGAGGCCGATCGTCGGCTCGTCCAGGATGAGGACCTGGGGATCATGGACGATGGACTGGGCGACGCCGACTCTCTGTTTGAAGCCGCGGGAGATATTCCTGATCAAGCGGCCTTTGACCTGGTCCAGCCCGCTGACCTTGATCGCTTTGCCGACCGCTTCTTTTTTCTTGGCGGAGGGGATTTTTTTGATCGAGGCGACAAAGTTGAGGTATTCCGTGACGGTCATGTCCGGGTAGAGCGGCAGGACCTCCGGAAGATAGCCCAGGATCTGCTTGACTTCGTTGGGCTGTTCGAAAACATCGAATTTTCCGACCGACGCTTTTCCATCCGTCGCCGGAAGATAGCCGGCCAGGATGCGCATGGTCGTTGTTTTGCCGGCCGCGTTGGGACCCAGGAAACCCCAGATCTTGCCCTTTTCGACCTTGAAGCTCAGGTCGCTGACGGCCAGCAGGTCACCGTACTTTTTCGTGAGATGTTCAACGGCGATCATTCACAAGCCTCCTTTCTCTGGATTCGGGGACACATTCCGAATTTTCGGATTCGACGTATTTGTCAGAATCGTTATGTCCGAATCTTTAAAATAAAACCTTCGAGATCATCGTCTGGTTTCACGGCCGATCCCGAGCGGAACCGCCGTTCAAGCTATTTATTATAATAAATTTGATCTTGAAGGCAAAGTCTTTGCGCGTTGGGTAAGAATTCCCGTTTGTATGATTTCAAAGAAGCGTTGGCATCGCCCCCGGCCCCCTGGGGAACCAGTCCCGTCGGTTCCCCAGGGGGCCGGGGGCGATGCCAACGCTTCTTTGAAATCACATATGCTTCCGCCGCTCTACATTCTCTCCGGCACGGGGACTCCCATGAGCTCGAGCGTCCGGGCGAGAACTTGCCTGGCCAAATAGATGGTCGCGATCCTCATGTTTTTGACCGCCTTGTTTTCTTCGGCAAGAATCGGATAGCGGTGGTAGTAGGCGTTCAATTTCTGGCAGAGGTTGAAGGCAAATTTGGCCAGGTGGGAGAACTCGAGAGATTGCACGGAGTGGAGGATTTCTTCTTCGAGCCGGGCGGCATAGAGGAGGAGATCCCAAAAAGAGGAAACCTCTTCCGGAGCCAGGCTTTCGATGGGGAATTCCGGCCAGGCCGCGGCCTCCGGCCCTTGCGAACTCAGGCGTTTTTCGATGTCCGTCAGGCTCACTCCTTCGCGGTCTTCCATCTTCCGGAAAATGCTGTTCAGCCGGACCGCCGTGTATTGGAGGTAAGGTCCGGTTTCTCCTTCGAAGCTGAGGGCGTCATCGAAATCAAAGATGATCAGCGAGTTTCTGGCGTATTTCAGCATGAAATAGCGAAGGGCTCCGCAGGCGATTTGGCCGGCCGTCCGCTTTTTCTGCTCCGGATGGAGGTCCGGGTTTCTCTTGTCGACTTCGGTCAAGGCCTTTTCCTCGAGCCTGTTGAGCAAGTCGTCGGCTTTGACCCCGAGCCCCTTTCGGCCCGATACCTCGAGGAATGCCTTCCCGGCTTCTTCCCGGCTGACTTTAATGTTCAATTCTTTAAGGCTCTGCGGTGAGAGGGCGACCATCTCGTAGGAAAAGTGATTGGATTTTTCAGCCTGGCGGAAGAAATGGAGAGCCCTCAGGCCCTGGACGACCACTTTTTGGAGATAGGACTGTCGTGTATCGATGACGTTGTAGACTTTGCTTCCCCCGCCAAAGGATGGGCCGCTTTCGTTCGGCGTCGCCGTGCTGATCCAGAGGGTGTGGCCGTCGTCTTTGAGGAACAGCTCGTAATAGAAATCTTTTTCCAGCAGGCCGAACTTCCAGATCTGGTAGGCGATGTCTTTTCCGACATAGGTCACGGTCCCATCCGAGCGGACAATGATCTTTTCTTTTTCGGCCTCATCCTCGAGTTTCATGACCCAGCAGCCCTTGTTGTCGCCCTCGGACACGTAATAGATCCCCTGCTTGTCTTTGAGAAGCGCGAACGCCCGCTCCCAGAATTTCAGGCCGAGGATCGAACTTTCGCAGGGAAGGACATCATAGGTCACGCCGATCCTTTTCATCGTTGCCAAATGGGCCCTGAGGATTCGGCGGGAGACATCATGGGCCAGTCCGGATTCAGGATTTTGGCCGTGCTCGATTCTTTTTAGGATTTCGGTCTTACGAGCTTGTGTCTCGGGATGACCGTCCAGATAAGCGACGGTCCGCGCATAAAGGTCCCAGCAGTAATAATCGAATTTCTCGATGGTTTCCAAATCGGCCGGCGATTTTTTCTCCAACTCCAGGAGCCCGAAGACGACATCAACGACCTGGACGCCGGTGTCGTCGATATAATTCTGGACCTCGACCGTCTCGCCTTTATCTCTCAGGCACCGGACCAATGTGTCGCCCAGGCAGGCATTCCGGAGATGGCCGATGTGGGCGGCTTTGTTGGGATTGATGTTGGTGTGCTCGACGATGATCTTCGTCTCTTCCGGCCGGAGCGAAGATGTCCGGATGGATTGCAGCTTGTCTCTAAAGAAATTTTTTTTCTCAAGGAAGAAATTGACATAGCCGGCGCCCGCCACCTCCATCTTTTCGACGCCGGGAAGACCCTCGAGGAGGGCGAGCATCTCCTGGGCGATCTGCCGAGGATTGGCCTTGAGCTTTTTGGCCAGCGGGAGGGGGAGCGAAAGCGCCAAGTCTCCCATCTTTAGCTGGGGCGGGTAGAGGAAATCGATATCGGATAGCGAGAGCGGATAGCGGCTCTTCAGCCTTTCGAAAATGTCGGCTTTCAGTTGAGCTTTAATTTTTAACATCGATAGCTCTTTATTATACTCGAAACAACTTTTAAGAAACACGTCCATTTATCAACAGAAGAAACTGAGTTTTGCTCATAAAAATAGGCTTTCTCGAGATAAGGAAGAAACTAATATCAACGTAATAATTAAAATGACATCCCCGTTCGGGCGGCTATGCGCCGCCCATACTTTGTCGCTTTATTTAGTGCGTTTGTATTAGATATGTTTTCTTTATCCCGTAATCTCCTTGATAAAAAATAAAAGACGCTTTAAGACATCGATTTAGGACATGATGAAACAAACCTACGGGACGTTTTAGGGGCGCTTCCTGGCTAGGCAGACGATGGAGCTGCCCAACGGAAGATTGACATGCCTGGACAAAAAAGCTTCGAGTTGGAGGACGGCATAAAGAACAGCGTTCAGTCGCGGGTTGACGGCTTTTAGGTCCGATCGGAAATCTCGTTTTTTAGGCGTTTGAAGGTTTTCCAAAAGCCGGATGATAAAAATGGCGGGCAGGAGGATAAAATTGAAATAGCTCCCGCGGACCAGCGTAAATCCGGCCGCTTCAAGACGCCTCTTCAAAGTCTTCTTTCTGTAGCGCTCCCTGACATGATAGGCCGCATCATGGGGGCCGCCGAGGATTTCCAGGGCGTTATCGGCCAAAAGAAAGGTGCCTCCGCTTTTGAGCAGCCGGCCGATTTCCTTCAAGACATCAATGTCGTTTTGAATGCTTTCGTGGGAGATCACATCGAGAAGGGAAACGAAATCGAAGCTTTCATTTTTATAGGGCAGTCTCCGGACATCGGCCCTGGCCAGTTTTTTGAGGCCCCTGAGGCGGCAGAAGTATAGGGCGTCTTCGGAGTAATCGCATCCGAAGGCCGTCCCGAAGGCTTCGAAGAATTTGAGGTTATAGCCGGCGCCGCAGCCCGCATCAAGCAGCCGGAGCTTTTGATCTTGGTTGAGCCGCGATAAGAGGATGTTCCGGAGGATTTTACGACGACCGCGGAACCACCAAAAATTTTCCTCGAGCTCGAAGTGTTTTCTGTATTCGATTTTTTCCATTTTTGCTAATGAAATGAAGTCTGGTCATGGCGGGTCTCTCGGCGTGGCCATCTGCCAAATTGTGAGGTCGCCACGCCGCTACGCTCCTCGCGATGACACGCTTATTCTTTTTATCGCCCGGCAGACTTCTTCGATTTGGCTTTTTGTCAACGCCAAGCCCGAGGGGAGATAGAAGCCGATTCGGGAGAGCTCTTCGGCCACGGGAAAGGACAGCCCCCGGTATGCTTTTTCTTTGGCAAAGACCGGCTGCTCGTGGACCGGTATGAAGAATGTCCGGGTATCGATGCCCTCAGCTTTGAGCTTCTTCATAAATTCATCCCGGGCCAGGCCGAATTCTTTTTCTACGAGGACCGCATACATCCAATAGACGTTCCTGGCCCATTCCTTTTGGCGGGGCAGGGTCAGGCCGGCCACTCCCGAGAGAAGCCTTTTGTATTCAGAGGCCATGTCTTGCTTGATCTCGATGTATTTTTCAATCTCCTCGAGCTGGGCGACACCGATGGCGGCCTGGACGTTGGTCATCCTGTAATTGAACGCCAGCTCGGTATGAAGAAATCTTTTTTGCGGGGCATGGGCAAGATCCTTAAGACTCCGGGCCCGCTCGGCCACCTTAGCGTCGTTAGTGACGACCATCCCGCCTTCGCCCGTCGTCACGATTTTGTTGGCGTAAAAGCTGAAGCAGCCGACGTCGCCGATCGCCCCCGCATACTGCGCCTGTTGAGGATCGTTCTTCGGGTAGAACAGGGCGCCATGCGCTTCGGCCGCATCCTCGACGACGCGCAGAGAATAATCTCCGGCGATGGCCATGATCCGGTCCATGGGACAGGGATGGCCGTAGAGATGGACGGGTAGGATCGCCCTGACCGCGTGACCCGTCTTTTTGTTGACCAGAATTTTCTTCCGGCGGTCGTAGCGGCAGCTTTTTTGGATGAATTCGAGGATTTTTTCGGGATCGATGTTGAACAGGTCCCGGTCTACATCGACGATGGCCGGACGGGCGCCCGTGTAGAGCACGGCGTAGGGAACGGCGATCATGGTCAAGGCCGGGATGATGACTTCATCGCCGGGGCCGATGCCGAGGCTGGCCAGGGCAAGATGGAGGGCCGTCGTGCCGCTGGTCGTCGTCACGGCATATTTGACCTTGAGATATTTGGCGAATTCCTCCTCAAACTTCCGGATATAAGAGCCCGCCGAGGAGATCCAGCCGCTTTGAACGCAGTCGGCGACGTATTTCAGAGTGTTTTTGGCGATGAGGGGTTCGTTGACGGGAATCATGTTCGATCAGAAAAATTCTTTGTCATCGAAGCCGGCGTAGGGGCCCTGCTTCACTTCGATGATCTTGGCTGCCTCCAGGACTTTCACCTTATGGCCGCCCCGGGCGAGGAGAACGGCGTCTCCCGGTTTCATGATCACCGTTCTCAATTTTTTCCTTTTGTCGTTGTAAAGCTCGACCTTGATTTTGCCCGCCAGCAGGACCAGGACTTCCTGCGTCCTGAAAATCTCCCGCTTGACCAGTTTATGCCGGTGGCGCTTGACGATTTTGCCCTTGGGATGGATGAGCATTCCCAGCTGCTGGGAGAATTCTCCCGGCGTGAAAAAATTCGGTCCCTGCTTTGAAAAATCTTTGCGGAGCACGATGGCAAAAATATGGCCGCCCTGAGTGACTTTGATGAGACCTTTCATGATTGAGACACCCCTGTCATTTATCGAATTTTAGTGAACCTGAGCTTGACCGTCAGCCAGACATATTTCCATCCCTTTTTCAGGTAGTCAAAGAAGCTCTGGCCCGTTTTTGAGACGCCCGTCCTGCGTTCAACGCACATATAAGGAATCTCGGCGACCTTGTAGCCCAGCCGGCGCGCCCTGTAGATAAAATCGATGAAATATTCGCCGTAATCGCCGCGAAGCGTGATTTTTTCGAGAACCTGCCGCCGGAAGGCGATGAAGCCGCTGGTGTAGTCCTTAAAGGCGCGGCCGAGGACTTTCTGGATGAAGCTGTTGAGGGTTAGGCTCATCAGGTAGGCGAGGAGCGTGTCGTTGCTGCCGGCGACGATCTGGACGCCGCCGCCCTTAGCGAACCGGCTCCCGACGAGCACGTCCTGTCCTTGGCTGATCCCCTGCAGCAATTCTTGGATCTTGAACGGAGGCATGGAGAAATCGCAGTCCGACCAGACGATGATGTCGCCTTTCGAATAGGCGATCCCGTCCCGGAGGGCCGAGGCCAGGCCTTTTTTGTCAATCCGGCGCAGGAGATAAAGGTGGGGGAGGTTTTTCTGCATGTTTTCCACGACCTGCCAAGTTCCGTCGGGAGAATTGTCATCGACGACGATGACTTCGGTATTCCGGGGCGTATATTTGAGGATTTCGAGGATGAGAGGGCCGATGTTGTCCCGCTCGTTATAGGTGGGAAGGATCACCGAAACTTCCCGGCGTGGCCGTTCCTCTGCGCTCATCGCCAAATATTTTACTGATTCTCGCCGTGCTTGGCTACCTTTTCTTTTTTCCCTTGCAAGTCATTAAATTCTATGGTAGTAAATTATTTCACAGCCCGGAGAAATTCATTCATTACAAGGAATCCTAAAATGAAAACAACCCGTCTCAATGCCAACCACAGAAAACTCGGCGCCAAGATGATCGAATTTGTCGGCTGGGACATGCCGGTCGAATACAAAGGGATCATCGATGAGCACCTGGCCGTCCGCACGGCGGCTGGCCTGTTCGACGTCAGCCATATGGGGGAGATCCTGATCACGGGAAAAGAAGCCTTGGCCTTTGTCCAGCACCTAACCCCTAACGATGCCTCGCGCTTGGCCCTGAACCAGGTCCAGTATACGGCCCTGACAACTCCCCAGGGGACATTTGTCGATGACATGCTCGTTTACTGCCTCGCCCCGGAACGATATCTGCTCGTCGTGAATGCGGCTAACACGGACAAGGATTATCAGTGGGTCGTCCGCCATCTGCCGGGATTCAACGTCAAAGCCGAAAACCTCTCCGATTCGTACAGCCAGCTAGCCCTGCAAGGACCCAAAGCGGCGGAGATCCTTAAGCCGCTGACGGACGTCCGGCTGGACGAGATGAAGTCGTTCTGGGCAGCCTGGGGCAAAGTGGCCGGGATCGATACCTTGGTCTCCCGGACCGGTTACACCGGCGAGGACGGTTTCGAGATCTACACGACCGCCTCAAACCCCGGTGTCATTTGGGAGGCTATCCTTGAGAGCGGAAAGCCCCGGGGGATATTGCCGATCGGCCTGGGCGCCCGGGACACGCTGAGGCTTGAAGCCAAGCTCATGCTCTACGGAAACGATATCGACGATAAGACCACCGTTTTGGAGGCCGATCTGAAATGGATCATCAAATTTAAGAAGGGGGCTTTTCTCGGCAGCGATGTCCTTTTAAAACAGAACGAGGTGGGCATCCGGCGAAAGATCGTCGGATTCGAGCTCTTGGACAGAGGAATCGCCCGTCCCCATTATCCCGTGTTTGTCGGGGGCGATAAGGTCGCCGAAGTCCGCTCTGGAACGTTCGCGCCCTACCTCAAAAAAAGCATCGGGCTTGTCTATTTGCCGGTCGAAAAAACAGAGATCGGTACGGAATTCGAGATCGGGATCAGGGACAAAAGAGTCAAAGCCAGAGTCATTCCGACCCCGTTTTACAAGAGAAATTATTAGATTCCAAAAAAGAACTCATAAGGAGGCCGTACCATGTATCCCCAAGATTTTTATTACACGAAAGACCACGAATGGGTCCAGGTCAAGGGCGACCAGGCCCTGGTCGGGATCACCGAGTTTGCCCAGAAGCAGTTGGGCGATGTCGTCTATATCGAGCTCCCCGCTATCGGCAGCCAGCTCGATGTCCGCCAGACGATCGGATCCATCGAGTCGGTCAAGGCCGTTTCCGAAGTGTTTTCCCCGGTCAGCGGGGAAGTCGTGGAGGTCAATGCCGACCTGAATGGGTCTCCCGAGCTTGTCAACCAAGATCCTCACGGGAAAGGCTGGATCATCCGCCTCAAGCTCAAGAACAAGGCCGACGTCAACTCTCTGATGAAAGCGACTGAGTACGAAAAATTCTTGGAAGGACTCGAACACTAAGATGAGCTATATCTCCCTGAGCGATAAAGACAAAAAAGAGATGCTGGACAAGATCGGCGTCTCGTCGCCGGAAGAGCTCTTCTGTTGTATTCCGGAGGACATCCGGCTGAAGAGGGGCCTTAATCTTCCGGCGGCCATGCCCGAGCCGGAGCTCCTCCGGCACTTTGAGGCCCTCGCCTCGAAGAACGTTTATCCTAAGTATCTCTCGTTTCTCGGCGCCGGATCTTACGTTCATTTTATTCCTACGGTCGTCGATTATCTGAGTTCGCGCGGTGAATTTGTCACGCCCTATACCCCTTATCAGCCCGAAATCAGCCAGGGCACCCTCCAGGTGATCTTCGAATACCAGACGCTCATCTGCCAGCTGACCGGGATGGATATCGCCAACGCCTCGCTCTATGATGGGGCTTCGGCGGCCGCCGAAGCCGTGCTCATGGCCCATCGCCTGAACGGAAAAGCCAAGGTCCTGGCGGCCCGCACCCTTCATCCCCAGTACCGCCAGACGATCGGCACATATACAAAGAACTTGGCCGTAACCGTGGAAGAGGTCGGCTTCGGTGGGAATGGCGAGATCAATCTTGAAGAGCTGGCCAAAAGGCTGGACAAGGAGGTCTCGGCCGTGATTCTCCAGTCGCCGAACTTCTTGGGCATCATAGAAGATTTGAAAAAAATAGGCGAGCTCGTCCATAACCACCAGGCGCTTTTCATCGTCGCGGTGGCCGAAGCGGCCTCGCTCGGCATCCTCGAAGCGCCGGGCAAGCTTGGCGCGGATATCGTTTGCGGCGAAGCCCAGTCCTTCGGGCTTCCTCCTAGCTTCGGCGGCCCCTACCTGGGATTTATGGGCTGCATGAAAGATTTTCTTCGGCAGCTTCCGGGCCGCATCGCCGGGCAGACCAAAGATGTGGATGGCAACCGCGGCTTTGTCCTGACGCTATCCACTCGAGAACAGCATATCAGGCGCGAGAAAGCGACATCCAACATATGCACAAACCAGGCCTTATGCGCCCTGCGGGCAACCATGTTCCTGGAAACATTGGGCCAGTCAGGGTTGAGAGAGATGGCCCTGCAGAACATCCAAAAAGCCCATTACGCGTCCGACCGGCTGACCCGGATCAAGGGCGTCAGAAAGAAGTTCGCCGGGAAATTCTTCAATGAATTCGTGCTCGAATTTCCCAAAGATATGCCGCCCGTGAATGAAAATCTCAAAAAGAAGGAGGTTGTCGGCGGATTGAGCCTCGGCGCATTCTACCCCGAGCTCAAAAATTGCGGGCTCTTCTGCGTCACGGAGGTCCATAAGAAAGAAGACATCGACAGGCTGGCCCTGTTGGTCGAGGAGGGTTTACGATGATCCGCGAACCCTTGATCTTCGAAATCAGCGATAAAGGCAAACGGGCGTTCGGGCTGCCAAAGCTCGATGTCCCGGTTAAAAACGATGTCCTTGAAGGGCTGGTTGCCCGCGAGGACATTCCCGATTTTCCCCAGGTCTCCGAGGTGGAAGTCGTTCGGCATTTCACCCGGCTGTCCCAGGCCAACTATTGTGTGGATATCGGATTCTATCCGCTTGGATCCTGCACGATGAAGTACAACCCCAAGGTCAATGAAAGAGCGGCTTCACTCCCGGGTTTTGTATCCTCCCACCCCTTCGCCCCCGAGGACCTGGTCCAGGGAAACCTGGAAGTCCTCAAAAGGATGGAGGACTATCTTTGTGAAATCGCCGGCATGGATGCCTTCACGCTCCAGCCTTCGGCAGGTGCCCAGGGGGAGCTCACCGGCATAATGCTTATCCGGGCCTGCTTGGAGGAGCGCGGCAATCCGAGAAAGATCGTCCTCATCCCTGATTCGGCCCACGGCACGAATCCCTCCAGCGCCCATCTCAGCGGCTATCGCGTCCAGGAAATCAAATCCAACCAGGGAGGCACGGTCGACCTCGAAGATCTTGCCCGAAACATGACCGAGGATGTCGCAGCCCTGATGCTGACTAACCCGAACACTTTGGGCGTCTTCGAGTGGGACATCAAGAAGATAGCCGATATCGTTCACGCCAAAGGCGGTTTCCTGTATATGGATGGCGCCAACATGAACGCGCTGACCGGCATCTGCCGGCCGGGGGATGCTGGCGTAGATGTCATTCACATTAACCTCCATAAGACATTTTCCACCCCCCATGGCGGGGGCGGGCCCGGTTCTGGGCCTGTCGGCGTCAAGAAAGCGCTCGCGCCCTACCTGCCCGTTCCTTTGATTGAAAAACGGGGCGAACGGTACGCCTTGAAATTCGACCGGCCCAAGTCGATCGGCCGAGTCCGCAGCTTTTACGGCAATTTTCTAGTTGTCGTCAGAGCCCTGGCCTATATCCTTACCCTGGGGCCGGAAGGGATCAAGGAGATCGCCGAAGTGGCCGTCCTCAACTCCAATTACATCCGGAAAAGCCTGGACAAGGAGTACCATCTCAAGTACGATTCGCCGACCCTCCATGAATGCGTCTTCTCAGACAAAATCCAGAAGGAGTACGGGATCCAGAACATCGATATCGCCAAGCGGCTGATCGATTACGGAGTCCATCCGCCGACCATGTCCTTTCCGCTGATCGTCCATGGCGCTCTGATGGTCGAGCCGACCGAGACTGAAAGCAAGCGCGACCTGGATCTTTTTATCGATGCCATGAAAAAAATCGCTCTGGAGGCTCGGGAGAACCCGGAGATCCTGAAATCGGCGCCGCATCATTCTTATGTCCGGCGGCTGGACGAAACGACCGCCGCCCGGAATCCGGTTCTCAAGTGGGAGAGAGAAAAGAAAGCATGAGCCTCCAGAACCTGATCATGAACCTCCAGAAGTTCTGGGCCGGCCAGGGCTGCTACCTGGCTCCGTCCTATGACGTTGAGGTCGGCGCCGGCACGATGACGCCCGACACATTCTTCCGAGTGCTCGGCAAACGGCCGTGGCGGGTAGGCTATGTCCAGCCTTCCCGTCGGCCCAAGGACGGCCGCTATGGAGAAAACCCTCACCGCGTCCAGAAACACCACCAATTCCAGGTGATCATCAAGCCTTCGCCGGCCGATATTCAAAAAATCTATATCCAAAGCCTCGTCTCCCTCGGGATCAACTTGAAAGAGCATGACCTTCGCTTCGACGAAGATGACTGGGAATCGCCGACGATCGGCGCTTGGGGCGTTGGCTGGCAGGTCATGCTGGACGGGCTCGAAATCACCCAGTTCACGTATTTTCAGCAGGCCGGGGGCATCGAAGTCTTCCCTATCCCTGTCGAAATTACTTATGGACTCGAGCGGCTGGAAATGTTCCTGGAAGAGAAAGACAACATCTACGACCTGCAGTGGTCCGAGGATGTCAGCTACAGGGACCTTCGGTTCGAAGAGGAAAAAGAATTTTCCGAATACAATTTCAACCAGGCCACGGTCAGGTCCCTCCGGGAATATTTTCGCCTGTCCGAAAAAGAAGCGGCCAAGCTGATCGGAAAGGACCTTCTTCTTCCCGCCTACGATATGTGCCTGAAGTGCTCCCATTTCTTCAACCTTTTGGACGCCCGGGGCGCGATCAGCGTCACGGAGAGAGTCAAGATGATCGCCCAGATACGGGCCCAGGTCAACCAGATCGCCTTGAAATACACGGGCTCTGAGGGGAGCGCCTGATGGAATTCCTGCTCGAGATCAACACCGAAGAGATCCCGTCTTCCCATGTCAAGATGGCCCTGGCCGACCTTGAAGAGAAATTCCAGAAGGAGCTGGCGGCGGCAAAACTTGCCGCGGCGGCACTCTCCTTGTTCAGTACGTCCCGCCGGCTGATCGTGGTCGGCGATATCGCAGCCAAACAGGAAGATAGGGAAGAGATCGTGACCGGGCCTCCGAAGACCGTTGCTTTTGCCCCCGACGGGACGCCGACGCAGGCCGCCCTCGGCTTTGCCAGATCCAAGGGCATCCCTGTCGAGAACCTCCAGGTTGTCAAGACCGGGAAGGGCGAGTACCTGGGTTTTAATAGAGTCGAGCCGGGTAAACCCGCGTCCGAGATCCTGAGCAAGTTCATTCCCCAAGTCCTGGCCTCGATGTCTTTTCCCAAGATGATGAGGTGGGGACAGGGTTCTTTGAAATTTTCGCGGCCGGTCCGGAACATCTTCTGCCTCTTTGGCCAACAGCTGCTCACTTTTCAGCTGGAAGGGCTGGCGGCCACGGACTTTACCTTCGGCCATAAGCTCCACGCGCCGCAAAAAATCCAGGCCAAGTCCTTCGAGGAGTACCGGGCGGCGCTCCGGGAGAACCTGGTGATCATCGATCAGGAAGAACGCAAGAAGATCATCCTCGACCAGATCGAAGCTAGGTTGGCTCCTCTCGAAGCCCAGCTTCATCCCGATCCCGAGCTTTTGGACAAACTGTCCAATGACGTGGAATATCCCTTTGTTTTTATGGGCGCCTTTCCGGAAGAATATTTGAAGCTCCCCCTGGAAATCCTGAGCACGGCCATGCGGGAAGGGCAGAAGCTCTTTTCCGTGGTCAAGGGGAAGAAACAGCTTCCCTTCTTTTTGGGTGTGGCGGACGCGCCCGGGGATCCCAAGGGATTCATTCAAAAGGGCAACGAGCGGGTGCTCAAGGCCAGGCTTGAAGATGCCAAGTTCTTCTGGGAGCAGGACCTCAAGATCAGCCTGGCCAAGAGAGCTCCCAGCCTAAAACATATCCTTTTCCAGGAAAAACTCGGCAGCTATGACGACAAAGTCCAGCGCCTCAAGAAGATCGTCGCCTATCTCTGCGAGAAAGTCGACGCTCACAAGGTCGTCAAGGAAGCCGTCCAGGCGGCGGAGCTGTGCAAGGTTGACCTGACCACGGAAATGGTCAGGGAATTTCCCTCGCTCCAGGGAAAGGTCGGAGGGCTTTATGCCGCTTCCGAAGGCCTGCCCTCTGTCGTGTCCCAGGCCATTTATGAGCATTACCTGCCGGTCGGCCTCGACGACGAATCTCCATCGTCGCTCCCGGGAGCCATTCTGTCCCTGGCGGACAAGTTGGACTCGATTGTCGGCGTGATGGGCGTCGGCATCCAGACGACAGGCTCCAGCGATCCTTTCGGCCTCCGCCGCAACGCCCACGGCGTCTGCAAAATCATCCTCGACCTCAAGCTCAATCTTTCGTTCACGAGGCTTTTGGAGAAGGTTATCTCGGTCTACGGGGATAAGCTGAAGCAGCCGAAGAATGAAATTCTGCCCCTTTGCCAGGATTTTTTCCTGAACCGCCTCCGCTACATCTGCGAAAAGATGGGATTTAGATATGATCTTGTCCAGGCGGGCCTCAGCGCCGGCATCGACAATATCAATTTTTCGTTCCTGCGCGTCAAAGCCCTGGAGGCGCTGAAATCCAGCCCGCAATTCGAGCCGCTGATCCTGATGGCCAAGCGCGTCAACAACATCATCACCGGCCAGCCGGCCGCGACCGTCAACTCGGGCCTGTTCGTCGAGAAAGAGGAACGCGAGCTCTATGCCATTTTTTCCATCATCAAGCAGAATGTCACGCCGATGATCGCCAAAGGCGATTTTGCCCAGGCCCAGAAGATTGTCTTCCGCCTCCAGCCCGGCCTCAACGATTTTTTTGACCGCGTCCTGGTCATGGCAGAGGAGAACAAGCTCCGAAGAAACCGCCTGGCGCTGCTCCAGGCGATCAGCAAGGTGCTCCTCCAGATCGCGGACTACTCGCAGGTGGTCGTGGAAGGCGAGAAGCCGACCGCCCGTAAATAGGAAGGTCATCGCCTTTATCACGGACGCAGCCCTGCGCTCTCAACCCGTGCTTGACATCTTTTGAGTCGCGATTCATAATTCCCCACGATGATTGGAGGGGAAAACCGGCACAATAACGCACGTTCTGCCATCGCAGGAAAAAACGAAATATCCACTTCAGGGGTGATGAGGATCCGAGGGGGCAGCCCCTCTTGGGGAGATTTTCTTGTCCTTGACGGTGCTGCGCGGTCGGCGATATAGTCATTTCGTAAATTCCCGTACCTTTTAAAGACCCAGGGGGATAGGTCGTGATGAAATGTCCGAAATGCCAATACGATAATCCGCCGGACGCCGTTTACTGCGCTAAATGCGGGGCGCCTCATGGCCCTCAGGATGAAACCCTGGTTGTGAAAAATCTCCACCCTTCCGCGTCCCGGGAAAAATTCAAAATAGGAAGCCTGGTCGCCGGGAGGTACGAGCTTCTCGAATGTCTCGGGAAAGGGGGTATGGGGGAGGTGTACAAGGCCCGGGACGTCAAGCTCCAACGCTTTGTCGCCCTCAAGTTTTTGCTTCCCGGCCTCACCGCCGACAAGGAAGCCTCGCGGCGTTTCATTCAAGAGGCCCAGACCGCGTCCGTGCTTGATCATCAGAACATCTGCACCGTCTATGAAATCGATGAGACCGAGGACGGCCAGATGTATATCGCCATGGCCTATTATGAGGGCGAGACGTTGAAGATGAAAATCGGGCGGGGACCGCTTCCGGCGAAGGACGCGATCGGCATCGTGATCCAGGTTGCCCAAGGGCTGTCCAAGGCTCATGGCCGGGGGATCGTCCATCGGGACATCAAGCCGGCTAATATCATCGCCGCCGATGATCAGGTCATGAAGATCGTTGATTTCGGTTTGGCCGAGCTCTTCACGGAAGCGAGGAAAACGCAGACGGCGGGAATCCAGGGAACCGTCGCCTACATGTCTCCCGAGCAGGCCCGGGGAGAAGCCGCGGATCAGCGTTCCGACCTGTGGTCGCTCGGCGTGATGTTTTATGAACTGCTGACGGGGGATATTCCGTTCGGAGGGGAAACCCAGCAATCGGTGTTGTATTCGATCCTCCAGCGCACGCCGATCCCCCCCATGGATTTGAGAGAAGATGTTCCGGAGGAAGCGGAACGGATCATCTTGAAGTGTTTGCGGAAATCCAAGGACGATCGCTATCAAAGCGCGGACCGCTTGATAACGGATTTGGTCAAGCTGAAAGAATCCCTGGAGAGCCGAAAGGTAGAGGCCGGCGATCACGAGCCGATGAAAGACCGCCGGGAGACCGAACGGAGGCAGGCAACCGTCCTGATCGGAGAGATCGTCGGCTATGCGGAGATGCTGAAGAGCCTGGAAACCGAAGACGCCGCGGGCGTGATCAACCGATGTTTGGCCATGTTCGACTCGGTCATGAAAAAATACGGCAGCCGAATCGATGAGATCACGGGCGGGAGGTTCCGGGCGGTGTTCGGAGCTCCGCAAGCGATCGAGGATGCGCCGAAGAAAGCCGTCAACGCCGCCATCGAACTGCGCAACAAGCTGGAGAAGTTCCGTCAAGAGGAGAGTCTCAGATTCCCTTTGGAAATCGTCATGGGGATCGACACCGGGACGGTCATCGTCGGGGCGATCGGCGAGGGCAAAGAGTTGTCCGTCATCGGAGAGACCGTCGGCCGGGCGCTCCAATTGAAAGAGATCGGAACCAAGGGCAGTATTTACGTCGGCCCTCTGACCTACAAATACACCAAGAACGATTTTCAGTATGAACCTTCCAAACCGGTCCCGCAGATGAAGAAGGAAGGGCCGGCGGCCTTCTACAAGCTTCTCTCAGTTCAGGAGAAAGTCTATCGAGTCGGCTCGATCCCGGAGCGGATGATCGATTCGGAGATGGTCGGACGGGAAGCGGAGCTGAACAGGCTCAGGCTGCACGTGCTCAAGGCCATCGCGGGAGAAGGCTCCCTTGTGAGCGTGATCGGCGAAGCGGGCATCGGGAAATCGCGTTTAATCGCCGAGCTGGTCAAGATCGAGGACATGAAAAAGGCCGTCCTTCTTAGCGGGAGAGCGTTGTCCATCGGTGCGAATCTGAGCTTTCATCCCATCATCGATATCTTGAAATCCTGGGCCGGAATCAAGGAGGAGGATCCCCCGTCGGTCTATGGCCGGAAACTCGCGACGCTGATCGAGAGCGTTTATCCCGAAGCGGTCGCCGAAGTCTTTCCCTTCATCGCGACGATGATGGGAATCAAGCTCTCCGGCGCGCCCGTAGACCGGGTCAAGGGGATCGAAGGGGAAGCCCTGGAAAAGCTCATCCTGAAGAATTTTCGGGAGCTGATCGTCCGGGCAGCGGCGCTCCATCCCCTCATTTTCATCCTCGAGGATCTTCATTGGGCCGATGCGACCTCGGTGAAAATGATCGGGTCTCTGTACCGGCTGGTTGAAAGCAATCCCATCCTGTTTATCAACGTCTTCCGTCCCGGCTATGAACGAACGAGCGAGCACCTCTTAGGGACTTTGCGGGCGAGATACGCAGACTTTCAAACAGAGATTCATCTGGAGCCGTTGGATGAGAGGCAGTGCGAAGTTCTCATCGAGAATCTTCTCAGCGCCAAGACGCTTCCGGCCCATATCCGGGAGCTTTTGATCCGGAAGGCGGAAGGGAATCCCTTTTTTATCGAGGAGGTGGCGCGCTCATTCATCGATTACGGGATCGTGAAAGTCGAAGACGGACGTTTCCAGGCAACCGAGAAAATCCATTCCGTGGTCATTCCCGAAACCATCAACGACGTCATCATGGTCCGCGTCGACAAATTGGACGGCCAGACGAAAGCCCTGCTGAAGGTCGCCTCCGTCGTCGGAAGGAATTTCTTTTATAAAATCCTGGCGGAAGTGGCCCGGACCGTCGATGATATCGACAACAAGCTGGCCTATCTGAAGGAAGTTCAACTCATCAAAGAGCAGATGAGAATGGGGGAGCTCGAATACCACTTCAAGCATGCTCTCGCCCGGGAAGCGGTTTACAATTCCATCCTGCTCAAGCAGAGGAGTCGGCTTCACTTGGACGTGGCCCGGTCCATCGAATCGGTGTTCTCCGCGAGACTCCGCGAGTTTTACGGCATGTTGGCCTATCACTTCAGCTTGGGCGAGGATCTCGACAAAGCCGAGGAATATCTGATCAAGGCCGGGGAGGAAGCCCTGAAATCATCCGCTTCGAGCGAGGCGCTGCACTACTACCAGGAGGCGCTGAGCATTTACCTCGGGAAGCACGGCGACTCCGCGGATCCTGAGAAGGTGGCGAATCTCGAGAAGAACATTGCCCTCGCCCTCTATAACAAGGGACATTTGGAGGAAGCGCTCAAATATTTCGACAAGGTGCTCGCGGCTTGGGGGGAAAAACGCTCCAAGACCAGACTCCGGCAATCGCTCGGTCTGATCATCAATCTCGTGAATATCATCGGGCAGCTCTATCTCCCTTCGAAGAAGGCGAAAAAACCGCCGCCGCCGAACATGAACGACTTCGTCGACCTGACCCAGAAAAGAGGGACGGCTTTGGCCTCCGTCGATAACTATCGCATGTTCGTCGATTCCATCGGCTTGCTCCGAAGGCTTCACAAAATCGACATCTCCCGGGTGACGAAGGGGGCTTCGATGTATCTGCACGGCTGCGCCCTTTTCGCCTATTCCGGGTTCTCGTTCAAGATCAGCAAGAAGCTGTTGGAATACCCCGCGGAATACATCAGTTCGGGGGATGTGCGGTCGATCATGGATTATAAATTCGGCGAATTGATTTACGGTGTTCTCTCCGGACATTGGACGCGGCAGCTCGATTACAGTCCGCCGGTCGTCGAGGATTGCATGAGGCTCGGAGAGCTGTGGACCGCCGTGTCTTATCTCTATTGGAGCGGCGTTCTTCGGGTCGAGCAGGGCGACTTCGGTCAAGCGAAAGCCTGCGAGGAAAAACTCGAGCAAATTGGAGATTTATACGAACATGATTTTGCCCGGGCTCGACGCTATACCGTCAGCGCGCGGAGATACTTGAAATGCCGGAAGCTGCCCCAGGCTTTGCACGACGCCGAGAAGGGGATCTCCCTCTCGGCGAGCGTCGGCCAGAATCTGAATCTTTTGAATTTCACGGGGATCAAAGCCCATATCCAAATTTTGCTGGGAGATTTGAAGGGGGCCGATAAATCGCTCAAACAAGGGCACGAGATCATTTCTCGGGAGAAGCGAATCACGCCCTGGCATATCAGCAGCTTCGTCTTGGGACGGTTCTTATTCGATCTTCGTCAACTGGAAGACGCGCAAAAATCTCGAGACGGGGCCAAGGTCAGGAGCTTCCGCGACAAAGCGCGTCACAGCAAAAAGGCGGCCTATCGAATCTCCCGGAAATTCGCTCCTAATCGAACGGAAATGCTCAGACTCATCGGCGTTTGTGACTGGCTTTCCGGGAAATATAAAAAGGCGCTGGAGTGGTTTGGCGAAAGCGTCTCGACCGGCCAAAAACTGGGTGCCCTGCCGGAACTTGCCAGAACTTATCTGGAAATAGGGAAGAGACTTCAGGAGAGGAAAAGCAAGATCGATCGGCTAAACGGATTGCGGGCTGAGGACTATCTTGAAAAAGCCCGGCAAATGTTCGTGGCCATAGGCCTCGACAAAGATCTGGATGATCTTCCTGAGATAGAAGTTTGTGGGGAGAAGAAATAGGAAAACGGCTTCCAGAACCTCGGTCTTCGCTTTCCAGCTCGCCGAGTACATCAACCCCATCCTGCCGACGTCGGGGGTTACCATGGGAGTGCTCGGCCTGGCCAAACTCCGCTGGGACAAATGGGCCCGCTAGTTTCTCCCCCTGATGATCTTGTGGGTCGTCTTCGCCCTGCTATCCCTGACCCCGCCCGGCCAGCCAGTTTTTCTCGCTGGTCACCATGGCCTGACTCTGGGTTCATCTTTGGTTTTTCTCAAAAGCCGGACCAGGCCCAAGCTGTCATAAGAACATTCCCTATTGTTCAATGCGAATCGCTTTCCATATCTGCATCCCTTAGAACCGTCAACAGGCATTTGTCAGCTTGACTTGACTTCCCTCGACGTCACGTCTTTTCATCCTTGACGCTGAGAGGAGGAATATTCTGCGCAATTCCTGGCACGAATGATCTCTCAGCCATAGCAGCGGATAAGGAGTTTTTTATCCCTAATAACTAGCCCTTCTTCAAGATCGTCAGCCTTGTCCGGGTATCCTCAACCTCGGGAAAACCGGGGTCGGCGTCTTTCCAAATATCAAGAAAACGCTCGTAGTATTTCGCGGCTTCGGCCGTCGCGCCTTTCTGTTCATAGAGTTTGCCAAGTTGATAATGGGCGAGAATCCAAAGTTCCTGTCCCTCGTAGCCCAGGACATCGGTCTTGAGGAATTCCTGATATTTTTCGATAGATTTGTCGAGGTTCCCGCTTCTAAAATAAGCGAGGGCAAGGCTGTCTTCCAGCAAAAGACTTTTCAGGTTGGCGGCCGTCTCAAAAGAATTGACGGCTTCCTCAAATTTCTGTCGGGCCAAAGCGATCTCCCCTTTGAGCAAATAAAAGGCCGATTGGTCGCTCTGATTGCTCCGGCCTATGGCGGACGCCGCCAGGACATCGCCGATACGAGATTTTAGATTTGCCAGCACCTGATCGGCTTCTTTGATCCTGTTTAATCGGGCGTAGATCTTGCCGATTTTATATAAGAAAGTAGGATCCATTTTGATTTCATTCTGGATTATTTTGACCGCCGCCATCTCTTTTTCAAAAGCATCGTTCTGTTTTTTCCTGTTAAAATTGATGGCTAAATAGAGACGATCGCGCATTTCGCCGACCTTGCTGATACCGCAGGCCAGCAGACCCTTGATCCCCTCCCGGAGGGCGATCTCTCGGCCGATCATCTCGTCCACTCTCTTCACGTCCGTGCGGCGCATCCGTCTCAACGTTTCCTGGAT
>CAZIDN010000045.1:0-29482 GCA_964537875.1 uncultured Eubacteriales bacterium
TGGACATCTTCAAATCTCTCAAGGAAGAGTTCTTCACCCTGGCCAATCTCTGGCACACCCGCAAGATTCTCAGCCGGGGCGACCATTGGTATGACACCGTCTATGACACCATCGCGGGATTCGGCGGGACCCAAGGAGGAAGCCTTCCCGCGGACAAGCACCTGCTCATCGTCTTTCCGGCCACCCACTTCAAGCTTGAGGGCACGGAGCTGCAAAAGCGCCACTACCAAGAGGAGTGGGCGATCCACCAGACCACGGGACAGCATTTTGAGCTGCGTGAAACTGTTGGATTCGTGACCGTTCTCATTCCCCATCCGGCCAAGGACGACCCTCAAAAGCTGGCGGCCCAAGTCAAGCTGCTTGTCGTGGAGTCCCCGAGAGCCGGCCAGGGAGTCCAAATCGAAGTGTCCGGAAAGATCTATTTTGTCGGAGCAAAAAACGACCTCCGCCAGGACATGAGCCGAGACTCCAAACGTCCCAAATACACTTATGAGGCCGGCCGATGGCGCTGCGGGGACTTCGAAACCAACGGCGATTTTCTCTTCGCCTCACTCGAGGGAGGCAGCCTGAGCTATACGGTCGTCAATCTAACCAAAGCCCTTTACAAAGAAAGAGTCCTGATCGAGGGGAAGCCCTGGCTATCTGGATTGGCCTTTGACGGGAGCCCGGATGCCCAGGAGACCGGAAAGCTTCGCTATTGGCGAGATGTGGCCAACCTGGACAAGACCCGCTAGGACACTCTTGGAAGGAAACCCTTTTATAGGGTTTCCTTCCAACGGTCGCTTTGCTCCCTGCCTTCCTTCCAAGGAGCATTTTCCGATGAATTCATGTGGGGAACGATACAACCGTCGGATAGGGTCTTCCCGTAAGCATCTTCGTTTGCGTGATTTTCTATCGGTGTCGGAATCGCCCCCGGCCCCCTAGGGAACCAGTCCCGTCGGTTCCCCCCGTCGAAAAGCCGCCGGGGCCCCCCTCCGCTAGGGGGGATCAAGGGCGATTCCAACGCCTCTTTAAGATCACATATTCGGAGAGGCTTCCGGTCTTCCCCTCCGAGTTGACTTTTTGATGGCGATGCGTCCATAATCTTGTCGAAACATGAGAAAATATTCCCTCAGCGGCCTTCCTCTCCTCATCCTGGCCAGCCTGGCAATGGCCCAGCAGATCGCGATGGAATCCACCGTCATCAACATCGAAGTCCCCGTCCGGGTGTACCGAGGCGGACGTTTTGTGGACCACCTAACCATCAACGATTTTGACATCTTTGAGGACGGCAAGCTCCAGAAACTGGAAGCCGTCTATCTTGTGAAAAAGCGGGCGATCGAGCGCAGGGATGAGCTGACCAGGTTCGTTCCACAGACCAACAGGAGTTTTTACCTCCTTTTCGAGATTTCCGATTATTCCGAAAAAATCGGGAAGGCCGTGGATTTCTTCATCCAAAACGTGATCATGCCCGGCGACACGTTGACCATCGTTTCTCCCATGGCCACATACCGGATGAAGCCCAAATCGTTCGAAGCGCTGACCCGGGAGAAAATCACCCAACAGCTCGTGGGCATCCTCCGCAGGGACGCCCTGACCGGAAGCGCGGAATACCGGAGCGCCATCGCCGACCTGGAAACCCTGGCCAAGGCCCTGGCGGATAAAGTGACCGACTTCCAGGATTTTACCAGCGAAAAATTCGTCGATTCGATGACCAGCCTGACCTTCAAGGATACGCCCTTTGATGAAACGCTGAACCTTTATGCGGTTACCCTGAGCAATCTCGACAGGTTGAGGGTCATGGACCAGGCCAAGCTGCTGGATTTCTCCAAGATCCTGAAAAACGAGCCCGGCCAGAAATACGTGTATCTCTTCTACCAGAGAGAATTCGTTCCCAAGATTGAGCCGCGGATCTTATACGCCTACATCGAACGTTTTCAGGAAAGGCCCGACCTCAACCAGACCATCCAGGGAATTTTCGAGTTTTACCGCCGGGACGTTCTGATCAACGTCAATGCTGTCAAACAAGCCTATGCTGATTCTTCGATCGCTATCCATTTCCTGCTCATCACGACCCCGCCCAAGCGGGTTCCCGGCGTCGTGTATCATGAGCAGTCGGAAGACATCTTCAGCACATTCAAGGAAATGGCCCGAGCCACGGGAGGCTTCGTGGAAAGCTCGGCCAACGCCTCGTTCCTCATGAAAAGTGCCGTCGAATCCTCGGAAAACTATTATTTGCTGTATTACACGCCCCGTCCCTACAACAAGGACGGAAAATTCCGCAAGATCGTCGTCAAGGTGAAAGACAAGGACTGCCGGGTGACCCACAGGCTGGGCTACTACGGCAATTGACGACCGCTTCGCTTACGAACCAAGTCCCTTAAATTGCGCAACTTACTCAAGACCCGGCTATTGGCCTCCACTCCAGAGTGCGGTTCTTCACGCTTCCCCGAAGCTTTTCTATCTTAGGTCGGATGGGTCCTGTCACGGTGTGTCCCCGCCCGTCCTCTTTATCAGAATTCCATCAGGCCCATGGCGCGGAGGCCGAGGAAGGCCGCGCCGAGGACACCCGCCGAATCCCCCAGCACCGCCTTCATGAGAGGGATCCGCCGTCCCGGGATGCCGAAGATAGCCTTGTTCATGTGAGGCGGGACGCCGTCATACCAGAGCGGGATGTTTGAGACACCGCCGCCGAGAATGATGGCCTGAAGGTCAAGGATATTGACGCAGTTGGCGAAGAGTTCGCCCATGATGCGGAAGGACTCGGCAAAGAGGGCCAGGGCATTCGGCTCACCTCTCTTGAACCGCCCAAAGATCTCCTGCGGAGCCAGGGTTTCCCCGGAGAGCTCCTTGTAGCGGCGCGTCAGGCTGGGCCCCGAAAGGTAGGCCTCCCCGCAGCCTCTCCGGCCGCATCCGCAGAGACGGCCGTTGATGTCGATCGACGAGTGGCCGATCTCCCCCGCGTTTCCGTTCGGGCCGCGGTGTAGCTTATTGCCGAGGATGAGGCCCGAGCCCATCCCCGTTCCCAAAATCACGGCCATGACCGTCTCGTATTTTCCATAGCACTGGGCGAAGAACTCGGCCAGGGCCAGGCAGTTGGCGTCGTTCTCGATGATAAGGGGGACCGTGAGCTTCGTGCCGAGGAGGCTGATGAGGCCGGGCTTCTCATAGAGCGGCGTGTGAGGAGCGCCGTACATGATGTCGCCGCCGGCGTGATACGTTCCGGGGGTCCCCATGCCAATGGCCTCGTAGGACGCCCCGGCCGCGGTGTCGGCCACGAGCTCGAGGATGTTGGCAACGACCTTTTGCTCACCGAGACGAGGTTCGGACGGCCGGCGCTTGCGGGCCAGGATCTTCCGGGTTCCGTCGACGAGGCAGGCTTCGACTTTCGTCCCGCCCAGGTCGATCCCCATCGCGTAACGGCTCAAATCCTTGTCTCCCGCGCTATTCTATGCGAGACCCAAGCCGAAGGCAAGAAAGCCCGGCCGGCGCAAAAAAGAAGATACGAAAGGCTGCCTCTGGGAATGGTCGGTTCTAGGTCCCTGAGAATATTTTTCGCGTTGGCCGCGCCCTCGCCGGAGCGAACTTTGTTCTTAATATCTCCAAGTCACGGAATAGCGTTTGACGACTTCGTAACCCTCCTCATCGACTTCGACGGCGTAGAGCTTGTTGTTCCTGAGAATCCGCGGAATCGGATTGATAAAGTCCGGATGGACGTTGAGCGCGATTCGCCCGAAAAAACGCCCTTCGGAATCATAGACGTCATAAATATCCTGCCGGCCGTCTGAAGTGCGCTCCCAGGTTTGAACAAAAAAATGCCCTTGATCGTCGAGAAAGAAGCTTCGGAACGCCGCATGGACGGAGGGACAAGGTTGTTTCACCGGGCCGCTGTGCCCTGGCGGGAGACTCCGTTTCATGTAAATTTTTTTATCCGCCTCCGTCACTTTGACGGGTTCATATTCACGGACGATCTTTTTTATGACTTTCAAATGTTCGTCATAGAAGGATATCTCATAGGTCTTGGCATATCCGAATATCAATCGGCCTTGAGGATCAAGAATCCAGCACGCCCGCGGCGAATACATATTCCGATCCGGGAGATCGGGATCGACGACGATATCCGATAGAATTTTGGTCATATCCGGGCTGAACAAACGAAGAATACTCCGCCTTTCCCGAATATCAGAGATCCAAGCAAAAACGTTTCCCTGTCTGTCGAGAGAGGCATGCGTGGCCATGCCGCGTAACATAATATTTCTTTTGAATCGCCCCTGAAGATCGAAAAAAATCAGTTTGTGAGCATCGCTAACGATCAATTCCTGATTGTTAGGATTGACGGAGACGGAAAGCACACCACTCATTTCTCCCGGTCCTTGACCGCGTCTTCCAATAGTCCGCAAATATGCGCCGGCCTTATCGAAGACTTTAACGCAGGCCTGCTTCAAATCTCCTACATAAATATTGCCGCCGTTATCGACGGCGATACTCCACGCCATGGAAAACGCGGATTCTCCCTGAGCTTTGCCTCCGCCTAAGATAAAATCTTCTTTGAGAGTGAGGATCGGTTCTTGATAAAGCGGTTCTTTGGGATTCTGGACAACGGTCATCCCGCCCTCTTTGACGATCTTGCCCTTCCAAGCGGGCGCTTGGCCATATTGGACCGCCGAACATATAAACAATACAATTCCTGTAGCCGCAGCCATGCGAAACGCTTTATTTTTCATCGCGCCCTCCTTAAAAAAAATGATAATATTCCCGGTTGCGGATCGCAGTCAAGAACAAGGGAGTGGCCGCGAATATGGCTTTCCGACCAGATCATCATTCCCGACGACCGCGAAAAAACCCAGAAGACAATAGACTTCCCGATTACGAAATAAGCCTTTCAGATTAGGATTTTTTTTCTCGATAGGGATTGTTTTCGACCCGGAACATATAGCCGGGGTCGATAAAAGGTTCGTCGCCCCCGTATTTTTTCATGAGGGCGATTTTCTTCACCAGGAGCTCGGGATAATTCTCCCCGTAGATAAAGGGCGTCTCCCCGAAACCTGAAATGATCATCCATTCCACGGGAGCTTCCCGCCAGAGCCGGATCGACTCGTGCGCGTTTTGAATTTCCCTCTCCATCATGTCTTTGAGAAGCCGGCGGCAATCTTTTTTATTTTGCCGGTCGCGGGTGTCAAGATACTCATGGACGGCGTAGATCCAGACCGCGGCGTTCCGCAATGTTTCGTAAAGGCAGCGAAGAGCCGCGGCCCGGAAATATTGGTCCTGGAACACTCGATACGCTTTTTCCCGGCGCCGGCGCCCGGCCTCTTCCATTTTATTCTTGAACAGGGCGACCGCCGCATCGAGAGGTTTCCAGACGTATCGATCGATCCGACGATAGGACTTTCGAGCATAGTTCTTGGGGATCAGCTCAAAAAGGACATCTTTGCCCAGGTCCACTTTATTCGGATTGTGAACGGAGCTGACCATGAATTTTTCGTAATAGGATCTCTCCTCTTCAGGAATCCGGTCGATATCCGGGACAAGAGGTCGGACCAAAAGCCGGTTCCAGACCGTCCCGAAACCCGAATAGAGGGACAGCGGCACGAACCGCCGGATGGCCCGCTCAACCAACCGCCATCCGCGGACGAGATCAGGGGCATCGTCTTTGCCGACATACTTCTCCGCAATTGCCAGCACCGTCTCATCGATATCCATTCCCGCATCGAACTGGAAAGCCCTGAAAACCTCCTGGTTCACCGCGTATGGGACTTTGTCGGGAGGCTGGAGCCCGCCCATGTGGGCCAGCGTCCGGAGTCCCCTTTTCCGGCAAGCCACGAGTTTTTCCCAGGCCAGCCAAGGGAAAGGGATTCCGAGCAGCGGCTCATGGTTGCCGTGGGAGTTGATGAAATGATAGAAATAACTCCGGCTCCCCCGTGACCGCAGCTCTTTCTCCACGCCCTTCTCCTTGTCCCACAGGGTGTTGTGATAGGCCGACCCGAGGACCTTGATGTCCGGATAGGAAGGATGGGGATAGTTATTCTCCCATCCCGCGACGAGCAGCGAATTGACCTCGACATCCACCCCGTCCGAGAGCCGGGGCCAAAGATACCGGCGCTCGCCATAAAAGGACTCCAGACGGCTGATCACCCGGAACCGCGGGTTGATTTTCGAGCCCGCCTCCCTGAGAAGCTTCAAGAAACGGGCTATGTTTCCGGCGGCCGCCCTGGCGATGTCCTCATCGGTTTTCCATTCGCGGATCATGTAGGCCCCGCCATTCCGTCCGACATAAAGCGATTTCGTGTGCTCGAATCCAGAGCCGCTGTCATTGGACCAGACGGCCATGAACTCGAGCTCGGGCACTTCCTTCATCAGGTTAGTCAGGAGTTCGGCATAATGCCTCTGGGCTACCGGATGGACAAGCGAGAGCGTATAGCGGGGCTTAAAACTCCGGAAGGGATGGTCCACCCGGGCCCCTCGCAGGGTCGGGTATTTCTGGAACAGGGTCTCTGGAACCGAGCGGGGCTCGAAACAAAGAAGCCCCGGGACGAGTCCATACTTGAGGGCCAGCCTGGCATTCTCTTTCAAAAGGCCCAGGTTGGCCTTCAAATATTCTTTGGGATAGAGTCCCTGGTTCAAACGGCTTTCCACAAATTGGTCGAGGGCGGGACAGTAGGTATAGAAATCCGGGTAAAATTCTCCGGGAACGCCCTGCTCGTAGGGAAAAGGCGTGGCCAGGGCGTTCGTTTCGACGTGGGTAAAGCCAAGCCTGGCATATTCCCGGATATAGCCTTCCCGGTCGAATTGGCGGATGGTCCGGGCATACTGGGTGAGAAAGAGGTCAAACGTCGATTTCTCTATGGGAAAGCTGATTTCCCTCATCCAGCCGCGGCGGCCGGCCTCGCTATTTTCTGATAAATGTTCCTGGACCTGGCGGAAGGCGGCATAGAGGAAATACGGCTTGGAGCTGAGGAGGCAACCGCCCCGGTTTTTGTCGATGCGGAAGTAGATCCATTCGCCGTCCTGGGGGATTCTGAGGCCGGATTTCATAAGCCGGTCCGTCCATTTCTCATCCGCAACGGCGATAGAAAAAGCCCCTTTTTTGTCTTGGGCAAGGCCTCTGCCGGCTTTTAGAATGACGGAGCCATTCTTGAGAAATCCGACGAGCTCATTGGCGACGGTCCGTTCAACGGGATGGCCGTGGGCCGGTATAAAGATTTCGGAAATTTCGCGGAAAGCGTTTTCGATCGACATGGAAACCTCCAGAGACTATCATGTTGCTTTGATAGACGTCTCTCCCATCAAAATGCCAGATAAACGACACGGTTGCCGCGCCAAGCCAGGAATTTTTCGAAATCGGCGAAGGTGATGCCGATCGTGGCCGTGTTGACATTGGGATGAAAATTGACGAACGCCGCGTTCTTGAGGTCCGCGTCGACGACGACCATCACTTCCCGTTGGCCATCCTGGAGAAGCCCGAAGGGTGAAACCTCGCCGGCCTGCAGCCCCAGATAGCGCGCCAGCCGCTCATCCGAGGCAAAGCTGAGCCGGTCGTCTCCCAGCTTTCTGGCCAGGGCGTTCAGGTCGACCTTTTTGAGGTGCTCGGCAATGATCAAATAATGGCGGTTGCCTTTCTTGTTGCGGACGAAGAGGTTCTTGCAGTGGGCGCCGGCGATTCCCCGCCAGTGCTGCACCGCCTCCTCGACCGTAAAAACGGGCGGATGCTCGGTGCGTGAATAAACGATGCTCAGCGCCTCCAGCGCTTCATAAACTTTCTGCTCTCTTTCCAGGGGCATGATCATCCCTCCTCGGGCCGCCCGCCGTAAACCTTTAGCCTGCCCTTTTCGTTTAATCTAAGAAGCATCACCAAATATGTGATTTCGAAGAGGCGTCGGAATCGCCCCTGGGGCCCCCTGGGGCGATTCCGGCGCCGATAGAAAATCACACAAACGGAGATGCTCACTTTCATCAGATGAAGGTTGATTTTCGGATGAGATTGCTTTTACAATGATCAAGACAGGAGGATCAACGACGATGAAATTTCTGCTCTGGCTGATCTTGCTCGTCATCTGTTGGCCCGTGGCGCTCCTGGCGCTCCTTCTCTATCCCTTGGTCTGGCTGTTCCTGCTACCGTTCCGCCTGGTCGGGATCACGGTCAACGCCGTCTTCGACCTCTTCAAAGCGCTGATCACGCTGCCCGCGCGCGCCCTCCGCGGCTCTCGATAAAATCCCGAAACGCCCGCTTTGAGTCCCTAGAAGGATTCGAGCGTGAAAAACCGCAACTGCCCGGCCTGGAAGGCGATTCGCAGCCAGCCCCGGCTGGCGATAAAAAGCTGGCTGATAAAAAATCCTAGCCAGATCGTGCCCGAGGAACCCGCCGAGAAAGTGGACCGAATCCCCCAATAGATAAGGAAGGCCGCCACTCCCGTCAGGCCGAGCAAATAATAAAGGGCTAGGGTTTTTCCCAGCTTGCGGAAGACGAACCCGGCGGCTTCAAGCATCGAGCGGAGCACGGAACGGGAATCCTGAGTGGCGATTCTGATCCTGGCATAGTCCATGATCATCTTGATCAGGAAGACCAAGAAGAGGGCGATCGCGATCCGCAGTAACATGATATAAAAAGAACGCTGCTCGTTTAGTGTATCCTTGGTAAAAATTCCGAGGATCCCGTTGATGAGCATATACAGGATGACGCCCGGAATCCAGAGGATCAAGGAAAAGATAGACAGGCGGAAAAACCGGCCGTAAAATTCCCCCCCGCCGGCAAAAAACACCTGGGCGAAGCCTTCATGGTCCCGCCGATGAACCAGCGATTGCAAAATTCCGCCGTTTACGAAAATGCCGGCCAAAAAGAAGAGGACGGCCACAACCAGGCCGGCCGTCACAAGGATCCCGAGAGAGGTCCCGGAAGACGCGAGGAATTCCAGGAGGACATCCATGTTGGGCTTCTCCAGGAGATCCGAAGCCAGCAGGCTTTTTCCGAAGGCCGCGCTGAGCATGGCCGAGAAAAGAAAATAGATGACGGAAGCAAAGAAGAAATTGATCATCCAGAGCACGACGGCCATGTTCGGCCGCAAGGTGGCTTCCTGGATTCCTTTTCTGTAGCTTTTGAAGATGTTCATCGGCGCCTCCCCGTTCACAAAGAAACAAACGACAGAAGGCCCTGGAAGAACGTCATGAAGCCCAGGGCATATTTCATGATGGGCGCCCGCTTCGGCGTCAGGACCTTGGAATTGTTTGTGTAGTTGACATCGAGGACCATTTTTCGATCAGGGTCTACCTGGGCGGAGGCCAGCCGCACCGGTTTCCAGTAGACAAAACGTTTCCATCGGTCCCTGCCGTCCCATGTCTCTCGGATTTTCTCTCCGTTCTCGAAAACGATCAGAATATCCTGGGGAAAGATCCAGTCGCCGTATCGCACGGCCACGACTTCGTTCCGGTAGGCTTTGCTCAGGGGCTTGTTTGAGGTCTTACCGCGTTGTTCCTTGGCCTCCGGTGTTTTCCCATCAAAGATACCCTCAAGTTCCTTTACCTCCTCGGATTTCAACGAGCCGATGGCATAATCGAGCTTGTCGGGGCTGCGGAGAACCTGATCGAAAAACCATTTCAGGTCCCGGCCGCTGACCTCCTCGGCGACCTGGACAAAATCCTGCGACCTTGGATGGCGGAATTTCCATTTTTCGTAGTATGTCTTCATGATCTTCGCCATCACGTCTTCGCCGAGCCATTTCTCGAGCGTCAGGAGCATCAGGGCAGCCTTGTTATAGACGTTCAAACCATAGCTCCCGCCGGTCACGTATTCCCAGGAATTCTTTACGATAGGGTCCATTTTCCCCGACCCGATGACCGGGATCCGCTGGAAGGCCAAGTCGCCTATTTTCAGGTTTCCGATATCAATCATCGAGCGATCCACGCCATAATACTTGCTCATCGCTTTGACTTCAGAGTACGAATTAATTCCTTCGTCCAGCCAGGCCTCTTCAAACTCGTTCGAGCCGACGATCCCGTACCAGTAGCCGTGGCCGAATTCATGGATGGTGACCATTTCCGGCATGCGGACGCCCTTCGGCATCCAGCTCATGGTCATGGATGTAAACAAGGTCGGATACTCCATGCCTCCGGCCGCAGACGCGCCCGGCGCCGGATCGACCAGGGTGATCGTCTCGTACGGATAGGGCCCATAATTCTTGCTGTAGAATTCGATGCCGTTCTTGAGGGCCTGGAGGTATCGGCCTTTCTGCTTGAGGTGGGCGCGGTGGATAAGCAGGATCATCTCGGTATCCACCTTGGGATTGTCCAGTTTGAATTTTTCTTTCGACTCGATAAAATCGGGGCAGGCCGTCCAGGCAAAGTCATGGACATCTTCCTGGTAATAGGTATAGCTCCGTTTTCCGTCGGGGTGCTTCTTCTCGGCCATCCGTTTCCCGGTCGCGCCGACGATAAATTTCTCCGGCGCCGTGATTTCGACCTTATAGACGCCGTAATCCGCAAAGAATTCCGAGCTGCTGTGGTATTGATGGCAGTTCCAGGTCCCGTTCCAAAGGACGCCGATCTTGGGGAACCACTGGGCGACCATGAAAAAATCGCCGAAAAACCCGGACCGCCGACTCACCTTGGGCAGCTTGGAAGTAAAACCGATGGCCAGATTGATTTTTTCCTGGGGCTTCACCGGAGCCGGCAGGGTTACTTTCATGACCGTCTGGTCATCGGAATTCTGGTCATCCGGCTGGATGTAGGTCATGGTCGGGGTCAGGTCCGCCCCGTCCTGGATTTGGATTTTGTGGATCGTGATGAACCCCCAATCTTCCGGGGCAGGCTTCACACGTCCTGACGGGCCCCCGCTTTCCTTCCTCATCGTCGTCCGGTTGTTCTTGAAGGCGTTCAAATAGAGATGAAATTGGAGCTCGGTCACGGGCCCATCGGAATCGTTCAGCCAGGTCAGGATCTCCTGTCCCTTGACCGTCTTATCCTGAGGGACGAGCGTCGCCTGGATGTCATAGCGGACGATGGGCTTACTCAGGGCTGCAAAAAGAGAAGGACAAAAGGCTAAAAAGAAAACAAGAATTCCGGGAATGATTCTTTTCATGAGGACCTTCCTGTTGATCCAGCCGTCCCTTGACCGGCAGACCAAAACGCGTTTCATCAGGTTTCGAACTTTATAACACAGCGAATGGGCGAAGTCAAAAACCGATCTTAGATGGTGAGCATCTCCGTTTGTCTGATTTCACGGAGGCGTCGGGTGAGAAAAGTCAATCACAAACCGGTTTCTCTTTGATTTCCCGCCGCTCCTTTGTTATAATTCCGGATAACACGATGGCTGGGTTTTGATGTTCAAGCCAAGGAGGTCGGCATGAAGTTCTTGAGAAAAGTCCCGATGTTTGGGTTCCTGCTCGTCGTCTATGACATCCTGATCGTTATCGGGAAAACCGATATTATGGGCAATGCCCTCTTGAGATTGAAGATGATGTCCGGCGCGACATGGCTGATGAGCCTGGGAGATCTGTTCATCATCCTGGGAATGATCTTTCTATTTATCGAGGTCATCAAATCGACCCGGACGTCCCAGGCCGCCATCCTGGACCATATCCTGTCGACGCTGGTCTTCATCATCTTTCTCGTGGAATTCATCGTCGTCAAGGGGGCCGGGTCGTCCGTGTTCCTGATCCTCTGCCTGATGTCGCTCTTCGATGTCATCGCCGGCTTCACCATCACCATCACCACGGCGCGGCGGGATATCACAGTGGACAGGAACTCGACTTTCATACCGCCATCGTCGTAAAATAAGGGGGATTAGATACCCTGAGAGCGGCAAAAACGGAGAACATCCAATGACATTGGATCGCCTGAAACAATTCGTCGTCAAGCATTTCGAAAAAATATTGGTTTTGATCATCCTGCTCGCCGCCGCCGTGGGGACTTTTTTTATCGAAGATAAGACCCTATTGTTGAATTTCTATTTTTTGCCTGTCGTTTTCGCCTCCTATTTCCTGGGCAAGCGCCTGGGCGTGCTCTCGGCCTTTTTTTCCGTCCTGGCGGTCGTCGCCTGCATCATCGTTTTTCCTCAATATTTCCTGATCAAGGGTCAGCTCCTGAGCAGTGTTCTCAGGCTGACGTCTTGGGGGGGATTTCTCATCCTGACCAGCTATGCCGTGGGAAGCCTCTATGAACAGAAGGAGCGCCAGACTCTGGAGCTCAAGAACGCCTATATCGGGATCCTGGAGATTCTCACCAAATACATCGATTCGTTTGACCGCTACACCAAAGGCCACTCCGTCCGCGTCGCCGAGATGGCCATGGAAATCGCCATCGCCATGGGCTTGTCCCGGACCGAGGTCGAAAACGTCCGCGTCGCCGGCCTTCTCCATGACATCGGCAAGATCGAGATCAGCAGCGACGTCCTCCGAAAAGCGGCCGCCCTGACTCCCGAAGAAAAAGACCTCATGGCGACGCATGCGGAAAAGGGGGCCTCGATCCTGGCCAAGGTCGGCATCGTCCTCAAAGAAGTCGTCCCCTACGTTCTGGCCCATCACAGGTATTATGAAGATCTCACGGACAGCAAGGAAGAAGCCTTCAAAGAGATTCCGATGGGGGCCCGGATCATTGCCGTGGCCGATGCGTTTGACGCGATGACGACCGACCGGCCCTATCGAAAAGGGATGCCGCTCTGGGAGGCTCTCCAAAAAATCATCGATGATGCCGGAAAGCAGTTCGATCCATTCGTCGTGGGAGCATTCCGCCGGGTCATCACGGAAAGGGCCGAAACTATCTAGGCGCTATTTTCTGAATTTCGAGATGAATTCTTCGACCTCGGGAATGCCCCCCTGCAAGATCAGGTACCCGTTCGACGGCTCTCGCTCCGTGATCTCGCCGGCGATGGGCGTCAGCATGATCTTGTGGATCTCGTCGAGGTCGCCCGTCTGTCCCAGGGCCCACCCCAGCTTGACATAGGCGACCTCCGGCAGCATGTTGGCGGCCGGCACGACACCCAGCTCCATCATGTCCCGGCCGGTGTCATAGACATACATTTGGACGTAGCCCCAGAGCGTTTGGACGGTCATATAGACGACGATCTTTTTGTCTTTTGCCCGCTTGAGAGCGGGATAGAGCGGCTTGTTGACATGGCCGAGGCCCGTCCCCGCGATGACGATCCCCCGGTATCCGTTATCGATGAGCGAATCGACGATGTCCGGCTTCATGTTGGGATAATAATAGACGATGCTGACCTTTTCCTCGAAGGCCGTGTTGATGATCACATTCTTGTCCTCGCGCCGGCGCTTGTAGTCCCGCCGGAGCGGCGTGATCTTGTCGCGGCTGACCATGGCGATGGGGATGTCGCCGATCGTTCGGAAGGTCGACCGATAGCTGGAGTGCATTTTCCGGACCCTGGTGCCCCGGTGAAGGAGCCCGTAAGTATCCGAGGTCGGGCCGAACATGCAGACCATCACTTCCGCGATGTCGCTCTCGGCCGCCGTCTTGACGCTGTGCATCAGGTTGAGCGCCGCATCGGAGGAGGGCCGGTCGCTCGAGCGCTGCGAGCCGACCATGACGATCGGAACGGGAGAGTTCTGGACCATGAAGGACAGGATGGCCGCCGTATGGTGCATCGTGTCGGTGCCATGACCGATCACGATCCCCGTCACGCCTTTGGCGATCTCGCGGCCGATGGCTTGGGCGGTCCCGATCCATTGCTCGGGTCCCATGTTTTCGCTGAAAACGCCGTAGAGCTTTTCCGTCTCCAGGTTGCAGATGTCGGCGAGCTCGGGCACAGAGCCGTACAGCTCGCCGGGAGAAAAGGCCGGGATCACGGCGCCCGTCCGGTAATCCAGGCGGCTGGCGATTGTGCCGCCCGTTCCGAAGAGCTTCACTCTCGGTTTCTTGGGATCGTAGGGAAACTCCTTTTCCGGGATCTTGTAGTGGGCTTCCTTGCGGCCCTGGATTTCAACGGCCGTGACGGAGCTGGCCAGGATGCCGATGTTATAGCCGGAGCGGAGCTTGAGAACGATGTGCAGAGGATCCTCGGTCTCCGACCGGGGCAGGATGATTCCCGTATACTGGCCCTTGGCCGTGCTGATTTTGGCATCGCTCCAGACCTGAGCCCCAAACTTCTTCAAGACATCCAACGCCGGCCCTTTATAGCCTTTGAAAAGAATCTCGTCGCTCATTCGGTTTCCTTGTTCAAATACCGGGCGAGTTGATCGGCGACGTTTGTCCCGTCGATCCTCCCCCGCCACTTTTGCATCAGCATGCCCATGGCCAGGCGCATCAGACTCTGGTCATCCTTCATTTTTTTATTGGCCAAACTCTCCGCCGTTTGGACAATGCTTTCCTGAAGCTCGAGGACCGTGCCCGGAGACGGCAAAAGTTGATCGATGCTTTGGCCCGAGACCATGGCCTGTTCCAGTAAGGGCAAGATGCCTTCCTTGAAAAGGCGGCGGTCTTTGAGCGCCTTTAAAGTATCCTCCGCCATTCCCCCGTCCAGGAGAGGGACGGGCAGCCCTTTCTTCTTCAACCTCTTGGGACACTGGATGAGAAGGACCGAGGCGAGCTTCGGAGAGAGCCCCCATTCCTTGACGGATTTCTCGAACAAGGCTGCGTAGGGCGAGGCCGACAGCCTCTCGATAAGATCCTCGGGGACGCCGATTTCCCTATACCAGCGTTCGCGCGACGTGATACGCGGCGGAAGTCCGGCTCGGATTCTATCGAGCCTTTCGGCGGCGACGGCCTTGGGCGGCAAATCCGTGTCCGGATACATCCGGTTGGGCCCGGGCAGGATGCGCTCAAAACCGTTTGTGCCGTCCTTCAGAGCCTGGCGCGTCTCGGAAGGAATGCCCATCGTCGCTTCGCGAACGCGGACAACGACCTCCTGCGCTCCGAGCCTGGCATCTTCGGCCGGTCCCCAAACGATGACGAGCGTGTCATCATCGCTCGCCTTGAAGGCTTTCCTGACCGTCTGCCATTCGGCGCTTGTCAGAGCCTGGCCGTGGCTGTCCGAGTCGACCATGTTCGGAAGCGTCGTCAGGCAGGCGATGACGCGGACGCGGTCGGATATCTCCTGGCTGAAGTATGTGTTTGTCTGCGTCTGCCAGCGCAGCAGGCCCTTGAAGCCGTTCAAACGGACGCCGTAAACGGACATGCCGCTTGAAACGGCCGATTGCAGCGGCTGATAGAGCGTCCGCCGAAAGAGCTTGGTTATGTCCTCGGTCGAGGCCGCCAACGTCTGCGTCGTGATGCCGCGCCCGGCCAACTCTTCCCGAAGCCGGAGCAGATTCCACTGGCGCATGGCTTCGTGATAGGTCAAGAGCGGGATCCTGGGAATGCGTGGAACACCCTTGATCTCAACCCGCGTTCCTCCCCTGACGCTGACATTCACGTCCTCGCGGGCGGCCCCGATCCCCGTCCGGACATGTCCGGTGCTCCGGACGATGCGCCGGAGAAGTTGGGCGACCTCGGCGACCTCCTGCGGCGTTCGCATATCCGGAGCGGTGACCGTCTCGATCAAGGGCATCCCCAGCCGGTCGGTGAGATAGGTCCTCCGATGGCCGATATCGCTGACCTCCCGGCAGGCATCCTCTTCCAGCCCGAGCTGGACGATGCGGATCTCACGGCCCTTGAACGGGATTTTTCCATCGACCCCGACGATCGTCGTCCGCTGAAAACCGGTCGGAATGGAGCCGTCAAGATATTGCTTCCTGGCGATGTGGAGCTCATCGATCATGATACAGTCATACAGCATTCCAATGCCGAGAGCGATGTCCAGGGCTTCCTCATTGATCATGAACGGAGGCGTGTCGTCCATCTCGTACGTGCAGACCGTATCGCGTTGGATCTGGTAGATGATTTCTTTTTTCGTTTTGAATTCCATGAGCGCCGTGCCGTCGTATTCGCCGAGCTCGGAAAGCGTCGGCCGCATATGCCGCAGGATCTCCGCGTCGAATTTATAGCTGTACCGGCCGGCCGGGCAGCGGCAGAACAGCTTCTTTTCGGTCATCAGCTGTTGATGGATTTCTAAGCCGGACTTGAACCCGACGGAAGCATAGTCCTCCGTCCGCATGTCCTGGAACGGCTTGAACAGAAAATTATAGGCACTCATTTAAGGAAATCGTACTCAAAACATCCCAAATTACAATGAGAAGAGGCGACTGTCAAGACGGAATAGCAGATCAGTTCTCTTCCATTTCGTGTGGCCGCATTCTGTTTACCTAAGCGCTTCCAAGAAGCGTTCGATCGTCAGCGGGGCGCTGCCTTCGAAGTGATTGTTGACGTTGACGTAAGTCACGATCTTCTTCCGGATATTTTCCTGGGTGATCCTGACCGCGGCTTGGATCCCCTCCGGCTTGGGCGCGACAATCCGGTTCCAGACCTCTCCTGTTTCAGCCTCGATCTCGAGCCTATCGCCGCCGTGGAGGCGGATGATGGAGAACGGGGCGGTCGTGGGCTTGAACTTTTCGAAGATTCGTCCGATGGGAGGCATATAATAGCCCTCGAGATAGACAAAACCAAGCCCGCGCTTCTCCAAGAACTCGAAAAAGGCCGGCGAGAGATAGTTTGGGTTTCGCGTTTCGACGGCAAACGGAATATTCTTCGGGGCTTTCTCGATAAAGGCGCCGAATGATTCAAAAAACGCCTCTTTGGAGGGCATCTTCTGCTTGTTCAGATATTCAAACTGAAACATGATGGGCCCCAGCTTATTACCCAGCGGCGCCAGCCGTTCCAGAAACTGCTCTAAAAGGTCATTATTGAGAAAAAGCTTGTTCGGCTTCCCGGCAAAATCCCCGGCGCCGCCCGTCTGCTTGGAATAAAAGTGGGTGAGCGTCAAAGAATTCGGGGCTTTGACCGTGAAAATAAAATCATCGGGCACGCTGTCCGCATATTTCTTGACGACTCTCGGCTCGGGCAGCCGGACCGCCGTCGGGAACAGGCTCCAGAACCACTGGTCGACCTCGACGGAATCGAGATGCTTGGCGTAGTCGGCGAGATAATCGTCGGGCCGGTAGCTTTTCCCTTTTTCGTAGATCAACCCTTTCCACGACTCATATTTCCAGGAACAGGTCCCGAGGCGCAGGTAGGGCCGATACCGGGCAGGAATTTTTGCCTGGAACCGCTCTGTCATGGATGACGAACCTGCTCCATGGAGATCATCGCTTCTCTAAGGCTTATACCATACCTAAACAGGAAGGCACAATATTCCGTCCCTAAATCTAATTTAAATGTTCTCTTCCATATGGTGTGGGGACGATAGGGAAGAGAACTAATACAAACGTAATAAATAAAGTGACAATGTATGGGCGGCGCTTAGGCCGTCCTAAAGCCCCCGTAGCGGAGGGGGGCCCCGTCGGCTTTTCCGACGGGGGGAACCGACGGGACTGGTTCCCCGGGGCCCGGGGGCTGCGGACGGCCTAAGCGCCGCCCGAACGGGGATGTCATTTTAATTATTGCGTTGATATTAATTCAAATAAGGGCCGGGGTGTTGTGTCTCCCTCCTTTTTCTTATAATAATATCTTGACATGCCAACATTGACAAAAGGAGAGGGACGATGAAACTGAACATAAAAATGCGTGGCCGAGTCTGCTGCTTGGGGATCCTTCTTGTAATTTTTTCCCGCGGTCGTCTCGTCGGCCAGACGACCGAACGGCCGGAAGATTTCAAAGCCGTGACAAGCTTCCTCTCGGGAATCCGCCCCATCCTGACCTTCGGCCAGTTCAACGGCTATACGAATTACTGGCACAGCATCTACTGGACATGGAATCAATACGGGAACCTCTATCAGATCAGCGCTCCGGACGTCACAAAGTCATTCCTCCAAAGCAAGGTGGACATCGCCGAGGAGCTGGGCGTTCCCGGCCTTTGCCTGGACGAAGGTTTTTTGGACGGCCTTCTTTCCGCCCCCTTCCAGGAACTCGACGCTCCGACCCTTGCCGGCATCGAGAAAGCGCTCTCCGAGTCCAAGCGGAACCTCCTCATCCATACCGCATTATCCTCCGGGGCCGGAATGTGGATAGGGAAAGCCGTTCGCAGGGCCCCTCCGGCCTGGAAGATGTTGAAGAGCCATCAGGCCAAGGCCAAGGATTTTCATGCGGTCCGGGCCTCTGTCCTGGAAAACGGGACAAGGCGCCTTTTCGTCGTTCTTACAGACGATCCCGATAGCGCCGCCCGCGTGAAAAAACTCATCCATGATGTCGTCGACGTCCTCAGCCACTACGATATGCACCGCGGCTGGTTCGCCACCGGCACTCTCCTCCACAGCGTCACCTGCTTCCCCGGCCATCCGCTGGAAGTCATCGCCAAAGGGATGAGCCAGGGCAACGATTGGTTCACCTTCAACGGCTACATGGATTTTCTGCTCCAGAAGCAGCTTCCCGAGTGGCTCTCGAAAGTCGGCCTCGACATCGTCGCCGACGTAGGGACGGGAAAGGCCACCCACAGTCTGGGCACGCTCGGCTTCGGCTGCTCGAATTGGGACGGGCTGAAAATCCAGGATACTCCGTCCGAAGAAGAGTGGATCAAATTCGTCAAAGAGCGCGGCGGTCATATTTTCCGCCCGGTGTTTGCCCCCGAATGCGACGCCTACAAGTATGATGGCTATATCGCCGTGGAAGGCAATAAAAAGCAGATCGACAACGAAGATGTCCCTTTCATCCTGCCGACGGGTTTCATCCGAGAAGATGCCCCGCCGTGCATGGTCCTGTTCACGGACAAGGGGACTCCGTTCAACCGGAAAGCTATGTATAAAGCCATCCTCGAGCGCCGTGAGGTGGGTGTCCTCCCTCAAGGAAAAATGCTCGGGCCGGGGCGGTTCCGGAACGCGCTCCAAATGCTCCTCCTCGACAGGCACTATCTTGAAAATACCTTCGGCGACCAGATCCAGATCCAGACCGAAATCAACGGCTATATTCTCAGCCTCAGCGTGACCAACCTCCGGGGGACTCCGGTCTCCGGAACGATTGTCGTGAAAGCCGCGCCCGAGCTTGGGATCCAAGGCGACCTCCGGATTCCCGTGACGGTTTCCCGATCCAATCAGGGGAGAACTTACAGGATCCAACCCACTCTGGCCGCGATGGGAAAGACCAACCCCATCCTCATCCAATTCGAATGGGAAGGCCGGACGAAACGGACCCTGGCCATTCTCGACCTGCCGAGGGCGATCTCCGCCCATCAACTCCTTTACGGCCAATCTCCCGAGGTGGTCTACCCCGTCTCACTCCACAACTTCTCGGACGAGTACAACATCCCCGTCACGATCAAGGTCTTCCGGAATGGAGAACCCAATCGGCGGGCTTATGAGACAAAACGCAACTGCATGATTCCTCCCAGCGGATTCCTGGAGACGAGCTTCCATCTTCCCCTGTCGCCCGGTTCTTATCAAGTCTGCGTCCAGGCCCTCGGCACGGAAAATTGGAGCCAGCTCGGCGTCGAGGCGGCCGCCGGCGGGCCGAGAGCGTATACCATCGACCTCAATAAGGACGGCATCAACGAATACCAGATGGAAAACGACAAGGTCCAGGTGACGCTGCTGGCCATCGGCGCCCGCGTCATCGAGTACATCGTAAAGGAGAAGAACGACAACATTCTCTTCAAGCTCTGGCCGGAGAAGGAGTGGGCGACCGACAAAAGGCCTTTCCGCGACCGGGGCTTCTATCCCTACGGCGGGTTCGAGGATTTTCTCGGGCAGGCCAGCATGGAAACACACAAAGTCTACGAGGCCGAGCTCGTGAAAAGCAGCGGCCCCTATGTCCAGGTGAAGATGACGGCTGACTATTACGGCAACACGCTCGAAAAAATCTTCACGCTTTATGGAGACTCCCCTCTTGTCGAGGTCCGCTTTGCCTTGAATTTCCAGAATCCGGAAGCCAACATGCTCGGCCCTCAGCCTATCCTTGATCTAGGCCGTCGCCACTGGACGGAGGATGTGTTCATCGTGCCCGGCCTGAACGGCCTTGAAGAGTATCGCATGCGCCCCGAAGAATATTTCGGCAAAGTCATTCTCTTAAAGGAAGGATGGAACGCGGGTTATGATACGGCCGAAGATCTCGCCTTCGTCGGGGCCTTCCCCGTCGGCGAGCCCGAGTTCCTGCACATGTGGATGAACCATCCGTCCAACGGAGAGTCCAATCATTACTACGCCGAGTTTCAACCCTGGGTGCCGATCTACCAGAAGACCATCCGCTATTTTTCTTATTATCTGTGGGGCGCGGCCGGCCCCTGGGAAAAGGGGCTCGAAGAGCTCAAGCGAAGGAACCTCGTTACGTCGAAATAATCCCCTTTGCTCCCCATCAGGGCAAAACGGAAGTAGCGGGGGCCGGGGCCAACCTCCGGGAGCCGTAGTTAAACCTCAACATCCAACAAATTTTTAAAAGTGGATGGCTCCAAAAATATCCTTCCCTGAAGGGCGATAAATGTTGAGGTTTGACCCCGTTTTTTTGGGTTAGAATTCGACGCCAAGGCCGAGGCCGAAATGGAATCCGCCGGCGTCGAATTTCCCCGCCGCGGTCTCCATCGGACAGTATTTGTATTGGCTGGAAAAGTCGATGGCAATAAAGCGGGCGATTTTCACAAAAAATCCGGCCTGGCTCACCAACCCGGGCCGTTTTTCCCTGATCATAGCAGCGGCGGTCTTCTCTTTATACAGAAAATACCCGCCACCGATGCCGAGATAGGGGTTGAAGACGCCCTTGTGGAGCCTGAGCTTGATCCCCGCTTCAAGCGGAACTAGGCTCGCTTTTCGTTCATTGCCCGAAGCGGCGTCTGTGACCGTTTTGCCGAAATAATGGCCGCCGATCCAGAGCTCGATAAAACGGGCGACGCCGACATTGATCTCGCCGCCGTAATTCATGCCGTGCCGGTAAACGTTCTTGAGGACTCCCTGCCTCGGAGAAAAATAATCCGCGGAGGCGATGATTCTCAGAAAATTTCTTTTCCGGCTTGGCCCGGTTTCGCTCGTTTGGCTCAAGACCCGGGCGACCCCCTGGGCACTTCTCCGGACCGCAGGATTTTCCCCGTCGGCGGCTTTCTGTCTCTCTTTTTCCTCCGCCTTGGCTCGTGCCTCGGTTCGAGCTTTGAGATCAGTTTTGGCACCAGTCCTTGGCTCGATGGCTTGATCCGTTCCCGGCCGAGGCCGGATCGACAGGATCAGCCCGTCTTTTATGGGAGCGATGCGATAAGAAGGCATATCGTCTGTCAGATCAAGAACGACCCGGGCAATGCCTTTTAAGTACATGCCGGCCCGGATCTTCAGGAGCCCGTATTGATTGACTTCGATCGAGCGAGGAGCGGCGATGTCCTCGACACCGTTGAGATTGATCACGAGGCGATTCGGGGAGCCGAGTTCGATGGCTTGATACGACGAATAGAACGTGCAGAGCAATTTTATATCAAGGCCGTCGTCCGCCTTGGATAGAATGATATGCGTCAAGAGCGCCGGCACGTCCGGCTCGGTGATGACCTGGCCCATGGCCGGCGAGAGACCGAGGGCTAAAACGCAGATCATTCCGATTGAGACAATCGATCTTTTTCCGGTCATGGCCTTATCGCTTCAAGGACGAGTCCCTGGGAGGAATTTCTTAGTATACCAAAGTCCTGCGTCTGCAAGAATGATAATTTTAACAAAGCGTCTTATCTCGCGGACTCCCCTCCCCCGGAGAAAAAATTGCAGGCCAAGAAAAAACGAAATAAAATCTGTCAGAATTTACATTTTCAAACGGTCCGATGATCGATTCAAAAAAGCGCTGCCGGGGCCTGGGATTAGAGGTGAACAAATATTTGTGCATTTCGCCGAAACTATAAGAGGATCAGCAGATTGAGAAAAGGGAACGGCGACTTTTCAACAGGCTTTTGCACAGCACTTGTGAATAAGTCAGGCGCCCGGTATGAATTGAGAGATTATGAAGGCCACAAATCCGTGCTGAGGTATTTCAACCCCGAATCATTGATCAGGATGGCCACGGTCTTTCCCGCACATGGCCCCTGGAGCAGCTTCAGGGCCGCGGCGAGATTGGCTCCGGAAGAAAAGCCGGCAAAAATGCCTTCCTCTCCGGCCAACCGTCTGGCCGCGGTGATGGCCTCCTTGTCCGTGACCTTGAGATAGCCGTCGATATGTTCTCGTTTAAGGAATGTCAGCGACGGCATCGAATAGCCGCCGCCCTGAATCCGGTGCTGAGGACGGATGACCTCTTCGCCCGCCAAGGCCGCCGCCCCTTCCGGCTCAACAACATAGCACTGAATGGAGGGATTGGATTCCTTGAACGCCGCGGCGCAGCCGGCGAAAGACCCTCCGGAACCCACAAAATCACAAAAAGCGTCGATGGTGTGACCCGATTGCTGGAGAAACTCCGGGCCGGTATGCAAATAATGAGCGCGGAAATTTCCCCATAATTTAAACTGGTCCGCCCGGAAAGCACCTCGCTCCCTGACGATACGCCGCGTTTCCTTCTCGACGAGCTCCAAGTCGCCGCCCGAAACCTGGCCGGGGAGAGAATCGGGCATCTGGCCCACCAAGACAACCTCTGCGCCCAGGGCCGACATCATCCGAGCCCTCTCGGGCGAATTTCCTTTGGACATGACCGCGATAAACTCGTAGCTTTTGAGGGCACAGGCCATGGCCAATCCAGTGCCCATATTGCCGCTCGTCAATTCCACGACCGGTTGACCGGGCTTGAGCAGACCTTCTGCCTCGGCGTCCTCGATAATCTGGAGCGCGGGACGGTCCTTCTTGGAAAACCCGGGATTGAGGTATTCCAGTTTGGCCAAGATCGCGCCCGCCTCGTTTTTGGTGATGCGGGATAGGCTGACGACAGGGGTGCCGCCGATCGCCTCAAGGATTGAGCCAAGAACCTTATCGCTCCGCTTTTTCATGATGATTTCCTCAATATTGCCTCCCGTCCGCTTGAATTCTATCGCTTCAATCCGTAGAAATATGATAAAATATATTCAGGAGATATCCAATGTTAAAAAAACAACAGGGTTTTACGCTTCTAGAATTGATGGTCGTTCTGGCCATTATCGCCCTTCTAGCGGCGCTGATCACGCCCAATGTCATCCAAAAAATCCAGGTTGGCAGACAGATCGGCACGATGCAAGATATGGATACGATCGCCAAAGCCTGCCTTGAATTTGTCGTCGAACATAATGCGGCCCCTGCCTCGGGGACGCAGAACGGGCCTCTTTCGCCCGGCAATGAGTTTATCAAAGCGCTGACGGAGAAATATCTCACGGGCTGCCCTGCCACGGATAAATGGAATAATCCTTTGATCGTCTACTCGGGAAAGGCGGTTTCCGGCTTCCCCGGCTTCCATGAGAGCATGATCGGCAACAGCGATTTTATCATCATGTCATATGGGCGCAAAGGCGTGGACGAGCACTTCACCTTCGATCCCTCGAACCGCGAGGCCGGCATGTTCGAGTCGTCGAATACCATGGCCGATTATGACAAGAATCTGATCAATTGGAATGGGGCCTGGATCCGCGCGCCAAGATCTTAAGAGCCGGGTTGCCGTCGAAGGCCAGCCATCTGGCCAATACCGTCCAGGATAGCCTTAGGGGAAGGATTCGAACTTGCTGATTAAAGCCAAAGAATAGAACTCGTAGAGGACTAAAACGAAGTAGACGGAAAAGACATAATAGATCAAGACGTGGGCTTTGATCAGCCCGAAAACCTTGAAATTCTTGTGAAAGAGAATAAACACCAGACAGATCAACGTCAGGCTGAGTTTGACCAACAGCAATAAGGCCTTCTTGCTGTTCATGAGCGTCGCCATGAGCACGTTCAGCTCAGAGCCGCCCCTTTGAAAGATCTTGAAGGATAGGCCATAATCCATAATACAGAATATCATGACCAGACCGATCATGATCAGATCGCGTCGTTCGAATTTATCGACGTAAAAGTTGTTCGCCTCATCCTGCCGCCTGGCTTTCCTTCGGCGGCCCGTCAGGGTATAGCGGCTGATGAATTTCGTAGGCCTCGCCCGACGATCTTTCAGCTGACGATTCTCAGGCGGAGTGGTCTTAAGAATGCCAATTCCTCCCGGCTCGAATTTGACAATTCGAAATGCGAACGGATGGATTTCGTTCAGTTTCAGGTATTTTGAGCACCCGCTTCCTGGGCTATTCCCCGCCTCCTAATCTCCTCGCTCGAAAAATATATCAAACTCAATATTTAAAGTCAATATCAAGGACCAGCTGGGTGTCATGGTTTGAATGCTCTTTCCAGTTTGAAGAGCATGTCTATTCCTACCTAATTCGGACGGACAGCGCCCAAGGAGGAAGCCGTCAAGTTCTTCGAGGAATACACGGCCCGCTATCCACAGGATCCCATGGCTCTCGGCGCTTATGTCAGACGCCTCATCCAGGACAAGGACAACCTGGACAAAGGTCTCCTGCTGGCACCTAAGGCCGTCGAGCTGACACCGGACGCCTTCAACAGCTGGAACATCTTGAGCCAGATCAACCTGAAACTGAAGAAGTACGATGAGGCCCTCAAAGCGATCGAAAAGGCCGTGGAAACCGCCCCCAGCGAACAACTGAAGAATATTATACGCAAGCAGATCGACGAGATCAAAGCCGCCCAGGAAAAGAAATAAATCATAGGCATCGGGGACAGGCCCTCACCTGCCCCCGATGTTCCCATTCCCCGTAATTTCAAGAAATCTATTCCACTGGAACTCGAGTTTCGACTTCCCCCGTCAGTTTTCGTCCTACCGCTCAGATCCCACTGATACGCGGCTTATTTCTCAGCTCTTCAAACACGATCTTGAAGGATGTTCCTTCTTGCCTGCCGAGCTCAATATGGCCATCCAGCTGATCGACCAACATCGAAATGATCTGCATCCCCAAGGTCTCCGCGTTGTGAAAATCCAAGCCCTCTGGAAATCCCACGCCGTTATCGCTGACGACCAGACAATTTTTATCGCCCTCGGCGCGGAAAAGCTCAATACGAATCTCGCCTGTCCTGCCGTCGGGAAAGGCATGTTTCAGCGCATTGGAGACAAGCTCATTCACAATCAATCCACAAGGAATAGCCGTGTTGATGTTCAAAAATATTCTCTCCATATTCATATTGAGCTTAATGGAATGAGGATGGATTTGGTAGGATTGGAACAGGTGAAGCGTCAAGCTTTGGATATATTGAGAAAAATCAATATTGGCCAGGTCCTTGGAAAGATAGAGCTTCTCGTGGACAAGGGCCATCGCCCGGATCCGCCTCTGGCATTCTTTAAGCAGATGAACGGCTGTGGGATCCTTGATATCGATCGTCTGAAGATTGAGCAGGCTGGACATAATCTGCATATTGTTTTTGACTCGATGATGGACCTCCCGAAGGAGAACTTCTTTTTCTCCGAGAGACGCTTTGAGCCGATCTTCCGCTCTTTTGCGTTCGATGGCCATCGCCACCTGGGATGAAACAAACATGAGGATGCTCTTATGGTCTTCCCCGAATCTCGTGCTTTCCCTATAGTTTTGAACAACCATGATCCCGATCGTCTTATCCTCTGTTTTCAGGGGAACACCCAGCCAGTCCATGGCCGGCGTTCCGATCAACTCAACGTCCCCCCTCGTTTTGAGTTCTTCAAATTTTTCGGGAGAGCTCAACAGAGGTTCTCCTTGGCGGAGCACATATTCCGTCAGCCCTTTGCCCAATTTCTTGGGCGCAGGAGGCTGATCAAATTCATCCCTGAAATAGGGAAAACTCAGGATCCCGTTTTCGGAATCATAGAGAGCAATATAAAAATTCTTTGTCGGGATCAATTCCGTGACGATGCCATGGATGAAATGAAAAAGCTCATTAAGGTTGATGGCAGAACTTGCCGCCTCCGAGATTTTATAGATAGCATTCCTGAGTTTTTCTGATCGCTTGCGTCCGGTGATATCTCGAGCGATTCCTTCGACGGCGTAGGGCTTTCCGGTGCGATAGATGATCGATGCTTGAGTCTCAATATCGACATATTCGCCATCCTTGCGCCTGACCCTGTACTCCGTCGGCACTCCTTGCAGACCCGTCCTTTTGAGCTCTTGAATCCTCTGGAAAGCTAAAGAAATCTGGTCCGCGCTCAGCAAAGATGTGAAATTGAGAGACCGGATTTCTTCTCTCTCATAGCCAAGCAAGGTCAAGGCCGCGCCGTTGGCATCCACAAAGTTGCCTTCAAAATCGTGGATATACACACAATCGAGGGAACATTCAAACAAGGTTTTATACCGTTCTTCACTCTCCCGCAACGCCGCTTCAGCCTTCTTGCGCTCTGTAATGTCATCGATGATGCCGTCATAATGCTCGATTTTTCCGAGCTCATTTTTTACGGCCACGGTCGATACAGACCCGATGAAGGGAGTCCCGTCTTTTTTCTTCAAATGCAATTCTTCATTCCTGACGAAACCTTCCTTGAGCATTTTTTGATTAAACTTTTTTCTGTCTTCCGGGTCTTGATAGAGGTCCGCCACGGTTAAAGCCAGGAATTCCTCTTTGTTTCCGTACCCGAACATCCTGATGATAGCGGGATTCGCTTCGAGGAATTTACCTTTCGACCCAGCCGTATTCCGATAAACTCCCGCGTTGATATTGTCTGTCAGAGTTCGGAATTTTTCCTCGCTTTCCCGCAGGGCCTGCTCCGCCTGTCCGTTGTGAGCTTTCGCAGTCTCTAGTTCAATAATTCTTTGACGCAATTCCCGAAGTTCTTTTGTCATCTCCTTCTTGGTTTTAGTTTCGTCTTTCATTTTTTTCGCTCTTAAAACTAAAGAGTGGTGTCCCTTCTCCCCTTATCCTGAAACATGCTGGCAATAATTACATCACCCTTAAGAATGAAAGAAGAGGTGATTTTTGGCCAGCTTCCATCCCCTGGAAAGAGGATGATATCCTATTAGAAGATTTAGCCGGATTAATCTTCCCCCCCACCTCCATTTTCTGGTGACCGAGGGCGGAGTGGACGAGGCGGGCCGGGAGGGGTTTTTGTCTTCAGGCTGATTCCGAAGTACGCTCCACGATCCTTTGGGCGGCCAGGGCCGCGGTCGAGAACGCGGCCTGCAGATTGTATCCGCCGGTATCCCCGTCGATGTCCAGGACCTCGCCGACGAAGAAGAGGCGGGGAACGAGCCTGGACTCCATCGTCTTCGGATTGATCTCGGCCAGCGATACTCCGCCGCGGGTCACCATCGCCTCATGAATTCCCCCGAGTCGGCCGACCACGAACGGGCATCCGGTCAGGAGCTCGATAAGAGCGGAGCGGTCTTTCCTGGAGAGATGGGCCCCGGTCAGATCAAGTTCAATCCCGGCCAAAGCCAGGAGCTTGTTGACGAACCGTTCCGGCAGATCATAAGCCGTCAGGACCGTCCTGACCCGCGCATTTCCGGCGGCGGAAATGCGGTTCAGCAGGGTCTCTTTCACTTTCTGATAATCAATACCCGGGAGGAAAGATATCCTGAGAGTATCACCCGGACGGATAAACCGGGAAAAATCGAGAATCCCCGGCCCGGATAGGCCGGAATGGGTCAAAAGCAGGTCTCCGGTACGCTGTCTTATCTTTTGGCCGGCGCGGGTAAGAGAGATGATCACATCCGCAAAAGAAATCCCGGCCAGGTCCGAGAATTGGTAGTCCTGAATGGTCACCGCGGCGAGCGCCGGGCTCACTTCCGTCACGCTATGCCCCAGGCTTCGAGCAAAAACATACCCGTCTCCCGTCGATCCCGTGGCCGGATAGGTGATGCCTCCGGTCGCTATAACCAACTGATCGGCGCGACACGTCCTTTGACCTGTCCGGATCGAAAACCCTTCGTCCCGGACGGAGACTTCTAAAACCGGGTCCCCACATCGAATCTCCACATGGGCGGCCGTACATTCCTTGACCAGAATATCCAAAATCCCGGACGCCTTCCGGGACAGGGGAAACACTTTTCCGCCGGGCTCCGTCATGAGCGGCAGTCCCCGTTCTGTGAAGAACGAAATCAAATCCCGATTTTGGAAATTCATCAGGGCGGGTTTGAGAAACCGGCCGTTGTCTCCATAATGGGAAAGAAATGATCCGATTTCCTCTTCATGGGTGATATTGCCCTGCCCCGAACCGGAGAGGAGGAGCTTCCGGCCCGGCAGGGGCTTTTTTTCAACGATCAGAATTTTTCGCCCGTTTCCCGCCGCCCTCAAGGCGCAGAAGAGTCCGGCCGGCCCGCCGCCGATCACGACCAGCGAATACTTTTCCATCTTGATCAAGACCGGTTGAAAGGTGACAAAAGGGTACTCATGGCTCGTCGGATCAAATAATACCACAGATGAGGAAAAACTCTTCCCGGCCGGGAATCTTTTTTTCGTCAAGGAACATTTAGGAAACCGGTTTCGTATTTATATTTGGACCCAATAAAAATGCGGAGGGCCCGCCTGATTCGACAACAGGGTTAAAGACCATGAGAAAAGCCGGGCTGTGTCCGTACCCCTACGTTTCCCATTGCCTCCGACAAGCGTCAACGGCTTTTGACGTTTTCCAACGTGATTCTCCCGTGCGGGCCGGGCCTCCGTCCGGCTTTTCAGGCGCCGATTTCCGGGGCTGTGAACTCGTTCAGATACATTAGTGACGGTTGGGGTATGATAGGTGGATGGGTGCGGCATGAGAATCCTCACGGCAGAGTTTATCAGAAGTTGTGCGGGGCCAGAACAGTTTCTGAAAGGTGAACTCCCGGAAGTCGCCTTTATCGGGCGGTCGAACGTCGGAAAGTCCTCTCTCATCAACTCCCTCTTGCAGCGCAAGGGACTGGCCAAGGTGAGCCGCACGCCGGGAAAGACCCGCTTGGTCAATCTCTTTCGAGTCACCAGCGACGATCCTGGGTTGGCGCGATTCGTGGTGGTGGATTTGCCCGGGTATGGATACGCGAAGGTGTCGAAAGCGCTGCGGGCGCAGTGGGCGCCATTGATCGAGCAGTATCTCGACGGAAGTGAACAGCTGCGCGCGGTGGTGTTGTTGGTGGAAAGCCGGGTGCTGAGCGAACAAGACAGTCAGACGATCGCCTGGCTCTCGTCCGTCGGACGATCTCCCATCGTGGTGGCGACGAAAGTGGACAAGTTAAAAATGAGCGAGCGCGTCAGTGCGCTTCGTCGGCTGCAGGAAGGGCTGGGATTGGTCGAGGGTGACGATTTTATTCCTTACTCGTCGATGACGGGCGAGGGGCGGGACCGGTTGTGGGCGGTCGTGAAAGAGCGGATTCGAACTTGATCTCGATGTAGGCCTTGTTCTTGAGGTTCGCTACTCCCCAAAAACTGGACAGGGGGTATAAGTGGATTTTGAGCCTGCCATATCTCAGATGCTTGACGTCAGGGAAAAGTGGCGGGGCCGACGAGACTCGAACGCGCGACCTCCGGCGTGACAGGCCGGCATTCCTATCCGGAATGCTCAGACCTTTACAATTTCGTGTGGACACGGTGTGGACAAAATCGCTAAAAATGGCTCAGTTTTGCTTACTCAGGCTTAAAACCAAAAATCAAGAAAATCAGGGGAAAAAGGGAGCGCGCCAGAGAGGACTCGAACCTCCGACCTTCTGATTCGTAGTCAG
>CAZIDN010000046.1:0-29304 GCA_964537875.1 uncultured Eubacteriales bacterium
GGTGCTCATCCACAAGCAATAGAAATCGCGAATCCGTTTTGTCTCGGAGCTCGAAGAATCGGGCAGCGCCGTGAGTTTGGAAAGAGAAGCTTTGACCGCTTCTCGGGAATCAAAGATCTCGATTTCTCTAGCACCGAGCGGCCGAACTCCCTGACTATCGAGCCTGACGATTTTCGTGGCAAGGTATTTGACTTGAGGTGAGCGGCCCGGAGATGTCGTGATTTGGGCCCAGGGAGCCCCCACATATTCCGCGTCGGCTAGGTTGCGAAGATTCAACGCAAAGGGAACGGCATAGTAAACAAGCCCGTTTCCGGGCTTGGGAGGCCAGCTCTCGGGAAAGGGAACGGAGATCCTGTAATCCCAGCTTTCTGTCCGATTCGGAGACAAGAAGGAGCGGGCCGTTTTCGCCAATTCTTTCCATTTTTGATCCAGAACAGGCTTGATTTTGTCGATCTCCTGCATGCTTTCTGCCATAGCGGCCATCATAAAAATCGCGACGATTGACGCGGTTACTTTTTTCATCAAATCCTCCCTTTGCGGGATTTCGTCTTTGCCGGCCGGTGGCTATCAAGCCCAAACGATGAGCCGCAGTTATTTCCGAACCTTGAAGCATCAGGATTTTCGGAATGGCATTTAGGGCATTTCATGACCCGAGTCCAGGTTTGCCGGTTGACCCAAACATATCAACAAATCACAATGTTGTCAATTTTTAGAGCCGGGATGCGACCATTTTTGATATGCCTTGTTTCATGGTCCTTTTGTTGCTATCATAACTTCGTGAATATCAATGAGATTCTAGCGAAAATCCGTGGGATGCAGTCTCCCCTCGCCCGCCAGCTCTATATGGTCGGACTGATCACGCGAATCCTGGAAGAACGAGGAAAACCCGCGCCGGTTTTAATCGGCGGTCTGGCTCTCTCCTATTATTCCCGGGAAGTCTATTTTACTTCGGATATCGATTTAGCCTATTCGGACCTGGAGGCTCTGGACGCGGCCTTAGGAAGTCTGGGTTTCGTCAAGCGAGGCCGGTATTGGGTCCAAGACGAGCTGGATATCGCGGTCGAAGCGCCGGCGAGGAGCCTGGCCGGGGAGGACGCCCCGCTTGAGACCGTGGAACTCGAAAGCGGTTTGCGCTGTGTTATCCTCGGCCTCGAGGATTTGATCATCGACCGCCTGAACGCCTGCAAACACTGGAAATCCGAAATCGATTGCGAGATGACCGAAATCCTAATCGCTCGATATCGGGACGAGCTGGATTGGGCTTACCTGGAACGCAAAGCGGGGCTACCGGAAAACGATACTTTGGCGGAGCTGTTGTCTCTCAGAAACAAGAGGAAATGATGATTCGGAAAAGCGGCCCTCTGCGGAAAATGTCCGTTACCGAATTCCTTCTCATTCGGGAGGAGCGGGGATTGGGTAAGTATAGGAAAAGCCTGAAGAGAGAGCCGGAAGAGAGGGCGATTCTGTTTGAGCTTGCCCTGAGAAAAATCCAAAAAGCGGAGCGGGAAAACTTTATCCTGACCGGGTTCCGTCGAAGACGGGTGAATTTTCTTTAAAACTTCGTCGTGAGATTGAACTGGAAAGACTCAATCTTTGAGAATAATTGGCGGGAGGGGCGCCTTTGATTGTCGTCGACGCAAACATCATTGTTGCTTTTCCGGAGAATGCGGTCGGCCTCGAAAAATTCCTCGGCCGCTGACCCCGAATATTAAAAGGGATTTTCGGTCTTGTACAGCATCCCCGACGGCTGGTTGAAGCCGATGTCCTCGACGCCCAGCATCTTCACGGCGGCGAAAAGCGTTTTTCCGGCGTGGGCAAAAGCGACGGCCGTGTGGTGCGGGAACCGTTTTTCAATAAGGACGTGCCTGTAGAACCGCCCCATCTCCTTGATGGCAAAAACGCCGATGCCGCCGAAGGATTTGGGATCGATGTCCAGCACTTCGCCCTGGGCCACGTAAGACCTCAAGATTGTGTCCGCCGTGGACTGCAGCCTGAAGATCGTGATATCGCCGGCCTGGATCCGCCCCTCCAGCGTCCCCCTGGTAATATCCGGCTTCTTGTCCGGCTCCATGAGGCGGTGCATGATGAGCTGGTATTTGAGCCCGCCTCCGACCAAGCAGGTGGACGATGTATTGCCGCAGTGGAATCCCATGAAAAGATCGGTCGGCTTGTAGCCGCCCACGAGCTTTTTTGCCCCCTTGATCATATCGTAGGGAACCGTGTTGTTGATGTCGAGCAGCGTCGCCGGCTTCTCCGTGGCGCACGTGGCCATGTATTCGCTCAGGGCCCCGTAAATATCGACTTCGCAGGAGACCGGGATGCCCCGCGTCGCTAGCCTCGAATTGACATAACAGGGCACAAACCCGAAATAGGACTCGTAGGCCGGCCAGCATTTGTTGGCGAAAATACCGTATTCGGACGCCCCCAGGTTGTTTTCCATGAATCTCGTCAAAGCGACTTCATACTGAGCCAGTTTCTCCAGCATATCGGGAAATGCGTTGCCCTCGCCCAACTCCTTGGCCATATCGCGGGCCACGGGTTTGATTTTCGGGTCGCCCTTCGCTTTGAGGAAAATATCGTAGAGGTCGAGCTCGCTGTTCTCCATGATCTCGACGCCGATGTCATAGAGGGGCTTGATGGGCGCGTTGCAGGCCAGGAAATCCTGCGGCCGAGGGCCGAAGGCGAAGATCTTCAATTTCTTGAGCCCGAGCATGATCCGGGCGACCGGCCTGAAATCGCGGATCATCTCCGTCACTTCCTCCGGCGTCCCGACGGGATATTCAGGGATGTGCGGCCTGAGCTTTCTCAAGCCCGTGTTGTAAGAGACATTGAGCATGCCGCAGTAGGCATCGCCCCGTCCCTGGATGAGGTTGTTGCCCGATTCCTCGGCCGCCGCGGCAAACATCACAGGACCGCCGAATTTCTGGGCGAGGAGCGTGGTCGGCCCCTCCGGCCCGAAATTCCCAAGGTAGATTACCAGGGCGTTCACGTTTTTCTGCCGGATTTCTTCCAAAACCTTGAGGGCATCTTTCTCGTTTTCAACGATGGTCTCGATGACGGCCAGCGGGATCTTTTTGGCCCGGCACTCCTTGACGACTTTGTTTCTTCGCTGTCTCGACAATTCGACCGGAAAACAATCGCGGCTGACGGCCACGATTCCCAGGTTGACCTTTGGCATATTTTTCATCTGTGATGACTCCTTTTTTTTTGTCCGTAGTAAGCCTGCGGACCGTGTTTCCTTTGATAGTGCTTGTTGAGAATGTAGCCCGGCAAATCCCCGATCTTCGGGTTGGCCAGGCGTGTGAGCAAGGCCATTTTGGCCACGTTCTCTAAAACAAGATTGTTCTGGACCGCTTCCTCCGGCGTCCGGCCCCAGCTGAACGGTCCATGCCCGGCGACAAGCACGGCCGGCATTTCGAGCGGCTTGATCCGGGCGAACCGCTCGATGATCACTTTCCCCGTGTTTCCCTCGTAGTCCGTTCGGACTTCTTTTCGGGTCAAAAAACGCGTTACGGGCACCGGGCCGTTGAATTGATCGGCGTGGGTCGTCCCGAAGCATGGGATTTCCGTCACGGCCTGGGCAAATGCCGTGGCATAGACGCTGTGGGCGTGAGAGATCCCGCCGAGCTCCGAAAAAGCCTTGTAGAGCTCGAGGTGGGTCGGGGTGTCGGACGAAGGATTGAGCTTTCCTTCGACGACCTTTCCGTCGAGATCGACGACCAGGATATCGGTGGACCGCAGATCCTTGTAAGAAACGCCGCTGGGCTTGATGGCCAGAAGCCCTCTCCGCCTATCGAAGCCGCTGACATTGCCGAAGGTCAGAATCACAAGATTGAATTTCACCAGGTCCAAGTTGGCCTGCCAGACTTGTTCTTTGAGGTCTTTTAACATCAGCCTTCCCTAAGTCGCCGGTCGCGTAGAGCCAGCAAATCCTTCATGACGTTATACACCGAGCCCGACCAGTCCTTGGTACCGAAGGCGTCGTGCAGCTTGCGGTACAAGGGGTAAAGCTCCTGATAGATTTTATGATTTTTGGGGTCGGGTTTGAAGGTTTTTTTCTTGACCCCGCACATAGCGGCCTGGGCCTCACCGAACGTGCCGTATCCGCCTGCGTCTTTCCCGGCTACCACAGCGCCGGCGATGGCCGAGCCGAGGGCGCAGGTCTGGGCCGAGCGGGCGACCTTCATCTCCTTGCCGATCACGTCCGCATAGATCTGCATGACCAGGGGATTTTTCTCGGCGATGCCGCCGCAGTTGATGACTTCCTGGGTGTCGATGCCGTACTCCTCGAAGCGCTTGATGATCGTGAGCGCGCCGAACGCCGTCGCTTCAATGAGAGCCCGGTAGATCTCCTCGGGCTTGGTGTGGAGCGTCTGGCCGAGAAGAAGCCCCGTCAGCCTCTGGTCAACCAAGATCGTCCGGTTGCCGTTGTTCCAGTCGAGAGCAAGAAGCCCCGATTGGGCTGGCTTGAGCTTAGCCGCTTTTTTCGTCAGGGCTTCGTGGGAGCCTTTTGCCGGGCCGCCAGGCTTGATATATTCGACGAACCAATTGAAAATGTCGCCGACCGCCGACTGCCCGGCCTCGAGCCCAAAATAGCCGGGCAAGACCGAGCCGTCCACAATGCCGCAGAGACCGGGGATATCGGTGAGAGGCCGGTCGTTCGGCCAGACGCAGACGTCGCAGGTGCTTGTGCCGATGATCTTGACGAACTTGCCCGGAGATACGCCAGAGCCGACGGCGCCGAGATGGGCGTCAAACGCTCCCACGGCGACCGGGATGCCCTCGGGCAGGCCCAGTTTTTTAGCCCATTCAGGAGTGAGCTTCCCGGCAGGAACATCGGCCGTATAAGATTTGTCATAAAGCCTGTCGCGAAGCGCTCCAAGCTTGGGGTGGAGCTTGGCCAAAAAGTCTTTCGCCGGCAGGCCGCCCCAATTGTTATTGAACATGGCCTTGTGGCCGGCGGCGCACCGGCTTCGCAGGATCTTGTCCGGCTGCGTTTCGCCGGTCAGCACGGCCGGGATGTAGTCGCAGCATTCGACCCAACTCGCCGCCGCATCGAAGACCTTGGGATCCGCGCGCAGGCAGTGGAGGATCTTGCTGAAAAACCATTCGGAGGAATACGTCCCTCCGCATTTGGCCAGATACTCCGGATGGTCCTTCACGGCGAGCGCCGTGATCTCCGCGGCTTCGGCGTGCCCCGTGTGGTCTTTCCACAGCCAGGCCATGGCGTTTGGGTTCTTCTTGAATTCTTTGCGGAAGTTGAGCGGTGTTCCGTCGGCATCCACCGGCATAGGCGTCGAGCCCGTCGTATCGATGCCGATCCCGATGACCTGGCTCGGGTCGAATTTTTTGTTGGCCCGCCTGGCCTTGGCCAGAGTATCCTTGACGGCGGCGGTCAAGCCCGTCAGATAATCGCCGGGGTTCTGCCGGGCCAGGTTGGGGTTATTGGGGTCTAGAATGATCCCCGCCTGCCCTGTCTGGTAATTATGGATGGCCGTCGCGATCTCGCGTCCGTTCCCGACATCCACGAGCAGGGCGCGGACGGAGTTGGTCCCGAAATCAAGCCCGAGACTGAATTTGGATTTTTGCTTCGTCATCATGCTTGGGTTCTCCATGTTATTGCCGGGCGCATTGCGCTGCGGCAATCTCAAAACATCTTTTTAATCCTTGTTGTCTATGATATATAACATATCAGTTTTAGATTTCAATGAAGAATTTTTTACGGTTCAATTATAGTTTTAATATCAACGCAATATTTAAAGTGACATCCTTGTTGGGGCGGCGCTTGGGCCGCCCGTAGCCCCCGCGCCCCGGGGAACCAGTCCCGTCGGTTCCCCCCGTCGGAAAAGCCGACGGGGCCCCCCTCCGCTACGGGGGCTTGAGGGCGGCCCAAGCGCCGCCCATACTTTGTCACTTTATTTATTGCGTTTGTATTAGTATAGGAGGCCTAATGATGAACAGGAAATTTCGAAACTTTATCATCTGTCTTTTACTTTTTGGTTTCCTGGCGGCCGGCTTTGCCGCGGGCCAGGACCGGTTCAACGAAGACTTCCTCAAAAATTTTACTTTTCGCAACCTCGGCCCCTACCGGGCCGGTTCGTGGGTGACGTCATTCGCCGTCCCCGCCGCACCGCTCAAGGAACACCTCTACACGTTCTATGTCGGAACGCGGAACGGCGGAGTCTGGAAGACCATCAACAATGGAACGACCTTCGAGCCTGTCTTTGACGGCCAGGCGAAGCTCTCCATCGGCGCCGTGGCCGTGGCGCCTTCAAACGCGAGCATTGTCTGGGTCGGCACCGGCGAGGCCTATTGCGCCCGGAGCTCGAACTCGGGCGACGGCATCTGTAAATCCACGGATGCCGGCAAGACCTGGAAGAATATGGGACTCAAAGATTCCCATCACATCGCCCGGCTGGCCATCCATCCCAAGAATCCCGACATCGTCTATGTCGCGGCCATGGGCCATCTCTTCACGAAAAACGCGGAGCGGGGCGTGTTCCGGACGAGAGACGGCGGGCAGACCTGGGAAAAAATCCTTTATGTCAACGACAAGATCGGCGCCGTCGATATCGTCATGGTCCAATCCGATCCCAATATCCTTTATGCGGCCATGTACGACAAGGTCCGCCTGCCCTGGCATTACGAGATGGGCGGCCCCGAAAGCGCAATATACAAGACGATCGACGGCGGGAAGTCCTGGAAGAAGCTCTCCGGAGGTCTCCCGACCGGCCGGGTCGGCCGCATCGGCCTCGATGTCTTCGAGAAAAATCCCGATATCCTGTATGCGGTTGTCGAGAACGGCAGCCGGCGGGAGCCGACCCAGCAGGAGACCGAGCAGGCCAAGAAGAGGGGAGTGGCGCCGGGCGAGTTCACCGCCGGCAATGAGGTCTTCCGCACGGACGACGGAGGAAAGAGCTGGCGGAAAGTGAATGCGGGCTACGAGGCGGCCTTGAACAAGGCGCCTTACTCCTTCAACGAGCTCAAGATGGACCAGAACGACCCGAACACGGTGTACGTCACCGGCCAGTCTCTGGCCAGCACCAGCGACGGCGGAAAGACCTGGAAGGGCTTAAGCTGGCCGTCCAACGGCGTCTTCCAAAAAGCCTTCGGCGACTGGCGCGCCATGTGGGTCGATCCCCAAAATTCCGACCGGCTGATATTCGGAAGCGACGGCGGCGTCTATATCTCTTATGACCGCGGCAAGACCTGCCACCATTGTTACAACATTCCCCTCGGCGAATTCTACGCCATGGGCGTGGACATGGAGGACCCCTATAACATCTACGGCGGCATGCAGGACCATGACTCCTGGAAAGGCCCGTCCAACGGCTGGGCCGGCGAGATCACGCTCTCGGATTGGGTCACGGTCGGGGGCGGCGACGGCATGTACAACTGCATCGATCCGACGGACAGCCGCTGGGTCTATAACAACCGGGAGATGGGCGCCATGTGGCGGTTCGACCAGAAGCTGGGCGTCCAGACCATGATCACGCCCAGACGCGAACAAGGAAAAGAGCCTTTGCGCTTCAACTGGACCCCGCCCATCATGCTTTCTCCGCACAATCCGGCCATTGTTTACACGGGCGCCCAGGTCCTGTTCCGGTCCCTCGATCGCGGCGACCGCTGGACGGAGATCAGCCCGGACCTGACGACCAACGAGAAAGCCAAGCAGGGCGGGGCGGGCAATATTTCCTACTGCACGATCACAACGCTTTCGGAATCGGCGGTCAAGCCGGGCATCATCTGGGTCGGCACGGACGACGGAAAAGTGCAGATGACCATGGACGGCGGAGCGACATGGAAAGACTGCACGTCGAAAATCGCCTCAGCCGGCGGCCCCGACAATTTCTGGGTGAGCCGTGTTCTCGCTTCGCCGCATGACGCCGGCACGGTGTTCGCAGCGAAGACGGGCCTCCGCTTCGATGATTTCCGCGCCTGCCTTTTCAAAACGACGGACTACGGCGAGACCTGGACGTCGATCAGCGGCAACCTCCCCGAGAAGCCTGTCAATGTCATCGTCCAGGACCGCAAAAACGCAAACCTCCTCTTCGTCGGCACAGAGCAGGGCGGCTATGTCTCCATCGACGGCGGAAAGAAATGGGTTCCCTTCAAGAACAACATGCCCTGGGTCAAGGTCACGGACCTGGTCATTCATCCCCGGGAGAATGACCTGGTCGTCGCCACCTACGGCCGCGGCTTGTTTGTCACGAACATCACACCGCTCCAGGAATTGAACGACAATGTCTTCGGCCAGGATGTTTATCTCTTTGAGATCAAGCCGCAGGTCCAACGAATCACCGGCGGAATCGGCAATTATCAGCTCTTGGGTGACAGCCACCTCTTCACGCCGAACGAGCCCAATGCGGTCGTCATCAACTACTTTTTAAAGGAAAAAGCCAAAGACAAGGTGAAAATTACGGTGTCCGATCCCTATGGAAAGGTGTTGCAAGAGATTGCAGGAAAAGGCGATGCCGGAATGAACGCCGTCCTTTGGGATATGCGCATCCCGAGACCCCAAGGGCAGGCTGGAGGATTCAGGGGTTTCGGCGGCGCCATGGTGGATCCGGGCGAATATGTCGTGACGCTCGAATTGGCGGGCAAGAAGCTGACCAAGAAGGCTTTGATCCCAAAGAGGATGGGCTGGGCACTCGGACCCTTTCCGTCCGTCATAAAATAAAGAGGTTTTCTTCCATATCGTGTGGGTAGAAAAGGAAAACGATCCGGAGACGGCCGAAGCGACCATGGAGGGTTTAGCCTGAAAAACCCGGATGGGGAGCAAGGCCGTTTCCGGATCGTTTCCCAGGCGATCTTTCCCTACATGAAATGGAAGAGAGCCAATAAAGATCATTTGGGAAAAAGCGAGCCATGCATCTAAGAAAGATTTCCGCCATCATTTTCGTTACGCTCTTCCTTTTCTATTACTCCTACCTCCTCTGGACAAATCTCTGTGATGTCGCGGGAGGCGCTGACAGTTCCGGCTATCTGAATTTCGCCTGGAGGCTGCGGCACGGAAATCTGCGTGAGCCCGTCACGGCTCTTGATGCGCTTGGCCTGGGTGAGGAGTTCAGCCCGCCTTTTCGGCCGATCGGTTTTAGTTGGGGCGTCAACAGCCGGATCATGGTCCCCGCCTATCCGGTCGGATTGCCCTTGCATATGGTATTCTTCGCCGAGATTCTCGGCTGGGACATTGGACCCTACCTGGTCAGCCCGATAGCCGCCCTGATCGGGCTGTTTCTGATGTATTGCCTGGCCCGACAATTCGGTCTCTCCCGGTCATTATCACTCGCCGGCGCCGCGGTTCTGGCGGCATTCCCCGTGTATCTGTTTATGGCGGTCCAGCCGATGAGCGACCTGTTGGCGTGCGTCTGGGGCATGGCCGCCGTCCTGGCCGGCCTGCTGTCGCGAAAACGCAGCGGTTGGGCGATCGTCGCTGGAGCGGCCTTCGGCATGGGCTTCTTGGTGCGGCCTGCCAACATCCTCCTCCTTCTGGCTCTGGTGTTGGCGCTGCCTTTTAAGCCGAAAATTTATGTGAAATTCATCCTCGGCGGAGTTTGCTTCGGGATTTTTCATTCATTCTTAAATCACGTCCTCTACGGAAGCATGTTCACGACCGGATACCGGGGGGAATTGCTCGGCCAGCTGGGCACGAAAGACCTTCTCCCTCGTTTTCTCTTTTACGGCCGATGGTTTGTCAAGATGCTGACCCCGCTCGTCCCCTTAGCCTGGCTGCTCGCAGTGTTGGATTGGAAAGTCGCATTCAGAGACAGGCTCCTCCTTATCTTTTGGTTACTTCCGACCCTGGTTTTCTACTGTCTTTACCAGCCTTTCAACAACTGGACGCTCGTTCGCTACTTCCTTCCGGCCCTGCCCGCCTTGATCCTTTCGGCGCTTTTGATCCTGCGCGAAGGCATGGGCTATTTCAGTCATAAAATCCAAGCCTCCCGAGGGACTTCCCAAATGCCGCGGCCGCTTTCAAAAAAAATCTTGACCGCTTCGCCCACGATCGTTGCCAGCCTTCTATTTTTGCTGGTTATTTCCACGGAGATCAGCCAGGTCAAGAGATTGAAGCTGTTGGATGTCAACGAATTCGAGTCCATCTATAAGCTCAGTTGTCTTTCGGTCAAAAAGACATTGCCGCAGAAATCGGTCATCCTCTCCGGCCAGATGAGCGGCGCCTTGGCCTACTATACAGACTTCCTGCCCTGCCTGTGGGACCAATTGCAACCCCAGCAGTTTTCCTTGATTTGCCAGAAAGCTACCCAGCGCGGCTACGCGATCTTTGCCCTTCTTTTTCCTTCCGAGGAAAACGAATTTCAGAAATATTCGCCCGGCCCCTGGGAAAAAATCGAGAACTTCCAGTTTGTTTCATTATGGCGTCTCGCCCCGAGTAAGTAAGATGATTCATAAGCGATGGGCCATGGATCTTCGGTATGTGTCTTCGGGTTTGGCAAAAAAAGATCTCCTCCATTTTTTATTGGAAAGTTTACCAGTCCGTGACGGCCGCAACGACCTTCAGCGAAGGTTTAGCCTGCGTTCGCCGTCTTCTGGGGGACTCCGTGTTTCCTGACCCGCTCGGAATGGAAGAGAGGCATAGAGGAAATGCTATGAAGCAAGTTTTTAAGTTCTGGATTTTCGTGAGTCTGATCCTTTTTACCGTGGCCATGGCTTTTGACCAGGGCAAAAAGGATTATCCAATCCAGCCGGTGCCGTTTACACAGGTGGTGGTTTCGGATGCATTTTGGCTGCCGCGGATCGAGACCAACCGGACGGTCACCATCCCCTTCCTCTTCAAGAAAAACGAGGAGACCGGCCGCATCGACAATTTCGCCATCGCCGGCGGTCTGATGAAGGGCCCATACAAGGGCGAGCGCTATAACGATACGGACGTTTATAAGGCGATCGAAGGCGCCGCCTATTCGCTCCTGATGCATCCCGATCCAGAGCTCGACAAAACCCTGGACGGTGTGATCGCCAAGATCGCCGCGGCCCAGGAGCCCGACGGCTACCTGTTCACGGCCCGCACCGCCGACCCGGCCCATCCCCAGCCCGGGATCGGCCCCGAGCGCTGGGAGGAAGAAAACGTCAGCCACGAGCTCTATAATGCCGGCCATCTCTACGAGGCGGCCGTTGCCCATTTCCAGGCGACGGGAAAACGAACATTGCTCAATGTCGCCGTCAAGAACGCCGACCTCGTGGCGAGCGTCTACGGCCCGGACAAGCGGCACGGCTTTCCCGGCCACCAGGAGATCGAGCTGGCCCTGGTCAAGCTCTATCGCGTGACGGGCGACGAAAAATATCTGAACCTGGCCGCCTACTTCCTCGACCAGCGCGGCCATGACGTCAAGCTGACCCAATATCCTCCGGGAAATCGGTTCGCCATCTACAATGATGCCGAGCAGATCCAGGCGGACAAGCCCATTTTCGAACAGGACGAGGCCGTCGGACACGCCGTGCGCGCGGCCTATATGTTCACGGGCATGGCCGACGTCGCGGCGCTGACCGGGGATTTGAAATATTTCGAGGCGATTCAGCGGCTCTGGGAGAACGTCGTCGGCAAGAAAATGTATCTGACGGGAGGCATCGGCGCCCGGCACGATCGCGAGCGCTTCGGCGCAAATTACGAATTGCCGAACCTCACGGCCTACGCCGAGACATGCGCTTCCATCGGGAACGCCTTCTGGAACCATCGGATGTTCCTTCTCACCGGCGAGGCGAAGTACCTCGACGTCATGGAGCGCGTGATCTACAACGGCGTCATCTCCGGCGTGTCGCTCGATGGGAACACGTTCTTCTATGCCAACCCGCTCGAGTCGGATGGAAAGTTCAAATTCAATGAAGGCCGGCTGGTGCGGGCGCCTTTCTTCGGCACGGCCTGCTGCCCCGGCAACATCAGCCGCTTCATCCCCTCCTTTCCGGGCTATGTTTATGCCGTCAAGGATGATGCCGTCTATGTGGCCCTCTTTGTCGGCGGAACAGCCAAGGTCGCGATCAAGGGCAATACGATCGGGATCAAGCAGGAGACGCGCTATCCCTGGGACGGCGCCGTGAAGATGACTCTCGAGGGGGAGAAAACCGGCGAATTCGCGGTCCATATCCGGATCCCCGGCTGGGCGGAAAACCGTCCCGTCCCGGGCGACCTTTATCAATATCTGGATAAAAGCGACGACAAAATTGTGCTCAGGATCAATGGCTCGTCCGTAGCGTTGAACATGGACAAGGGCTTTGCCCGCCTCCGCCGGAATTGGAAAAAAGGCGATGTGATCGAGCTCGCCCTGCCCATGCCCGTCCGCCGCGTCGTGGCCAATGAGGCCGTGAAGGACAATAAGGGAAAGGTCGCTCTCGAGCGCGGCCCCCTTGTCTATTGCGCCGAATGGCCGGACAATGGAGGCCGGGTGTTGAATTTAAGGTTGGCCGATAACGCCCAAATCGAGCCCGAATTCCGCGCCGATATGCTCAAAGGAATCGTGGTCCTCAAGGGAAAGGCCTTGGCCGTGACGAAGAATGCCGACGGCTCGACCGGCGGCCAAAAAGAGCAGGATTTTCTGGCCATTCCCTATTATGCCTGGGCCCACCGCGGCCCGGGCGAGATGGCGGTCTGGATCGCGCGCCAATAATAGGGCGAACAGCCGGAGGCCGTGCGGAAATAAAGTCGGGCAAAGGGATTTCATGAGTCTATTGTCTAATTTCTTTCCAAACAAAAAGGCAAAGGTCTGTATAAAATAAGATTTCGCAGGCATTATGATTTAAAAACCACCCCCTGAGACATGGACAAATTTGAGGAAAGGAAGTTACGAGGCGCGCCTCGGATGGCAATGGAGGAGTCCGTGTCGATATCCGGCATGACACGAACCGCCCCGGTCACCGTTATCGTCCCCGCCTACAACGAATCCCGATCGGTGGTCGATACCATTCAAAGCCTCCAGGGGCAGACCGCGATCCCGGCAGAAATCATTGTCGTGGACGACTGTTCCGCCGACGGCACCGGCGATATTGCGCGCTCGCTCGGCGTCACGGTCATCCGCCCTCCGGCTAACTCCGGTTCCAAGGCGGGGGCTCAGACATTCGCCCTGGCTCATGTGCGCACCGAGCTTGTGATTGCCATCGACGCCGACACGACACTCGCGCCCGACGCCATCAAAAAACTCCTTCCCGCCTTCGACGATCCGAATGTCGCCGCCGCCTGCGGGAGCGTCCTGCCCCGGCGCATCAAGAGCGTGTGGGAACGAGGGCGCTATGTCGAGTACCTCTTTGCCTTCACCTTCTACAAGCAGGTCCAGGATCAATACGGCGCGCCGCTGATCAGCTCGGGATGTTTCTCCATGTATCGCACAGAGGCCATCCGCGCCGTGGGCGGTTGGCCGACGCGGACCCTCGCCGAGGACATGGACCTGACCTGGACGCTGTATCAGCAGGGCCGCGCGGTGCGATTCGTATCGGGGGCGGTCTGCTATCCACTCGAGCCGCGCAACTTCGGATTCCTCAAGAAGCAACTCCGGCGCTGGTCGCACGGATTCGTCCAGAACGTGCGGCTCCACTGGCGGGGACTGCTCGACGTGCCGTTTCTCCGCTCGGCGGTCGCCGTGGCCTGCTGGGACGCGGTCGTCGCATCGGTCGTCTATCTGATGCTGCTGCCGGTGATCGCGCTCCTCTTCCGGAATCCCTACTTCCTCCTCGGCTACGTGATCGACGTGCCGGCGATCGTCGTCCCGGTGATCGCCGGAGCGCTGCCTCGCCGCGAACTCGGCCGGGCGCTCGTGAGCGTGCCGAGCTTCTTCATCCTCCGGACGGTGAACGCGGTGTTCTTCCTGAAGGCCGTGTGGGCGGAGATTGTGCGCGGGCGGAAGCTGGTTACCTATGAGAAGGGGCACTAAATGACAGCGGGCGTTCCTGGCACGGGGATCGGCGGGCTCTTTTACTTGCTGGCGGCACTGCTGCTCCCGGTGCGAGGCCTGCTGCTGCGGCTGCGCGGCGGCCGGGTGTCATGGCGCATGGTCGCCAAGCTGCTTTTCCTCGCGATCGGCGTTTTCTTGGGGATCTGGGCGACCTGGTGGCTCCTCGGCTTAGTCCTTGTCCCGGCGGCGAAGAGTGTCGAGGCGGCCATCCGTGCGGGAGGAATCTTGCGGCGCGAATACACGGAATTTGTCCGATGGGCCGCGATCTTGGCGGGGTTTGTGACGCTGGCCGCCGTCCTGATCGCGACTCAAGTGGCGAGGCTTGTGATCAGACGGAGATAAAATGAAATTTCTGCGGATGCTCGTAACCATGGCCTTGATTGCGACTCCGTTTATCGGGCAGACTTCCGTGGTTGAGCTGATGCGCCGGGCGGACGCCGCCTTTGCCGACGAAAACCGCGTCCTTGCCGAGCGCCTCTACTGCCAGATACTCGCGCTCGATCCTTATCAATCGCGCGCCGTATTCCGGATGGGCCAGCTCTCGAGGGACGATGAGGTCGCGCTTCAGTGGTTCAAGCAGTATGCCAAGCTCGAGCCTACGGATGCCTGGGGCTGGCTTGCCGTGGGCGACAAATCGCTCAAGGTGGGAAAGACGGTCGAAGCGCTTGAGGCCTTCGAGCGAGCCTCGCGTCTTCAGCCCAAAGCCCAAGACATACAGGAGCGCTTGGCGAAAGGGCGGCTCCGCGCGGCGCCGGCCGTCGAACCGATCCTAGGGCTTGTCAGCGATTCCGACGGCAATCTCACCCTTCGCTACGGATTGGGCGGCAATATGGCGTTCAGGGGAGGCTTCCGGCTGGGGGCCCGCTTGGCGCGCTCCAACATCGATGACGGATTCACCACCGCGACGCTCGATGAAGCTGTGCTCCGCCTGGAAGGTCGGCCGATGGTGGCTCTCCGGCTGGACCTGACGGCCGGACTGGCTCGACTCGCTTTCCCGGATGTAGCTTCGTGGACCACGCCTGAGGCTGATCTCCGGGTTCGCTGGCGCGAGGATAATAGCAGCCCTTCCTTCGAGGCTAGGCTGCAGCGGTTGCCGCTGGGCACTTCGCCCCTCCTCATAGCCAATCATGCCGTAAGAAATGAATTGCGGCTGGGCGTGGAGCTTCCGGCCGGACCGGTCCGGATCAGAGGAACGGGTCGCGCCGGACTCATGGAGACCTTCGGAGAGGACATCAACCTGCGGCTCCAGGGCGATGCGGCGCTGGCGCTGCCCATCGGCTGGCGCGGTGAGGTCTCCGCGCAGTATCACCGGCTCAGCTTCAACCGGGCATCGTCCGCGGGGTACTTCGCGCCCAAGCTCGTCGAGACGATCGAAGGCGGCACTTATTGGGACCTCGGGGGCGATGGGCAGGTGAGCGCGTCGGTGGATCTGGGAGTCGGGATCCAGCGGCTGGCCAAGCAAGAGGAAGAAGTGGGGCCGTGGAAACTGGCGCTCCGAGGCTGGGGCATGCTAAGCGTAGATCTGAGCCGGATCGTACAGTGGCGCGTGGAAGGGGAGGCCTACAGCGCGCCCTTCGCGCCGGTGGGTGTCGTGACCGCTCCCAACTGGCGGTATGTATCAGTGAGCATGGGGTTGGTGGTTCGGATCTCACCAAAATAGCTAATTCGAGATTTACCGACGGCCAGAAAACCAAAAAAGGAACCTCTCAATTTCAGTGATATAGGCCGTGGCAGGGCCTATCAATCCTCTCTTGGAAAAAGAGATTTCAGGACGAAAAATAATCTTGTCGTATTGAGTTCCAGCTAAGCTTCCTGAAAGACCGACCAGCCCATCTCATCCGCCAGGCCGCGAACAGGCTCTTTGAGGTCGCCGTAAAACGTGACTCGGTGCCAGTCCCACTTGTCCCACATCGTGAAAAGCTTCTCGATGTCGCCCACGGGCTCGACGACGAGCTTCGTCCGACAGGCGCGGTCGTCGGGATCGTTGCCGACTGTCTTGCCCTGGTGAAAGATGATCTCCTTGCGGCCCTCCGAGACTTCGATCGTCGTCGTCATGTAGCCCGTCGGAAGGATGGAGCGGACGGATGCTCCCTGCCGGTCCTCGGAATGGGTCAGGATTTGGAACGGATTGGCAGGGCCGTGCGGGCCGAAGACCTTGTTCGAGGCCACGCAGTGGGCGTAGATGATTCTTCGCCCGGCGGTGTCAATGACCGGATCGGAGATGTAGCCGGGCCGGCCCTGGGTCAGAGCGCCGATCGCGACCATGGCCGCCGCCGACGGCACGTCGCATTCGCACCCTCCGACCAAGCCCTCGTTGAGCAGTTCATAGAATCCAAGGCATGGGTAAGCATGGATATGTCCGCCGTAGAATCCCCCAAGGCAGTTTATGGTGATGGCGTTGGCCCCATGCTTTTTCATGACGGCCTTCTCGGCCAGGTACATGGCCGCCGAATTTTCAATTTCCGCATGGCTGACACCTTCAATCAAGGAGGCCGTCTTCATCCATCGATCGGCGATAGCCCGAGCCTCGTCTTTATCCGCGGCCGCCCAGGCCTTGTTGACTTCGGCGAAAGGAATCTGGCTTACGGGGATACTCATCCTGGTTGTGTCCGGACCCCTTTTATCAGCGCGGACGGCCAGGATCTTGGAAGCTTTCATCAGGCGGATTGTTTCAGCCGCCGAGAGGGTTTTGAGGACATCAGGTTTGCAGGAAAGGTCGCCGGGCTTGGGTGTGCGCGACACCCGGACTCGCGCTGTCGCGGCGGCAAAATCAAACCCCGGGCCGGCCGCCTTCGCCGCTTGGAAGCAGAGCACGGCTTCGGCCAGGTCCTCGATCTTGGAAGAAGCAACGTAGCCCACGTTGCGGGCGCCGGCGCGGAGGAATCCCGCCGTATAGACAAGGAATCCGCCGCTCCCGGCGAACTGAAAATCGGAGTAGAGCACGGGTTTTCCCGAAGTCTCCATGGTCTGAACGACCTCGTTCCAGCAGTTCATCTGGCAGACGAGATATCCGTCGATGGCCGCCGCCTTGTCCCCCTCAAGGATCTTCTGGGCCTGCTCGGGGCCGGTGGCGGTTGAGGGAATAAAAGTGAAATCCGGGCAGCGCTTAGCGAGTTCGGTGTTGAATCGTTCCATAACTGGGTTGAAATCAAACCCTTTGTTCGGCCAATCCGGCCGGTCCTGGATGCGGGTATGCAGGGCGTAGATAATGCGAATCCTAAGCTTATCGCCTCCGGGAAATGCGCGAAGCCAGCCCGGCGTTCCCATCAGCCCGGCCGCACCCAGGCACGCCGCACATCCCGAAAGGAACCGCCGCCGGCTCAAGCTCTGGCCCGGGCCGACGTCCGGACAAGCCCGCCGTTTCATATTTTTTACCCTCAAGAGTCTCTCCTTTCCGCACGGAGCTCTTGCCGCCCCGTCCACCCTGAACGTATCCCGCCAAGACTCCGGTTGTCAAGACTCACTTTCGCAGACAAATGTGCTTTATCAGACACTCATGATAACGGTCAACGTGTCTTTTTTTGCTTTTAATACAATCGTCAGGCGCCGGGAAATTTACGACGAGAACGAAAACACCGCCGTCCAAAAAAAACCTTAGAATATTGGATTGATACAAACAATTTTTCCAGGAAACGACCGAAGGACCGGGCCGATTTGATGAGGTTTCTGGGCTAGCGGATTAGGACATTGAACAGCAGTGTGAACGTGCCGTGGGTCTGGGCCCGATGCTTGGTCCGGAACCCGATGAGGACGACCGTGCCCTCGCCGTATTTCGCCGCGATCATCGCCGCCTTCTTGGCCAGGTTCTCTTCCCCGATGAGCCAGCCGCTCTGAAGAATATCCCGCTCGGCATAGGTCACGATGGTCTCGTACCGCTCGTTGTAGTCGTTGGGAGTGATTTCGAAGGCCGGGTTGCCGCCCAAGAAGACGACCAAGCCTTCTGAAGGCATCCCCTAAGCCAATGGGTGGCTATGATCGAATTTCACCTTGAGCGTCGATCCCGGGCACCAGAATTCCTTCGAGCTCTTATTCGCCAGCGCGTTGCGGATGGGCAATCCGAATCTCTGGATCGCGAATCCGGTGGCCTGGCCGAGCATTACCAGGGTGCCTCCTTTTTGGACGAAGGCTTTCAGCGCCTCGATGCCTTCGCTGTCAATGCCGCTTCGATACTCGGGGGGAACAGAACTTATGGGCCGGCCCTGCTCGCCGTCGGCCGCCCTCCAGAAATCACTCCCTCAGCCATCCCCGCTAGCCCACGTCTTCCATTAGGGTGCAGAAATGCATATACTTACTGCTTCAAGATAAATGTGAACGATTGACTTACCAGCCGTCCCATGGAGAAGTCATGCCGTTGAACAACATCGAAATCGAGCGCCCAATTCGCTTGAAAATTTCCGATACGCTCGTCGCTAAGAACATCTTTTATAACTTTTTAGGTCAGGGCCTCCCGATCCTTGTCGGGATTGTGGCGTTCCCTTTCATCATAAAAACGCTTGGAAAAGAGAGGTTCGGCATTCTCTCTTTGGTATGGGTAATCTTCGGCTACTTCACACTTTTCGACATCGGCCTGGGAAAGGCCTTAACGAAATTCACAGCCGAGATCATAGGGCGCTTCGAGGATGGCCGCTTCCGTTCGGTCGTCTGGACGGCTCTCGCCCTGAACCTAGCTTTTGGGCTCTCCGGGGGATTTCTCTTCGCTCTCGGAACGCCGATTTTTATCCACAAGGTCTTTAATATCCCTGCCGCGCTGATTCCCGAGGCGACGAAGTCGTTCTTCTACCTCTCGTTTTCCATTCCTCTCGTGGTTATTCAGTCTGCGGTCCGGGGAATCCTCGAAGCCGCTCAGCGATTTGATCTCGTCAATATTGTGAAGATCGTCTCGCGAACGGCGGTCTTCATCGCTCCGTTCGCCGCTTTCGGCACTGATGTCAAACTTCCTCTGATCATTCTCGTCCTGACCGGCATCAACGTCCTCACGGTTGCGGCCTATTTCGTTTTGGCGCTGAAATATTTTCCCCAGCTCAGGATTCTTTCGTTCGAGCGGGGGATTATCCGGCACCTGCTATCCTTCGGCGGTTGGATCTCCATCTCGAACCTTATTGGCCCTTTGCTTTTCAACATCGAACGCTTTTTCATCGCCTCGGTTCTGACGATGTCCGCAACGGCCTATTACGCGGCGCCGTACGACGTCGTGACGAGACTTTGGATCATCCCGACAAGCTTCGCTCTAACCTTATTCCCAGCCTTTAGCTCTCTCCAGGGCCAAAATAAAGACGAGATCAGCCGCTATTACAACCTTTCGTTAAACTACCTGTTGCCGAGCATTAGTTTCCTCAGTCTGTTAGGTATCGCGTTCGCCAATATCATCCTCCGGCTCTGGCTGGGCATCGAGTTCGCTCAGGCGAGCACAACGATCTTCCGCGTTCTCTCCCTCGGCGTCCTCATCAATTCCATCGCCTATATCCCCTTCAGCCTGCTCCAGGGGATTGGTCGGGCTGACATTCCGGCAAAAATCCATCTTCTCGAACTCTTTTCCTATGGATTGATCCTATGGAGCTTAATAAAAATTTTCGGCCTCAACGGCGCAGCGTATGGATGGACGTTCCGGGTCACGGCCGAAGCCGTTCTCCTGTTCTATGCGACGTCCCGAAAGTGTCTCATCCCTCTTTCACCCGCTAACCTCCGATACATGATTCTCGCGTTCTTCATCGGACTTGGTATTCTGTCTGGTTTGCTCATATGGCCGTCGAAGCTTTCCGTCCAGGCAATCCTGACCTTAGTTGCCTTCTCGGGACTAGGTAGCCTTACCGTCGGCTTTCTTAAAAAGGAAAAAATATCCCTATCCTTGAGGCTCAAGAAATGAATAGATGTCCGATCTGCGGCGGCGATGGAGAGACTCTTTACGAAGGCCTACGAGACCTCCTCGTGCCTTCGGACACATTCTGGTCCCTCGGCCGTTGCTTGAGGGACCGAATAGCCTGGGTCTCTCCCCCTCCTTCGGCCAGCGACATAGAAAAAGCTTATATATCCTACCATACCCACACTGCACAGGCCGAGCCTTCACTCCTGCCCAAGGCCATCCGGGATTTTATTTTAGCTGGTTATTTCGGCTACGCGGATTCCGGGGCTTCCCGGGTCCGTCGATGGACCGGACGCATCCTCGGATGGGTTCCCATCCTTAGAGAACTCGTGGGCGCCAAGATCTTATGGCTTAGCCGATCGGCCGGACGCCGCCTGCTCGACGTTGGCTGCGGCAGTGGGAAATTTTTGGCCTTCATGCGATCCCTCGGTTGGATGGTGCAAGGCATCGAACCTGACGAACAGGCGGCCAGCTGCGCCCGACAGCATTTCGGGGTCCCTGTCGAAACCGGGTTTATCGAAGAATCCGATCTTCCCGAGGATGCTTTCGACGCTATCACGATCAGCCATGTCATAGAGCATGTCGGCAAACCGGAGTCATTCCTCCTAGCCTGTTTCAGGATGCTGAGGCCAGGCGGGACGCTTGTCATCGTTACTCCGAACTTGGAAAGCATGGGACACAGAATCTTCCGGCGCAACTGGTCTATTCTAGAACCGCCCCGGCATCTCTTTATTTTTTCCCCGTCTTCGCTTTGTGCCTTTGTAGAACGCGCAGGATTTCAAACAGTTCGCGTCTTCACAACACCCCACGGTGCCAGAGTAATGTGGGACATGAGCCAGGCGCTCCGCAAAACGGGCTCCTTGGGAGAAGGGCCAGATAAGTACCAGCACCCCTGGCGTTTGGGCGGAATCCTTTATTACTTTTTCGAGGAAGTCATTAATATGGTTCTCCGGAACCAGGGAGAGGAGATAGTCCTCATTTCCCGAAAGCTTGGCCGGGAGGATTTCTCCTGATTTTGAAACGATGATCAACGTCCTCTTTCTTCCGCACGCTTTTCCTCACCCAAAGCTAAAGACTCGCACGTCGGAGCTCACGCGGGAATTGGCCAAGGATGACCGCTTCGCTGTATTCGTCCTAAGCCGTTCGCCTTCGCCCTTGAACGACTTGACCTACGGCGTCAGGCATTGTTTCTCCCGGGCCCAGACCATCTCATGGCGGGAAGACCGGCTAACTTTCGTCAGGATTCCCTATGTTCCCGGAATGATTCCAGCTCTTTTCCCCTATAACCGGAGGCTCCTCGAGCGGCTTCTCCAGACGCTCGGCATCCACGTAGTAATTAATAGCTTCGCCCATTCGCTGCCCGTGCCACCAGGCCGGGGACGCGTCAAGATCTATGATCTGACGGATGATTATGCCAGTTTCCACAGGAATCCGTTCGTCAGGGCATTGATCTCATCATACATTCGACGGGAATTGCAAACGTCCGACGCACTGACCGCGGTTTCTTTGTCGCTCGGAGAGCGAATCCGGAAGAAGGGATGGCGACGGGATTTTATTTGGATACCCAATGGCGTCGATGCCGATCGTTTTCGAATGTTCTCGTCTGAGGCCGTCGACTCAATCCGTTCTCGCTATGGACTCCGTAATAAGCTTGTTATCGGCCACATTGGGTTCCAAGATCGGTTTTCCGGTCTCGATTTCCTGCTTGAGGTCTTTGAAAGGGCTCAGCGCGCGGAGTCCCAGCTGGCTCTTTTGGTTGTCGGCCCCGGCGGCGAGGCCGAGAGGTTGAGGCTTCGGTATGCCCACAACCCGAGCATCGTCTTTGCCGGTCCCGTCGATCCAGATAAAATCTCGCCTTTCTTCATGGCCGTCGACATCGGCGTCCTCCCTTATGCGCCTTTCCCGAGCGTCCATAGCCGCTTCCCGCTGCGGCTCGCGGAATTCATCGCGGCACGCAAGATCGTCGTCGCTTGGCCGTTCGGGGACCTCCCGAAGCTCCGTCTCCCGAACGTCGTCTTGGCCAAGCGGACCCCAGACGCCTGGGTGGATGCCATTTTGAAAGCCAAAGACCTGGCCTGGAGCCCATCCTGGGAAGATCTCAGGAGGCAGTTCTCCCTCTCCCATGTCGCTGGTACCCTCAAGGATTTAATTCTGAGACTTCTTATAACCAAGGGGATCGCGCTATGAAACGACGGACCCGCTTCGTTCTCTTTTCGTGCTCTATTGCGGCGACATGCGCCGCCATGATTATTCTCGTGGGAACACCAGAAAGGACGCCTGAAGACGCCAGCGTCATCCTGATCGGAATCGATTCTCTGCGCGCCGACCACCTGGGCTGCTATGGATATAGCCGAAACACCTCCCCCCATATCGATGAGCTGGCTAAAGACGCCGTCCTCTACAAGGATACAATGTCCCAGGCGCCTTGGACGCTCCCCTCGGTCACTTCTTTCCTGACTTCTCTCTATCCCTCCCAACACAAAGTCGGAATCTCCCGCCTGGCCCAGAAGAAATCGCTCGTCACGCTGGCTGAGGTCCTTAAAAAGTGCGGGTTCAAAACGGCCGCCTTCACGGGCGGAGGTTATGTCTCTAGGATATTTGGGTTCGCTCAGGGATTTATGACCTTTCGAGAGTTCAACCCTGCCGTTCAGCTCAAAAACGGCCAAGCGATTATCCCTCCGCATGCCTTCCTAAGGGATAGCGAAAAAGTCTTTAGCTCGGCGCAAAATTGGCTGAAGGCCAACGACGGACAAAATTTCTTTCTTTTTATCTATACATATGAGCCCCATACTCCGCATTGGCCCCCTCCCGAGTATGATACGTATTTCCCCAACTACAAGGGCTCCATCACTGGGGATGTTTGGAAAGATATCGGGATCACAGATAAGATCGAGTCTCGCCACAAAGAGCTTTCTCCAGACGACCGCGAACGCCTTATCGCCCTCTATGATGCGGAAATCCGTTATGCCGACGAATCAATCGGTCGTCTCATCGCCTTTCTTAAAAAAAATCAGCTCTACGATAAAACAATGATTGTTCTAACGGCCGATCACGGCGAAGAATTCTATGACCACGGTGCCTGGGGACAGGCCCATTCTCTTCACCGAGAACTTCTCCGGGTCCCTCTTCTCATCAAATATCCCGGCGGACGCCACAAGGGCATCGAGCACGAGCGGCTGGCGCTGTCCATCGACATCATGCCTACTATACTTGATGCCCTGAGGATCGATTTGCCCATTTCGCTAGAAGGAATCCCTCTTAACAGGAAAGGTAGGAAGCGCTTGGCCTTCAGTCAAAGCACCTCTCCGCGCGCCTTGGCCGTCCGGGATGGGGACATGAAGCTGATTATCGATTTCGACAAGGGCCACGCCGAACTGTATGACCTTCGCCTCGACCCAGGGGAAACGCATAACTTGGCCTTTCAGAAGGAGCTCCTCCGTCGTCTCTTGAAAAATATCTCCAGATACCCAGGGCTCGACCTCTCGGCTCCGCTGCCGTCTATAGATCAGTTCGTGACGGACCAAAGCGTCAGAGAAAAACTCAAATCTTTGGGGTATATTCGCTGAGGTAGCCATCGACCCACCGCTAGAGCTTGAGAAGTACGAAAAGCGGGAGTTCCCGATGCCAAGAGCTTCTCGGATGGCCGAGTGATCATGAAGATCCTTAGAGCTTGAACTAGTCTGCTTCATGTACGACCAGAAAAAACATCTTTGAAATTTCCATAGTTTTCCTGTAATATATTTCATCCGCCAAAAGAAGGAGCTTACGCGTCTCATGAAGCCGACCACTGTCGCGATTGAAGACCTCACGATCAACGATTATTTTCAGGTTCTCTGGAAGCGCAAATGGCAGATTCTCATCCCCACACTCTTTATTGCGGGCGCCCTTGGCATTCTATGTCTGTTTCTTCCCAAAACGTGGCAGGTTGATGCTATCCTCCAACCTAGCAAGTTTTTTATTAAGACCCAACAAGGGCAATTCGAGGAAGTCATCCTCGTCCCTCCCAAGCAGATCGTCAGTCAAATCAATGAAGGCGCCTATCGCACCTTTTTGGCTGCGAGCTTTAATCTAAGCTTAATGAGCTTCCCGCCGCTTCGAGCCGAAATCATCCCCGACACGAACCTGGTCAAGATTTACATTAAGATCAAGGATCCCCAGAGAGGCTTAGAGATCCTTCGGACCCTTTACGGCCTCGTCAAGCGGGATTTCGACAGGAAAGTCGATGGCGAAATCAGAAGCACTGACATGTTGATTTCCAAGAACAAAAGCGAGATAGAGCGCACGCAGACCGATATCGACGCCCTGAATGTCGAAAAAAACAGGGTCCGGAAAGAGATCGTTTCGGCGGAGAACAAACTGAAAATCTCAGAGGAGCGCATCCGAAGCATTCTGGAGGAGAAGAAAGACGTCAAAGGCCGTGTCGAGGAGATCGAGAAGCAACAGTTATCGTCCCTCAAAGAAAAGAGCGATTCAATAAACACACTTGGACACCTTCTCTATTCCAATGTCGTTCAGCAGAACCTCCGCTATTACAACGATCTGGACGAGAGCCTGAGTCGGGAAAGGATCTCTCAGGAGGACCATCAGTTTAAGATTAAGGACAAGGAGGAAGAGCTAAAAAAGCTCGATATCCAGATCGAAAAGACCAGGAAGGAAATCGAGATCATTGAGAAAGACAACCAGATCTTAAACGAGCAAAAGATGCGCCTGGATTACGTCCAGCTCATTAAAGAACCGACGAGCTCGCCCCGGCCGGTGTCGCCGAAGACGTCCCTGACCATCCTCCTCAGCCTGGTCTTGGGGTGCGTCGTCTTCGGGATGCTGGCGTTTTTTATGGAATACCTGAAATCCCGAAAGGCTACTTCGCCCCACGCCACATGACGCTGCCCGTCAGAACAAGGATGCGGGGGAGGACCGTGCATCCCGCCCGCTTTGGAGCAACGCCGATGCGTCGCCGACGCCGCTGTCCTTTTTTTGAGAGCCCCTTTGAATCTGACATCCCGTCCGCCATTCTCCTTGTCCCCCTGTGGTGGATCCTAGGGGTAACGAACATCATTTTCCATGTCTTATCAGTCTTTCTCCTCCTCAAGCTTTTGCTCCAGAAATCGAAAACGCGAGACCGTCTCGTTCTTCCCGCGTACCTCTTCTTCCTCCTCGTGTTTGTGACGATATTCGTCATGGCCATTTTTTTCAATCTTCAGGGAATTCCAACAATCCGCCTGTTTGCGACCGGCTATAACCTAAGCTTCTGGCTCATAGCCCTAATTCTCTTTACAGTCATCCACAACACCGCCCGGATGTCGCATTTTTTCCCCCTCATGAGGGGCTTCGTCGCCCTCGGCGTGATGAACGGCGTCCTGTCCATCGTCGGTACGATTCTCTGGTGGCTCGACCGGCGGGACATCGTGATCCAGAGCCTCCTGGGGTTAGCCATCAAAGCCGACAGGATCCCTTCGAACATGCCTTTGATCCAATATTTTTTTCGGCTCCGCGTCGTGACCACAGACTGGGTCTTCAATAAATCCGTGCCCCGGTCGTTCGGGTTCAATCCTTATCCCACGGCTTTGGGCCTGATGATGCTATTCTCCATCTCCATGACACTCGGCTATTATTTCATCACGAAGCGTAAGAGATTGCTCGTAGCCCTTTTAATCCAGCTGATCCCGCTGACCCTCTCGTTCTCTCGCGCGGCAGTCTTGGGTCTCGTCACAGGGATCGTCGCTGTCTATACGCTCCAGAATATCGGAAAACTGGCATTTGTCATGAAATTCGCGGCGATTGCCGGCCTGCTGGTCGTGATTAGTCTCAATGTTTCCTTACGCAGGGTCGCTGAAGGGATCGATCAATTCCGGGCGGAGAGCACATCCTTCCGAATGAACATGTACGAGCGGACGTTCGAAGAAGCCCTCAAAAAGCCTTTCATCGGATATGGGTTCAAGCCTCTCGAAAAGGACGTGCCCTTCCCTATGGCCTCCCATTCGTCCTACGTCGGTGTTATCTACCGGGCCGGCTTTCTAGGTTTCGGTGCGTTCATTTTATTCTTTGCTTCCATCCTATTTAGCTGGTGGAAGCAAAAATCCCATGTGATGGGCGACCTAACGCGTCGGACATTCTGGTTCTGGGGAGGCGTCTGTATTCTAGGGGGCCTCGTCTGGATGATGACGGAGGACTTGGACGCACCCGTCCTCCTCGCCTTCCTGTTCTTCGTAATTATTGGGTACGCGTGCTCTTTGAAGCACATCTCACCGGAAGATGGCTCCGGGTCGTCGGATCGCGCGGTCCTACTGCCCTAGGACTAGGGCAGGCTTTTCCAATCACGCGCGCTATTTGTGGGATGGCCAGCCAGGCCTATTTGCACCCCGCTGGAGACTTAAAATTCCGTAGACGCTAGGGCGACCGGGGACGGTGTTGCGCCGTCCATGATTTTCCAGGTGGACCAAGTTCCCGACGCCGTCATGGCGTTCCACCAGATCTTCGTTTCAGATTCGCCCTTGACTACCCAATAGATACGATTATTATAGGTATCGATTGCCGGTCCAACATCGGTGTAACCCGGGACCCAAGCCCAGGACGTCCAGAGCTCGGAAGTATTCATCGCCCGATAATACAACTTGTTGTCCGTACCTTGGACGGCGATATAAAGCTGATTATTAAACGTCGTCATCGCTGACGGCGACGGGGATAGGCCGCCCAATAGCTGCCACGTCGCCCAAACGCCGGAGGGGTCCATTTTGTTCCACCAAATCTTGTAATCAACCGAGTCCTTGACGATCAAGTAAAGCTTGCCGTTGAACGATTCGACCGCCGGTGAAGCATCGGTCATGCCGCCAGGGACCGCTTGCCAGGGGCTGAAGATCTCGGCGCTATTCATAGAGCGGACATAAATCTTGTTATCAGTCCCGCGGACGGCAATATAGAGTTGGCTGTTGAAGAGCGCTACGGCCGGAGAGCCGGATGTCGCGCCATCCATCGTCTTCCAGGTCGACCAGGTACCGGCGGAGTCCATTCGGTTCCAATAAATCCTGGCATCGTTGTCGCTTTTAACCATGAGATAAACCTTGCCGTTGAAATACATGGCTGCCGGCGCGTGACTGGACTTCCCCGTGAGCTTCAGCCAGGTACTAATGTTCTCCGATTTGTCCATATATCGCCCATAAAGATAGTTGTCCGTTCCCCGGACGAAGGTCCACTCCTTCTGAGACGTCCCGATATTCAAGGTGACGGGACGCGTCGTGCTGCCGCTGTCGTTCGTCGTATTAGTGAAAGCGATAGTGTCCATGGCCGTCCCCACGGGCAGGGCATTCGCATTGCTGTTAATCCAGACAATCACAGTTGTCGTCGCCCAGGGGGCCAGGGTGCCGCTGCCGCTCGACAGGGTGACCCAGCCCTGCGTCTTTGTAGCCGTCCAGTTAAGCGAAGCTCCTCCCGTGTTTTGGAGCGTGTAAGTCATGCTGGCAGGCATGAAGGGTCCTCCCGGAAGACCCGTTGATTCCAAACCGCCGGGCGGAGTCACTGTCAACGTCGCCGGCAAAGACGTTGCGATGATAATTACGGGGCACGTCCCGGTGGCGCCAAGGTTGTCCGTCACTGTCAGCCGGGCTGTATAGATTCCCGCACCGGCATAAGTATGCTGGACGTTAGAACCCGTTCCCGCCGTCCCATCGCCAAAGGTCCAAGAATACGAAACGATCGTCCCGTCCGTGTCGTAGGACCCAGAGCCGTCGAAGGAGACCAGCAGGGGTGACGGTCCCGACTGAGGGGTCGCGCTCACAATAGCTATGGGGACGGCATTGACGCCGTTATAGGTGTAATCCACCCAAGCGTAGACCTGCTGATTGCCATCCGCCGTCTGCGGAACGTTGGCCGCCCAGACCTCCGTGGGGAGGGGCGTCGTCAGGTCGATAAGTTTATAGCTTTTCAGCGTGGCGATGTTTCCGCTGGCATTGTCGTACATGCCCAAATGGTAGCGTTTCAACACGCCCGCCGTCGGCAGGATGTCTGTGAAGTCTAGGACAAACGTGCCGTCGCAAGCGTTGCTAGATCCGTCGAAGGCATAGGCGCCGCCCTGATTGATCAGAGCGCCCGGCGTCCAGGCCGTCGTCGGCGTCGTCTGGCTAGTCGCTGACGTACCGAGGCTCATCCGCATCTCATTTCGGGCGGCATGGTTCACCGTGAACTGGGCGATCACCTTGGGGGCGTAATTGCCGGACGCCGTTAGGTGATACATGCGGTCGCTCTGAAGGGCGGCGATACGGCCATCGCTCGGCGCGCCCGGTACTTGCGACGTAGACCGCAGGGCGTCATAGGCGAGCCATGTATAGCCGCCGTCCTTCCAAAATGCGCCCCAGGAATTGGCGATTCTCAGGGCGCCCTTCTCTCCGCTGTCGACGATCCCGTTGCTGTTGATGTCCACCCAGATGGCATCGTTGAAGCCGACACAGGTCATGGCGTGGGAACCATTGGCCCCATTAAGCCAGTAGCAGATGTCTTTCCCGACGTAAGCGTTATCCTCTGTCGTGAGTGGATCGTCGCTGATGGTTTTGAATTGCCAAGAGCTGATATAGGTTCCGATAACGAGGATATAGCCGTTGGCCAAGAGGTCTTTAACCTGCTGCAAGCCAGTTACGCTGACGTTGCTAATATATTGGACGGGATTTGTCCGATAGGACAGGGCATTCCTCCAGGCGGTTGTGCTGAGGCACCAAGCTGTGAAATTGTCATCGTAAGGGAATTCCGCCCATGTCGGCGCCCCATGCTTCCTGATTACGTCGTAGTTATCGGAGAAGTAGCTCCCCCCGTTCGCCCCGTTATTAATGAAGTTGTACGTCCATTTGGGTGAGAAATGGTAACCATGACCTCCCGTCTTGGCTTGCCAACCACGAAGAAAGGCGAATAAATGGGTCATTTGGTAATATGTGATATTGAAGGAGGCACAGGAATTGAGCGATCCCTGGGTATCGATGGGAGGAAAATACGGGAGGACGCTATTATCTACGCTCATAAGTGCCGTCGAGATCGGCTCGCCGGGTGAGGCAGGCGGGGTCGTTTCACCGATCTCAATCTCTGTCTCCTCGCCCAAGGGGACGGCCAGGCGGGGGTCAAAGGGGCCGAGGCCCTTTTTAAGCCGTGCCTCATTGACCCGCTCCAACGCCAGCCTGTTGAATTTGATTTTTTTTACCCGCGGCCACGTCGTCCGGATGAGCTGCTCCTGTTCGGGGGTGTTAGGAAGCAAGCCGGTGGCATAAGTGGCCTGATTTTCGCCATCTATGCCGCCCGGGGCGGCCAGAACAAGAAGAAAGATAATTATCCAGAGAAAAAGAGCCTCTCGGTTTATCGCTCTGCTCCTCATGGCCCCACCTCCTTAATGCCTAGAATCTGTGCGGAAATAATCTGCTTAATCGGGTTTCGCTTTTCTTGCCCTTTGATCAGCAACCTAAAAAATTACTCCCTTTTTAATATCAACGCAATAATTAAAATGACATCCCCGTTCGGGCGGCGCTTAGGCCGCCCGTAGCCCCCGGGCCCCGGGGAACCAGTCCCGTCGGTTCC
>CAZIDN010000047.1:0-28554 GCA_964537875.1 uncultured Eubacteriales bacterium
TTGTTCAGCCGCCAGTTCCCGTGGGGGTCAAGGGTGTCGCCGAACTGGTTGAGGACAAAATAGAAATAGGCCCCCGGCTTGGGAATCCAGGTGACACGGAAATTGAACCGGATTTCGTCGTCGTCGTTGTTCCATTGGGTGTAGACCGATCCGAAGAGCCGGGGATTCAACGAAAAATTCAGCCGGCCGACGACTTCGTCGATGGCAAACGCGCCTCCGTCGAGCCGGATGTCGGTCCGCTGGTAGGATGTGCTGGCGCTGAAGAACTTACTCGGCTTCCAGGCCAGGTCGGCCTCCCATTCCGTGCTCGTCCCGTCGTAAAATTTTCCCCAGTTGACGGCAGCTGAGGCGACGATGGGCCGTCCCTCAAAGGTTTCAAATTGGATTTCCCCCCGGTTTGTCCAATATCGTCCGGCGCCGATGACATAGCCCTCCCGGATCTCGAACTCCTCGGTCAGGTTCTCGGCGTTGCGCTGGATATTGAACTCAAGGGCTTCGCCGCTCTTGAAGGACAGGCCCAGTGGCCGGAATTCCATATAGACGGACTGCATCTCGCGCGTCAGATCGTTGATATAATATTCTAGCTCGATCGGTTTGAATTCGAGCTGCTGGACCCAGGGAAGAAATTTCGGCCGGGGGCTGATCGAAAGCTCCGTCGAGAACACCTGGTAGCTCGTCCGGCTCAAAAATCCCACCTCAGGATTGAAATCCTTGCCCGCCCGCTCCCAGGATGCATCAAGTTCGATGAGGTCGTTGGGATAGCTGAGGAATAAGCGGTGGGCGCTGCCGGAAGACGTTTCCCGTTCGGACGTATAGGTCGCCGCTATCGCCCCGCCGACCTGGAAATTCTTGTCGCCGAAGAGCCTGGATGTCGAATAAAGCGCGTCCACTCCGCCGGTTCCATTGAACCGGCCCGCCTGGGCGGCGCCGATGGCCAGGACACCGACCGAAGACTGCTCCCCCAGGTCCTGTTTCCAGCGAACCAGAGAAAAGTTCGTGGCTTTCGCCGCGTCGGTCTTCTCTGTCTGGAGGACCATAACCCCCAGTGTGGTGTTTCTCATTTTCCCCAGAAATCGCGCGCCGCCGAGGATGGGTGTTTCCTGCCCCTTGTAGATGCCGATCCGGCGGCTGTAGAACGGCCTGGCTCGGCCAAGAGGAAAATCGAAAAAGTTTTGGGCTTCCAAAAAAAACTGACGCTTTTCCGTGTAGGAAATGGAGAATCGGGTGAGGTTGACGATCATTTCGTCCGATTCGACCTGGGCAAAGTCTGGATTGATCGTAAAATCAATCTTGACGGTCGGGTTGACGAGGTAGTTGAAATCCAATCCGATGTCGCCCACGGTCGCCGCCGCCGTCTGTCTTTGTTTTTCTGCGCCTTCGACGGCATAAGGCCGGAACTCAAAGACCCTCATCCGGGTCAGGTCTTTTAGGCCCTCGAGCATTCCCGCGCGGTTGACCTGGCTAAGATCGGAATCCCGCGACCATCCCTGCCAGAGGACCTGCTCGCGCTTTCGCCGGATGTTCCTCTTGAAATTGATCCCCCAGGTTTGCTCGTTGGCGGCGCTGAATTTCAGCGTCGAAAACGGGATACGGATCTCGGCGAACCAGCCTTTGTCCGTCCGCGCCGCGGCCACATGCCAGACCCCGTTCCAATCGGAATTGGTTTTGCGGCCGTTGTCCATGATCAGGGCGTCGTACTGGGCCCCGTTGGGATTGACGACAAAAAAATAGGCATTTCGTTTGTCGGCATACGTGTCGAGGACGATTTCGAAATCGTCTTCCGTGTCGAAATCGAAATCCCATTTCATTTTTTGGGCGATGATCCTGTCCGGTTCGGTGTCGAAGCACCAGATGCCGATATAGAGCTCGGTCCGGCTGTAGAGGACGGCGACCTCGGTCTTTTCGGTCGCCGGCATGTTTTCATTCAGTTCGCGCTGGGTAAAATTGGAGATACGGGCTGCCTTGGCCCAGTCGGCCTCATCCAGGATCCCGTCCAGCTTAGCGGGCGATTCGGTCCGGAAAGCTTTTAAGGAATCAGGCTGGCTGCGCTGGGCGAACAAAGGAACGACGGATGTTAAGGCGAAAAAAGTACAAAGCGGCGCAAGCAAACGTCTCTTCAGCTCCATCTCTTCATCCTATCGATTCTCCGAATTTCTCGGGGACAGAGCGGGGTACGGCTTTTTATCGACCCGAGGGCACGAATATAGCATTGAGAAAATGATTTGGCTACTGAACTTTTCCTTAAAATCCGTTAAGGATCTATCGAGCACCGGCCAAATTCCATTGATAATTTCCCGCCGACAGTGCGGCAGCGGCATGAGGGACGTGAAAAACCCGGATGGGGAGCGAGGCCGTTTCTGGATCGGTTCCCAGACGATCTTTCCCCACATGAAATGGAAGAGAACCAATAAATTTTACGAGCGGCCCGATCGAAAATTTTCGACGGCCTCGAGAAGCCGGTCGATATCACCTTCGTCATTGAAAATGTTCAAGGAAACGCGAATGAGACCGGTCCGGAGAGAGACATGGATGTTTTTTGCGGCGAGCGCCTCGACGCATTGGCCGCTCCTCTCCCCCAGCGAAAAAGCGACGATGGCCGAGCGCTCCTCAGGTCGGTCGATGGGGGATACGATACGGATGCCAAGGCGGCCCAATCCGGCAATAAGACAATCCATGAGCTCGAAAAGGCGTTGGCGGATATTCTCGAACCCGATCCTTTTCATGTAGTCCAGGGCAACACGGAAGGCCAACAGCGGTTGAAGATTGTAAGTGCCCGACATATATTGCTTGGCCGTGGGATGAAGCCGAAAGGGCACATTTTTCGCCGTATGGATCGAATCCTCCCCCTCTTCCATCACGGACAGCCAGCCCGCTGAGGGCGCAGGGAATCGAGCGCGGAAAGCAGCTGAAGTATAGAACATCGCCCCTAGGTGGCCGGTCAGGCCCCATTTATGGAAAGAGCAGGACAAGGCATCGATGTTCATGGCCTCAACGTCGATGGGAAAATAAGGAAATCCTTGGGTGGCATTGACGATGAACAGGATCCCCCTGTCTTTGAGGCCGCGGCCGAGCGCCTCGAGGTCGAGGCGAAATCCCGTGGCGTACTGGACGAAGGAAGCGACGACGGCGAGGGTTTCCCGGTTTGCGGCGGCGATGATGGAATCGGGGGAATATCTGGCCTTCACCGCCCGGACATAGCGCATCTCGATGCCTCGATATTCGAAACCAAGGGTGGAGGACGGGAATTCGTCTTCAAGAGACACGACGTTGAACGGCTTCGGGACGCGGTCCTGGAAGGCCAGGGCGATCAATGACATGGCGGTCGATGTGTTTGCCACGAAGGCCATGTTGTCCGCCTTCGTGCCGAGGAGACCCGCCAGGTCGGCCAATAATCCATCGCACTTCCTCAGATCCTCTTCATAATGGATGTCTCCGTCGAGCATTACCTTCCGGTATTCCCCGGCCAAGGCTTCATACACGGGTGTCGGGAGGGGCGACATGGCCGCGCTCAGAAAATAAGCATGGGTCTTCGTGACGGGAAAATCATTCCTGATCTTTTTCCAATCCGTGGTCATGGCATCCTCGTTCGATCATGGACAATGGAAAGATCTATTGTATTCGGAAGGCGAAAGAAAGGAAACGGTGTTTCAGAAAAAAATGGAACCCATCCGCTTATTTTTTATAGAATGTTCTCAGAATATCGATCCGATGAAGGGACAGAAAAACGCAATCGCCAATCTCGGTCCGGCCGGCGGCCACATCTTCGGCATGGTTCTTGCAAGTGGGAGCGCCGCACAGGCCGCAGTTGAGCAAAGGGAGCGCCTTTAACAACTCGTCGGCCCGCTTTTTTCGGGTGACGCGCTCGCGAAGGTCGATGACTTCTCCTTCGATCCGACGGGGTTTGACAGAACCTCTCAGCGAGAAATCCTCAATGGCATAACGCCTTTCCACTTCCTTCTCGAACGAGGGACCGGGTTTTGGCATATTGGCCCGCCAATGAAGGTTCTTGCTTCGGGCCACGTAAAGGTTCTCAACGGTCAGGTTTCCGCCGATGCAGCCTCCCTGGCAGGCATGGCACTCCAAAAATTCGATATTGCGGATCTTGCCCTTTTCGATATCATCAAAAACCTTGATGACATCCGTCAGGCCGGTCAAGGGGAGGTAGTGTTCGCGGGACAATTTTGGGAATTCCCCTTCCGGAGATCCCCAGTGCAACAATTCGCCTGAGCTCACCAACCCTTTGGGGGTGTCTCCGATACTGGTTGTCTTCCGCATTTTGGAAAGGATGTCATTATAAACTTGGGAAATACCGGCCGCCCCGTCCAAATAGCTTTTAGCTCCCTCCGCCGGCTGAAGGATGGAAATGGTTTTGGCCTGGCAGGGCGTGATATAGATCGCGGCGATCTCTTCCGGCTTCAGCCCGAGCTCCTGAGAATACCGGCGCTTCAATTCCCGGCCGGCGATCTCCCGCGGCGCCTCGACGGGGATCAAGTGCTCGACCATGCTCGGATAAGCGACCTGGATCAACCGGACGATCACCGGACAGGAATTGGATATCAGCGGGAACGGTCCCGGCCATGATTTGACACAATCCATGATCGCCCGGTCGATCAGCTCGATATCCACGGCGTACTCCCAGACCGCATCAAAGCCGAGGTCCAAGAGAGCCCAGCCCACTTGGGCCGGGGTGTCTTTTATGCCGAATTGAGTGAAGAGCGCCGGGGAAGCCACGGCGACCTTGAACTTGAATCTGTCCAGCTCGGCAAAGGTGATCGTCGTCGCCGAGATGGCCCCGGTAGGGCATACCCCGAGACATGACCCGCAGTCTATGCAGAGCTCGGGGATCAAGCGGGCCTTGCCGTTTTTCACCCGGATGGCATGGGTCGGACAGGCCCGCATACAATTCATCCGGCCGTCGCACTTGTTTACGTCGATCTTAAAGCCGTGTTTCAGTTCAGCCATTGGAATTCAGCTTGATCTTGGCAAACACCAGCGTGCCTTTGCCGACCTCGGATTCGACCTTGAGCTCGTCGGAATTCTTTTTCATGTTCGGCAGGCCCATGCCGAAGCCGAAGCCCAATTCGCGCATCTCGTCCGACGCCGTCGAATATCCCTCTTTGAAGGCCAATTCGATGTCCGGGATGCCCGGGCCTTCATCCCGGACTTCCAGGTTGACATCCTCCTCGGTCAGGATGAGGGTCAATGTCCCGCGCCGGGCGTACATGACGACATTCATCTCCGCTTCAAAGGCCACGATGACCAGGCGCCGGAGACTGACTGCTTCGATGCCCAAATCCCTGAGAATCACCTTGATCTCCCCGGACACCTCGCCGGCCTTATCAAAATTCCGGCCCTGGATCTCAAAGCTTTCCCGCAGCAATTCCGCGGCCATCAAGACACGCCCTTGAGCCCCTTGTTATAAAGAATGCCGCAGATATCAAACATGACCATCTGGGTGATAAGGACAGGGATCCGTTTTTGCTTGGCAAATTCGATGACTTTCTTATCCGGCCTCTTGCCCCGGCAGTAGAGGACGGCGCTGACCCCGGCGATATCTGCCGTGCGGATGGACTGGATGTTGGTCAGGCCGGTGATCATCAATTCCTTGGACTTGGCAAAGGCCAGGATCTCGCTCATGCCGTCCGAGGCCACGACTTGATAGACCTCGACCTGCAAATCTTCTTCTCCCGCCAGGATCTCGCATTGGAGGATCTCTCGGATCTCGGACAATTTCATCGTCACTCCTGATTCATCAGATATTTGTGCATGGAGGCCGCGGCAATTTTCCCGTCGCCCATGGCGCTGATCACCGTCGCCGCGCCCCGGACGATATCCCCGCCCGCCCAAATATTGGGCCGTGATGACCGCGCCGTTTCGGGATTGGTCACAATCCCGCCTTTTTTGCTGATCTCCAAGCCGGGCGTGGTCATCGGGATCAGCGGGTTGGGGCTGTTGCCGATGGCCATGACCACGGCATCGAACGCCACCCGAAAATTGGACCCTTCGATGGGGATCGGTTTCCGCCGGCCCGACGCATCCGGCTCCCCCAACTCCATTTTTAAGCATTCGATCTCCCGGACCCAGCGATTCTCGTCTCCGATGAGTCGGACGGGCAGGGTCAGGATATCCAGGATGACGCCTTCTTCCTCCGCGTTCTCCACTTCCTCGGCCCGGGCGGGCAGCTCCGCCTTGCTCCGGCGGTAGACGAGGTGAACTTCATCGGCGCCCAGCCGGACGGCCGTTCGGGCCGAGTCCATGGCCACGTTCCCGCCGCCAACGACGGCCACCCGGCACGGCCGTTTCACCGGTGTCTTAAATTCGGGGAAGCGAAAGCCTTTCATCAGGTTGACCCGGGTGAGATATTCGTTGGCGGAATAGACGCCGTTGAGGTTTTCGCCGGGGATTTCCATGAACCAGGGCAGCCCGGCGCCCGAGCCGACGAAGATGGCGTCGAATTCCTCGAGGAGCCGGTCGACCGTCTTGGTTTTTCCGACTACGAAATCCGTATAGATCTTCACACCCAGGCTTTTGACATATTCCACTTCGCGATTGACGATGGCCTTGGGCAGCCTGAACTCGGGAATACCGTAGATCAGGACGCCGCCGCACTCGTGGAGCGCTTCGAAGATGGTCACATCATGACCGAGAATGATCAGGTCGTTGGCTACGGTGACGCCGGCCGGCCCGGCGCCGACAATAGCCACCCTCTTCCCGGTCTTGGCCGCCATGGGCGGGACTTCGATCTTTCCCTCAGCGGCTTCCCAATCGGCCAGGAATCGCTCCAGCCGGCCGATGGCGATGGGAGCCTCCTTTTTGGCCAGGACGCAGGTCTTCTCGCATTGCTCTTCCTGGGGACAAACCCGTCCGCAGATGGCCGGAAGCGCGTTTGTTTCTTTGATTTTTCTGATGGCGGAGGCGTAGTCGCCATCGACGATACATTTAATGAAGCCGCCGATATCGATCCCGACCGGACAGCCCTGGTTGCAGAGCGGCTTTTTGCACTGTAAACAGCGGGAGGCTTCCTCAACGGCCGTTCGGGTCAGGTATCCCAAGGCCACCTCGTCGAAGTTCTTGATCCGTTCCCAGGGGTTCTGCTTGGGCATGGCCCGCCGGCTCAGGTCGATCTTTTTCTTTTCCGGTTTTTCGTCAGCCACTCTGGGCAACCTCCTCTCGGCCGTCGTAGTGATGCGGGCTAAAAATGAGACCGGCAGCTGCTCCTGCGGAGCGGATCGACCTCCTCAGGATTGTAGCTTTTGCGCCGCGACAGGAATTCCTCCCAATCGATCTCATGGCCGTCAAAGTCGGGGCCGTCGACACAGGCAAACTTCGTTTTCCCCCCGACGGAAAGCCGGCAGACGCCGCACATTCCGGTTCCGTCGATCATGATCGGGTTCATATTGACGATGGTTTTCCAGGCCAAGGGCTTTGTCACCATGGACACCCGCATCATTTGGAACGTGCAGCCGTTGACGATGACCAAATCAGGGGTGATCCCGGCCCGCTGCATCATTTCCGGGATCTTGTCGATATGTCCTTTGCGGCCCTTGGTCCCATCCCGGGTGATGACGAAGGCTTGGTCTGAAACCTTGGCCAGCTTGTCTTCCCAATAAAGGAGAAACGAGCTGCGGGCTTCGAGAAGCGTATAGACCTTGTTCCCGGCTTGTTTAAGGGCGCGGGCGATCGGATAAATGGATCCGATCCCGTAGCATCCGCCGACGCAAAGGACCGTGCCGAAGGTGTCGATCGCGGTTTCTTTGCCCAACGGCCCGACGAACGTCGGGATGGCATCCCCGGGTTTCAGACGGGCCAGCATGGCGGTCGAGCCGCCGACCTGCATGAAAATCGTGGTGACCGTGCCGGCGTCTCGATCCCAGTCGGCAACCGACAGGGGAATACGCTCACCGTATTGATCCGGCCGGACGATGATGAAATTGCCGGGTTTCACGGATTCGGCCACGGCCGGGGCTTGGACCGTGAATTCGTGGAGATTGGGAACGATCATCCGCCGTTCAATGACTTTATACATACACATCCTCCCTCAACCGGCAAGGCCGATGGGGTGTTCGGGTCCATGCCATTATCTCTTTTCCTCCGTTGCCCGAAAGGCGTTCACCCGGATCGGGTTCTGCTTGAGGTGGTAAAGCGGCCAGAACTCCCGCCGATGTTTTAGACCTCCCAGCACCACCGGCCGGGTGTAATAGATCACGCCTTTGGGACATTCGATGTCCGACTTGACCGCGTTTGTGGCGCTGATTTTTTCGTTGTCTAACGACAGGGTCAGACGATCGCCGTTTTTAAGGCCGAGCGAATCGATATCTTCAGGGTTCATCCGGAATCCCTCTTCAAGCCCTAATTCTCCCAACCCGCCGACTTTGGACGAAATATCAATCCCCCGATGACGATATCCTCCCGGCTCTGCCACCAGCAGGAAATCCCCTTCCGCGACGCGTCCGTTCGAGGCCGGGTCCATTTTCAGGTGATCAATAGCTTTCATCCGCCGGGATTTCCGATGGATCCGGGCCGGAAAATCAGGGACCGCCGTCCGGATATCCTTCAGGACATCCTTGGCAGTCTCGTAATTCATCGTCTCGCACTTCAAAGCCTGGGCGAGATCGGAAAAAATCCGCCAATCGGGCCGCATGAATCCGGCCACGGCGCTTTCCGGAAAGTCTTCGATCCGGACAATTTCCTGAACCCGGCCTTCCATATTGACGAGGCTGCCGCCGGCTTCGGCGAACGTGGAGGCGGGAAGAAAGGCGTCGACTTTGAAGGGAGGGAGATAGGTATCTTGAACGATCAGGAAATCACAGTCCGGCCTGTCAAAGAAGGGAATATCGCCGACAAGATAAACCATTTTTGGCCGCTTGGAACCGTTGACCAGGTCCGCCAATCCCAAGCCTCGGCCTTGACCCGGCAATCCGCCCGGACCAAGCTCCGGAAATACTCCCATCTCCAGCGCGCCGCGCCCGTTGGCTCCGAAGTAGAGGGGGATGAAATTGACGTTCTTCCGCTCAGCCAGAGTCATCAGGCCATCGACAAGGGCTTGGTTCATTCCATATTGGAACACCTGCGGACCGATAATGACCGTCAGCTCCTTGCCCGAAGAAAGCACCTCGAGGGCTCTATCCAGTCGCCGGATATCGACGGACGTTTCTTGAGAAGCAAGGGCGCTATCGCTTTTTTTGCCCCTGAGATATTCCGCAAAGAACTTGAGTAGCAACCCTTCCTGCCCCGGCGCGGGGCGCAGCCAATCGTCGGTATAGCGGGCCAAATTGCTGTCGCGGGGATCGATGGTCAGCAGCCTGGCGCCCCCATCGAGGGCCCGGCGGACCTTCGTCCCGACCACCGAGAAATTAAACCGGCTGTCGAGCCCGACGGCAAGAATGACGTCCGCCTTGGCGATGGCCTTGATGGAAATAGGCAAGGAAAAAAGCTTGGACCAGAGAGCCAATCCACCGCCAAGCTCCATCCGGGCGGTTGAGTCGATTCCATTGGATCCCAGGCAATCCCGGACAAACTTCTGGGCGGCAAAGAGGCTTTCGTTGGTGAGGTCCGGCGAAACGAGCATGATAAAATCGTCGGGGGAAATGCCCTTGAGCTCGCCGGCGACTTTCTCCAACGCTTCCGGCCACGACACCTCCCGGAAATAGTTGCCTTTCTGAAGCATCGGTTTTTTCGCCCGCTCGAAGTGATGGGTCACTTCCGGCAGACAAAACCGGCCCTTCAGGCACAATTGGCCGTCGTTGACCTCCGGGTCCAGGTTGGCCTTGGCCTTGGACAATTTGCCGTTTTTGTGGTCCAGTTCGATCTGGCAGCCGATCGCGCAAAACGGGCACGTCGAGACATGATGTCCATCGGGCCTGCCGTCCCATTTGGAGACCTTATCGGCCAGGGCGCCCGTCGGGCAGACATCCACGCAGGCGCCGCAGAATTCGCAGCCCGCTTCGACATGGCTTCGGCCGAAGGCCGGACCGATCTTGGCCCGGGGGCCGCGATAAGTAAAGGCCAAGACGCTGGTGCCGCGGACTTCTTGACACATCCGGACGCACCGGCCGCAGAGGATACAGATATTGTAATCCCTGTCGTAAAAGGGGTCGTCGTGCTCGGCCTCGTAACCATGATAATAGATGGGATAATCGATTTCCGTCACGCCGATTTTCTCCACCAGGTCCTGCAGCTCGCATTGGCCGTCATTCGGGCAAAACCGGCAGCCCGTCGTCACGCCGGCCTTCCGGATCGTCCCCTGATACTCCTTGCAGCCGGCTTTTTCATCGCAGACCAGGCAGCTCGAAGGATGCTCACTGAGGATGAGCTTCAAGATCTCTTTCCTCAAATCCCGCAGCATGGCCGTGTCCGTCAAGACCTTCATCCCCTCCCGGGCGATGGTGTTGCAGGATAAAGGATAGCCGCGCATCCCTTCGATTTCCACCATGCACAGCCGGCAACCGCCGAACGGCGAAAGGTCCTTGTGGGAGCAGAGCGAGGGGATATAGACGTCGTTCAACTCGGCGGCTCGATGGACGGTGACGCCTTCCGGGAAGGTCACCGCCCGGTGGTCAATCTCCATGGTCAATGTTCGAGGTTCTTTTCGGGCCATGCTCTTACCTAAGATATTTTTGCTTTGAGATCGGGCCAACTTGTCTGTCCAAAATTTCTCTCCGATGTCAAAACATCTATGATTCGATGACGATGGCGTCTCCGGCGATGGCGTCGAAACGGCAGATTTCGTAGCAGGAACGGCACTTGATGCATTTCGATTGATCGAGATTGTGCGGCTCGGACCTCGGGCCGCTGATGGCGCCGGTCGGGCAAACCCTCACGCAGCGCTGGCAACCCGTGCACTTGCCGGGAATGACCCGGTAGATGACGAGGTTCTTGCAGGTGACGGCCGGGCAGCGCTTGTCCTTGACGTGAGAAATGAATTCGGGCCGGAAATACTTGAGGGTTGACAGGGCCGGATTGGGCGCCGTGGAGCCCAATCCACACAAAGACCCGTTTTTGACGGTATAGGCAAGCTTCTCCAGCTTGTCCAAATCCGAAAGCTCCGCCTTGCCGTCGCAGATCTTTTCCAGGATCTCCACCATGTGCCGGGTTCCGACGCGGCACGGGACACACTTGCCGCACGACTCCTTTTGGGTGAACGACATAAAATATTTAGCCAAGTCAACAATGCACGTGTCCGAATCGACCACGATGAGGCCTCCGGAACCCATAATCGCACCTGCTTCAGCCAAATGTTCGTAATCGATGGGCAAATCCAAAAATTCTTCGGATAGACATCCTCCGGATGGCCCGCCGCTCTGGACGGCTTTAAACGGCTTCTGGGTTCCGCCGCCGATATCGAAAATTACTTCCCGGAGCTTGATGCCGAGCGGGACCTCGATCAGCCCCGTTCGCCGGACTTTTCCGACCAGCGAGAATGTCTTGGTGCCTTTGCTCGTCTCCGTCCCGAAGCCGGCATACCATTCGGCGCCGTTGCGGAGGATGTTGGCAAGCGTCCCTAACGTTTCAACATTATTGATAATCGTCGGTTTTCCGTGGAGGCCGGCGACGGCAGGGAAGGGCGGACGGGTTCGGGCCATGCCGCGTTTTCCTTCGATGGAGGCGATCAGCGCCGTCTCTTCTCCGCAGACAAATGCGCCGGCCCCTTCCTTGATCTTGATATCGAAGCTGAAATCCGAGCCAAGGATCGAAGGCCCGAGAAGGCCCAGCTCGCGCATCTGGCCGATGGCCGTCTTCAAGCGTTTGATCGCCAACGGATATTCCGCGCGAATATAGACGTAGCCCTGAGAAGCGCCGATCGTATAGGCGGCGATGAGCATCCCTTCCAGGACCGAGTGGGGATCGCCTTCGATCAAGGACCTGTTCATGAACGCGCCCGGGTCGCCTTCATCGGCGTTGCAGATGAGATAGCGCTGGTCGCTTTCGGTGTTCCGGCACGTCTCCCACTTCCGCCATGTCGGAAAACCTGCGCCCCCCCGTCCCCGGATGCCGGACCGCTTGACGGTATCCAGGACGTCCATCCAGGTCATGGACAGACACTGTTCGAAGCCTTTATAGCCGTCCCGGGCCAGGTAGTGGTCGATATCGTCCGGATCGATGATGCCGCAGTTGCGGAGCACGATCCGGACCTGGGGCTTCAGCATGGGCATATCGAAAAAGCGGGGAATTCCGTCGAGCTCGCCGTCCCCGAAATGCCCGGCCAGATGATCCTTGGTGATCTCGCCGTCATCGAAGAAGGCCTGAAGGATCCTGGCCACGTCTTTGGCCATGACGTTCGCATAGCTGATGCGCGCTCGGCCGGGCATCTGGACGTCCATGAGCGGCTCCAGATAGCACGGCCCGATGCACCCGACTTGGATGATCCGGGCCTCGATCCCCTTCCGCTTCAGATAGTCCTCGACAGCCGTTTGGGTCTCGGCTGCTCCCGCGGCCAGCCCGCAGGATCCCGCCCCGATATAGATGAACGGAACGGGATTGTTTCGGAGCTCTTCCCATTTGGCGACGGCCTGTTTGCGGCGGCTGTCAATCTTGTTTTTGCTCATCCAAAAGCCTTTGTATTTTGAGGACAGACATTTGACTGTGGACCTTGTCATCGAAGGCGACCACCGGGGCCAAGGCACAGCAGCCCAGGCAGGCGACACGGTCGAGATCGTATTTCCCGTCGGCGGTCGTTTCCCCCGTGTCGACGCCCAGGCGCTGTTTGGCCATCACCAAGATCTGTTCCCCGCCTTTGACATGGCAGGCCGTTCCCAGGCAAACCTTAATGTGGTGCTGCCCCGGGGGGTGGAATCGGAATTGGGCGTAGAAGGTGGCGACGCCGTAGATCTCGTTCTCGGACACCTTCAGCCACCTGGAGATGTCGCGAATGGCATCGGGACGCAGGTAGCCGTCGAGGTCTTGGGCTCTCTGCAGGATCGGGATTAGGTCGCCCCGTTCGCCCTTGAACTCCTGCATGATTGCAGAAAGACCGCCATTGGCCATGGGATCACATCCCTCGTTCGATCAACGATCATGAATAAAAAAATATAAAGCCGGCGGTTTCCCGCTTTTTATGAATTATGAATGCCAAGGATCAAAACAAGCCATCGTCACCGAACGCCGCTTTCGTATAATTTTTTGGCCAGCGTCCAGGTGTCTCCGTCATACCCCAGCAATCGAATGCCCGCTTTGCTGGCTAGGGCGATCACGTCCTCGGCCGGCGTCTTCCCCCGGGAAAACACCACGGCGGCCACATCGACAAGGTTGGCGGCGGCGATCAGGTTCTTGTGCGTTTGGAGAGTCACCAACAGATTTCCCTCCTTGATGCCGATGATATCGCTGACCATATCGGAGATATAGACGCCCTTGATGTCCTTGTCTCCGGCCTCGTTGAAGGACTTAAGATCGGCCTTGGCCACAACTTCGGATACTTTCATGATTTTACCCTTCCTTTGTTCGGTTCTTTAATACATCTCCGTCAAACCAACATCCGCGAGCACGATGCCCTGGCAGGTATCTACGGACTTGCGCAGGTCGCAGGGAACGACGATAATTTTTTTGGCGGGGTCCTGGAATCCGGAATTGAAATACTCGTTCAAAGCCCGGAGGCCCTCGTTGGTAATGCATTGGCCGGTCGCATGAGACGTATTGGCACAGAGGGCGACATAGACCCATGTCTTTCGATCCGGATCCCGCGAGCCGGCTTGGTAAACGCCGCACTCCGGGTTGCATCTCATGCAGAGCATCGTGGCCATGACTTCTTTCAAGGGCACTTCCTGGCCGCATCTCTCGCATTTGAGGTCGAACTTGGAAGCCTGATAGTCGGCCAGATGACTCCAAAAATGTTCCCCTTCCTGATAATCGTCAATGGGCGGAACCGGCTCTTCCGAAAAGAACGAAATCCTGTTCCGGCAGTGGAAACACCCTTCAATGACCAGGTATCCGCCGCGGATATTGGTCATGACCCATTTGTGTCGACAAGCCGCCTTGGCCATGGTTTTCATCTTCAAAATTCAGGTCTCATTATATACCAAAAAAAACTCCGGAGAGCAACTCCAAAGAATAAGGAAGGGCCTTCGAAAAAAGCCGCCGGGATCTTCTTTACGGCTGCGGCAGCGACGAGCGGATAAATTCCTGCTAGGTCGCCCCTTGGCCTTGATCAGGTCGGCCTTGCGGACGTCCATCCTATGGCCGCATTCATAATCGGCGAACTTGACCCGGTCCTTGGAGGTGCCCGCCGGGACGGTGTGGTATAATAAAAAGGATATGGGAAAATTCCGTTTCGCGGTAAAAAATTTGAAAAAGTCGGTTGTCTTCTTGAAATTCGCCAACTGGCTCCTGGTCGTCATGGCCTGGGTGGCCGCCCTCTATGCGTACCCGCGTCTCCCCCAAAAAATCGCCCTTTGGCTCTATTCCCGAGGCCAGGACTTGCTCAAGGTCAGGAAATCCCCGCTTTTTTTTCTCTATCCCCTGGCCCAAACATTGTTTTTCTTCGGCGTATCTTTTTTAGTCCAAAAATTTTATCTCAACAGGCGCTATTCCACGGAAAAATCCATTTCCGATGATGGACAAAAAAGGGAGTCCCTGCTCGATCTCGATAAAGAATTCCTCTGGCTGGCCTTGATCTTCATCAACCTGATTTTCATCCATATCCAGACGAGCCTCGTCCTGTTGTCGCATGGGATGGGGACGGGGATCAACCCGTATTATTTTTACTCCATCTTCGGTATTCTGGTGATGCTCGTCCCCTATTACATGATCCGCCGAAAACTTTTTCTGAAGAAATAGTTTAATAGATATTGGGCAGCTCGTCCTTCTGCCCAGGGTTGAGCGGAAGAAAGATCTTCCGGGCAAACCCGATCACCTTGTGGATGTGGTTGCCTTGGTTATCTGAGACCTCAAAAATGCTGAACAAGTAGTAATCCTTGCGCGTCGTCCCTTCCTTGACGGCCAGAGTCTTCGCCTCATCGTTGAGGCCGACCAGAAATTTCTTGAGTGAGTCTTCCTTCTTGGCCTTGGCTTCCTTGACCTGTTTTTCGACATAGTTGATAAAGTCGGCTTCGGTCGGGTTGGTCGTGTAAAAAAAGGCCAGGATGGCCCCGATGATGACTATGGTCAGCAGTCTTTTTTTCATGTCTCTCCTTCCTCGCGCCGGTCCATCAACTTATATAATCGTTCAGACCGCCAAAGTCAATCTTCGATCTATGATTTAGTCGCGGATTTTGGGCCGGGTGGGAGGTTTTGAAGCAAGAACCGGGTGAACGTCTCGTAGACGTGCCGTGTCGTGTTCCTCCCTTCCGAGAGGCCATGCGACCGGTTCGGATAGGCCATCATCGAGAATGCCTTATTGTTGGCGACGAGCTCATTGGCCAGGGCTTCAAAATTCTGGTAATGGACGTTGTCGTCGCCCGTCCCATGAACGATGAGCAAGCGGCCCTCCAGCTGAGAGGCGAAGGTGATCGGCGAACCGTTTTTGTATCCTTCCTGGTTATCCTTGGGAAGGCCCATATACCGCTCCTGATATATCGAGTCATAATAGCGCTGGTTGGCAACGAAGGCCACGGCAATGCCTGTCTTATAGATATCGGGATATCGGAACATGGCATTGAGGGTCATCGATCCTCCTCCGCTCCATCCCCAGATGCCGATGCGTGAGGGATCGAGGTAAGGCCATTTCTGGATCAGGGCTTTAGCCCCGGCGGCCTGGTCGGCCGAAGCCAGGATCCCGATCTGCCTGTAGATGATTTTGCGCCACGCCCTTCCCCGGGGCGCCGGGGTGCCCCGGTTGTCTAGGCTGGCGATCAGATAGCCCTGCTGGGCCAGCATGAGATGCCAGAGATAGCCGTTTCCGCCCCATCTGTCGAGCACGGTCTGCCCGGCCGGTTCGCCATAGACCTGAAACAAGAGGGGATATTGCTTCTGGGGATCGAAATCCGGCGGCTTGATGCACCAGCCGTCGAGAAGCACGCCGTCGCCGATATCGATCCTGAAGAATTCCACGGGCTTTTTCTTGAGGGCTTGGACTTTGGCGATCAGCTCCCGATTGTCGGCCAGGAGCTTTGATGTCTTGTGCTGAGGGAGCTTGACCAAGTCGATGACGGCCGGCGTATCAAAGTTCGTATAGGTATGGATCGCCCACTGGCAGGACGGCGACAACTGGTAGCTGTGGGTTCCCGGCTTGCCGGAGGGGCTGACCCGTTCGGCTTTTCCGGGGCCGTTGAGCCGGGCCCGGTAAAGATAGCGCTGTGTCGGGTTGTCCGGCGACGCCATAAAATAAATCCAGCCGCCCGTTTCGTCGATACCCTCGATCCCGAGGACATCGAATCCGCCCGGCGTCAGGAGCTTGGCCTGGCCGTCGCGGGAGACAAGATAAATATGCCGCCAGCCGTCTTTCTCGCTCAACCAAGTGAAGCGACCTCCTTTTTCCAGCCAGAAAAAGTCATCCACGACATCCAGCCAGGCCTCGTCGCGGTCGGTGAAGATCGTCCGCACCTCACCGGTCCGAGCATCGCCAAAAATGACGTCGTTCGTGTTCTGCAGCCGGTTGAGGCGCTGAAGAACGACGTCCCGCGAATTTTCCGCCCATTCCATGCGGGCGATATAGCTATTCCTGGCATCCCCCGGAACCCTCAACAGTCTCACCGGGCCGCCGAACGAGTTCACAACGCCGATGCGGCAGGCGGAATTGGTTTCGCCGGGCTTGGGGTATTTGATGGGAATGGTGCGCGGATAGAGGGAGTCGGTGGTGTTGATGAGGAAAAAATCCCTGACGCCGGAGCTGTCGAACTGCCAGAAGGCGATGGATTGCCCGTCCGGGCTCCAGCGGAAACCGTCCCGGATGGAAAATTCCTCTTCATAGACCCAATCCGCGGTGCCGTTGATTAGGGTCGCCGAACCGTCCCATGTCAGCCGGATGATTCTTCCGGAGGAGACGTTCTCAGCGTAGATATCGTTTTTATAGACATAGGCGGCCCGTCGGCCGTCCGGCGAAAACTTGGCGAACATGAGTGTGGAAGGCTCGAATCCCTTGCCCAGCTTCGTCAGCGAACCCCCGGCCAGGTCCAGGACCCAGTAATCCCCCCGCGTATTCTGCCGCCAAACGCGCCTGGAATTCGTGAAGACGAGCAGTTTCTTTCCGTCCGCCGACCACTCGTAATTGTCGATCGAGAGCGGATTCGATTGGTTGGCGGGAACCAGGCTGGAGGCAGAGACAAGAATGTCCCGGCGTCCGGTCTCCGCCGAATAGAGGACGATGTCCCGTCCCCCTTTCACGGCGGCCGAGTCTTCCAGGACCGTGTAGGAGGCCCCGTCCTTCATCCAGCGGGCAGGCCCGAATCGCTCGGAAGCGAATTCGCGGCTGCCGAAGATCCGGTCCAGGTTGAGCAGAGAGGGATCAGAGGGTTTGTCCTGGCCGGCAAGAAGGGAGATGCGGAATAGGATCGCAAAGAGAATCGCCAGAAGGCCGATAAACCTCGTTTTCCTCATCGTTAAACCTCCATCCTGAATTTCAAACAGGAGCCGCTCCTACTTCATTTTTCTTTGCTCCTCAAGGTCTTCCTTGAGGAACTTCTGGGCCAGCTCGTCCGAGTCGCCGTAAAAGGCTTGGAGCCGACGCAGCCCGGCCTTGAGCTCTTTGCCGACATCGGCATAAGCCGAGTCCCCATAGACGTTTTTCAGCTCATGAGGATCTTTTTCAAGGTCATAGAGTTCCCAGGCGTCGATGTCGTAATAGAAGTGGATGAGCTTGTAGCGGCCGGTCCGGATCCCGTAATGGCGTTTGACCATGTGAACGGCTGGGTACTCGTAATAATGATAATAGACGGCCTCCCGCCAGGTCCTGGCCTTTCCGTTCCTGAGGATCTCGACCAATGGCACACCCTGCATGGCCTCGGGCGCCCTGATTCCGGCCAGCTCTAAAAATGTGGGCGCAAAATCGAGGTTGCAGACCAGGTTTTGATTTCGAGATCCTGGCTTGATCACGCCCGGCAGCCTCATCAAGAGCGGCATGCGCAGGGACTCTTCATACATGAACCTTTTGTCGAACCAACCGTGGTCGCCGAGGTAGAAACCCTGGTCCGACGTGTAAACAACCAGGGTATTCTTGGCCAGTCCGGATTTTTCCAGGTAGTCTAGCATCTTGCCGACGCTCTCGTCCACGGCCGCGACGCAGGCCAGGTAATCCTCCAGGTAGCGCCGGTATTTCCACCGGACCAGCTCGTCCCCCTGCGGGTTGTCGCGCTTGAAGGCCTCTCGCTTCGGCGCATAGGCCTTTTCCCATATCTCTTTCTGCTCCTCGTTCAACCGGGCCGGAGCCGGTCCCATCTTCAGGTCGGAATTGATTTCCATATGCTGCCTGAGCGTCATCTCCTGCTCCCTGGCCGCGCCTGAGCGCGTAGCGTAATCGTCGAAGAGAGTCTCCGGCTCGGGGAATCGCGTATCATCATACATGGTCAGATGACGCGGCGAAGGCTGCCAGTTGCGATGGGGAGCCTTGTGATGCATCATCAGGAGGAACGGCTTGTCTTTCCGGCGCCTGTTTTCCAGAAAGTCGAGCCCAAGATCGGTGAGGATGTCCGTCACATAGCCCGGGTATTGCTTCTTGGCGCCCATCTCGATCAGGCCGGGATTGTAATAATCGCCCTGCCCGGGAAGGATGTTCCAGTAGTCGAAGCCCGTCGGGTCGCTCCTGAGATGCCACTTTCCGATCAAGGCCGTCTGGTATCCCGCTTTTTGGAGGATCTTGGGAAAGGTCGACTGGCGGCCGTCGAACTCGTGGGCGTTGTCGCGGATGCCGTTGATGTGGCTGTGTCTGCCGGTCAGGATCACGGCCCGGCTCGGCGCGCAGATGCCGTTCGTGCAAAAACAATTATCGAACCGGATTCCTTCCAGGCCGATCCTGTCCATGTTCGGCGTCCTGTTGATCCGGCTTCCGTAGCAGCTCATGGCCTGCGAGGCGTGGTCGTCCGTCATGATGAAAAGGATGTTCGGCGTCCCGGCCGGGGGGTGGCCGAAGACCATGGCCCCGGGGCGGGCCATCGCGACCGAGGCCATCCCGAGCCCTACTGATTTCACGAATTCGCGCCGTTTCATAGATCACCTCCGCCTTAGCTCTTCTTCACGCCTTGTAATCTTTCATACCATAAGCCGCTATTCAAGACAACTCTCCACGAAAGCATCTCGGCGTCCAAGATATCTAAATACAAATTTGTCGCAAGGGGTACTTCATCTATTAAAACTCATTGCGTTCCTGTTAGCCAAAACGGAATGCCGATACACGACGGGTGGCGCGGTTCGGGGGCCCCCCGCCGCCCCGAGCGTTTGATGCCGCTGACTTTCTGCTCAGGAATCAACACGAGAGACCGCAAGGGGCGCCGGGGGTGAACCGCGACAGGACCCGTCGGGTGTTTCTATCGGAAAATTTAGGGAGTCTTCTCTAACTTGTCCGCAGCGCTCCACAGTGCTAGAATATTGAAAAGTGAGAAGGATGAGGCTCATACTTTTTACCGGCAAAGGCGGCGTTGGAAAAACCACCCTGTCTGCCGCCACGGCCCTGCTCTCCGCCAAAAAAGGGCACAAGACCCTCGTCATCTCGACGGATGCGGCCCATAGTCTCTCGGATTCCTTCGAAGTCCCGCTGGCCAACGCCACGACAAAGATCGCCCCGAACCTTTACGGCCGTGAGGTCAATGCTCTCGAGGAGATCGAGAAAAAATGGGGCGATATCAAAGCCTACTTGACCGAGTTCTTTGCTTCCCAGGGGATCAATTCCATCGAAGCCGAGGAGCTAAGCGTCTTTCCCGGCATGGAGGAATTGTTCAGCCTGATGGAAATCCGGAACTACCGGAAAACGAACGAGTATGACGTGATCATCGTCGACTGCGCCCCGACCGGCGATACGCTCCGCCTTCTCTCCGCTCCCGAAATCACGAACTGGTACCTGAAGCACATCTTCCCCATCCAGCGGACCGCTGCCAGGGCGGTCCGGCCCGTGGCCAGCCGAATCCTCCCTTTCCCCTTTCCCGGAGACAATATCTTCGAGGCCATGAAAAAGCTGACCCTGCAGTTGGCCGAAATGAAAGAGATCCTTGAAGACGCCAAACGGACATCCATCCGGCTCATCATCAACCCGGAGAAGATGGTCATCAAGGAGGCCCAGCGAGCCTATACGTTCTTCAACCTGTTCGGCTTTTCCGTCGACCTCATCATCGTCAACCGGATGATCCCCGACCAGGTCGAAGACCCCTATTTCCTGCAGTGGAAGGCCATCCAGGAACAGTATTACCGTACGATCGAAGAGATCTTTGCGCCGCTCCCGCTTCTCTCGCTTCCGCTGTTCAGCCGCGAAATCGTCGGCCTGCCGCTGCTGGAGGAAATCGCCCGGACCGTCTACGGCGATCAAGACCCGACTCAGCTTTTCTTCTCCCAGAAACCGGTCCAGATCGAGAAGGTCGACGGCCGCTACATCCTTTCCTTGAATCTTCCCTTTGTCGAAAAAAGCGACCTTGACCTGACCCAGAAGGGCGAAGAGTTGATCGTTCGGGCAGGCGCTTTCAAGAGAAATATCCTTCTGCCCCGGATTTTACTCCATCATTCCATCCTGGGAGCAAAATTCGAGGGCGAACGATTGCACATCACGTTCGCGCCGTAGGCGCATAGGAGGAAACCATGGCCGAAGACAAGCCGAGAGAAATCAAAATCACGATCCCGCTTCCGGACGAGCTGCTGTCCCTAGTTCTCCCCGCGGCGGCCTTCGAGCACCTGCTCCAGGCGAAAAAAGAAACCCTGCTCGCCCTGCGCTCCCTGATCGACAGCCGGATCGAAGCCCTGGAAAAGAAGAAAATGAAGAAACCCGAGACGAAAAAGAAGATCAAAATCGAATGACGGGGAGCGGTCGGGAACGGCCGTGTCCCGCCGCGGACAAGAGGCAAGAATGGAAGCTCAAAAATCCGAAACATTTCGATTTTTGCCGAAGACATGGATCCGTTGGGGATCGAATCTCGCCGAAAGGATATCGCTGTTTCTGGTCCGGATGGGGCTCAGCCCGAATATCATCACCGGGCTGGCTCTGCTGGCCGGAATGACGGCAGGCCTGTTCTTCTTTCTCCAGCGCCCTTTCTGGGCCTGGCTGGCGCTTTTCATTTGCGGCGTCCTCGACACCCTCGACGGGAAAGTCGCCGGGCTGACGAATACCAAGAGCGCCTTCGGCGCCATCCTCGATTCCACCCTGGACCGTTACTCGGAATTCTTTGTTTACCTCGGCCTGGCCCTTCACTTCCGCCGGCATTGGGCCCTCTGGCTGGCATTCCTGGCGTTGCTCGGATCGACCATGGCGAGCTACACCAAGGCCCGGGCGGAGGGATTGGGATTTGCCTGCAATATCGGGATCATGCAGCGCGCCGAGCGATTGGCCTGTCTGGGATCGGGCGCCCTGCTGGGTTCCATTTTTGGGATTTTTGATCCGGCCATGATCACGGCCTTGGGGCTCATCGCCCTCTTCTCCAATATGACCGCGATCCAGCGGATCCGGAGCGTGAAAAAAGCCGAACAACAGAGCCTATCAAAACGGGAGGGAGCCGGGCATGTCCATCCCTTTAGCTCCCTTTGAAAAAAGGATAAACTGCATCCGAACACATCTCACGGACAAAGGAAACCGCCCATGACCGGAATCGAAACTGCGAAAACCATGAAACCGCTGTTAATTTTGTTGATCGGTATCTGCGCCGTTGCCCTCGGCCTGGCCCTGGCCATCGAGACCGGTGAGATCAAGGGAAAAGTCGCCGACGAGAGCGGGGCCGGCCTGCCCGGCGTTGAGATCACGGCCACCAGCCCGTCTCTGCAGGGGACCCGGACAGTCCTTTCTTCGAAGGACGGCCATTTTCATTTTCCGCTGCTGCCGATCGGAAAATACGCGCTGACCTTCAAGCTTCAGGGCTTCAACACCGTCATTCACGAAAACGTCGTCGTCCGCTTGGGAATGGTCACCAGCCTTGATGCGGTCATGACCATGGCCACCATCCGCCAGGAGATCGTGGTGACCGCCGAAACGCCCCTCATCGACAAGACGTCGACGGATACAAGCTATTATCTCAGCGCCGCCGACCTGGAAAAAATTCCGGCCCAGAACCGCACGGTCGTGGACGTCGTCAAATTCACGCCCGGCGTGACCGGGGTCCGGATGAACACCCGGCGCGGGACCGCCAGCGAAGGCCAGCCGAGTTTCCGCGGCGAGGGAGAGGAAGGCAACACCTGGATTGTCGACGGGCTGGCCATCAGCGGCGTTCGGCTCAAAGATTCCGGGATGAAGCTCAATTACGACTCCCTCGACGAGATCCAGGTGATCTCCGACCCGTTTAGCCCGGAATTCGGATCGGCCTACGGCGGAATTATCAACATGGTCACCAAGAGCGGCAGCAATGAATTCCGGGGCGAATTTTCGCTCGTCTTCATGGATAAAAGCCTCCAGGCGGCCCGCAAGGAGCAGCTCTCGGTCGTCAGCGAGCCCAACTACTTTTCCAACGCTAACTGGTATTTCAACCTGGGCGGCCCCATCCTCAAGGACAAGCTCTGGTTCTTCATCTCGGAAAATTACTACACCGACACCGAGCGGACGACGGACGGAACCGTCGACTATTTCTTCATCCCCGGTGGCCAGAAAACGACGCGCAACAACAACGTCTTCACCAAGCTGACCTATTCCTTCAACAACCACCACAACCTCTCGCTGACCGCCATCTACGATAAGTCCTTCAAACAGAAAGGTTGGACCGGCATCCCCGCCCTGGATGAGGAAAAGATCTACAGCGACGTCATCCTCCGGTCGAATTACAAAGGCATCCTGAACGGATCGACTTTTATCGAAGTCGGCCTGGGCTTTGTCAACAGGGAAAACCTAAAAACGCCGACGGACGGCAACCTGGGGCCCGCCCAATACTTTATCGAAGACCTGGCCCAGAACATCCGCAATTCCTACGGCAATGTGACGGACGACGAAAAGCGGCTGGACTTCAGCTTCAAATTCACCAAGTACCTGGAGACAGAGACGTTCGGTCATCACGAAGTGAACCTGGGGCTTGAATACTACGACTCCTCCTCCGACTTCACCTCAGAGTTCAGCGGGAGGACGGAAGATATTTTCCCGGATGACGGTTATGACAACGGGACCAAATACCACTTCGACACCTGGAAAAATGACAAGGGAACCCCGACGCTGCTCCGTGAATACGGCAATTTTTCCTTTGTCAATTCCTCGAGAGGAATCGGCCTTTACTTCAAGGATAAAATCTTATGGGACAGGTTCGCTCTGATGGTGGGGCTGCGCAGCCAGACGCAGACCTGCCGGGACGACCAGGGCGAAACAATCTGGTCCTGGGGGCTCGGAGATTTCATCTCTCCCCGCTTCTCGCTGACCGTCGACCTGACCAAGGACGGGAGGAATGTCCTGAAGCTGGCCTGGGGAAGGTTTTCCGACCTCATCACGACCATGCCCCTCGGCTTTTTCAACACGGGAGGAAGCCTGACCTACCGGGACTATGTCTGGAAAGGCCCTGACAATCCGTCCGAAAGCGAAGTCCATAATCCCTCCAACTGGGAAAAAAGCTGGGAACAGCCGGCCCAGCGCTTTGAGGTGGCAGAGGGCCTCCAGCCTAATTTTCAGTCTCGCGTCCTGATTGAGTTCGACCGCCGGTTGGCCAAGGACTGGGCCGTCAAAGCCCGCTACGTCCACTCCAATGCCGAAAAGCTCCTGGAGGCTTTGATGGTCTTCGACCCCGGGTCTCCGCAGGGCTATAAACTCGTCTATGATAATTTTGAGCTGAAAAGAAGAAACTACAGCGGTCTTGAGGTCGAGCTCATCGGAAAAATCGGCAAGTCCTTTTTCCTCAACGCTTCTTATTCCCATGCCCTGGCCAAGGGAACGAACCCGGGGCAGACCGAGACCGGGGCATGGTCGCAGGAAGAAGGCAGCACGAATTTTGTCGGGCTCTTCGGAAAACATATATTCGTCCCGAACCTTCCCGGGCTCGAAGAAACGAAGGCGAAGATCGATGCCCTCTTCGGAGGATTGGGCGGGAGAGATATCGGGGACGAGGGTTGGTACGGCAATCTCCCCTACTCGATCGACCATAACTTCAAAATGAATCTCATGGTTCTCGCTCCCTACGGCGTTCTAGCCTCGGCGGTGTATGAATACGTCTCCGGCTATTACTGGGAGAAACTGGGATACGTGCCGGGCTTCGGAGGCTATTATTCGTTCCCGGAAGGCCGTGGCTCGCGCCGGACGCCGTCTCACTCGTACCTGGACCTATCGCTGGAAAAGACGTTCCGCGTGCCCGGCCCCGGCATCGCCAAGAACGCCGCGCTGTCGGTCCGGCTGGATGTGTTCAATATTCTCGACAGCCAGCAGCCGATTGCCTACGTCAAGGAAAATATCCCAGTCTTTGGCGCCGTCTGGGGCCGCCAACAGCCCAGGCAGGCAAGGGTCTCGGCCAAGCTTAAGTTTTAGCGGGGGTCAAACCTCAAAATTCAACAAATTCTGAATATCAAGGCGAGTGATGCGCCGTATGGAATTTGCGATTTTTACCAGATCTCCCATCTTTAGGATTTTTGTTGAATGTTGAGGTTTGACCCCGGATTATTCGACGGTGACGCTCTTGGCGAGGTTCCGCGGCTGATCGACATCCGCCCCCCTCTTGGCGGCAATAAAATAGGCAAACAGCTGAAGCGGCACAACAGTCAAAAAAGGCGTCAACAGCGGATGGGCCGAGGGAATCGGAATCACGACGTCCACGTGCTGGGGGATCTGGGCGTCGTCCTCGAAGGCCACGGCCAGGACATAGCCCGCGCGGGCCTTGATCTCCGAGATATTGCTGAGCAGCTTATCGTAGACTTTATCCTTGGGCACGATAGCCAAGGTCGGCATTTTCTCGTCAATGAGCGCAATCGGCCCGTGCTTCATCTCGCCGGCCGGATAGCCTTCGGCATGGACGTAGGAGATCTCCTTGAGTTTCAGCGCGCCTTCCAGCGCCACGGGAAAGTTCACCCACCGTCCCATGTAGAGAAAATGCGAGAAAGACACGAAGCGGGACGCCAAGTCCTCGATGGCCTTGGCCCGGGCCAGGACCTTTTCCATCTTGTGGGGAATGCGCTGCATCTCCTCGATCAGGGCATAGCTCGTTTCTTGGTCGATGTTTCCTTTGACCTGGCCCAGGTTCAGGGCCAAGAGCAGCAGGGCCGTCAATTGGGCCGTAAATGTTTTCGTCGCCGCCACCCCGATCTCGGGCCCGGCATGTGTGTAGAGAACGCCGTGCGACTCTCGGGCGATCGACGAGCTCACGGCGTTTGTGATCGCCAGCACGGCCGCGCACCGTTCTTTGCATGCGCGCAGGGCGGCCAGGGTGTCGGCCGTCTCCCCGGACTGGGAGATCACGATGACCAGCGTGTCTTTGTCGATCACAAAATCCCGATACCGGAACTCCGAAGCATATTCGACTTCCACGGGAACGCGGGCCAGCGACTCGAGAAAATACTTCCCGACCAGCCCGGCATGATAGGAGGTCCCGCAGGCAATGACCAGGGCCTTCCGGACATGCTTGAGCAGCGGCGCCGACAGCCCGATTTCATCCAGACGAACCTTTCCCGAGTCCAGCGAGATGCGTCCGAGAAGCGTGTCGCGCACGACCTCAGGCTGTTCGAAGATCTCTTTGAGCATGAAGTGCTTGAATCCCCGTTTTTCGATCATGAGCGGGTTCCAAGTCAGATGTTCGATTTTTTTTGTCACCGGCTTTCCAGAAAAGTCGGAGAACTTCACCCCCTCCGGCTTGATCACGGCCATCTCGCCGTCCTCGAGAAAGGCCGCATTTTGGGTATAGGCGAGGATCGGGTTGACATCCGACGACACCAGGGTTTCGTTATCGCCCAGTCCCACGACGAGCGGAGGCCCGACCTTGGCCGCGACGATCGTATCCGGATCCTTCTCCGAAAGCACGGCCACAGCGAAAGCCCCTTCGAGCTCGGCCGCCGCGGCCCGGACGGCCTCTTCGAGCGACCCCCGAAAATTTTTTTCGATGAGATGGGCAATGACCTCCGTGTCCGTTTCCGTCCGGAAGGTGTGGCCTTCTTTTTTCAAGGCCTGCTTTAAAGCGAGGTAGTTTTCGATGATCCCGTTATGGACGACGACAAGCTGGCCCGTGCAGTCGCGATGAGGATGGGCGTTTTCCTCGCTCGGACGGCCATGGGTGGCCCAGCGGGTATGACCGATGCCGTAGCTCCCATTCAAGGGAGACTTCTGGAGGCTTTCCTCCAGGGAATGGATTTTTCCTTTGACCCTTCTGGTCTGAATGTGACCTTTGTCGACCACGGCAATCCCCGCCGAATCATAGCCGCGGTATTCGAGCTTCTTCAAACCTTCGATGAGAATCGGAACGACGCTTTTCGGCCCCATATACCCGATGATGCCGCACATGGGATTCCCCCTATCCTTTGGCTTTTTTCCGGCGCGCCCAGCCCGGCTTTTCGATCTGCCTGCCGCGGGCCACGGCCAGGGCTTCCGGCGAGACATTTTTCGTGATCACAGATCCGGCGCCGACATACGCCCCTCGTCCGATCGTGACCGGCGCCACCAGCTCGGTCCCGGAGCCGATGAACGCCCCCGCCTCGATGGTCGTCTTGTTCTTCCTGACGCCGTCATAGTTGCAGGTGATCGTTCCGGCCCCGATATTGACGTCCTCATGGATTTCAGTATCGCCGAGATAAGAAAGATGAAGGGCTTTGGAGCCTTTGCCCAGGTCCGTGTTCTTGAGCTCGACAAAATTTCCGACCCGCGAGCCGGCCCGGAGAATCGTTTTCGGACGCAGGCGGGCGAACGGGCCGACCTGGGCGTCATCCTCGACCGTCGCCCCATCGATGACGCTCGAGCCATAGAGCCTGACCCGGCTTCCGATCTGGGAATTGATGATGTGGACACCGGGATAGATCGCGCACCGGCTGCCGATGTTTGTCCGGCCTTCGATGGTCACGGCTGGATAAATGGAGCTGTCCCGGCCGATCCGGACATCGAGGTCGATCCACGTCGAAGAAGGGTCATAGATCGTAACTCCCTGTCCGGCAAGATCACACATTTTCCGCTCCCGCAACACGCCAAAGGCCCGGGCTAGGTCGGAGCGCGTCCGGACCGGAAGAAAATCCTCGGAGTCAGGGGGCCTAAATGCTTCGACTGTTTTCCCGGCCTGGGCCAAGGCCTCCACGACCGCCTCGAAGCCGGACGGGCGCTTGGGACTCCCGCTGAGGGCTTTCGGCAAAGCCCGGAGCAACTCTTTGATTTTAAAAAGATAGCCATCCGGCTCTTCGAAGGTCGAGTCCAGCCATGTCGCCGAATTTCCGCGCTTTCTATGAAAGGCCAGCAGGGACTTCATAGCCGGGGGCCTGACCAAAGGCAGGTTGGCCCCGAGAATCAGCAGGTCTCTATCCTCGAAATCCTTGAGAACGCCCCTCGCCGCCTGGCCCGCATACGCCGCGCCCAAAAGCACCTTCTGATGGACCGGCTCGACATTCAAGGAACCCGCCTCCTCGATGACGGCCTCCTTCTGATGGCCGACAACGAGAAAAACCTTTTCCGGCTTTAGGGCCAAGACGGAATCCAAGACAAGCCTGAGCATGGATTTCCCCAGGATGGGGTGGAGGATCTTGGTTTTCTCCGACTGGAACCTGGTTCCCTCCCCCGCCGCAAGGACAAGAGCCAGGAAATTTTTTCTCATATCATCCGGGTGATGAGCTTGAACTTTTTATCCTCCCACAGGGGCTCAAAATCGGTCTCGTTCTGGGCCAGGATCCTGAAAAATTTGTCGGCCTGAATGGCTTTCTTCAGGTTCTCCAGACAGGGATCCGCCTGGCCCATCAGGCAATAGAGGTTAGCCAGCGAATAATAAATCTTGCCGTCGTCCGGGCTCATTTTCAAGGCTTTTTCGAGCGACTTCAAGGCTTCCTCGAACTCGCCGCTGTTCGTCTTATAGATGCCGTGCTGATAATAGTCCTCCGCGGTTTTTAAGGAAATCGACTCCTCGTTTTCCTTGGCCCGTTCTTGGCAGATCGTGATATAGATCTTAGCCCTGTCCGTAAGCTCCTTCTCCGTCGGATATTTCTCGAGAAAATTCGTCAGCATTTCAGTGGCTTTTTCAAACTTTTCCTTTCGAAATTCCTTCATCGCATCCGAATACGCCGCCAGGGCTTTCCGGTATTCGTCTTTTTTTGCTTTTTCATCTTTCACGTTTACACTCCAAAATTCAATGTGGAGAACATTTTACTCATTTTGCCTCCATAAGTCTAGAGGGCGGAGGAAAGGTTAAGCATCTTCGTTTATGCGACTTCAAAGAGGCGTGGGAATCGCACCCGGCCCCCTGGGGAACCAGTCCCGCCGGATACTCTTGGAGGGAAACCCTTATTCCGGATTTCCCTCCAACGCTCGCTTTGCTCGCTGCCATCCTTCCAAGGAGCATTTGGCGATGAATTCATGGGAGGATGCTCCTTGGAGGGGTGGCAGGGCCGGCGGGTATTCCCGCCGCCCGTTGGAGGGGGAACCTG
>CAZIDN010000048.1:0-8165 GCA_964537875.1 uncultured Eubacteriales bacterium
TTTGATTACTGTGAGTTACGAGCCTTTTGCTTGACTAGCCGTGTCAAACTCGGGTCTAAGAAAAATCGGGCTGGAAAAATAATTTGCGAGACCGCTGCAAATTATGAGAAATTTCTCTCCCTCTGAAAAGACGCCGACTTCGGCCAGCCCGAGGTCGAGGATGCCCGTATGCACCTGGCCGCTCTACAAAATTCGGGATAAGTACCAAACCTAAAACTGAGTCTGTGTCTCTAAATTTTAGGTTTTCTTTAAGGCCAGGAAGCTCGCTCTGTAATTCTTGCCCAGAGACGCGTCGAATTCAGCCAGCCACTTTTCGATATAACGAGTATCGTAGTCAGGGTTTTTCAGAAGAATGCACCGGATGTCCTCAATATCTCTTGCCCTCGCGGCGATGATTTTATGAATGACGACATCTTCGAGGGCGGCAAACTTGACGTCGGTTTTGCCGAATTTTATTGGTCTCGCTCTCTCGATGGCCTGCCTCTCATAAGGCGAGTAGGAGAAAATAAAATCAACTCTAATTCCGCTCGATGTATCAATGACAGGCAGGACCATGGTCTCTTTAACGAATTCCTCAACCTGATCAGCCAAGTGTTCAAGCTGAAGCGAGTCAACTATTAGCTTGATTTTGGCGAGCCCATCGATCCCGATGCCGAGAGTAATGTCAATATCCTTTGTCAGCCGTGGCTCTCCATAGAGAAGCACCGCCTGGCCGCCGATCACCATATAGGAAACATGCTGTTTGTCCAAAGCCGCGGCGATCTTTTTAAGAAGCTTTTGAAACACTGTTGATCGCCTTGGCGATTTTAATATCCACTTCTATCCCTGAAAGGGAGCCCCGAGGAGGAAAAGCGCCCAGAAAAACCGCTTCTTTATACATGTCCTCAACGAGACGAAAATTCTTTAGAATATCGACTTTTTCTTTTTGAATCATTTCCTCCTCGAATTTTTGGAGGATGGCCTTGTTTTTTATCATCCGGCTGGTTTCCGAAGACTCTTCTTTAATCTCGCGCGGAAAAAATCAATTTTATTTATTATATCATATTGCCTCCGCTGATTACGAGCGGCAGATGATTCGGCTAAGCTAATCTGGATTCAACGCCCTTTTTCCTCTGGAGAGTGGTACAGAAAAGAAACTGTCAATAAGCAAATCTTAAGACAAAATTGTCTTTCTTCGCCAATATCGCGGTCGAATTTTTCTCTACGGTCAATGGAATAATGAGACTGGGACTGCCGGTTCCGAAGTCTAATTTATCCGCAGGCAGCTTTGACAGGTTCGTCACCAGGCATCCGCGGTCCGGATCAAATGGCCTCAATTTCTCTATGTCTGCTTCAGAGATAAGGTTTTCCAGCTCCGCTAAATAGTGGATGTATGTATCTCTTGATACGTAAGGCATGGATTTTCTGATATCCACGGCAATTTCTTTTGCCGGAGAATTTTCGATATGCTCCTTTTTAAACTTTAGAGTATGGAACATTAAACCATTTCCAAAAAAGCCGCGGCCATACTCTTTGACCAGTCGTCGAACATCGATGGGCATGGTTAGACTCACTTCTTCTCCCCAATGTTCGCTTTGTCTGCCGACCAATTTTTTGAGGGCCATGGCCGAGAGAATATCATTCGTTGAAACGCGGAGATTATCGGAAGATGCGATTTCTTCGATGACCAATTGCCCTTCTGTCCGGGGAATTTCATCAAATTCTACGGTGAATTTGTCAACAGGGAGAACGGGTTTCATGCCCACTTCCTTGAAGGAAAAATCTTTGAGGATTGTTCTGTTGTGATGGGGTTTTAAAACTACGCCAAACAAGGATGATTTAAACGGGACCAGGGTGGGCCGTGATAACGCGGCCAGGAGGGATAAAAAGTAAAAATAGCTATATCCGTCTCCGGCCAAATGATTCAGTTTGGGAATCAAAGCCATTCCGTTCTTCCATCGGATGACTTTCAAAAAGAATAGCCTCTTTAAATCAGGTTGGCGAAAGCCGGAATAGGTGTCGAATCCGCTTTCTTTGATCTCCGCAATGTCAAACTCTTGATGAACGACCTCTTCATCATAGCAATCCTCTTCACGATATTGGTCAAAAAAGATGAGGCCGTCTTTGTATTCCCCGAACATCGGCCAAAAGATGGACGAGAGCCCTCGTAAAACACGCCTCAGTTTCTCTGTCTTGAATCCTTCTTTGTAATAGAAAAAAAATTCTATTGGATAGATGCCATTGGCGAATAGGACATCAACTTGCGAAATGCCGACTTCTTTCATTCTGGTTCTTAATCAATTTACCACTTCGCCCCCCCAAAGGAAAGTTGCTATTATTGTTAAATTTGATTCTTTTTCCAAAAATAAATATCCTATGTTCATATTGATCAAAGGAAAAGGGCCTTGATATGAAGCGACGTGATTTCCTGAAGACGGGCGCGGCGCTTGCCGTCGGAAGCTTGACGGGCGCGGCAAAGCCCATTTCGGGAGCCGTGGTCCGCGCGAAAGCAGCCGGTATCCTTCCCACCGTACGCATCGGGACACTCGAAGTCTCGCGGCTCATCCTCGGCTCCAATCCTTTCTGGGGATACTCCCATAAGTCGCCCCAGCTCGACGAGGAGATGAAGCGCCACCACACCGACGAGCGGATCATGCAGATACTCGACGAAGCGGCCGAATGCGGCCTAACGGCCGTGGCTAGCCCGCCCGACGAACGCTGGGTCAAGCTCTGGGTCCGCTACCTGGAGAAGGGCGGCCGGCTCAAGATCTGGATCTCGCAGTGCCATGGGCAGCCCGAGCAGATGCTCGGGGAGATCGACCGCTCCATCAAGGCAGGGGCCAAGGCGATTTTCATCCAGGGCGCTCGGGTCGAGGAGCAGTTCGGCCAGGGCAATTTCAAAGTCCTCCAATCCTGGATCGTGCGCATCAAGGAGGCCGGCTTGCCGGCCGGTGCGGCCGCCCATTGGCCCGAAATCCATCCGGAGCTGGAGCGGCGCAAATTCCCTACAGATTTCTATTATCAGTGTATGTACAATGCGTCCAAAAGCAGCGACTACAGCGCCGCCGAACGCGAGAAGGCCGTGGCGACGATCGAGCGGTTGGAAAAGCCGGTCATCGCCTACAAAATTCTAGGGGCCGGCAGGCTCACGGCCAGTGAGGGATTCGAATACGCCTTCAACCACATCAAACGCAAAGACGGCGTATGTGTCGGCATTTACGCCCAAAAGGCCATTGACCAGATCCGCCAGAACGCCACCTACACCGAGATGCTCACGACGAGGTAGAAGGCCTGCGGCTATCGATAACGGGGTCAAACCTACTCATTACGCAACTTCCCCTGTCAATTATGCGTAACGAGTAGGTTTGACCCCGACCTTTCCTCCTTGACTTCGCCCATTCCGCCGAATTATAAATATCCTAACGCCCATTAGGAAATAAAGCAGGTCAAATGCCCGAAACCGGCCAGACGCTTCTTCATTACCGAATCCTCGAGAAAATCGGCGAAGGCGGCATGGGCGTAGTCTACAAGGCGCTCGATACGCACCTGGACCGTCACGTGGCCGTCAAGGTCTTACCGCCGGACAAAGTCGCTGATGTGGAGCGCCGGCAGCGGTTTATCCAAGAGGCCAAAGCCGCCTCCGCGCTCAACCATCCCAACATCATCGTCGTCCATGACATCACCGAGGACCGCGGCGCGAATTTCATTGTCATGGAGTACGTGGAGGGAAAAACCCTTGACCAACTGGTCGGCCGCAAAGGATTAAAGCTCAACGAAGCGCTCGGCTACGCCGTCCAGGTCGCCGATGGGCTGGCCAAAGCTCATTCCGCCGGAATCGTTCACCGGGACCTGAAGCCGACGAACATCATGGTCACGAATGACGGCCGGGTCAAGATCCTCGACTTCGGCCTGGCCAAGCTGATGGAGGAGACCGGGGCTGATGAATTCGGCCCGACGCGCACCTTGGGCCGCCCTGAAAAACCGCGCACCGAGGAGGGTTTCATCGTCGGCACAGCAGCCTATATGTCGCCGGAGCAGGCGGAAGGCAAAAAAGTGGACGCCCGCACCGACATTTTTTCGTTCGGCGTCGTGCTCTATGAGATGCTCACCGGTCAAAAGGCCTTCAGCCGGGAAACTAAAATCGCGACACTGGCGGCCATCCTTCGCGAAGATCCAAAGCCGGCCAGCCAGATCAACGAGACGCTTCCGCCGGACATCGAACAAATCTTAGCGCGCTGCCTCCGCAAAGATCCCCAGCGACGGTGGCAGAACATGTCCGACCTCAAGATTGTCCTCCAGGACCTGAAAGAGGATTCGGAATCCGGAAAGCTTCGCACGCCACAGGCGGCCGTCGCCAAGCGTCGGAGACATCCATTCGTTTGGATCGGCCTGGGATCGCTAGTCCTTGCCGCGGCCATTCTCCTCTGGATTTTCTTCCCGAGAACATCCGCCATGCCGGAGTATGACATCCAGCGGCTAACCTTTGATGCCGGCATAACCTGGACTCCGGCTGTCTCTCCGGATGGGATGATGTTTGCCTACGCTTCAGACCGAAGCGGCGACGGCAGCCTCGATATCTGGGTCCAGCAAATCGCGGGAGGGACTCCGCTCAGGCGGACGACCCATCCCGCCGATGACTACTTCCCGTCCTTTTCTCCCGACGGCTCCAAGATCGCTTTTCGTTCTGAGCGGGACGGGGGCGGGATCTATGAGGTCGGCACCCTGGGCGGCCAAGAACGTCGGATCGCGGACCACGGCTTTTATCCCCGTTACTCCCCGGACGGCGTCTGGATCTCTTATATCGAGATCCCGGCTTCCCTTGAAACGACCCTGACCAAGATGTTTCTGGTCCCGGCCCAGGGAGGGGCTCCGGTTCCGTTTCAGTCGGAGTTCTGTATCGTCGACCTGGGCGAGGGCTCCGCCCCGGTCTGGTCTCCGGACGCGAAACATCTGATATTTAACGGCCGGCGGACGGACAATCCGGCCAGCCTCGATTGGTGGGTCGCTCCGGTCGCGGGAGGCCCGGCTGTCCGCACGGACGCCCATCGCAGCTTGTCTTTGCCTCCGATCTGGCAGTGTCCATACTCCTGGGCTGGGTCCGATATCTATTTTGCCACGGGCACGACGGTTGAAGGAGTCAACCTTTTCCGGGCTACTATCGATAAAAACAGCTGGAAGGTCAGCGGACCGGCGGATCGGATCACGTCCGGAGCGGGCATGCAATACCAGACATCAGTCCTGCGGGATGGCCGCCTCCTTTACGTCAACCTTAATTGGATCGCGAATATCTGGACCCTTGAAGGCAGACCGGATATTGGCCTGATCAGCGGGAAACCGGTTCCGGTGGCCCAAGACCTCATGGCCAAGTTCGACCCCTGCCTCAGCCGCGATGGGTCCAGGCTCGCTTATGTTGCCTTTGGCGGTTTTCAAACGCGCCGCTTTGAGGTGCGGCTGAAGGACCTGTCCAGCGGAGAGGAAAAGACATTTCCACTGAGGGCCAATCAATTCGGTCAGACACCCCGCATCAGCCCCGACGGGAGCGTCCTCTCCTATCGCGATCTCCTTGAAGGCAAGTTCAGAACATTCATCGTGACCGGACGTGATACGGCAGGCCGGGATGTCTGTGATTCCTGTGTGATCCTGGGATTCTACGCGGACCCAAATTTCGCTCTCATCGGGGAAAAGGGCGAGCGGCTGCTGCGGTACAACATTGCCACAGGTGAAAAGACACCCCTTCTGGAAGCGCTTTCCGGGAAGATCAGCGAACCTGCCCTGTCGCCCGACGGGCGCTGGATCAGTTTCGTCCTGGGAAGGCCGGATGGACGGGTGGCGATCTATATCTCTCCCTTGTCCCAAAGCCCGCCTCCGGAGAAGGACTGGATCCTCCTTTTTGAGGACGATCATTTTCTGGGCTCGCCGGCCTGGTCTCCTGACGGCAACCGACTGTACTATCTTTCGGAAAGAGACGGATTTTGTTGCGTCTGGGTCCAGACACTCGACCCCCAATCTAAAAAATCGGCCGGCGATGTGCAGGGCGTCTATCACGCCCACCAAAGCCGTTTCAGACTGAATTTTCCGCCCGGCAACGGCACCCTAGCCGTGGCCAAGGACAAGATTGCCTTATGGATGGGCGAGGCGACGGGCAATATTTATATGGCGACGCCGAAAAAACCCAAATAGCCGTAGCGAAAAACGGGGTCAAACCTACTCATTACGCAACTTCCCCTGTTAATTTTGCGTAATGAGTAGGTTTGACCCTGATCTTTCTCTTGATGAAACAAAGGCTCTGTCCTGCCGCCTCCATCCACGTTCCGAGTTGACTCTTTTCCCACAAATCAATATTCTATAATCATCCCATGGAGGGGCCGGACTGGAGTTGAATCATGGCTGAGAAATTCGGCCAGTCGAAAATAATCGACGTGTCTAAGCTCGTTCAGGAAAACAAAGAAAAATGGGTCAACGTAAACCTCGCTGAGATAAATGATGCCATCCTTCGACTTGGGATATTTGAGGGAGAGTTTCATTGGCACAAACACGACAAGGAAGACGAACTATTTTTCGTTTTGGAGGGACGGCTTCTTCTGGACTTGAAAAATAGGACCGTCGAACTGCTGCCCAATCAAGGTTATACTGTGCCGAAAAGCGTACTTCATAGGACCAGAGCCAAAGAAAAAACTATAGTCCTCATGGTGGAAGGAAATACGGTTAACCCCAGGGGAGATCCTTGATGTCGAAGATGCCAAATGAAGCTGGCGCGATCGAGGTCGCAGCCCTGGAGCGTCCCTTTTGTCTGAATCATTCATCGAAAGGAAGGTTGAAAATATGGAAGCATGGATTGTCAAAGATATTTTTTTGAAAGCCAAGAAATCTTTAGAAAAAATGAACGAGTCGCTTCGTCTGTTTAAAAAATTTGTCGAAGAAGGAAAGACTCAGGATCTCAAGAAATATTATCTGGCCCGGACATTTCTCAAAGAGGGACAGAAATTTTGCGAAGAAGTGATCAAAGATGCAAAAAAATTTCTTGGCCCTCTACCGGACTATCTTTCAAAGGAGATTGTCGAGGCTAGAACTCAACTTCTTAAAGCGACAAAGGTTGTTGTCTTGAGTCAAGATTATGAGGGATTGGTCGCTGAACTTGTGGGAGATGAATTCTTGAAATCGTTCATGAGCTCCGAAGAAATAAATGAATTCCTCAAAGAGAACTATCAAAAACAGCAACTGGGAAAGCGGAAGCTCCCGAACATCAAGGCCAGGATGGTCATCGATAAACTTAAGAGAGTTGAGCGTCAAGGGTTGGCGGGACAGAAGAGGGCCTCCCAAGAAGCTCAGAAATTAGCTTGATTCCGATCACGCAAGAATGGATGGGCGGAGGCTTCTTGTCCGCTAGGCCGATCACATGAGTCACACTGCAGGCCTTAAGCTCCTCAAAAACTGATTTCGCTCGGAGCATTGTTCAACCGGGGTTTTTGTCCCATCTTCGATCTTTCTCTGATCTTTCTCCAATTTCAAATCAACCTCATGAGATCATCCACGGATAAATGCGCTTGTTTCAGGAGATGAGATAATGTAGATCGCTTGATTGGTTGATGGGAAGGAACCGTTAGTTTTAGAAGTTCAGCGCCTGCTCGCTTCTGAAGCCGGACGTGGCTACCTTTTTGCCTGACGACGATCCAGCCATCCCTGCGCAAGGCATGGATGAATTGGAGATATCCGATGCTGGGGACTTTGGTCACAGGGTGATTTCAATAAGTTCGGAACCGGGGGAGAGGCTCAAGTCATCATCAACCGGCTCTAAATAAAGCTCAATCGCCTCACGAATATTGGCCAGGGCTTCTTCCTTTGTATCTCCCTCACTGATGCAACCCGGGAGCGCGGGCACGATGGCCGTATATCCTCCCTCCTCGCTGGGCTCTAAAATGACCTTCAATTTCATTCTTGGCTCCATTCTTTCAGTGTTCATAATATCACGCTCCTCTCGTTTAGGCAATTCAACATCAGATACGGAAAGGACGATACAGCCGCGCTTAAAATCTCATTCCCGAGGAAAAGAGAGGAAAGGGTGGCCAGGATCAGACAAAAAGCGGCAGCCGCCAGCCTCGAGGTCCAACATCTCCCGTGCAAGTCCATAGATGACTGTTGTCCTTGCTAATGCGCCTGACCGGAATGCCCTCCCGCCAGGATATAGA
>CAZIDN010000048.1:8265-27942 GCA_964537875.1 uncultured Eubacteriales bacterium
GACTGTTGTCCTTGCTAATGCGCCTGACCGGAATGCCCTCCCGCCAGGATATAGACGGACTTTTCTTGGCCGGGGTTTGCTAGGAAAACCGTTTCCTCCTCTTTGAAATGGAGCGCTTCGCCTTCTTGCAGCCGGATCTCTTCGTTCTCCGCACTCAAGGAAAGGTTGCCTTTGACAGCCAGAAGGATTTCTTCGTGGCCGGCACCGGGGCAGACTTTCCGTCCTCGTTCTCCCGGAGCCAATTCTCCGTAAATGAGATAGCAGGCATGGGTCCTGAGGTCCCGTGCACCTAGAGCGTACTCGCCGCCAGCTCCAAGGGCTATCTTCCGGAGGGAATAGATTTTGCGCATCGTCTCCTCCCGCATTCTTAACAGATGTGAGAATAATCCAATCATCAATGTGGCGCAAGTTAAATAGGGTGACAGCACACCCATTTCCATATTTTCCTGCGCTGAATCTGGAAATTGATATTGTCTCCCCAATTATTATAGTCTTTAGTCTGGCTCGTCCCGACAGCTATCAAAAAGGAGCCCCATATGGAACCATCAATGAAACCTTCTAAATCGCCCGTCTTATTAATGCTGCTTATCTTGGTTTTATGCGGCGCGGCCCTGTCGGATTTGGGCCGGCCCGGTCCGCTCCCGGCGAATTGGGGCGTGCGAAAGGCCGTCCCATTCGAGATGCTCCGGAAGGACTTCCGCAATCCGGACATGATCTACGCGCCTTTCATTTTCTGGTTCTGGGATGAGCCTCTCGACTCCGCCAAGATGGCGGAGATATCCCGCGTCCTGTCCAGCCAAGGCTTCAGCCCCGGCTATGCTCATGCCCGCAAGTCCATGGTCAAAACTCCCGACCTTCCGGACGAAGAATGGCTGGGAGATAAATGGTTTGCTGCTTTCGGTGACGCATTGAAAGAAGCCCAAGCGCGGAAGAACTATCTCGGCTACTGCGATGAATATTGGTGGCCCAGCTTGCAGGCCAACGGCCGGGTGCTGAAGGCGCACCCCGAGCTGCGGGCCGAGTCGCTCGGCTGGGAGATCCTGGATCTGCCGGGCGAGACCGAAGTTCAGGTGCCTGCTTCGTTCTTCGCCGTCGCGGCGGAGTTGGATTCGCCCCTTCCCCCAGCCGTCGCAGGCGAGAAAAGGGCATCCGCCGTGATCCGAAGCCGGACGCTGCAGGTCATCGGCGGTGGCGCTCCCTTCGCTTGGAAGTCTCCTGCGGAAGGAGCGTGGCGCATTTACGCGTTCAACAAGTATAACCATAACGGGGTCGACGGAGGGCAGGTCAACTACATCGATGCGCGTCTTGCCCCTGCATTCATCGAGATCGCCTTGGAACCCTACGCCCGGCGCCTTGGCAGCCGGCTCGGCAGGTCGGTCCCCGGCGACTTCATCGACAACGAAGGCGACTACGGGTGGCAACTGGCATGGTCCGACACGCTTGAGCAGCGCTACAAAGAACGTTACGGACGCGATATTCGGCTCTGGATGCCTCTGGCTCTTGATCCGGATAGTGAAGGCCTCTTTGCGAAGGCCCGCTGGGAATGGTTCGATGTTGTCTCGGACATTTACGCGGAGACGTTCCGGGCGCTGACCGACTGGCACGAGCAGCGCGGGATGTACACGACTGCCCACTTCTGGGAGGAAGGAATTCAACCTCAGGTGAGCGGGGTCGGAGACCATATGAAGATGCTGCGCACGCTGACGATGCCGGGGCAGGACTGCCTCGGGCGGAAACCGCTTCGCGTCCATGACTTCAAGGAGATCGAATCGGTCGCGGAGTTCCAGAACGCGCGCGCCGCGACGGAGCTGATGGGCGCCGGCGGCTTCGAGGGGACGCCCTGGGGGACATTCAACCCGCCCTTCCTCAAGCAGGCCGTCAACGCCGTGACCGCGTGGGGGATGAGCCATATCATCCCGCACGGCGTCTTCACGACGCGCAAGCTGACAGGCAATCCTTGGCCGCCGGACTGGTACTCGGAGAACCCGATGTTTCCGTACTTGCACCTATGGACCGATTTCGCCCGGCGGGCCAGCTTTGTCAATTCGATGGGCCGCGCCGTTCCCGACGTCCTGCTCTATAACCCGATCGAATCGGCCTGGATCCATGCGGACGCGGACCTCCTCGACGTTGAAATGTGGTCCTTCTCCGAAAACAATCCCCAAGGGAAACGGATGAATGAGATCGACCGGGTCTATGCAAAGGCGATCGACGAATTGACGGCGGCTCGGGTCGAATTTCTGGTCGGCGACCGCTATTATCTCAAGCAAATGGAGGTGAGAGCGGCGAATCTCGTCCGCGGCGAATTCACCTTCCGGACGCTTGTCTTGCCGTCGCTGGACATCATGTCCCTCGAGACGGCCCGGAAGATCGTCGATTTCGCAAAAGCCGGCGGACGCGTTTATACCCTGGCCGAGCTTCCGACGGCATCGGCTGAAAAGGGGATGGGCGATGCCGAGATGAAAGATTTGATGGACACTTTGAAGGCACAGCCGACATTCGTGGCCTGTCCGGAAGGCGGACTGAAGCCGCTACTGGATCAGCCGGCGCCGGGCCTCGAAAGCCCGGTCCGGTTCATGACGGGCGCCTTCCCGATGCTGCAGCACCGCCGGCGCATCGATGGCCGGGATTTCTACTGGCTCGCAAATAACACAGATCAGTGGCAAACGTGCGAGGTTACTCTTCGCGATGTCTATGGCGCAGCCTCGATCTGGGATTGCGAAACCGGCGGAATTCGCCCGATAGCCTCCAACGACCTGAGTAATGGGAGCAAGCTCACCTTGGTCTTTAAGCCCTACGAAGCCTACTGGCTCGTCTTTGATCCGAAGAAAGCGGCGACGCGCGGCCAGCCGGAGCGCAGGCCGGAAATCGATGTTATCACGACGATCGATGGACCTTGGAAGGTCTTTTGCGATGCAAAGATCCAGCCGGTAATGGAATTTTCGATGACGCCGCCTGCGGAGTTCGCCAGCGGTGTGGAAAAGACGCTTGAGGATTGGAAAGTTTGGGGCATGGAGAAGTTCAGCGGACTTATGGACTATTCCAAAACCATCACTTTAGATAGGGTGGGGAAAGGGCTGCAGCTCGATTTGGGGAAAGTCTGCCATGTCGCCGAGGTCTGGGTGAACGGCAAGAGCTGCGGTGCCCGGCTATGGGGCCCTCATGTATTCGAAGTCGGCGGTGCGCTGCGCCGCGGCGCGAATGAGGTCCGGGTGCGGATCGCGAACCTCATCAACAACAGCTACGGCGAGCTCACGGAGTCAGGCCTGCTCGGCCCCGTCCGCCTGGTCAAAGCCCGGAAGCCCTAAGTGTGACCTTCTTTCCAAAAGATCTGCCAGAGCTTATCGGCCGGGCTTAGTTCCCGCTAATCTTGATCGACCGGCCATATGTGTTGTTGCTTTCTGAGATCTCCTTAACAACTCCTTCGGCATCGGCCTTGGCAATGATGTACCAAGTATCAGCGGCAACCCCTTGGGAAGAATTGATCGGAGTCAAAGCTACTTTTTACGCAGGCTCCCCCTAGAAAACTATGCGTAATGGGTAGCTTTGACCCCGGATCTTGGATTGACCTCGGATGTTGCCCCCGGATCGAATTTCGGAGATATTGACAGATATCTTCGCCGGCCCTATATTCTGTTCGTATCACCCGCCCAGAGCGTCCAAGCCCTAAAGGGGAAAAATCTATGCGGTGCAAAATAGGAATTCTTGGAACGGATAATCCGACAACCATATTGGGCGGGGGGAACACGTTGAAGCTTTTTTAAGGAGCCATGAAATGTACCTGTTCCTCATTCCCTTGCTGATTGGATTTGCCTTTAACTGGGCCAGCGCCTTCACGGATTTTTCTTCCCGGCGCTTTGGGGAACGCAGCGGGCGCCTGATCAGCTTCATCACCAGAAATATTTTAGGAATTCCGGTTTGGGTCATCGGCCTGGTTCTGGCATTTCGAGCATCCGCGTCGTCCTTGTTCATCCCCGGCCCGGTGACCGATATTCTGGGCTGGCTGCTGGTCGTAACGGGAACGGTTCCCATGTTTTGGGGGCTTGCCTTTTTAGGGCGGCGGTCTTTTAGGCCGACCCGACAAGATACGCTCGTCAGCGCCGGCATCTATAGATACATCCGCCACCCTATCTATACCGGAGTCTTGCTTGAATTTGTCGGAGGCCCGCTGCTGCATCCAACGATCCCGGCAGTGATAGCCTGCGCTCTCGGCTGGGGCTATATTTATGTCCAAGCGCGCCTGGAAGAATTTGATTTGGTACGTCGGATCCCTTCCTACCGCCAGTACATGGACCGAGTCCCTCGCTTTTTCCCGCGCCTGCAGAAGAATTGATCGGGGTCAAAGCTACTCTTTACGCATCGTTTTTTAGGGGGAACCTGCGTAAAGAGTAGCTTTGACCCCGGAATATGACCCCGGAGAGGCGGGATTGCCAAGCACGTCATTTTCACATACTATAGGTGTCAAAATGCGTCGCGATTCTGTCGGGGATATTCGTGAGATTCGGGCGGGTAAGAGCAAGAATATCCGCATCCTCAAAACCGCCATGTTTCTGCCGGATTTTATCGCCATCGCATCTTTTTTTCTCGTCCTCAATTTCGTCGTCGGCCTTGTTTTTTCCAAGCCGAGCTCGTTTTCGATAACATACATTGTGGGATTGATCGGGCTGGCCGCTCTTTACGCCTACCTGCTGGCGAGATTTCAATACTCCGTCGCCCGAAAAAATGGGGCGCAGTTTATTTTAGGGCGATTTTCGGTGAAACCTCTAGACCTCAAAAACAGCTTCCACGGGCAATACTTGGAGATTGTCGAGGAAATGGGCAAGGCTGCCGGTTTGCCCAAAATTAATATCCATGTCATCTCCAGTTTATCGATCAATGCCCTGGCACTGGTCGAGCCCGATGGAACGCCCTGTCTTGCCCTGACGGAAGGGTTGCTCGCCGGATGTACGCGGGACGAGATCAAAGCTGCCGTGGCCCGTGAGATAGCCCTCATCGACCAAGGCGACGCGCTCTATAAGACACTCGTCTGCTCGCAGGCGGATTTCCTCGAACGTTTCCGTCACGCTTTCGACCGCGAAGAGCTGGAGGAAGGCTCCTTATCATTTTCGCTGTCGTCGAGGATCAGGCGCTTCTTGAGTCGATACATCAACCCTGAGCAAGAGATCCGGGCGGATGCCGCTGCCGTCGGGCTTGGCCGGAATCCGGTCACCCTGGCCCAAGCGCTGGCCAAGGCCTTCGCCGCCAATTGCTCCGCGAAAGGTTTGGGCCATACTTACGCCCCCCTCTTTTTCATCCCGCCGGAACCGGCAGGCAAGAGCCAGGATGCGGCTGGCTGGCTGGCTGGCATCTATCCGCCGCTTTTGACAAGGATTCGGCGGCTTGCCATCATGGCCGGCCAAAAAACCGAGGACATCATCCCGCAGGATATCCTTCAGGGCCTCATGAAAAAGGTAAAAAACGTTTAACCTCGCCTGCGGTATTGACTTTCCCTTGTCTTTGACTTAATTTGAAAGAAAGGAATAAGCAGGCTATCTTCAGTAATATAGAGGAGGGTTTCATGAAAAAAGCTTTTGTATTTGGATTCGTGCTTCTTCTCTTTGCCGCCCTTCTCCCGGCCCAGACTTGGCTCACGGGCTCGGTCGACGACGCCCTGGCCAAGGCGAAGGCCCAGGGGAAGCTGCTGTTGTTGGATTTCTTTGCTTCGAGCGGCTGAGGGAGCTGTGTACTGCTGGGTCAGCAGTACTACGACAACCCGAAATACGGCAAGTTCCTGGAAGAGAATTTTATCCTCTACCGGGCGCCTCGAGGAGACAAAACCGGAGATGCGGTTTTCAAGAGATTCGATGTCTCCGGAACCCCGTTCCTGCTTTTCATCGACGGGAACGGGAAGGAAATCGACTGGATCCGCGGTTATAGCGCCCCACCCGATAAGTTCCACGAAAAGGTCAAGAACGTCCTTCAGGGGGTGGATACATTCAAGGTTCTTGTCGAGCAGGCCGCCAAAAATCCCAAGGATGTGCCGCTTCTAGCTAAGCTGGCCAAGAAATACAGCGACCGCGACCCGGTAAACACGGAGAAAGCCAACGCGCTCTACAGACAGATCGTGGCCATCGATCCCGATGGCAGGATGGGAATGACAGAGTACGGCAAGAATCAGGTTTCCTGCACCGAGTATGCTGAGTTTTCGCTTGGTCAAGCGGTTTTGTATGCCCGGGGATCCCAGCGCAGTCCGGAACCTCTAAAAGCCTTTGTCCAAAAGTATCCCGCCAGCAAAATCCTGAAATCAGCATACATGGGCCTCAGTTCCTTTTATGCCTATGCTCCGGGCCCGTACAAAGAGGAAGCTTTCCGGTTCCTCGAAGAGGCCGTGGCAAAATATCCAGACGATCCTTATTTCAGGCTCTATTACGTCTCCCGAAGCATGAACAACAAAGAGAATATCGACCGGGGGATCGAGATGGCCGAGGGCATGGGCGGGATGGATTACGCATCGATCGCCAACTACCGCGCCCGCCTCTACCAGCTCAAGGGAGATCTCTCTCAGGCCGAGGCGGCCTACGGGCCGGAGTTCATGGATGGGCGGGTGACGAGCCTGGCCAACTCCTTGTCCTCCTATGCCTCCTTCTGGATGCAGCAGAAAAAGAACCTTGACAGCGCCGAAAAAATGTTGCAGACGGCCATTTTGCTCCAGCCGGACAATGCCTATTTCCGGCAATCCGCGGCCGGTTTTTATTTGCAGGCCGGAAAGACGGACAAAGCCCTTGAAGTTTTTGGACCGGAGTTCATTAAGATCCCCAAGCTAAATGCCTCTGCTCTAATGACCTACGCCCGTTTCTGGGTGCAAAGGAAGCAGAATATGGACAGCGCAACGGCAGCCATGGAGTCGGCCCTTAAGTTGAGCCCCGAGGATGCTTATGTCCGCCAATCCGCGGCCCAAGTCTTCATCATGATGGAGAAGCAGGACAAAGCCATAGAGATTTATGGATCGGCTTATATCAAAACCCAGGACAATCCTTTGGCGCTGTCTAGTTACGGCCGTTTTTGGGCAGGACAAAAGAAAAATCTGGATAGCGCCTTAGAAGCAGCCAAGAAGGCGACCACCCTCGCCGATCAATCTCCCAACCAGTCCTATCTTTGGGATTCGTTGGCCGGCGTCTATCTCGCCGCCGGCAAGCTGGAAGAGGCCTTAAAGGCCGAGGAGAAGGCTCTTTCTCTTGACGAGGGATTCAACACCGAGTTCTACCAGACGCAGTTGAAGAAGATCAAGGAAGAGATCGAGAAAAAGACAAAGAAATAACCGTAACCGTTTTTAAGTCGATGGTCAGGGAAAATTTTAAACTTTCTCACTATGCATCTACCTCAAGATAGCCTCGTGTAATGCGTAGATTTGACCCCCTATTGATTTTCCATGGGAGTTATTCTTTGGCCGGACGGCCGATTAGAGATAGAGGGCCAATTAATGTCCCAAGGCGAGATAGGTGGGATAGCCGATGAAGCGCGCTATTTGGCTGAGTGATATTCATCTGGATCACCTTCGTCCGCCGGATTCTGCTCTCTTCCTGGAGTCCATCAGGAAATTATCGGGCACCTCGATTTGGATCAGCGGTGATATTGGCCGAGCCGATACGATTGTCGAGTTTCTCGTCCAGATGGAGTCGACCCTGGCGCAACCCATCTATTTTGTTCTAGGGAACCATGATTACTATCTCAGCTCCATAAACAACCTGAGATCCAGGATCCAAAAAGCTTGCGGCAATTCCCAAAGGCTTTGCTGGCTTTGCGATTCCGATGCCGTAGAAATATCCCCTGACGTCGGGCTGCTCGGACACGATTCCTGGGCGGATGGCCGGCTTGGAGATTATGACAGATCCGGCCTGCTTTTAAACGATTACATCTTGATCCGGGATTTCAATCCATTCCTCCAAAGGTCGGAAAACGCCGCCCAGTCTTTCCCGCTCAATCCCCATGATCTCATGGACCTTATTTATAGAAAACAGACAAAGCAGGACCGACTTCTAAGAATGCAGGCTTTGGTGGATGAGGCGGTCGAATACATCGAAAGGCATCTTCCTGCTGCGCTCGCAAAGTTCAAGCATGTCTATTTTCTAACTCATGTTCCTCCCTTTAAAGAGGCGTGCTGGCATCAAGGCAGAATTTCTGACGATAACGGCCTGCCGCATTTTTCGGCCAAGGTTGTGGGCGAAACGCTCGTCCGGATCATGGAAAAACATCCGGACAGACAGCTCACTGTGCTGTGCGGCCATACCCATAGCGGAGGCGTCGCTCAAGTCCTCGACAATCTAGTGGTTTACACGGCCCAAGCCGTCTACGGCAGCCCCGATATCCAAAAGATTTTCTCTTTGGAAGATTGAGCAAGATGACCCCGGGAGGGTTTGGTCAGGACAATAAACCGGTCCCAATGGGCGGACCGGACTTCGCCTGCGCCCTAGATAACTTTGTCCAATTGGACTTTGCAGGTGGATATCTTTTTTGGCGGAATATCGGAATACGCCGAAAAAGTCTTGATCGAGCCATTGGGAAAACTCGTAAAATCTATAAACGAGTTGCTGAGCAGGGATCCTTCGGCATCATAAAGGGCGATGACAAATTTGGCGATGATAAAGTCTTTTCCGGCGCTGTTTTTGATTTCTCCGACGACCTCCGTGATTCCATGCGAATCGCGAAAGGTAATTTTTCTGGCCGCAAATCCGCCGCCGATATCCTGGAATGTCACACGCCGGGCCCGATCATCCGCCTGCAGCTTTTCCTGTTTCAGCCTGGCAATGGCGGCCGCTTCATCTCTGGCTGTTTTTACGATCGGCTTTCCGGCAGCTCTTGCCATCAAAAGCTCCAGGAGTTTGAGCGCCTCGTCATAGTTCGCGGACTGTTTTTCCTTGATGGCTTTCTCCAGCATCGATTCGGGGGTTTCCGTGAATTGCGAGATCTCTTTCTCCAGGTCAGCGATCTTGGCGGTCAATTCCTGATTTTTACTGTCCAGCGCGACCAATTTCCGGTTTAATTGTTCGTTCTCCTTTTTAAGCGCGGCGCTTGGATCGTTGCAGGAGAGCCCCAGGCCGATCAGACAGGCAGCCATGAGGATCGCTCCGAAGCCTTTTATTTTTTTCATGGTTTGCTCGCTCCTTAATAGGCATCCTTTATAAAGCAGACTGATGACAATACCATGATGTTCAATTTTTGGATCCGATCCGGACAAAAAACAATGCCCTTTGCAGGTGATTCCGGGGGTGATTTTCAAAGACATTGGGGTCAAACCTACTCATTACGCAGAGTTCTCTCGGGGAAGATACGTAATGAGTAGGTTTGACCCCGGACCGCCTGCTAGGCGGGAGTGCTTCCGGACGGACTCTCCGGCCGAGCGAACAATTCATATTCAGGTCCGAACTGAGCCAGGAACTCCAGGCTGAAGGCCCTGAAAAAGTACCATACGGGCAAAGTGATGACGGTTCCGATATAAGGGATCACCAACAGAAACCAGCCTATACAGCACGTGATGAGACCGGCGAAAACGACAGCAATGACGAAGGCTATGATCAGGACAAACACCAGCAGTCCATACAGGATGAAGTGAAACGGATGCTGCCCGAAAACAGATAAGAACATATGCCAGGCCGGGGCCGTCTTGATGTTGTTCTTGTACATGATTGGAACAACGAAATCCCTCAGGAACAAAAAGATGTAGGCAATGATGATCACGATCAAAAGGAAAAACAGTGCCATCCCTACCGCCAGGATGATCGGTAGCGGAAAATCGCCGCGGTCCTCATAGTAATGAGCGGCCGTGATAAAGAAAATGACAGAGAACAGGATGGACAGCGACAGCCCGATCAGGCCAAAAACCAGGCGCCATACGAACAGCGAGTTGCCCAGCGTCTTGAAACGCTTCCAGGGGACGGAGATTTCGGCCTTGTCGCGGACCACATTATCCAGAAACAGGAAGCTTCCTCGAGAGCTCAGCCACAAGATGATAACCAGGACGGCCATGATAATCATTACGCCAAAAACAATGGCCATGAACAATAAGGGGTGACTGTTCAGCCACTGCCAGGCCCGGTTGGGAAAGTCGACGAACTCGCGGAAGCTCCCACGATCGCTCCACCTTGAGGTCATCGTTCCATTGTGCCAGTCCGCCAATCCGGCGAGGAAGGCCGTGAATCCCAAGAGGAACCATTTGTTCAGGTCGAACGGCTTGAAAAGTGCGATCTTCATCCGGTTCCAGGCCCGGCCGAAAGGCCCGAAATAGGAGATGTCCATGCTACCCCTCCAGGCAAAATGCTAATTCCATGCTTGCTCCATTCTATATAACTTGCCGCTTGAATCAAAGATTTTATTTATCCGGCAGGAGCGCCATTTTTATTTTTGACGGGGCGGGGGACATCGAGATTTCCAAACGCTGGATCAGGGATTCAGCGGCCTTAGATCCCGCTGGATGAGGTTGGAGAAGACCATCCCAAGGTGAGCGACATCACCGTCATCACCCACTACGAAATCAAATAGCCCGCGCACTCTGCGATTCTGGCGAAACAGCCGGCGCGATCGTCCGGCCTATCTTCTTCTCGTTCCTCCGGATGAGCGGCCCGACGAGGGCGGGCTGAAAGACCTGGAAATGGAGGGCCCGGAGAACGATCTATAAGACGGGTTGGAGAATGAACGGGGTACGGTCAACCTGGGAGAATAGGAACGTGAAGGTCTGGAATAGATCCGGGAACTCGAGAGAGACGAAGACGTTCTGTTCGACGGAGCGATTCTCGAAGGATAAATTTTTCCGCGCGGACTCAGGGATGACGGACTCGATCGTAAAACGGGATTGGCCCTTCTGATGATTCCCCGCGGCTCTTGAAGCTGATCTTTCCGGATCACGGTCCGGCCGGACCGACCATAGAAGCCGGGAAAATAATTGCCGTAAAACCCGTACCCGTACCCATAGTCATAGGGATAATAGCCGTAATACCAGCTGTTCCAGGACCAATAGGGATTCCAGCCAAAATACCACGTCGGCCAAATGTGAGGGGACCAGAAATAAGGATTGTAATGATACCAAAATGGGGACCAACCCATGACCCAGTCAAGCCTTGACCAAGGCCACCAGGGGGAGAACGTCCATCCCATCCATCCGCCGTAAGCGTAGGCTCTCCATGGATCTGGTTCGTATTCTCGATCAATGGTCTCCTCTGCGAGACCCCGGCTCCAGCTATCGAATTTGTCCACGACTCTCGGATCTTCGTACACGTCCGTCTTGTTCTTTTCCACATCGACCCTATAGAGTCTCCGTCCCCGAAAAGAATGCTCCCGCTGGGGACTTCGAACTTTAACTGTCTGGTCCATCAATTGAAGATAAATACTCCCTTGCCAGACGCTGAGGGTGGCGGATTCTTTTTGAAGATCCGTGAACACAACGCTGGTATGCGGACCCAATCGGACCCAATTTCCATCTCCCAGATCGACTTCGACCATGCCTTTTCCCGTGTTGAGCGCGTCTCCCGGCTTCACGGTCATATGGAGTTCGGCTTTTTCAAAGTTCTGGAAGGAAACGATCCCTTCGACATGGCTGATAAAAGCAGAGGTTTCTTCCGTCGCAGCTTGGGGCGTATTTTGAGAGAGGAGCAAAACGGGAAGGAACAAGAGCCCCGCGATCAAAGCATAGGATGATTTTGCATTCATCGTATCCTCCTTGCCGCGAGCTTAAACAGGCTCGCCGCCGAGAATAGAATTGCCCACGTCCTTATTATTATACCACAGATCCTGAATGCTTGAAAATAGCAAGCTCCCGAGCCATGCGGAGCAGGATGGAACTATGGGATCGATTTTCGATCGCCCCAGGCGCCGGCATTCCGAAAGAGTAGACTTCCGCAGATCTATAGGGGTTGAGATTCCGGGGTTTCTTCGCTGGGGGGAAGCCCGCCGCCTTCCTCCGGTGTCTTATCCTTGGCTAAGCGCCTGCGCCTCTTTTCTTCTTTTCTTTGCTGCCGGAGAAGCTCTCGGCTTCTCTTCGCGCCCTTATACGCTTTGTTGCTTTTCCGCAAAATTCCTCCGTTTGTCTTTTCGGAGATCATATCACAACTGGAGGCGCGCCGATAGAGGCTCCGAATAATATTTTTCGAATTTGACTCTTTCCCCAAAAAAAATTATTCTATGCAGAGCTAAGCAAGGGAGAGTGAAGGCCATGCAATGTCCCCTCTGCCGTTTTGAGAATCAAGAAGGGGCTCGCATTTGCGAAAACTGCGATACGCCCCTGCGTCCGGCAAAAGAAGTCCCCGCCGGCCAGACAGAAACCGTCATAACCGTTACCGAAGAGCTGACCACCGGCTCGGTCTTTGCCAACCGTTACCAGGTCATCGAAGAGATCGGCCGCGGCGGCATGGGACGGATCTACAAGGTCTTGGATTACAAGATCAACGAGAAAATCGCCCTCAAGCTGATAAGACCGGACTCGGTATCTGGCTCAGAGGCCATCGAGAGATTCGGCAACGAGCTCCGTCTAGCCCGTAAGGTCAGACATAAGAATGTCTGCGCGGTGTTCGACCTGGGCGAGGCCGAGGGCGCCCACTTCATCACGATGGAATATGTCTCGGGCGAAAATCTCAAGATGATGATCCAAATGATAGGGACGCTGAGTATCGCTACGGTCCTCAGCGTCGGAAAACAGGTCTGCGACGGCCTGGCCGAAGCCCATAGCTTGGGGATCATTCACCGGGACCTGAAGCCGCAGAACATCATGATCGAAAAGGGCGGGATTGCCAAGATCATGGATTTCGGGATCGCCAGATCGGTCTTGGAGAAGGGCATCACCGGCCCCAATGCCTGGATCGGGACGCCGGAGTATGTGTCCCCGGAACAGGCGGAAGGAAAAGACGTTGATCATCGATCCGATATCTATTCGCTGGGGGTCGTCCTCTATGAGATGGCCACAGGCCGCGTGCCGTTTGAGGGCGAAACAGCCTTCGGCATTGCCATGAAGCATAAAGAGGCGATCCCCAAGAACCCGAAAAAGTTCAACCCCAACGTCCCTGACGCCTTGAGCGATGTCATCCTCAAATGCCTGGAAAAGGACAAGGCCAGACGATACCAAAACGCCATTGAAATCCGCGAAGAACTGGAGAAGCTCGAAAAGTCCCTCCCGACGACAGAGCGGATCGTGGCGAAGAAGATGGCCCGTCCGACAAAAGAAATCACGGTCAAATTCAGGCCGAAGAAAATCCTCGTCCCCGGCCTGATTGTCGCGGCCGTGGTCATCTTGGCAGCGCTCGTCATCCAGCTCGTGATTTCCCGGAAAGGAGCAGCTCCGGCCAAGCCCGAAAAGCCCTCCATCGCCGTGCTTCCTTTTGAGGACTTGAGCCCGACAAAAGATCATGAATATCTGTGCAAAGGGATCCCGGATTCGCTCATCAATGCTTTGTCCAATATCAAGGAACTCTGGGTCCCGTCGAGGACGTCTTCTTTCTTCTTCCAAGAAAAAAAATTGGGCGTCCGTGAGATCGGTCGCGAGCTCGGCGTGAAACACATCCTCGGGGCGACCGTCCAAGTGCTTCAAGATAAGCTGCGAATTACGGCCAGGCTCACCAGAGTCGAGGACGGCTCCCAAATCTGGTCCGACCAGTATGACCGCAATATGGAAGACATCTTCGCCATCCAGGATGATATCGCCCAAAAGATCATCAGGGCTATGAAGATCAAGCTTTTGGGGGAAGAAAAAAAAGAACTGGCCAAAAGGCCGACGGACAACCTGAAAGCCTACACCTTATACCTCCAGGGCCGGTTGTTGTGGGGGAAGAGGGGCAAAGACAATTTGTTAAAAGCAATCGAGCTTTTTGAATCGGCCATCCAAGAGGATTCAGGCTATGCCTTGGCCTATACGGGAATTGCCGACTCGTACTTTGTCCTGGCCAGCAACGGACTTCTGCCGTCAAAAGACTGCTACACAAAAGCATTGAATAGCTCATTGCAGGCGCTTCAGATCGACGAGGCCCTGGCCGAGGCTCATTGTTCGCTGGCCTCCGTCAGATTTTTCTTTGAATATAACTGGCTGGCCGCTGAGATGGAATTCCAAAGGGCCATCGAGCTCAATCCTGCCTATGCGCCCGCCCATGCTTTTTTCGCGTTTGTCCTAGTGAGCAAAGGCCGTTTTGGTCAGGCCATATCAGAGATGGAGCTGGCGCGCGACCTTGACCCTCTTTCTGCAAGAATTCAGACGAATGTCGGACTTATACACCTAAATGCCCGGCGGTATGACCAGGCGATAGAGATATTGAGAAAAACCATCGAAAAATTTCCCGAAGCAACGGATGCCACAGCCTATTTGGGAGGCGCCTACTATCTCAAATCGATGTATGATCAAGCATTGGAGATATTTCAAAAAATCGATGCGACCGCCGGCCTGGGCATTGTCTATGCCAAGATGGGAAGAAGAGCCGAGACCCAAAAAATTATTAACGAACTCGTCGAGAGATCAAAAAAAGAAATTGTCTCTGCCTATGATGTCGCCCGCCTTTATTTTTCAATTGGGGACGTCGATCAGGGTTTCAATTGGCTGTATCGGGCTTATGCAGAGCGCGGGCCAAGTGTCTATGAGATGAAAGTCGATCCGTTCCTGGATAGCATACGTTTGGATCCAAGATATAATGATCTGCTGAGAAAGATGAACCTGGATTTGTAGATCAAAAAAAACCGATCCTCCAAGCGGGATTTTCGGATTTCATTGAATCTTCATTTTTCGTGTGTTATAAGTATTTTTAAAGCCGTTACATAAGAATCGCTATGAAACCAAATCGAAGGGCCTTTTTCTTTTTCCTTTTCGCGGCCGCGATCGGCGCTGCTTTCCAGCCGTCCTTTCCACAAGAGAAAAAGGAGGGCCTGGCCTACAACCTTTCCGTCAATGCCATCTCCATCGCCGTCACCGTTCAGGATAAGAAGGGCAGGTATATCAACGACCTGACGGAGAAAGATTTCACGGTCTATGAAAATGACAAAAAGCAGGACATCACGTATTTCAAGCACGACTTTGCGGCGCCCCTGAGCCTGACCGTCCTCCTCGATGTCAGCGGGAGCATGGCCCTTCAGGACAAACTCAGAGAAAGCAAGGAAGCGCTCAAGCGACTCCTAACCCGACTTCTCAGCCCCCAGGATGAGGTCTCGCTCTTGATTTTTGCCGACGGCGAAGTGGAAGTGGCGGCCAAGTTCTCGACCGATAAAAGCCAATTTCTGGCCGAGCTGGAGAAAACCGCGGCGTATGGACAGACGGCCCTGAATGATGCCGTTGCCGTATCCCCGGAATTTGCCAATAAAGGGAAGAATGATAAAAGGGCGCTCCTTTTGATCACGGACGGTATCGAGAATGACAGCCGCACGTCTCCCGACCAGGCCGTCGAAATCGCCAGGCGGGTCGATGTGCCGCTCTACACCATCGGGTATAAAATCCCGCTCAGCGAGCAATATTTAAAGACGTACAAACGCGATCCGACGCTTACCTCGACCGGAATCATCGCCACGCTTGAAAAATTTTCTCAAGCGACGGGCGGAAAGGCCTTTTTCATCAACCAGCCCGAGGAAATCAACGCCGCTTTCGAAGAGATCAAAAAAGAGATGGGCCATCAATACATGATTGGATATACGTCTTATAAAGACTCGAAAAATGAGTATCGAAAAATTAGGGTCGTCACTTCGAACAAGAAATACCAGGCCAGGACCCGGGCCGGGTATTAGAGGAGCATCGGGTCGAGAGATTTGGCTAGGCAAGGAGGTGATGAATACGATATAATAGATTGTTAAGACGTTTTGTCGATCGTCTATCCAAAGATCATGGAGGCTAACATGAAGAGAAACGCATTAACCTTTTTCGCCGGGGCCGTGATCCTCATCGGGCTCGTCTCTGTCACGGGCTGCGCCACAAAGAAACTGGTCCAAACAGAGATCGCGGCCTTGGATAAAAAGGTGGAGGGAGTGGAAACGTCCGTCGAGGAAAACCAGAAAAGGATCAAAGAGCATGATGAGCGGCTGGCCTCGATCGGCTCTCTCATCAGCCAGCACGATTCCCAGTTCAAGGCCGTTGACGGCAAAATCGAAGAGGTCAGAAAATTCGCCCAGGGAAAGCTGATTGCCAAGGAGATCCTCAAGAACAACGAATCGAAGTTCAAGGTCGACAGCTTCGAGCTCAGCCCTGAGGCCAAGGCGACATTGGACAAATTCGTCCAGGCGCTCATCGCCCAGGATCGCGGCGTTTATCTTGAGATCCAGGGGCATACGGACAGCACGGGGCCGGAGGCCTGGAATTTGCTTTTAGGAAAGCAAAGAGCCGAAGCCGCCATGGAATACCTGTATAAACAGCATCGGGTTCCTCTCCATCGGATGCAGGTAATCAGTTTTGGCAGCTCGACGCCGATCACAGACAATACTTCGAAGGAAGGACGAGCCCAGAACAGACGGGTGGAAATCCTCGTCTTCGAATAGGCCGGGCGCCGGATTTAGCTATTTTCTTTCTCTGATCTCAAAGAGATTGCCGTCGTCATCGCTGATGAACGTCAGCAGGGCATCTCCTTTGGGAACCTGGAGAACGTTCACGTTCAAGCTGCGGCATTTTTGGACAAACGCCGCCAGGTCATCCACGTCCAGGCAAACGTGCTCGATAGGTCTGACGCAGCTTTTCTCAAGAACGTGAATGAATATCTCGAAATGGGCATGATCGCTCATGTAATTGATGACTTTGAGATCGGCATTCACGTTGAATAGGGCTTGAGACAATAGGGCGGGGAGCGTTTTAGGCTCCAGCTTTTCGAGCCCTAACAGCTCCCCGAAGAACTTGTCAGAATTCTTTTCGGAACGGGAAGTCAGCCCGACATGCCGCAATTTCATTCGACTCTCCAGGCTAGGACTCCAAGAGCGACTCTTGTCTTTTCATTCCTCGTTGGGTCGGATGATGACCTTGATGGATTCTTGCCCCTCAATCACCAGCCGAAAACCTTTTTCGATATCTTTGAGGGGAAGCCTGTGCGTAATCATGTCGTCCACTTCGATCGTTCCGACTTTTAAAAGCTTTATGGCTTCCGTGATATCGGGAGGCCCGCAGTAATAGGATGTGAGAATCTTAATCTCTTGGGTCCAAAAATTATTAATCGGTATGGTCACCGGCTTGTCAGGGCCCGGGACAGCGAAGAAGACAATGCAGCCGCCTTTATCCGAGCATTTCCAGGCTTGATCGATCGCCGAAAGAGCCGAAGTGCACAGGACCACGACATCCGCTTTTCTGCCGATTTCTGCCGTCAAGCGCTCGGGAACATTCTCGGATGCGTCGATAGCCCTGTCCGCCCCGACCTTCGTCGCAAATTCCAGCCTTGTCTTGTTGATATCCGTGGCGACGATCGTGCACTTTTTTGTTTGCGCCAATTTGACATGCAGGAGTCCGGACATCCCGCACCCCATCACCAGGACCGTCTGGCCTTGTTTGATTCCCGCCAGATGTTGGGCCCTGACCACGCAGGCCAGGGGCTCGATGAAGGTGCTCTGATCATAGCTGATGCTGTCCGGTAGCCGATAGGTCCCTTTTTCCACCAGGACTTCGGGAACGAGAATGTATTGGGCAAAACCGCCGGGCAGCCGCTCTTTGACATTGGAGCAGGCGGGGTAGTGCCCGTTTTTGCAATAAAAGCATTTCAGGCAGGGCACTTTAGGGGCGATCATCACCCTGTCGCCGGGCCGATAATTCTTTATGGATTTACCGACTTCAACGACCTCCGCGCCGATTTCGTGCCCCTGGACGAGCGGCGCCCGGGGAAGCCTGTACCATTCAACGATATCGCTTCCGCATATCCCGCAGGAATGGACTTTGACGAGCATTTCTTTCGGGCCGGGCTTCGGCGTGGGGGTTTCCTCTATATTGATATCTTTGTTGTTATGCCAGATGGAAACTTTCATTTTTTTGGGCGATGCTAATCGGGCAAGGCAAATCCTTTATTTGATCCGCGTCCCGCTTTATTTTTGGCTTTTGAGCGTCTGATAAAGGTCATAGGCTTTTGTCGGCGATTCATTCCTATGGACAACCGCCCTTACGGCCTGGATCATGGCGATGGGCGCTTCCGATTGAAAGATATTCCGCCCCATGTCGACACCGGCCGCTCCTGCTTGGACCGCTTTGTGGGCCATGGTCAAGGCCTCCAATTCCGGGATCTTTTTGCCCCCCGCCATGACAATAGGCACCGGGCAGGCGGCGCACACCGTGTCGAATCCATCCTCGACGTAATAGGTCTTGATATAATGGGCGCCCAGCTCGGCGCAGATCCTGGTGGCCAGCCTGAAGTAGCGCGCATCTCGGACCATGTCCTTCCCGACGGCCGTCACGGCCAGCGTCGGAATGCCATAGCGTGTGCCGAGGTCGACCATCCTGGTCATGTTGATGATCGACTCTCGTTCGTGTTCACCGCCGATAAAGACCTGGACGGCCATGGCACAGACGTTCAGCCGGAGGGAATCCTCGATATCCACCGCGATGTCCTCGTTGGACAGCTCCTTGAGAATGCTGGTGCCGCCGGAAACCCTGAGGACGATCGATTTTGAAACGGACGGAGGAATGATGCTCCGGAGGATTCCCCGCGTCAACATGAGGGTGTCTGCATAGGGCACTAGGGGAAGGATCGTCAGGTCGATGCGCTCCAACCCCGTCGTGGGTCCCTGAAAATAGCCATGATCGATGGCCAGCATGACGGTCCGGCCGGAGTCCGGATTGAAAATCCTCGACAGCCTGTTTTTCATCCCCCAGTCCAGGGAGCCGGATCCTTTGAGAAAGAATTCTTCTGTTTTTTGGGGGATATCGGCAAAATATTTTTTTGCTTCCTTGATTTCGTCGACGTCGGGCATGTTTCTTCTCCTTATCGAGATCGATGATCAAGCGAATCTTGAGAGAGTCATCATCGGATGTACTTAGGACAAAATTATCACACTCAAAAATAGCGGTCAAGGGCGGCCGGACACTCTTGGAAGGAAACCCTTACCTAGGGTTTCCTTCCAACGGTCGCTACGCTCCCTGCCATCCTTCCAAGGAGCATAAAGCGATGTATCTACGAGAGCGTCTGGACACTTTTGCCGGGAGGAATCCGGCCCTGTCTGCGAATTCTCTTTTCTGGTAAGATGTAGTCTTTATCCTAAAGTGATGGAGGGAATTATGGATGCGAACCATGATCCGACACTCCGGGTGACTCTCTTGCCCCGCGATACGAATAAATATGGGACGATCTTCGGAGGCGTCATCCTGAGCCAGATCGACATGGCGGGGGCCATCGAGGCGCGCCGCTCATGCGGCCCGCACAATTTTGTGACCGTGGCCATGGACAAGGTGGTTTTTCATAAACCCGTGTTCGTGGGAGATATCGTCAGCTTTTATACGGAAACACTGAGAATCGGCCGGACCTCGGTGACGACGAAGGTCATCGTTGAGGCGACACGCGCCGAGGACGAGAAAAGGGTCAAGGTCACGGAGGCGGAAGTCGTGTTTGTCGCCGTCGGCAAAAATTGGCGCCCCGTTCCCGTTAAACCCAAGAAATAAGATCGCGGAAAAACTGGAGCCGGATTTAAAAAGCTGACGGATTTGTCGGATGTCTAGATCTAACCGCGATATTTCCTTCTTCTTTGATTTCCATGATTGGACAAGAAAAAAGAAAACAGGTCGGTCAGCCG
>CAZIDN010000049.1:0-27351 GCA_964537875.1 uncultured Eubacteriales bacterium
ACGGGGGGAACCGACGGGACTGGTTCCCCGGGGCCCGGGGGCTGCGGGCGGCCTAGGCGGCGCCCGAACGGGGATGTCATTTTAATTAATGCATTGATATTAGATAGAGGTTTCCATGAACGAGCCCTTCAGAAAAAAATATGCTGTCCATACCTATGAGGTGGATGCCTCCGGCTACGCCCAAATGCAGTCCTTGCTCAATTATCTTCAGGACGCGGCCGGAGATCACGCGGGATCCCTGGGCCTAGGAGTGACCGATCTTCTGAGAAATCGTCTGACCTGGCTCTTGTCCCGCTATCATATTAAGGTCGTCCGCTATCCTGTCCATGGCCAGCGTATCGAGGTTTCGACCTGGCCCTCGGGGAAAAAAGGGATTTTTGCCCTGCGAGATTTCGAAGTCTCGGATGAGGAAGGCCATCCCATGCTGGCGGCCACGACCTCATGGGTTCTGATCGATTTGGACAGCAAGCAGCCCGTCCGGTTGAATGATTTTGTTCCGGACGACTTGACCTTTCACAAGAGGGCCATCGAGGATGAATTCCTGACGCTGCCCGAGCTGGAAAAAGCCGAGCACGAACTCACGCTCCCGGTCCTCGTCAAGGACCTGGATTTTAACCGCCACGTCAACAATGTCGTCTACATCGAATGGGCCCTGGAAGCCGCCTCGCCGGAAATCTTGGGCTCTCTCCGTCCGCTGGATGTCGAAGTGTCCTATCGGGCCGAAGCATTTTACGGAGATCGAATCGTCTCAAAAATCCAGGAAGTCCCCCGATCATCGCCGCGCACGTTTCTCCATCAGATTTTCCGGTCCTCCGACGGGATCGAATTGACCCGTCTGAGGACCGTCTGGGGTTGAGCGGGGCCAACCGCGGGTAAATATTTATTGAAAATGAAACGCCCGTCCTCGAAATTGGGGGGGGCGTTGACAACATTCCTGAACCTATCTATATTATGCCCTGCCTGAACGATTAGGAGTTGCCATGAAACGCTTTTATTTATTGATAGCGCTGACGTCTGTTCTAGGCCTGTTTGTCCGGGCCCAGAGCGAGGAACCCATTGTTTCCGTGAAGGTCATTCCGTCGGCCGAGAAGTTCAAGCCCGGCCAGACCTACGAACTGTCGCTTGAGCTCAGCATCCGGGCGCCCTATCACATCAATTCCGACCAGCCGACAGAAGATTTCCTCATCCCGACGACCGTCGATTTTGCCCCGAAAAAGGGGGTCAGCTTCGGCCGAGTGATCTTTCCTCCGGCCGAGATGAGAAAGCTGGAGCTCTCGGAAAATCCCCTGTCCATCTATGAAGGCAAAATCGAGATCAAGACATCCATCAGTCTGGCCGCCGATTTCAAGGAAAAAGAGCTGTTGATCGAAGGACGGGTCGGCTACCAGGCCTGCGACGAGCGTTCCTGCCTGGCGCCCACGGACATCGCGTTCAGCCGGAAAATTCCCGTCGAAGCGGCTGTTGGGATGACCGCGGAGACACCTCAGGCCGGCGCCTCGAAGGAAGTCGGCCAGGAACAAAAAACTCTCTCACCGATAAAAGAGCCGACCCTGACGCCTCCCTCGCCGGCCGTGGCTTCGACTGCGACGCCTTCGGCGGATGTCCAAAAATCCGCTCAGCCGGCCGAACGCATCGCAGGAGATACCGCGAAAACGCCCGGAAAATTCGAAGGAAAAGGGCTTTTTTTGATGTTTCTTCTCGTCTTTTTGGGCGGGCTGGCGCTCAACCTGACACCCTGCGTGTATCCGATCATCCCCATCACGATCAGTTACTTCGGCGGCCAGTCCCAGGGCAAAAAAGGGAGCGTCGTGGCCCATTCCGTGCTCTATGTCATCGGGATGGCCGTGACCTACTCCATCCTGGGCATGATCGCGGCGTTTACAGGCAGCCTGTTCGGCACGGCCTTGCAGTACCCGCCCGTGCTCATCGGCATCGCCCTGATCATGATCATCCTGGCCCTGAGCATGTTCAATGTCTATGAGCTGCGCGTGCCGGCGTTTCTCAACAAGATCGCCGGCGGATCGCGGAAGGGTTTCTTCGGGACATTCTTCATGGGCCTGACCGTGGGCATCGTGGCGGCGCCGTGCATCGGCCCCTTCGTCCTCGGGCTTCTGACTTACGTCGGCGACAAGGGCAACCTGCTGTTGGGATTTTTGCTGTTCTTTGTCCTGGCCCTCGGGCTCGGCGTCCCCTTCCTGTTCCTGGGAATATTTTCCGGAAGCATCAGCCGGCTGCCCAGGTCCGGGGCGTGGATGGTCTGGGTCCGCACCATCTTCGGTTTTATCCTCATCGCCATGGCCATCTATTTTCTCAAGCCGCTCTTTCCCAGCCCTCTTTTCTATAGTTTAGCCGTGGCCCTGACGATGTTTGTGGCCGGCATCTATATGGCCTGGATCGAGCCGACGAAGACGCCCGGCAAGGCGTTCCCCTACATCCGCAATATCGTCGGCATCATCTTTTTCGGCATCGGATTGTATGTCGCGGCGAGCGGAATCCAAGGCTATCTGGATAAGGAAATCGCCGCCAGGACGCAAGACCTCGTCATGGAAAAAGGTGCCGCGGCTGTGACCAACACTGTCCAATGGTTTGCCTATTCTGAAGAAAAAATTGCCGAGGCCGCCCGCACCGGCCGTCCCGTCCTGATCGATTTCTGGGCAGACTGGTGCATCGCCTGCAAGGAACTGGACAAGAAAACGTTTTCCGAGCCCGAGGTGATCGAAGCCTCGAAGCGCTTTGTCATGCTCAAGGTGGATTCGACGTCGGCCAAGGACCTAGAGGCCAAGGCCGTCTGCCAAAAATACCTGGTCAAGGGCTTTCCGACGCTGGTCTTCCTGGCCGCCGACGGAAAAGAGGTCGAGGATCTCCGGGTCACCGGTTTCGAACCGAAAAAGGATTTCCTCCCCAAAATGCTGAAGACTCTCGAGCTCGGCAAAAAAGGAACTTGAGGAGGAGACGATGCGCATCCCCATCTACCAGGTTGACGCCTTTTCCGATAAGCTTTTTTCCGGAAATCCCGCGGCCGTCTGTCCGCTGGACAAATGGCCGGACAGCGCCGTGATGCAGAATATCGCCGCCGAGAATAACCTCTCGGAAACGGCCTTCTTCGTGAAGGAGGCGGATCGCTACCATATCCGCTGGATGACGCCGACCAATGAGGTGGATCTCTGCGGACACGCGACGCTGGCCTCGGCGTTCGTCATTTTTCATTATCTGGAGAAGGATCTCGATAAGATCGTTTTTCATTCGCGAAGCGGCGAGCTGATTGTGACGAGAGAAGGCGACCTTATCTCGATGAATTTCCCGGCCAACAAGCCGGCCCCTCAAACGTCGCCCGGGACGCTGCTCGAGGTTTTTCCGATCGCCCCTCAAGAGGTCTTGTTCAACCGGACATTTCTTCTGGTCTTTCGGTCCGAAGCCGAGGTCAGGAGGATGAAGCCCGACATCAAGAAGCTTCTGGAGGTGCCGACTTTTGGAGCGATCATTACGGCCCGCGGCGATTCCGTCGATTTTGTCTCCCGATTTTTCGTCCCGCAGGCCGGCGTGGCTGAAGACCCCGTGACGGGCTATGCCCACACTCTGCTCATCCCGTACTGGGCCGAAAAGCTCCATAAAAAGAAGCTGCATGCCCTCCAAGTTTCTCAACGGGGCGGTGAGCTGTTCTGTGAGCATCTCAAAGACCGGGTAAAAATCAGCGGCAAAGCCGTTCTCTATCTCGAGGGCAGCATCGTCATCTAGCGGCTTTTCCTCGGGCGCCGGGCCACGGAAAATTTCTATTATTGAATAAATCCTCTTCGTTTGAGCAGCGGCTCGACCTTGGGCTCTCTTCCGCGAAACCGTTTGTAAAGAGTCATCGGGTCATCCGTATAGCCCTTGGCCAGGATGTTGTCTCTAAAGCTCTGGGCCGTCTTCTGGTCGAACAGGCTCGTTTCTTTGAAGGCTTGAAACGCATCCGCATCCAAGACCTCGGACCAGATGTAGCTGTAATAGCCGGCCGAATACCCGCCCGAAAAGATATGTGAAAAATACGGGCTTCTGTAGCGGACGACAATCTCGGGGATCAGGCCGATCTTTTTCATCGAGGCATCCTCGAACGGCAAGGCATCCTGTTCCGTGGCGTCGGCAAGCGTATGCCAATCCATATCCAGGAAGGAAGCGGCCAGGTATTCGACGGTGGCAAAGCCCTGGTTAAAGAGATCGGATTTTTTGATCTTATCCACGAGCTCCTGAGGGATGGGCTGGCCGGTCTGATAATGCTTGGCATAAGTTTTGATGACTTCCGGGTCAGACGCCCAGTTTTCCATGATCTGGGACGGCAGCTCCACGAAATCCCGGGGCACGTTCGTCCCGGTGATGGATTCGTAGGTGCATTTGGAAAGGAGGTCGTGCAGGGCATGGCCGAATTCATGGAACAAGGTCGTTGCCTCCTCGAAGGTCAGGAGAGAGGGCCTATCGCCGGCCGGCATCGAGAAATTGCCGTTGTTGGAGACCAGGGCCGTAATGTTCTTTCCATCCCGGACATGCTGGTCGCGGAAGGTATTGGACCAGGCACCGCCGCGTTTGCTGGACCTGGGGAAGTAGTCCGTATAGAGGATTCCAATATGCGTCCCGTCGGCCTCTTTGACCTCGAAGACCTTCACGTCGGGATGGTATTTGGGGATATCCGTCCGCTCGACAAATTGGATGCCGAAGAGCTTGCCGGCCACGGCGAAGGCGCCGTCGCGGACGTTCTCCAGCTTGAAGTAAGGCCTCAGGATTTCGTCGTCCAGCTCATACTTGGCCTTTTTGAGCTTCTCGGCGTAATACCACCAGTCCCAGGGCTCGAGCTTGAAGTTCTGGCCTTCCTGGCCGATCAAATTCTGAAGCTCCTTGGCTTCCTGTTTGGACATTTTCAAGGCGGGCGTCCAGAGCTGGTTGAGAAGCTTGGTGACGCCTTCGGGATTTTTGGCCATGTTTTCCTCGAGGACGAAATCGGCATGCGTCTTATACCCCAACAGGTTGGCTCTTTTCACCCGGAGCGAGGCGATCTTGGTTAGGACGGCCTTGTTGTCATATTCATTATTGTTGTTGCCGCGATTGATGAAGGCCTTAAAGATTTTTTCCCGGAAGTCGCGCTTGGCCGAATACTGAAGAAAAGGAATCAGGCTGGGCTTGTGCAGCGTGAACACCCATTTCCCTTCGAGTCCTTTGGCCTTGGCCGCCTCGGCGGCGGCGGTGATCACGGACTGGGGCAGTCCGGTCAAATCCTCCTGTTTTTCGATCACCAGCCTGAAATTGTTGTCTTCTTTCAAGACGTTCTCACTGAATTTTTGGGTGAGGACGGCCAACTCTTCATTGATCTTTCGAAATTCGGCCTTCTTGGCGTCGTCCAGGTTGGCGCCGCCCCGGACAAAGTCCTTGTAGGTTTTTTCCAGAAGCCTGTCCTGCTCGGGCATCAGACTGAGTTTGGCTTTTTGCTCGTAGACGGCTTTGATCCGCAAGAAGAGTTTCGGGTTCAAGCCGATGTCATCCCGGTGCTTGGCGCGGAGAGGAGCGACCTCTTTTTGGATCTTCTGCAGTTCATCGTTTGTGTTGGCCGCGGTCAGGTTGGAGAAGACATTGTTGACCTTGGTGAGAAACGCGCCGCTCCGGTCCAGCGCGTCGACGGTATTGGCAAAACTCGGCGGCTCGGCCGTGCTGATAATGACGTCGATTTCTTTGAGCTGTTGGGCCATCCCTTCTTTAAACGCCGGCAGATAGTGCGCCTCCTTGATCCGATCGAACGGGGGCGTCTCGAACGGCGCAGTCCAGGCGGAGAAGAAGGGATTGACGTCCTGCCGGACGGGCGGCGGCGTCTCCTTTTTAGCGCAAAAACTCAGCAATAAAATTGCGGCGGCAAAAAATAGAGTCCATTGTTTCATGAAAATAATCTCCTTTCATCCGAATCGGATAATTTAATCAATCTTGGCGATGAAAGTCAATTTGGAGGGGGAACCCAAAATTGGATTCCAAGGGCCGTGTGGCTTTGACCCCAATATTTATAGGGATTCGAAGATTTCCTGGAATTCTGCCAGAACCATGGCCGTTGCACCCCAGATCTTATGATGCTCGAAAGAGTAGAACGGCACCTCGACCGGCCGGCCGTCGATCCTCCAGGTCTCTCGGCGGACATGATCAGGATCCAGGAAGTGGCTGAGCGGCACTTGGATGACCTCAGCGACTTCTTCCGGATGCGGCTTGAAAGAGAGCGGCCCGCTCGCCGCGGCGACGACCGGATAGATACAGAAGTTGCTCGGCGGAATATATAAAGGTGTCAGGCTGCCGATAATTTGTATCTGATCCGGATAAACACCCAATTCCTCCCAGGTCTCGCGAAGCGCCGCCTGCTCAAAATTTTCTCCCTGTTCCAGCTGACCTCCCGGAAATCCGATCTGGTCTTTATGATAGAGCACGGTGCTGGGCCTGCGGATGAGCACCATATGCCATAAGCCCTGGCGACGATACAGCAGAAGCATGACCCCGGCTTTCAAGCAGGTCTCCTCGACCTCGGTATAAACTTTCTGGCCGGGCCGCGGCTCGGGCACCATTTTCAGCTGGGCTTGGAGTCCCGGCTTGTCCTGGCCGAGCTTTCTCGCCAACCTTTCGGGATCAAAAGCCTCTTGATCGATTTTCATTTTCATTGATTTTCAGGAACGCCAAAGAAGGACATTCGTTCCGTCGGCCCGATATTCAAGAAAGCCGGGCGCCGGATTTTCCTCATGTCTGCATTTTAAGGGAAATTCTCGGGCCCGGCAATATATCCGGCGGGCAGGTGAGGAAACGCCGTTAATGCCCAATTCTAAAATTGGAGCACGGCATCGCGTCCCCTAGTTTGAGACACGCAGGCCATTGCCATGAGCGGCCAGTTCGACCTTCATCCAGAGCTTGATCGGCTCGGCGTTACGCATTCCCCGGCCCATGCCGGCCCGGCCGGGATACCGCCCCGGCATCCCGGGGCCGATGCCGCCGGGATTCCGGCCTCCCATGCCGCGTCCGGGCACGATGAAGTCAAGCCGCGGCGAGTCGAAGCCTACGCCGACGATTTTCCCTTCCGCAATGTCGACGGCATAGGGCGTTCCATCGCCCTTCGCCAAGGGCACCTTCAGTTCATAGACGAACCGGCCGCGCGTTTGAAAGGCGGCCTCGATTCCTTTCGCCTCGTCCAGGCGGAGGCGCACTTTCTCGTCACGTCCCGGCCCGAGGATCTCGAGCTCGTTGCGGATTTCCTGAAGCGCCTGCCGCCGGGCTTCCTGATTGCCCGTTTCTCCCTTCGAGGGAACGTTGAAATCCTGCCAGCCCCTCTCCAGGGGATAATGAATCCCCAGGACCTTGTCCTTGCCTCCTCTGGGGTCAAACCAGACAATGAGGCCTTGGCGCAGCACCTGGCCGGCTGCGCGTGCGTCCTCGGCCGTTACGCAGAAGTAGAGAAACGTCTCGTCATTGAGAACGCCGACCGCAAGGCTCGTGTCCTCCACGGACCACAGCCGTCCTTGCCAATCGTCGCTCCTTCCGTCGATCGCGATCGCTGTGTCGCGCCATTGGCTCTTGATATCCAGCGTGCCGCAGCTCGCCAGGGGCAAGACCGAGAGGATCAAAAAGAAAAGATATCGTTTCTTCATGCCGGCTCCTTCCGAGAGGCGCAAAAACACCTCCAATGATTAGACAACGGGCGCGGCGTTTTTCTTGGTCGGCGGGCGGGCCCGGGCCTCAAGCTCCGGCGTCGATTCGTCTCTGCGGGCCGCGCCTATTGCAAAAGCGGCCAAACTCATATAAAAAAGAAGAAAGGAGGCTCGACCACATGATTCGAAAAAACTCCACCTATCGTTTTTATCTTATCGCCATCCTCATCGGGCTTGTCGCGTCGGCTTCCGGCTGCGCCAAGAAGCCGGAGCCGGCCGACCTTGTTATCACGAATGGAAAGATCGTGACCATGGACGAGGCCAAACCCGAAGCGGCAGCCCTGGCCGCTCGCGGAGGGACCATCGCCGCGGTCGGCACGGCCGCAGAGATCAAAAAATACATCGGGCCTTCGACAGAGGTTATCGATCTCCAGGGCCGCCTGGCGACGCCCGGCCTTATCGATGCCCATCTCCACTTCACGGGCATCGGCCAGTCGAAGCTCTCGCTCGATCTCACCAAGGCCAAGAGTTGGGACGACATCGTAGCCCTGGTCGCCGAAGCCGCGAAGAAGGCCAAGCCCGGCGATTTGATCACCGGACGCGGCTGGCACCAGGAGAAATGGGATAAGGCGCCCGAGCCCAACGTCAACGGGCTTCCGGTCCACGACGGGCTGAGCGAGGTCTCGCCGGACAACCCCGTCCTGCTGACCCACGCCAGCGGACATTCCAGCCTGGCCAATGCCAAGGCCATGGAAATAGCCAAGATCACGGCCAAGACGGCCAACCCCCCTGGCGGCGAGATCATCAAAGATGCCAAGGGAAGACCCATCGGCGCTTTCCTCGAAACCGCCCAGGGCTTGCTCCGGGGTCCGATCTCCAGGACCCTCAGTGCTCGAACGGCGGAGGAAAGAGAGGCTGAGCGGCTGAAAGTTGTAGAACTTGCCAACCAGGAATGCCTTTCCAAGGGACTGACCACCGTCCATGACGCGGGCGCGGGGTGGGGAACCATCGAGCTTTATAAGAAAATCATCGATCAGGGCAAACTCGGCGTCCGCCTCTATGTCATGCTCAGCGAAGGCAACAAGCAGCTCCTGGAAAAGGCGGCCGAGCTCAAGCTCGCCGGCTATGGGAACAACCATCTCTCCGTGCGGTCCATCAAGCGCTTGATCGACGGCGCCCTCGGCCCCCATGGAGCGTGGCTGCTTGAGCCTTACGAAGACCTGCCGACAAGCACCGGGCTCAACACGGATTCCATCGAAGAGCTAAAAGAGACGGCCAGGATCGCCATCGAGAACGGTTTCCAACTCTGCGTCCACGCCATCGGCGACCGGGCCAACCGGGAGACGCTGAACATTTACGAGGAAGCCTTCAAGGCCCATCCGGACAAGAAGGACACGCGGTGGCGGATCGAACATGCCCAGCACCTGAGCCTTCCCGATATATCTCGCTTCGGTCAGCTTGGGGTGATCGCCGCCATGCAGGGTATCCACTGCACATCGGACGGGCCGTGGGTTCTCAAGCGGCTTGGCCCGAAGAGGGCCGAGGAGGGCGCTTATGTCTGGCGGAAGCTCATAGATACGGGCGCCGTCATCGCCAACGGGACGGACGCGCCGGTCGAAGACGTCGATCCGCTGCCGAGCTTCTACGCCAGCGTCACCCGGAAAATGAAGAACGGCGAGACGTTCTTTCCCGCCCAGATAATGATACGCCAGGAAGCGCTCCGATCGTACACTTTAAACGCTGCTTTTGCCGCCTTCGAGGAGACGATCAAGGGCTCACTCGCGCCGGGAAAGCTCGCCGATATCACGGTCTTCTCCAAGGACATCATGACCTGCCCCGAGGACGAGATCCTGAAGGCCGAGGTCGTGGCGACGATCGTCGGCGGCAAAGTGTTGTATAAAAAATAATCGCTTTCTTCAATAATTTGCTAATAGTTTAATCTTTGAAGAGAGCCGGCGCTTTTTCTTGATAAAGCCGGACGACGGTCTCGAAGTCCCAGCGCTTTTTCTGGTCGGGGCGGTAGAGGATCTTGACGCCCTCGAGCTTTCCTCCTAAGGGCCGTGATTTGGGAAGATGCAGGATGATTTTTTTTGGCTGTTCGCGCTGCGGCGGCGTGAAATCCACTTTGACTCCCGAAGCCGTGCCTCGCACGACCAGGCTCATCAGGCCGAAATGCGTGGGTGCGCGCTCGATTCGAATTTCCTTGCCTTCTCCCAGCCACCAATCTGGCACGGCCGGCAATAGATGGAGCTCATCGCCGGTCTCATGCACGAGCATGTGCCGTAGGAGCAAGGCGTAGTTGCTTGCGCCCGTAGCATGAGGGATCGTCTCACCCCAGGCCGTCCGCTCTTGATAGTAGACCCCTTCTGGAAAGGCGTGGGCTGCCGTCGAATGGAGAAGGTACCAATGGAAATCTTCGACAACCTGTTCGTCCCGGCCGCGGTGGAGGTCATTCCGTCGGCCGGAGGCTTCCCCGAGCAGGCCTGCTTACAACACCACTTTCTTCTTTCTCCAGCGAAGTTTCATGGTTAAGACTCTGTCCGTGGAGAAGATCCGGGCGGCGATCACGACCATGACGGTAAAGAAAAGCGCCATATAGAGAATGCCGAACAAGACGGCCCCGTAGTTTTCAAGAAAAATATTCTGCGTCGCCAAGAACGGATGAGAAAAGGGAATGGCCAGGAGGAAGATCTTTACGGGCAGGGGGAGGGATTTCAGATCGGTGAACATCGAGATAAAATAAGGGATCATGATTAGAAAGATCATGGGCATGATCAGGCTCTGGGCGCTGCGGAAATCTTCGGCCAGGACACCAAGAATGGTGGCCAAGGCTAGCGCGCAAAGAATGGCGAAGAAAAGCGACACCCCGAGGACAACGAGAGCTTTGGCGTCGAGAGCCAAGCCGAGCTTCTGAACGACCTGGGAGACGCCGGGTGCGTTAGCTATGCCGCCCATCACGCCGCCCATATAGCTGCGGAACCCCACCATATAGATCGCGGCCGAAAGCAATCCGGCCAGTCCGGCGGCGAGCATTTTGGCGGAGACGATCGTGGCCCGGGAAATGGGCACAGTCAGCAGCGTTTCCAGGGTTTTGTTCTGTTTCTCCATGGCGATCGCGGAGATGACCATCTGGGACGAGTAAATGAGAATCATCATCAGGATGACAGGGATGATGATGGATTGGGAAGCGACGAAGCCGGCGATCATCGCCGCGGAGCCTTCGGCCATCCGGCTCTTGATGATGATGAAATCTTTGCTCTTGATGGGATTTTTCAGGTTTTGGGGGTTGAATTCGGGGATTCTCTTCTTTAGGAAGTCGTCGGATAGGTAGGTGTTGATGGCCGAGATGACGCCCTTGAGGATGCCGGACGTCCTCGCCCCCATGATCGAAAAATTCCTCATGAACGTGTAGGTTTGGATCTCCTTGGTCTCGAATTTGGCCACGGATTCCCCGAAACCCTGCGGAATGACGACGAGGAGGTTAGTGTCCCCGGCGCGGGCGATGTCGACCGCAGCCGCTTGGTCGGCGGCCTTGATCTTTTCGACCTCGAAGTTCATCGTCTGAAGCCCGGCCAGCAGCTGCTGGGAAAATTCGGAGCTGTCCTGATCAAGGATGGAAATCTTCTGCTTCCCCGCGGCCCGTATGGCTTCTTTTTTGGTGATCCCCCCGATGAAGTAAAAAATGGCCATCATGAGCAGCAGAGAGATGATCAGCTGGGCGGTGAGCATATCCTTGATTTCCTTGAAGAGAAGATTGCGGAAATTTTTCATCGGACGGCGCTCCTGAATACGGTTTCGAGATTTTCAGCCTGGTATTTTTCTTTCAGTCCCCGCGGCGTTCCGGCATCCAGGATCAGGCCCTTGTCGATCAAGGCCACGCGGTCGGACAGAAACTCGATCTCCAGCATGTTGTGTGAGGAAAGGAGGACCGAGATGCCCTCACGCGCATAGCGCTTGATGATCTCCCGGACTTCCAGGGAGTTGATAACGTCCAGTCCGGACGTGGGCTCGTCCAGAATGGCCAGGGCGGGTCGGGTCATCAGGGCTCTTCCCAGCAGGAGCTTTCGGACCATGCCTTTGCTGTAGGTGCCGACTTTTTCGCCCAGCCGGCTTCCCAGGTCTGCGACGCCCTCAGCCCGCTTGATAAATTGCGACGCCTCATCGTCCGTATGCGCGTAAAAGTTGGCCATGAATCTGAGGTAATCCCGGCCCTTGAGATTCCTGTAAGCGCCGGCTTCTTCGGGAAGGTAGCTGATGTTTTCCCGGATCTTTTCAGGCTGCTTTTTCACGTCAAAGCCGCGGAGCTCGACCTTTCCCTCCGAAGGGGAAAGCAACGTGGCCACGATTCGCAGGGTTGTGGTCTTGCCCGCGCCGTTCGGGCCGATCAAGGCGAAGATCTCGCCCTCTTCCACCTGGAAGCTAATGCCTTGGAGGGCTTCCAGGCGGCCATAGAACTTCTTCAATCCCTCGACGTTTAGAACAATGCTCATCCGGTTCTCCTTTGTTTTCTCTTTATAGCATTTTCCCGGCGGCACCGCAAATTTCCCGAGAGCGATTCAGGCTCACAGCCGCCAGAGGTAGGATGCTTTGAAGAAGAAGCCTCTTTTGGATTCCAGGAAGCGGTCGGCGCTGACATAATCTCCGTCTCTCCACTCGATTTTTTCGTAGAGGGAGCCGTAGCCGAGGTGGATGACGGTCCCCGGGATATAGGTGAAAGAGACGAGAAAATCCGTCATCAGCCGCTTCCAAAACGAGTTGTATTCGACGATGGCCCGAAAGAAGAGATATTTGTTGACTTGGTAGATGTTCCGGCTGCGGAGGATGGTGTAGTCGAACTCCTTGACGCCGTCGACGGAACGGGTGAAGTCCGAATAGGTCAGGCTGAGATCGAAATGAAGATTCTCCGAAGGAAGATAGGTGGCCGCAAACTGGGCCTCGGTCCCCCGGCCCTGGTAGGGGTCATCCACGTATCGTATCTTTTCGCCGTACCTGTAGGAGCCGCCCAAGGCCAGCTTTTTGGTGATATAGCTGTTGGCGACGATCCTCAGGCTGCTGCGGTCAAACTTGCGGCCGAGGTAAACTTCCGTGGCGTATCTCCCGCCGAGAGTGAACGTCGTGTTCCGCGGCAGGAGGAACCTCAGGTCGAAGGAATTGTCCGTTTCATACTGCTCGCTGTACTTGTCGCGGATCTGGGTGCTGTGAAGCATGGGATCGATCCGGAGAATCATCTTGGACTTCGGATAGAGCATCGGCATCATCCCCAGCCTGAGCCGGGTCAGTCCATTTCGGGTCAGGTAGCCGACTTCGGTATCGAATTCTTCGCTCAAGTCCTGGAAAGCGGCCATGATGACCCAATTGCGTGTTGAGTATTGGTATTGGAGCCCGAGGGCGTGGCCATCGACGGCCTCGAGGGACGTCCCCGGCTTTGTCTGCGACAGAAAGGCATGGAAGCCGAAAATGCTGGACGGAGTGAGACGGACTTGGCCGTCCGTTCCGGCAACTGCATTGTAATGAGGTCCTTGGAACCGGCCGGTCAAGAATCCACCCAGATGGCCGTCCCCGCTCAAAGCATGCTTGTAGCGGACGATGGTGAAGTGGGCGAAATCCTCGGCCGCGGCCGCCGGGAGGTCGTCCATGGCGTAGACCGAGGCGATAGTATCTTTTGAAGAGATCTTTCCGTTGAGCTTGATGCCCAGGAGCGGGTCGATGATCGTCCGGGTATAGACGACGGCTCCGAGCGGATCGCCGTCCTGGTAGGCGGCAAAGAAAAACTTCTCCTGGCCTTCGAGGAAAAAGGGCCGTTTTTCGGGATAGTATAATGAATAGCGAAGGTTGAAATCTACCTGGCCGGCATCGGATTCGACCTGACTGAAATCGGGGTTCACCGTCCCGTCCATGATCAGCTGAGAGGTCAGGCCGTGCTTGGCCGTCAGGCTTAAGTCGGCTTCGCCCTTCTCGGCCTTGAGCGCCCCCTGGTCCAGAGAGCTCCTGGCGCTGTAGGTCACGGCGGGAAGGATTTCGAGTAGCGTGTAGTGCTTGATGTCTTTGAACAGCAGCGTCCGCGTTTGGGTCAGGAAGTTCATGCCTTGGGCGGGGTCGAGCGGGGGGTAGGTCCCGGACTGGGAGAGCCGGCTGATAAAGCGCTCGAAGATGATGCCCATTTCCACGGGCTCCCTCCGGGCGTAGCGGATGCTTTTGAAAGGGACGCGCATCTCGATGGCGTAGCCCTCGGCATCGATCTTCCCCGCTGAGTACCAGACGATATCGACGCTGAAATCCTCTTGGTTCTGCTCGAATTTCGAGTCGGCTTGGATGCCCAGCGGGTTGACGTAGAGGGCATAGAGGGACTGTTGATCATTGAACGTGCAGAGATTAATACAGATCCAGTCTTCGGGCCGGATGGTGTCCCGGGCTGCGATCGAGGCTTTGATCTTGCCGGGCTGACTGTCAAAGCAGCGGAAGGCGAAGTAGAGGTTTTCTCGATCGTAGGCGTAATAGACGATCGTGTTTTCCTTCATGTCCTTGCCGTAGTCCGGGTGATATGTCTTGAAGCCCGTTTCGGAAGGGGCTCGCTTCCACATGGCATCGTCCAGGACTCCGTCGATGACAGGCGGTGTGTCGGTTTTGTACGGCTTGAGCGGCGGAAGCTTTTCCGCGGCCGATAAAGGCACACATGTCAAAACAACCCATAACCCCAAAACCCCGGCGATGGCCGCTGCCCGGCGTCGAAAGATGTCCGCCGCTTGCATGTCTTCTCTCCTTGTCAACGAGAGGTCAAATTAATATCAAAGTAATAATTAAAATGACATCCCTGTTCGGGCGGCCTAAGCGCCGCCCATACATTGTCACTTTATTTATCGCGTTTGTATTAATACGCCCGGGCGATTTTGTAAACAAAAAAAATGGGGACATGTTCCGAATTCCCCAGAGGTGCAATCTATATCCTAAAATAATCCAAAAAAATTAAAAAGGCGGGCGGTTTGACTTGTGAATTCGGTACGTGTCCCAATTTTTTCTTCGGACCATGCCCCCGTTCTTCTCACATATTCCAGCGATAGGAAACTTTGAGCAGGAAAATGTTGTCCCCGGGGGCCGTCAGCAGATCGCCCAGGTCGCGGCGCAGCTGGAAATCTCCCGGATGGGCATAATCGGCCCGGTTCTGGGTCCAGACGAAATAGAGCAGCGATCCGGGGAAATATTCCCATCTCAGGACAACCGTTCCGCGGAGGGACTTCATGTTGAAGTCCGGGTTGCCGAAAAAGAAGGCCGCGGCCGGCCCCTCGCCGTCCGGGTCGACGGCATAAACGCCGTCTTCGAAGCGGATGGTCGATGCGCCCTCGCCGTAGATGTTAAAGTCAAAGGTCTTGGGCCGTGCCAACTCCCTGAAACGGCTGTAGGTGCCGACTCCGATAAAGGGCTGAAGGTAGGCCTGGAGCGACAGCTTCGGGGTGAACGTCCAGTTGAGGCGGAACTCCAAGGAGATGATCTTTTGCTCGATGTGGCCAAAGACGTATCTGGTCCCATAGGTCTCGGTCATCAGCTCGTCCTTGACACGGGTGACCCATTGGTTATTAGTGGATTCCCGCATGATCTGCGGGCCCAGGGACAGGCTGAGGTTCGACCGTGGCTTCCAGCGGACGGTGACCTGCGCGCTCCACTCCCTGCCGTTCTCTGGCTGCGTATAGACCGTGCTGTTGCCCTCGATGACGATGGACTTCCGGCTGTCGGTCGCGAGCTGCAGGTCCAGTTGCCAGCCCCAAGGCCTGAGCGCGAGCGGGCCGCCCCGGGTCATGTTGTTGCTCAGGGTCGGCGGATTATAGGCAAACATCGTGTTGAAGTTCCAGAAGTTGCGAAATACGCACTGAAACGAGCCCAGCCAGCCTTCATAGATCCTGTTGCCGCCGAAGTCGTAGTTCCTGGCCACGCCGGCGAAGACGAGCGCCTGTTGGAAGATCTTGCCTGGTTTTATCCATTGATAGGCGGGGAGGAAAGAGAGATTGACCAGGTCCGAGCCCCCGTATTGGAATCCCGAGTCATTCGGGTTGAACCCGGGCGAAAGCGCTCCTGCCTGGAGAAGAAAAAGAAGGTTGCCGTTCTGCTTGGCGAAGCTCAGCCGGCCGCCCCAGCCGTTGAGCGATGTGGCGGCGGGGTCCACGTCGATGTGCATGGCGTCGGGCCGCTGGAAATAGTGCATCGAGGAATTTTGGAGACGAAGAATGTCCTGGACGTTTCCCTCGATGCGCGTTCCGCCGACCCATCCCCCGACGACATAGTTCCGCTTCTTATCGAGGAATGACCAGCCGTCGACGGCCAGGCTGAAGGCGTTCTTATTGAGGATGCCGGTGAGAGAATCGGTCTGGAGGTCGCGGGTGACGCCCGTGGCCATAAACCCGAATCCGTGCTGGCCCTGATTGATGTCCTTCTGGGCGCGGAGGACGCCGTAGTAGGTGAAGGGTTCGACCTCTTCTTTCAGGCGAGAACCGAAGGTGTCGACCTCGGCGTACTCGCGGGCCGTCAAGGCGTTGACGAAGCCGACGTTCCAGCCGCCGAGCTTGCCCGTGATCTTGGCCGCGCCGAGAATCGTCGAACGGTCGGGGAAGTTGACGAAGCCGTCCTGGGTGACATAGCCCTGGGGAGACCTGCCGATTCGCCGGCTGTAGAAAAATGTCGGGCTGGGCCAGTTGATGTTGGCGTTGAGGTAGACGCCGCCACGGCCGAAATTGTCGAAAATAGAAGCCCCCTCGATGAAGAAGGGCCGCTTTTCCTCGTAGAAGGTCTCGTAGGCCGAGAGGTTGACAACGGCCGGATCCACTTCGACTTGACCGAAGTCGGGGTTGACGGAGGCGTCCAGCGTCAGGTTGCTCTTGAGGCCGATTTTGAGGTCGAAGCCGACATTCCCGAAATATTTATGCCCCAGTTCGAAGGGGTTGCCCTGCTGGGAAGGCCGGAACTGCGCCTGTCCGACGGAGTAGGGAAGGAATTCGATGTGCCGGCCGGGGCTGATGCCACGGATGCCTTCGAGCCGGGCGAATTTGGAGACGAAGGCGGACTCGTTCTTTGGCACCCAGGAGAAGGCGGCCTTCTCGTTCTTCCGCTTGATAACCCGCATAAAGTTCACGCCCCAGATGTACGCGTCCTTTTTTGGGAACCGGATCTGGTTGAAGGGGATCTTCATTTCCACGATCCAGCCGTCGCCGTTGACGACGGCCTTCCATTCCCAAACGCCGTCCCAAGACGTGTCCTCGTTGACATCGTTGGAGAGCACTTCATCCAGGACCGAGCCGGCCGGGTTGACGCCGAACAGGTAGCCTGTCCTCTTGTCATAATAAGGGTCGACGGCAAAGAAAAACCAGTCGGAATCGGTTTGGGAGTCCCGCCGTCCGAGGCGGCTGATGATCTGTTTGGGCTGGGAGTCATAGCAATAGGCGGCTACATAGAGCGCCTTGTCATCATAGGCCACCCAGACATGCGTCTTTTCCGTGGCCGGCGCGCCGTCGTTGGGGTCGTTCTGGGTGAAGCCGTCCGCGGGTTCGGTCTTCCAGACTTTCTCCTGAAGGATGCCGTCGATGATGACGGCCTCTTCGGCCCGCACGGCCCGTACGACTTTCTGCTCAGGGGCCTTTTTTTCTTCCTTGACCTGTTTGTCCTTGGCCGCCAGGATGAGTGGCAGAGCCAGCACAAGGAGCCAGAGGGCTGTTTTCTTCATCTATATTCTCCTCGAGAATTTTCGGATCGCCAGAATCCGTAAATGAATGGCGTCACCCTAAATAACGGGCTAACAAGGGATTTTTCAATAGGAAAATGGTGCTGTTTATGAAAATAGGACTTTATTCTTAGCCTGTCCGAGCCCATGGAGCCTCAATTCTCTCCTTTTTCTCTCCATAGAGAGATACGTAACAACTCCAAGGAAGGTTGCGCGAAGGCCTGCTTTTTTTAACAAATTTCCTTCTTATTTGGGGAAAAAGTCATTTATTCCTGCTTGGGACTTCATTCAAGTTTCAGCGGTCTCCGGTTTTTCATGTCTGGATCTCCATTAAAATTCTCTTTTCTCGTAAAACCGGATGGACAGGCGGATCGAGACAAACAGCATTCCGGCCATAAGAACGAGGAGGCCTTCGATAAACAGCGGAACGCCGAGCCTGGCCTTGACCCCGGCCATGGCCGCAAGGATTCCGAGCCCAGGATCCTTCAGGAATTCAGATGTCAAAAGAGGGCGGGTGAGAGAGAACACATTCGCGGCCAGACGCTCGAGCCCGATGAAGATGCTGCCGAGGACAAGACAGACAACCGCAAAAATAAAGCTGCCGCGACCGAGCCCGTGCCTGAAATAAAAGGGGAAGAAGAGCGCGGCCAGGAAGGCCGTAAAAAAGAGATATCCGGCGATCTCCTCGACCGAAAAAAGCGATTGGAGATCGATCTGGATGAAGCGCAGCTTAACCACCGAATTCAGGAAGTATCCGTAGACAAAGGTCCAGGCTGCGCAGACCAAAGCCAAAAATCCCACCAAGACATACCGGGCCGGGGCGATCGTGGACCGCTTGAGCGGAAGACTGGCATAGAAGACCTCTGTCTTGTACCGGTCTTCGAGGAGAAGCGTGATGAAGACGCAGACCAGGACCAGCCCGATGCCGGAGATCATGAACGGCAAGTTCTGCTGAGAGGGAAATGTGAAGTAGAGAATATCGGCCGCAAGGACCAGGAGCCACCACCATCGGCTGACCACGAAATCTTTTGCGCACAGCTTAAGCATGGTTTCCCCCTCGCGTCATATAGTACATGATATCCTCAAGCGAAGCCTTTTCGATGACGGCATTCCCAGCGAAACGGCGCCTGGCTTCCGCGGCATCCGAGGTCAGGGCCTCAAACCCGAATTCGCGTTCGCGGATCCCCTTAAAGAATTTCCGGTTGTCATCATTTAAGAGATTGTTCCCGGCCTTGACGACCGCCCATTTCTCCAAGACCTCATCTTTGGCCCTGGAAAAGACGATCCGGCCGTTATGGATGAATGTAATGTAATCGGCGATCCTCTCCAGGTCCGACGTGATATGGGTCGAGAAAAGGACGGACTTTTTTTCGTCCTGGATAAGGGCCGATAGCCTGGCCAGGAGCTCGCGCCGGAACACGGGGTCGAGCCCCGATGTGGGCTCGTTTATGATCAAAAGATCGGCGTCATGGGAAAGGGCGAGCGCAATAGAGAACTTCATCTTCATGCCGTGGGACAGTTTTTTGAATTTCTTTTTGAGCGGCAGGCCGAATTCCGCGATGAGCGACCGGAACAGCGGTTCGTCCCATTTCCTGTAGAATAGTGAAATGGCCGCCTTGATGTCCTGGAGCGAGACGTCTTCGAAAAAACTCGGCGTTTCATGGACGAAGCCGAGGTGGGACTTAATCTCCGTCTCGTGCTGGAAGTTGTCCTTGCCGAGAACCTTGATTTCGCCCGCATTCCGCCGGACCAGGTTCATGATGAGCTTGATGATCGTGGTCTTCCCCGCCCCGTTGGGCCCAACCAGGCCCATGATGAAGCCCTGAGGAAGCGAGAACGAAACATCCTTCAGGGTGAAGCCCTTGTATTCCTTTCTGAGATTTTTGATTTCGAGTGCGTTGTCCATTATTCCACCTCCTTGTACAGCAGCAGAAGCATGTCCTTAAGCTGTCCGATGCCGATGCCCAGCATCTTGGCCTCGGAAACGGCACCGGCGAGCTTTTCCTCGACGATTTTCATTTTCTTTTCCTTGAGCAGTTCCTGATTCTGGACGGCGACAAACGTGCCTTTACCGCTGACCGTGTTGATGAATCCTTCGCGCTCGAGCTCATCGTAGGCGCGCTTGGTGGTGATGACGCTGATCTGGAGCTCTTGGGCGAGCTTCCGGATCGAGGGGAGGACCTCGCCTTCGGCCAGGTCCCCGGAGATGATCTGGGCCTTGATCTGCCTGTCGATCTGCTCGTAGATCGGGTCAGGCGACGAATTCGAGATGATGATTCTCATCGGCCATTCTCCTCAAAAAACAACTGTGCTCTCTGTTTATACTGTATATATCGCACATATACAATATAAACAGAATTTTTCATTTGTCAAGCGGTTTTGAAAAAATGTTTTTCTTCCATTTCGTGCGGACTATGGAACACGGAGTCCCCTCGAAGACGGCGAGAGAAGGCTAAACCTTCGCTCATGGTCGCTGCGACCGTCACGGACTCCGGCCTTCGCTCACACAAAATGGAAGAGATTTAATAAAAATTAGGGAACATCGTCGCTCAAAACAATTCGGACTTCAGAGTCCTCGTTAAAGTCTCAGGTCCGGAAAGCTCATCCTTTTATGTCGATGGCAATGCCAGTGCTTCTGTGGCTGTCAAAGTCGGCACGTACCAATGGACGGCCGTGGAAGCAGGTACGCCCTATGGCCAGATGGTTAGCGGAAGCTGTGTCGTCACAGAGGACGTGAATGGGGTTATCGTGATCAATTTTTAGTCGCATCCATGTCCATGGCTCGACTCGCCCCTAGAACAATGACTCAGGGAATTCCCAGCAAAGGTATAGCGGAATGAAAAAAACCAGAGCACGGTCCAAGAGGTCCAGGTAACCGCCTAGCCTGAGGCCGAGACCCCGCCGCCGGCAAAGGCCGCTCAACCTGTCCCTGTCCCAAAGGAAGCCCACGAAGCTACGACGCCGCCCGAGCCTGCAAAATACAGATCGGAGGCATTCGGCGGAAGTCTTTTTTCTGGATTTTTTATCAAGCTCGGCTGGATGGCCTCTCCCGATGCGGGAGGGTTCGGCAAATCTTGGCTGTTGAGCCTCGGCTTTGATCTTGGGTTGAGCCGGAATTTTTCATTCGGCCTTGAGCTCCAGCCGGCCTATCGGAGTTACCCCGATATCGATCTGACGATCATCCCCATCATGGAATTCGCCAACGTTAAGATCGGCGAGAACTTGGGACGCTTGATCCCGTTTCTGAAGTTCTTGGATGTCGTTGGCGGAGCCGGAATCGGGTTGGAGGCATCCTACGCGCGAACCCAATTCGAAGATCAGACGTATACGAATTTCCGGACCCTGCTCGCCTTTCATATCCTGCTGGGCGGTGAGATCGATTTGAAAAGCGTTCGACTCCTCCTGGATTATCAACTAGCCAGGATTTCCGACCCCAACGTCAGCCCGAATTTCTGGAGGCATTTTCTCCTGTTCGGGATCAGGTTCTAGTCCAGCCTCGGCTGTTAGGTTTTTGTGGCAGTTTTCTCGCGCTGACCTTGTTTCACGCTCAGCGCCGCTGTCCCGCCGTACGCTTTTATCATGATGACAGGTCTTGGTTTCATTTTCTTATGATCTCTAGAGCTTTCTCTAAAAGCTCATCCCGGCCTTCCAAGACGCCCTTAATCGTCCGCGTCATCGGCACCGTCGGCCGGATGCCCAGGAGATGGTGTTGCGAACCGTCGTGTTTGACAACCTTCATCCCCGTCCAGGAGATCTGGAAGTCTCCGGGCAGTTCAAAGGAATTGACGTTCCCGTTTGTTCCCGCCGTCGGCTGGCCTACGATCTCGCCGAGCTTGTAGTGCTCGACGAAGCTCAGCACGGATTCGGCATAACTGATGGCCCGGCCGTCCGTGATGAAGACGACTTTACCTTTGATCTTCGGTTCGCGCGACTCTAAAAGCCATCCCATACTCTGGTAGCCGGCAATGTTCTCCCGGTCGGGATAGATCAATTGTGGGATTTGCATCCAGGCGCCCGATGTGTCTCGTGCTTTCAGCAGGTAACAGAGGATTTCGTGATTTCCTCTGGGATAACCTCTGAGGTCAAAGACGATACCCTTGGCCGCGGCCAGATCCTTGAGCCGGAGATTGATGACTTCCCAGGCGGCCCGGGCCAGGTCCACATAGATGATTCCCTCCGGGAAATTATAGATGGGAGGCCCCTTTGGCTCAGTGACCGGCTGTTTCCAATTTCTTCGGAGGTCAATGGCCAAAATTTTCCCGCCGTGCTTGATCCCCAGCTCGGCCGTGGTGCCTTCGTCTCCGGACCCGAAGAGGCTGAGGGCTTTGATGCGTTTCCATTGGGGGGAGCCGGAGATGAGTTCTTCCGCGTTGATCAGGGCCTGCTCGGCCCTGAGGCCGTCCACGGCGACGATGATATCTCCCCGCTGAAAATGTGCCCGATCGCGCGTGGCCGTCACGACCACTTCGTTTTCGACCCACTCCACCGCGATGGGAAGTCCGGCTTGCGCCGTCAAGGGCGCCGAATCGACGTTGCCGTGACCGTCGCGGAGCTGGGCGACCATCAATCTGAGGGAGTTGAAAAAGTCTTTTTCGGTCTTGTCTCTGAATGCTTTTTCGAGGGCGTGCGTCAATTCCGTATCCCAGTCGACGCCCACGACATCGAAATAGGGATAAAAGTGCTCGAAGACATTCCAGGCGATGATCACGTCGGCCAGGCGGATGAATTCGTTTCGGGCCGACCAATCCTCGATCTTTTTTTTGGCAAGAGCTTTCGTCCATTTTTCCAGCGGATACAGCTCATTCTTGCCCAGGGTTTCTTTGTCATTGCTGTACAGGGCCAAAGGGATTGAGCAGGCGAGGCCGTCGGTCAGTTTCTTGTGAATGGTTTCTCCGATCGCCGGAATCTTTTCAAAGAGCTTGTCCGTGAGTTTTACCGTCGGGGGTTCGATCACGAGGCACTGTTTGCCTTGGGCCGGATATTGCCGTGAAATCTTGTAAAGATATCCCCGGCTGAGGGCCGTCCAGCCCACCGGTGGTTTTTCCGGTTCACCCTCTTCAAAGCCGGGATTCTGAATGACAACCGGCTTCCATCGGCCTTTTTTGTCCTTGGCCAGAAGCTCGAAATCATCAACGGACATCCTCTCTCCGTTCTCCATGACGCCGCCAAAAACAATGAACAGGGCATCGCCGTCTACGGTCCCATCAATCTCACATTTTTGCCATTGGTCGGAGCGGACGGGATGGTTCCTCAACGTCTCAAAAAAGCCGCGCCGGTTGTCTGGCCTGTCCACGCGCAGCCACAGGTAGCCCCGCCTTTGACTTTCTTTTCCGTCGACCCGGAAGGATGCTCGAAGCCGAATCTCCCGGCCGCGCCAGGGAGCGGCGTCGAGCCCTTGGCTGATTGTGCCCACCATCATCGAGGTCCTGAGCATGTTCTGCCGGTTGACCCTGATGCTCAGATATGGAGAGTTGGCGCTTCCTGCGCCGAGCCCTCGATGTTGCCAGGCGACGACCTTTAAACCGGCTGTAGCTTTCGGCAAGGAGGCCGAAAAGCCTTTCGGATTTTCGCCGTTCTGATAGATCTGGGCCGTCGGAGCGATCGGCAGAAAGAGCTCCTCGAGAGCGGCCTTGAGCTCTCGGAGGGTGCCTGATTCTTTGACCTTTTCGGCGCCGTAGATGGCGAATTTTTCCCAATCGATTTGAGCGGCTTCATCGCTGGGGTGAAAGTAACGGATATATCCGTAGAGCTTGGCAAAAGCCCTGAGGTTCTGAATGACTTGAGCATCAGAATCAGCTTGACCCCTGAAAGATCCAAACAAGCTCGTGACAAGGGCCGTCAGGACGAATAACCTTATAGCCCTAGCCTTCATCTATGCCTCCAAGGATCGTAGCGAGACGGAATGGCCGAGACCCTTATCATAAAGAAATTCGGGGTCAAACCTCAACAATTAACATTTAAAGCCTAGGGGAAAGCCCGAATTTTAATTGATTCTCTTCCATTTCCTGTGGGGAAAAATTGTCTGGGAACCGATCCGGAAACGGCCTCGCTCCCCATCTGGGTTTTTGACGCCGTTTCATTTTCTGTTGAATGTTGAGGTTTGATCCCGGGCGGTTACTTGCGGAGCGCGGCCTTGGAAAAGAGCGTCTCCTGGATCGAGGCGTCGAACTCAATGCGCTCGATCTTGAACTCCGTTCCCTCACCCCCCTTCAAGGCGTCCTTGAACACGGCGACATTCTGGATCCATCTGTTCTGGACGCGGATGATGCTTTTGACCTCGAGCGTTTTCAACAACTTCCCGCTCTTCGCGTAGCGCTCCTCCTTGAGCAGGACATAGCGTTCTTTGTCCACCCAGACCTTCCGGGAATAGTAGGCGACATCTTCTTCTTTGGCCGTCAGCTCCAGCACCCAGCAAGGCCGCTCAAGAATAGTCTCTTCGCCGGCCACCTTGGCCGCATAGATCTTGCGGAGCTCGCGATCTTCCATCATGTCTTCGTAAGACAAATCCGAGCCCATGACCGATTGCCTCAGCATATGGCCGGAGATGCTGATCGTCCGGTCTGTATCCGGCGAATAGGTCCAGAGCTGGTCGCCCAGCTTCAGCATCTTGATTCCTTTTTCGCGGGGAGGCTCGAGATATTCAGTAAAGGCTTTGTCCTTCCCCTCAACCCACGACTTGGACTTGATCGAGCGGCTGTCGCGCCGGCCGTGGATGGTCATTTGGCTGAGGATGATTTTATTGCCGGAGACGGCATTCCGGTCTGCTTTTTCCAGAATCAGGTCGGCCGAGGGAGGATTTTGGGCCGCGGCCGCATAGATGAGTAACGCCGGCCCGACCGCGATCACGGACCATAAAAACGTACGAAGGAAGGCTCGTTTCATGTCTCCAGCTCCTTGAACAATTGGGCTGTTTGTCTCTTGAATATCCCGATGCCGGCGATCGCCGTCCCTATTAAAGTGGCCAGCAGCCCTGGGATAAAGCCGATGACAAAGGCGAAGGGCGTGATCCGGGAACGCAAGACAGTGGGCATCAAGAACGTAACCTTCCTCATCATGCCGCTGATATCAATGCCTTTGACCTGGAGATAATAAGAAACGGCCAGCCCGAGGATGGTCCCCGCCGCGGCGCCGAGAACGCCGATCATCAGGGACTCGTAAATCATCGATTTATAGACATGGGTATTGTCTTCGCCGATGGCCAGCCTGACGCCGATTTCTCCGTACCGTCTCAGGCTCCCGATCAAGCCCGCGTTCCACAGGACGAGAGACATCGCCACCAGAAAGATGCCGACGACGATGGACACGACGAATGTCAGTCGGCCTAACATTAAGTCCATTCCGGACTGTTCTTTCAGGGTCTGCATGACCGGCAGGAATTCGTCCTTCTGGTCCATGAAGCGGGTGTTGAAGGCGGTTGCCATTTCATCGACTTTTTCTTGGCGGTAAATAGAATCTTCGGGGAAGCCCAGGATTTCTCCGGCGGCGTCCATCATATCGAGGGCGTATTGAATATCCGCAAGATCAGCGATTATGCCGGTCCGGTCCATGGCCGTTACGCCAAAGCGGAGGGTGCCGGCAATCACGAAGTTCGTCATGCTCATGCTGCCGTGCATCGTTGTACTGAGGAGCGTCGCCTTTTCGCCCGGCCGGACACCGAGCTTCTCTGCCAGCTCATCGCTGATAAGGATCTCGCCGGGTTTCCGGGGAAGCCGCCCGCGGACCAATACTTTTTGGAGGTCGAGGAGTTTCGGCTCCGGGCTGGATGGGGTCAGCAGGTCCACGGCCATTCCAAAGACAGGGCCCTGGGCCCTTGTTTCGCCTTTTTCATCCGGGATGTCGATCAGGCCGCCGAATTGGATGCGCCGGGTCCAAAAAAAACCCGGAAATGCGGATTGAAGGTCCTTGATCAAAACCGAGACATTCATCAGGGCCAGGTCGTTGGGGATCTGCTCGGTTTCTTTCGCATAAGCCCGGGTCATTATTTTGACATACCCGTGTCTCAGGTTGGCGTTGGTGCGGATGATACTTGTTTCTGCGCCCTTGATATAGCAGTACAGAACCACCGTCAGGAATACGCCGGCCAGGACGATTAAGAAAGGAAAGACACTCCTGGACCGGTCGCGAAGAATTCCCTTGAGCAGAAATTTCATCATCGGAGTTTTCCTCTTAATGCGTCCGTCGGCTTGAGCCGGGCGATCTTTCGCGTCGGCAGGAAGCTGACAAATGTCGTGATGATGAAAACGAGGGCCGTCGTGCCCAGGACGAGGCCGGCGCTGTATGTCGGATAGAGCTTTTCGCTGATGGCAAAGCCAAAATTGTCGCCCTGGTTGCCCGGCAGGCCATAGCCATGGATGGCCGTATAGGCCAGAAGAGGAATGCCGTAAACGGCGCCGACGAGAGCAGCCAGGACTCCCTGCAGGGCGCCTTCGAAAGTAAAGAGCTCGATGACCTTGCCGCGGGAAAAGCCCAGAGCCATCATGGTCCCGATCTCTTTGCGGCGCTTGAAAATCGAAAGGACCTGCGTGTTGAAGATGGCCAGCATGGCCAGGAAGAGAAGGATCGTATAAAGGATCGAAGAGCCGATGGTCTTTCCTTGAATGATATCCTTGATATCCTTCAGAAGATAGTCCAATCCCTTGAAAGCCCAGCCGGAGACGGCTTGGGCGGCGCCGAAATTCTTCTCGAGCACCACGATCGTGGCCTGGGATGTCATTTTCGCCATTTCCTGCAGGGTTTGAAGGGGGAGCCAGACCTGGCCGGCGTCGATGCCCTGGTCGATCGTCGTCATGACTTCGACGATGACAAGATCCTTGGCGTCGAATGTCCCGTTGGCGTCGCGCCAGCGAACCGTTACGAAATCGCCTTTCTTCAGGCCGCTGGTCTGGGCCATGCGGCTTCCGATCAGGGCGGGAATCTCGTGATCCGTCGCTTTCAAGACGGACGAGGCAATGCCCAAAAGCTTTTGCTCTGGATCGATGCCCTTAAGGAGGACCGGAAGGAGGCGGCCGCCGGGATAGAGAGTTCCCTGGACGATCAGGATGGGTGTGGCCTTTCCCTGGATGATAAGATTTTGCATCGGCCCGGCGAGAGGGAGGTGGGCGTCTTGCAGCGTGAAGGGATCGAAGGGGTCATATTTTTCCATCCAGTATTGCCCGCCGCCGTATTCGGTCTCGATCATGACCCGGGACACATCGGCATCGAATCCTATATACAAACCCTGGGTCCAGATGATCGTCACATAGGCCATGGACAGGACGATGGCGTTGAGCCACGTTTTCATCCCGGCGCCGGCGAGGTTTCGGAAAGCCAGCTTGGGAATGATCATGGGAGTGCCTCCTGCCCGGCTCTCGTGATTTCGTCCTTGGCCACTTTGCCGTCGAGGAGAGATATCTTGCGGCGCAGATGCTGGATGACTTTGTCGTCATGAGTCGAGAAAACAAAGGTCGTTCGCAGTTCCCGGTTGATATCCTCCATGGTCCGCAGGATGTGATGGGAATTCTCCGCGTCCAGGTTGGCCGTGGGCTCGTCGGCCAGGACGATCTCGGGCTTCTTCACGACGGCCCGGGCGATGGCCACGCGCTGGCTCTGCCCGCCCGAGAGCTGGTTGGGCCGGGATTTCGCCCGCTCGGCGAGATGCACCCATTCCAGGGCGTCCATGACCGCCTTTTTCCGGGCTGCGGGCGATAGGCCGAGAAGAAGGAGCGGGAATTCCACGTTCTCGTAAACCGAATAAACGGGAAGAAGGTTGAAGGTCTGGAAGATGAACCCGATGTGCTGATTCCGCAGTTCCGCCGCCCTTTTATGGGACAACGTCTCGACTTTTTCTCCAAGCACTTCGGCGCTGCCGCGGGTGGGCGTATCGAGGGAGCCGATGATGTTGAGGAGAGTCGTTTTTCCCGAACCGCTGGGCCCGACCAGGCCGGCAAACTCGCCCTTCTTGAAAGACAGGTTGACATCGTCGAGCGCAACAATGGATTGTTCGCCCATGGGATAGACTTTCACCAGGTTTTCCGT
>CAZIDN010000050.1:0-27119 GCA_964537875.1 uncultured Eubacteriales bacterium
CTAATGGATTATCGGCGGCGCTTTCATATAATCAACGCTCGCTTCGCTCTCTGCCTCCTTTCCAAGGAGCATTTGGCGATGAATTCATGGGAGGATGCTCCTTGGAGGGGTGGCAGGGCGGGCGGGTATTCCCGCCGCCCGTTGGAGGGGGACCCTGTGAAAGGGTCCTCCTCCAAGCGTGTCCGGGCCCCCCCTCCGCTAGGGGGCTTCGGGGGCGATCCCGGCACCGATCAAAAATCACACAAACGGAGACGCTTACGAGATGTCATTGACTTTTTTCGGGCGATGATTAAAATAAAAGATGGAAGGTCCCTATGAAGTCCTTTTTTAAAACATTGTTGAGCATCCTATTTATTTCCTCTGCTTTTATAGTCGGTTTCCATTTCGGAAAGGAAAAGGAAAAAAAGAAAATCCCGGAGTTCCAGGAAGACTAGAACAACCGGCCCGGAAACCGCGAGGAAAGCGATCCGCCGTTCCCCTCTTTTCTTTTTTTGCCGCAGGCCCTATAATACGCTTGGATCATGATCCGGGAATAAAACCCGTCTCTGTTTTCTGCTGAGGATTGAACATGAATTGGGGAATGTACGGCATTCTTGTTGTGCTCGGCCTGTTTATCATTCTTTTTATCCTGAATCCGAAGCTGTCCTGCTTCGGAAGGAAAATCAAGTCTCCTTTTTATCCCGTGTTCCGGAAGAGAAAGATGCGGCAGGAGCAACAAAGAAAGGGCGAGGACTATGGGCTCCATCTTTCCGAGGATGGAAAAAGCCGGGGGCCCGGGCTCCAGACTCCTGGGCCCCAAGGTTCGGTCAACAAAAAGACCGACGACTACGGTTTTCGGCTGGACTGAGCAGCCGGCCGGCCGATGGCCCTGCCGCTCGCCGAAGAGATCAGGCCTTGATGATGAAAATCAAAATACCCGTTTTGACGATCCTGTCATTCGCCCTATCCATGGTCGGCTGCCGGCCGATCTCTCCCGTCCTGTCCCCGCGCCCGTTCGAACTCCGGCAACTGGAAGGATACGCCTCGCTCAAGATCACGATCAACCACCAAACCGCCAAATCCAAGTTTTCCTTTTCCGTTGAGCTCCCCCATCAAGCCCGCCTCCAAGTCTTGGACATGCTGAACCGGCCGGTCTATGAAATGGTTGTGGAAGGAGAGACCTCGTATTTTGTCCTCTCCTCAAAAAGAGTGTACTGGCAGGGGACGACCGACGAGATCTTTGAGAAATTCCTGGGCTTTCGCCTCAGCCTGCGGGAAATGGCCGGCCTCCTCAGCGGCGGGTGGGCGGAAGGCCGGGGAGAAGAGCCGATCTTCAAAGGATGGACGTTTGAAAAGGACGGCCACGGGCGGGTTGTCTCGGGCGAAAGGCAGGATTTCCAGTTTCGAGTCAGGGGTTTTGATGCGGGCGGCCATGTCCCGCGCCAACTGGCGTTTAAAAGCCTGCAGAGCGAAGGCCGGCTGAGCCTATTATCCATCCAGTTCAACAGGCCCGTCAAAAGCGGCCTGTTCAGCCAGGCGGCCTTGAAAGATTTCGCCCTTGTCAGCTGGGAAGAGATCGAGAGAATCCTGAAAAATGAAGATTAGGTCTTTGGCCAAGATCAACCTGGGCCTGGAGGTCCTCCGGAAGCGGCCGGACGGCTACCACGACATTCGGACGCTCTTTCAGTGGATCGGCCTCTGGGACACCCTGGAATTTGTCCCCCGCAGCGACAGCGAGATCTCGCTTCAGGGAAACGATGAATCCATTCCGTGGGACGAGAGCAATCTCGTCCTTCGGGCGGCCCGGCTGCTTCGGGAACAGGCGGGGGTGAAGTCGGGCCTTCACATCGTCGTTGATAAGAAGATCCCGGCCGGTCGAGGATTGGCCGGGGGCAGCAGCAACGCCGCCATGACGCTTTACGCCCTCCAAAAAATATGGGGCCTCAACCTGTCCGGACAGGAACTGGCCGGGCTGGGGAGGCGGCTGGGGGCGGATGTCGCCTATTTTTTTACCGGCGGCCTCTGCCTTGGCGAAGAACGCGGCGATAGAATCACGCCGCTCTCCGACCTTCCGCGGCTGGCCTGCGTCTTGGCCATTCCCCCTTTTCCGGTTTCCACGGCCATGATCTACGGCCGGCTTTTGCCCCCAGCCTTGACTTCGGATGACAAAGACAGTAAAATTATCCGGTTTTTAGAAGCCGGAGAATTCGGTTTTCTGGAAAATAGATTAGAAGACACGATCTTTAGATTCTATCCTCAGTTAAAAGATATTAAGAGCCTTTTCCGAGACCAGGGCGCAGAGTTATCCCTTGTCACGGGATCCGGTTCCGCGGTCTTCGGGCTTTTTCCGGACCGGGAAAAGGCGGAGAAAAGCCTGAAGGAGATGAGGAAGCATAGCGTCGCGCTCCTCGTCGAAACGGTCTCCCGGGAGAGAGGCTGGAGCGAGCTCGATGCTGGGGTGTAGCCAAGCGGTAAGGCAGCGGACTTTGGATCCGCCATCCGGGGGTTCGAATCCTCCCGCCCCAGTTTAAATAAAGCTGAATGAAAAGGATTTCGCCATGAAAGTATTCGCCGGCTCTTCGAACATCGACCTTGCCTCGGAAATAGCCGCCTATCTCAAGATCGAGCTGGGGAAGTGTGTCTTGGAACGGTTCAGCGATGGTGAAATCCACTTTTATATCGACGAGAACGTCCGCGGCGCGGACATTTTCATCATCCAGAGCGGCTCCTATGACGCCAATTTTCATTTGATGCAGCTCTTTTTCATGATCGATGCCTTCAAGCGGGCTTCCGCCGAACGGGTGACGGCGGTCATCCCCTATTACTGTTATGGCCGGCAGGACTGGAAGGACAGGCCACGGGTCCCCATCTCGGCCAGGCTCGTGGCGGACCTGTTGGAGGCCGCCGGAGCCGACCGGGTTCTCACCATGGACCTCCACTCGCCCCAGATCCAGGGCTTTTTCTCGATCCCCGTGGACAACCTGATGGCCGCCCCGGTCCTGGCCAAGCACATCCAGAGCCTGGGCCTTAAGGACCTCACGGTCGTTTCCCCCGATGCGGGAGGCGTGGGGCGGGCCAAATTTTTTGCCAAAAGGCTGGACGCAAACCTGGCCATCATCGATAAACGACGGCCGGCGCCCAACGTCGCCCAGGTCTTCAATGTCATCGGCGATGTCGAGGACAAGAACTGTGTCCTGTTCGACGACATGGTGGATACGGCGGGCACCCTCGTCCTGAGCGCCGAAGCGCTCAAGGCCAACGGCGCCAAACGCATCTTCGCGACCTGCACCCACCCCGTGCTGTCCGGGCAGGCGATCGCCAAGATCGAACAATCGACGCTTGAAAAAATCATCGTTTCCAATACGATTCCCTTGACGGAGAAAAGCCGGGCTTGCCGGAAAATCGCCACCCTTTCGGTCGCCGAGCTCTTTGGAGAAGCCATCCGGAGGATCAACGAAGGAAGCTCCGTAAGTTCACTGTTTGTTTAGGAGGAAGAAGACCATGAACCTTGTCATTAAGAGCGAAAAGAGAGACGCCTTCGGGAAAAATGCTTCGCGCCGGATCCGGAAAGGCGGCCTGATTCCGGCCATCCTCTACGGGGAAGGCGCCGACAATGTTCCTCTCGTTGTGTCCAAGAAGGATGTCATCAAGATCCTCAAATCCGAATCGGGAGAGAACACGATCTTCAGGATCGTCTTCGACTCGGAAGAGGCCAACGTCATGATCAAAGCTTTGCAGCTCGACCCGACGACGGACGAGCTGCTTCATGCCGACCTGATTAAGATCGCCATGGACAAGGAAATCCGGGTCCAGGTTCCCATCGAGCTTGTCGGCGAAGCCATCGGCGTCAAGTCCGAGGGCGGGTTTGTGGATTTCATGGCCCGCGAAGTCGAAATCGAATGTCTGCCCGGGAACATCCCCGACCATCTGACCGTCGACATTTCCGGGCTGCATCTTCACCAAGCCGTGAAAGCCGCGGAAATCGTGACCCCCGAGGGCGTGAAGCTGCTGGCCGACCCAGGTGCGGTCATCGTCATGGTTCAAGTGCCGCACGAAGAGAAGGTCGAAGCCAAGCCTGAAGAAGAAGCGGCGGCCGTTGCGCCGGAGTCTGCCGAGCCCGAGGTCATCAAAAAAGAACGGGCCCCGAAGGACGAAGAGGAGAAGGCGTAATCCTTGTGGGCGGTTGTGGGCCTTGGAAATCCGGGCCGGAGATACTCCGGCACGAGGCATAACGCCGGATTTATGTTTATCAAGCGGATCGCCCGGGGCTGGGATATCAAGGTGAAGAAGAGAAAGTTTCTTTCGAAGACCGCGGAAGTCGAAACGGCGCAGGGACGCGTCCTCCTGGCCATGCCCCAGACGTTCATGAACAAGAGCGGGGACGCCGTGAGAGCGCTCCTGCAGGGGACCGGGATTGAGGCCGGCCGCCTGATCGTCATCTATGACGACATCGACCTCCCCCTCGGCCAAATCCGGGTCCGCAAAGAGGGCGGACCGGGGACGCATAGAGGCCTGACCTCGATCGTCGAGGAGATCGAGACGACGCGATTCGCCAGGATCCGGTTGGGGATCGGGCCGTTCCCGGACGGCGCCGACATGGTCGACTATGTCCTCTCGCCGTTCGCGGAAAAGGAGAAGGAAGCCTTGGACCGTTGCCTCGAACAAGCCCGGGAGGCCTTGGAATTGATCCTGGCCGGCCATATCGACAAAGCCATGAACAGCTATAATTAGATTATCGCTGTTATGAAAAAGGGGAGAAAAAAAGTTCTCCTTGCTCCTTCCGGAAAAGGAAGGAGCTCGAAAACCATAAGGAGGTTTCTATGAGGTTGTACGAAACAGGATTCCTCATCTCTCCCACTCTGTCCGAGGAAGAGGCCGAAGCCATCATTCTCCAGATGGCGGAGGTCGTTTCCCAGAAGAACGGGAAGATGATCCAGCAGGAGAAGTGGGGAAAAAGAAGAATGGCCTACCCGATCAAGAAGGCGGGCGATGCCTATTATGTCTTTTTCCACTACGAGGGCGGGCCGGATATCCCCCAGGAGCTGGGCAGGCGGTTCCGGCAGATGGACACGATCCTCCGCTACCTCACCCTGAACAAGGAAACCCAGGCCAATGTCCGCAAGAAGAAAAAAGCCGAGAAGCGAAGCAAAGTCAAGGAACCGGCCGCCGAAGAGGGGACGGCCGAAAGCCTGAGCGCCAAGGGCCAAAGCCCGGCCCCGGCGGAAAAGAAACGCGAGGAGGAATAGCATGGCCAGAGAAGAGAGAATGGAAAGGAGCTCGTACAAGAAATTCTTCCCGCCCAAGAAGAAATTCTGCCGGTTCTGTCAGAGGAACATCAAGTTCATCGATTACAAGAACGTCGACATCCTGAAAAAATACGTCCCGGACAGGGGGAAGATCTCTCCCCGGCGGGTCACGGGGACGTGCGCCTTCCACCAGAGGAAACTGGCCATGGCGGTGAAGCGGGCGCGGCTGATGGGGATGCTTCCCTATGTCGAGGATTGAGGACCCGGACCTGAAGAGGGAAGTATCATGAAGGTCATCCTAAAACAAGACGTCGAAAACGTGGGGCGGAGGGGCGATGTCGTCAATGTCAGCCGGGGATACGGCCGGAACTATCTTGTCCCCAAAAAACTAGCCCTTGAGGTCACCTCCTCCAACATGAAAATGATCGCTATCGAGCAGCAGGTTTTGAAGAAAAAGATCGAGCAGGAGCGTCTCTCTTATCAGGAGCTCATCAAGAAGCTCAATCAGGTCACCCTGTCCTTTACCAGGAAGGCGGGGGAAAAGGATCATATCTTCGGCTCCGTGAGCGCTTCGGACATCAAGGAAGAATTGGACAAGCTGGGATTCGACATCGACAAGAAAAAGCTCGTTTTGGACGAGCCGCTCAAAAGGCTGGGCAACTATGCGGTGCCGATCAAGGTTTATCATGATGATAAAGCGGAAATCAAAGTCGCCGTGGTGAAGGAAGAAGAGGGCGCGGCGAGCGCCGCCGAAGAAAAAAAAGCTGAAAAATAAGACGGGCCGGACTGGGCTAGAGAAAAAGCGGCGGATTGGGCGGGCCCGAAAGGAGGGGAACCGTGGAACTTGACTCTTTATTTCTCAAAAAGACCCCCCCTCACAGTCCTGAGGCCGAGAGGACCGTCCTCGGCGGGATCCTGGTCAACAACGAAAACCTCAATGTCGTGCTGTCGACCGTCTCGCCCGAAGATTTTTACAGGGAAGCCCACCGGAAGATCATCGAAAAGATCATCTATCTCGTGGACAAAGGAGTCTCTGTCGAGCTCCTGTCATTGAGCGAGGAGCTGCGACGAGACGGGGCGCTGGAAGGGGTCGGCGGAGCCGCCTACCTGTCCTCTCTCATGGATGGAGTCCCCAGAAACCTGAACGTCGAATATTACGCCCAGGTCATCAAGGAAAAATCGCTTCTCAGGCGACTCATCCTGTCCTCGGCCAGGATCATTTCGGCGAGTTATGAGGAAAAGGAGGAGGCCGACGAGCTCCTCAACGCGGCTCAGGCCGCCATCATCGATGTCGCGGAGCAGAGGATCAGGCCGGGCTTTATGCCTTTGGGGATCCTGACCAAGCCGACCATGGAAATTATCGAGAGGCTGGCCGAACGGCGGGAAGCCGTCACCGGCGTTCCCTCCGGCTTCCGGGATCTGGATAAGCTGACGGCGGGTTTTCATCCGGCCGAGCTGGTCATCATCGCCGCCCGTCCTTCCATGGGCAAGACGGCCTTGTGCTTGAACATCTCCCAGTATGTGGGGATCAAAACGGATTTTGCCGTCGGCTTCTTTTCGATGGAGATGTCCAAGGAGTCGATTGTCATCCGACTGCTCTGCGCAGACGCCCTGGTCGATATCCGGAGCGCCAGGACGGGCTATATCAGCGACCGGGAGTTCGAAAAACTCAAGCTCAGCGCGGAAAAGCTGGCCCGGGCCCGGGTTTTCATCGATGAGACTCCCGCCCTGACCCTCATGGAGATGAAGGCCAAGGCGCGCCGGCTGAAGATGGAGCGGAACCTGGACATCGTATTCATCGATTATATCCAGCTCATGCGGATCGGGGGCCGGTTTGAGAACAGGAACCAGGAGATGTCCTTCCTCACCCGGTCCCTCAAAGAGCTGGCCAAAGAGCTCCACATCCCCGTGGTCGGGATTTCCCAGCTCAGCCGGGCGCCGGAAAAGGGCCGGAGAGAGCCCCGGCCCCAACTCTCGGATCTGCGGGAGTCCGGGGCCATCGAGCAGGACGCCGATGTGGTCATCTTCATTTACCGCCCGGAAATGTATCTGTCCAAAGAGGAACGGCTGAGGGAAGTAAAACTGCAGGGCATTGCCGAGGTCAATATCGCCAAGCAGAGAAACGGCCCGACGGACAGCGTCAAGCTCGCCTTCCAGGACAAATATGCCAAGTTTTCGGACCTGGATTTTTCTTACCAGGAGATCGAGTCTTAGCCGATGGCCCAGAGGGGGATGGATTTAGAGTTCCCATGAAGCCCAAGGCCGTCTTTATCTGCCAGAATTGCGGCTTCCAGTCGCCGAAATGGCTGGGCCGGTGTCCGAGCTGCGGCGAGTGGAACACGCTCATCGAAGAGATCGAAGAAGAGATGACCGCGGAATATTCTTTTCCTCCGTCCGAACCCGTCCTCTATCAGGATGTCAAGGAATTCAAAAAGCCGAGGATCAAGGTCAAAATCGAGGAGTTCAACAAGGTCCTCGGCGGCGGTGTTGTCATCGGGTCGCTGGTGCTGATCGGCGGAGAGCCGGGCATCGGCAAATCGACCTTATTGCTCCAGGTTTCGAGGGATTTTGCCGGCCAGGAGGAAAAGGTCCTCTATGTGTCCGGCGAGGAATCCCTGGAGCAGATAAAGCTCCGCGGGGACAGGCTCGGCGTCCGCGGCGGCAAGCTCTACCTTCTGGCGGAGACAAACCTGGAAAGGATCCTGGCCCAGGCCCAGAAGATCATGCCCCAGATCTTGGTCCTGGATTCCGTCCAGACCATTTTTTCGTCGAAGCTCGCCTCGAGCCCGGGCACAATCAGCCAGGTGAGGGAAGTCGCCAACCGGGTCTTCCGGTTTGCCAAGAGCAACCAGGTCTCTTCGTTCCTCATCGGGCATATCACAAAAGACGGATCTCTGGCCGGCCCCAAATCTTTGGAGCACATGGTGGACGTCGTCCTGCTTTTTGAAGGAGAGCGGGACCACAGCCACCGGGTGCTCCGGGCGCTGAAAAACCGGTTCGGCCCGGTCTCGGAGCTGGCCATCTTTGAGATGGCGGCCAGCGGCCTCCAGGCCATCTCCAACCCCTCCGCCTTTTTCCTCAAAGAGAGGCCGGCCAATGAGGCCGGAAGCGTTGTCGTCTCCACGATCAAAGGCACGCGGCCGCTCCTCGTCGAGATCCAGTCCCTGATCTCTTCCACTTTATTCACCTCCAACCCGAGGCGGATGAGCGTCGGGCTGGACCACTTCCGGGCGGCGATGCTCTTGGCCATCGTCGAAAAGAAGCTGGGCTACAGCTTCTCCGGAGAGGACATCTATCTCAATGTCGCCGGCGGCCTGGTCATCGAAGAACCCGCCACGGATCTCGGGGTGATCCTGGCAGCGGTCTCCTGCTTAAAAAACAGGCCCGTTCCCTCGGGCATGGTGACCTTTGGCGAGGTCGGCTTGAGCGGGGAGATTCGCTCTGTCGGCCAGGCCCTGGCCAGAGTCAAGGAGGCCGCCTCTCTAGGTTTTGAAACGATCATCCTTCCCCAGGGGAATATCGCTCTTTTGGAAAAAGAGGATTTGCCGGGGATTAGACTCGTCGGAGTCAAAAATATCAAAGACGCCATCGATAAGGTATTTTAATTTGGTTCTCTTCTATTTCGTGTGGGGAGCGAGGCTGTCTCCGGATCGGTTCCCAAACAATTTTTCCCCACACACAATGGAAGAGATCCTTTAATTTTAATGAGGGGTAGTCGCATGGGCATTCTTATTTTCCGGATTTTTATCATCGCCTTGGTGACGACCGCCGGCTATTTTTTTCCGATGTTTCATCTCGACCGCAGGATCTCGGCGGCAGTCGGCTTTGTCCTAGCCGTCATCATCATGCATCTGGAAACGAAGATCCGCAAAACCCAGTTCAAAGTGATCTGGGGCTCGACCATCGGCACGTTTGCGGGCGTCCTCTTGGGCTGGGGACTGGGGAGCGTGTACCACTCCATCACCGACGACCATCCGACGTCGGTGTTCATCAAGGTCTTCTTCCTGATCATCATGCCCTACATCGGATTCCTCGTCGGGACGAGGAAGTCGGAGTGGCTGGACCCCGCCTATCTCTTCCGCTTTTTCAAAGAGAAGAGCGTGGGCCGAAGCTACAAGATCCTGGATACCAGCGTCATCATCGACGGCCGGATCGCCGATCTCTGCGTCACGTCTTTCATCGAAGGGACGCTGGTCGTTCCCCAATTCGTCCTCAAGGAGCTCCAGCTGGTCGCCGATTCCGCGGACGGGTTGAAGCGGCAGCGCGGCCGGAGGGGGCTGGACATCCTGGACCACCTCCAGAAATCGAAGCAGGTCTCCGTGATGATCACCGAAATGGATTTTCCGGATATCAAGGATGTGGACTCGAAGCTCATCGAGCTGGGCAAAAGGCTGGACGCCAAGATCGTCACCAACGACCTCAATCTCAACAAGGTAGCCCGGCTGCAGGGCATTTCCGTCTTGAACATCAACGAGCTGGCCAATGCCCTCAAGCCCATTGTCCTGCCGGGCGAATCCATGCGCGTCTTCATTATCAAAGAGGGCAAGGAAAAGGACCAGGGCGTGGCCTACCTGGATGACGGGACGATGGTCGTTATCGATAATTCCAGGCGGATGATCGGGCAGAATCTGGATATCACGGTGACCTCGGTCCTGCAGACGACGGTCGGCAAGATGATCTTCGGCCGCTATAACGAAGAGGCTCGATGACGAAAGTTGCCGCCGTCATCGTCGCCGCCGGCGGGGGCCGGCGCTTCGGCTCGGCCAAGCAGTTCGCCCTCCTCCAGGGAAAGCCGGTTTTGGACTGGAGCCTGGAGACGTTTAATGCCCACCCCGGGATCGACGAGATCATCCTGGTCTTGCCTGATGTCCGGTCGAAAAAAGGTTTTTTGGCCAGGTATGAAAAAATCGCGGCCGTGGTCAAAGGCGGCGAGAAGAGGCAGGATTCGGTCAGCCTGGGATTTCGGGCGATCGAGCCGCGACGGGCGAGCATCGTCCTTGTCCACGACGGCGCCCGTCCGCTGGCCGGCCGCGATTTGATCGACCGCGTGATCGAACAAACGCGGCAGAAAGGGGCGGTCATCCCGGGCCTGCTTTTAGACGAGACGATCAAAGAAGCCGCGGCCGGAGAGGTCCTTGGCACTTTGGACCGGACAAGGCTCTTCCGGGTCCAGACTCCGCAGGGTTTTTTTTATCCATTGCTCAAGCGGGCCCTGGAAAAGGCGAAGGCCGATCATTTTTACGGAACGGATGAGGCCGCTCTGGTCGAGCGGCTGGGGGAACGAGTGTTTGTCATCGACGGCGATCCCCGTAACATCAAGATAACCGTCCCCTTGGATTTGAAAATCGCGGAGGCGTTCCTTGCAGATTAAGATCGGAATGGGATATGACCTGCACCGGCTCGGGCCGGGGCGGAAGCTCTATCTAGGAGGACTTCATGTCCCGCATTCCCGCGGCCTGGTCGGCCATTCGGACGGAGATGTTTTGATCCATGCCATCATCGATGCCCTGCTCGGCGCCATGGGCCAAGGCGATATCGGCCGGCTCTTTCCGGATGCTGACCCTGCCACCAAAGATATCCGGAGCACAAAGCTCCTGACAGAGGTCATGGGCCGGCTGAAAGCCAAAAAGCTGAAGATCCTCAGCCTGGATTCCGTCATTGTCGCCGAGACGCCCAAGCTGGCCCCGCATATTCCGGGCATGAAGGACATCCTCTGCCCGCTCCTCCACATCAAGAGCGGGCAGCTGGGGATCAAAGCGAAGACCAACGAAGGCCTGGGATTGATCGGCAGACGGAAAGCGATGGCTTGCTGGGCCGTCGCGCTGATCGGGAAAAATTAGGGGAAAAAAGGCAAAAAAAAGAGGCTACATTTCTCTGTTGGGAAGAGAAGCTGCAGCCTCTTAGAAGATGGGAACGACCTGGTATTGAAGGATCAATCTTCGGAAGATCATGGCTTTTGATCTTTCCATCCAATTCATCAGCCTTTCCCAAGTTTGAAGGATGGCGCTCATCATTCCTCTATCCATAGGGCTTAGCCTTTGATCGTAGGACGGTGAGCCGCCGCATCTGCGTTGGCCAGATAGTTGGAGATGATCTGGTAGCCGGCTTGCTTTCCGATCTTCAGGATGTCGATGGTCGGCGCGGCGATCAGGCTAAATCCTACCAGCGTCAGCAGGACCGCAGCCAGCAAGATGACAACTTTCTGTTTGAAGTTCATTTTAACCTCCTTATCAAATTTCTCATTTCATTCTCACTTATATATACGCATGAACCTCTCAAAAGGTTTCTTTTCTCTCCATCCTTTAGACGAGGCCGAGGGTCGTTCTATTCCATAATGGGGCGCCTCCCCTTCCGTGATATTATTAATGGGTCCTGTCGGACACTCTTGGAGGGAAACCCTTCGTGCGGGTTTCCCTCCAACGATCGCTTCGCTCTCTGCCTCCTTTCCACGGAACATTTAGCGATGAATTCATGGGGGGATGCTCCTAGGAGGTGTAGCGTATCTGCGGGGCAGCATCCGCGCCACCCATACTTTCTCATTTGCACTGGAAATGGAGTGCACACCTGGGGGGCCGATAGATTGACTTAGCCTAGGAGACGCGTTATGCTCTCAAAAAATGAAAGGAGGAGAATCCGCATGAAATTCGCAGCGCGAGGTTTCGGTTTTTTAATGATTTTTGCTTTGATCTTTTTGGGCATTTCGGCGCAGGAGCCAAGACCTTCCAAGTTTTACACCGTCGGCGGCGTGAGGCACGGGATCAGCTATTTTCCGTATGTGGATTATCCTCAGACGCGGCCCAAGGTCCCCGGAGAAATGGATTTCAGTCATTATCACAAGTACGACGAAGTCTTGGCCTTCCTCAACAAATGGGCCAAGGACTTTGCCAATATCGTCGAGATCTATTCCGTCGGCAAGAGCTTCGAGGGCCGGGACATCTGGCAGATGACCATCACCAACAAAGCCACGGGCAAGGACACGGACAAGCCGGCGATGTTCATCGAGGGAAACCGGCATTCCGGCGAGGTGACGGCCGCTGAATCCGCCCTGTGGCTGGCCTGGCATGTCCTGGCCAACTACGGAAAGGATCCGGAGATCACCCGGCTTGTCGACACGAAAGCTCTCTATGTCAAGGTCAAGAACAATCCCGACGGGTCCGAGCTTTACTTAAACACGGCCCAATCCAACCGCAGCACGGTCCGGCCTTTTGATGATGACAGAGACGGGCTGATCGACGAAGACCCGCCGGAAGACCTGGACGGCGACGGCTTCATTCTCCAGGTCCGGAAAAAGGTGGAGCCCGGCAAGGGGACGATGATTCTTGATCCCAACGACAAGACCGGCCGGCTGATGATCCGGGCCACGGACGGGAAGGGGGACTATATCGTGTCTAGCGAAGGCCTCGATAATGACGGCGACGGCCGGACCAACGAGGACGGCATCGGCGGCCTCGACCTCCACCGCAACTATCCGGAGAACTGGCGGCCCATGCCCGGCCTCGACCTGACCGGCCGCGGCTGGACGCAGGGCGGCGCGGGCGAATATCCGCTTTCGGAAACGGAGACGCGGGCCGTCGTGTTGTTTCTCCTCCAGCATCCGAATGTCTCGGTCGTCCAAACGATGGATACGACGGTGCCCATGCTTCTCCACGGGCCTTCGACAAGCCGCATGGACGAATCCATGTTCCCCGAGGATATGAAGATCTACAAGTATTTTGACGAAGAAGGAAAAAAGATCACCGGCTATCGATCCGCCGGCGACACGTATTGGGATTACGCCAACCAGGGCAGGGGCTCACGCGAGATGTTTCGCGGCGCGGAACCTCCGCCCGGCGCTGGCGGGCGGCCTCCGGAAGCGGCGGTGGCCCAGGAGCGCGAGCCGCGCGGGTCGCCCCTCTTCGGCCACTCGCCCGATTTCGGCTATCTCTATTACGGCGCTGTCTGGTACGGTGACGAGCTCTGGAACGGAGGCCGGGTGAAGGACTTCGACGGCGACGGCCGCGTGACCGAGCTCGAACAGCTCCGCACCATCGACGAAGAGCTGGGGGGGAAATATTTCTCGCCGTGGCGCAAATTCAACCATCCGCTGCTCGGCGAGGTCGAGAGCGGCGGCTTCAACCCCAAGTTCTGGCGCCAGAACCCGCCGCCCGAGCTTCTGGAGGAATGGGCCAAGAAAGAGGCGCTGTTCAACCTCTTCATGTACAAATCGCTGCCGCAGGTGAAGATCGTCTCGACCAAGATCCAGGCCGTGAAAAAAGAGCCGGGGACATTCGAGATCGTGAGCGTGTTCACCAACGAAGGGTTTCTGCCGACGGCCTTGAAGATGGCCGACCGGGTCAAGATCGTCCGGCCCGACGCGGTCCAGATCAGCCTTCCGGCCGGCCTGGAGTTTGTCGGAAGCCGGGCCCGCCAAGAGATCGGCTATCTCCAATCGAAGCAGATGAAAGAGGTCCGCTGGAAAGTCCAGGGTCAGCTCAAGCCGGACGTCGAAGCCGAGGTGTCGATCAGCTCGACGCGCGGCGGCGTCGAAAAAGCGAAGTTCAAGCTCGTGGGGTAAAGGAAACGTATTTAATAAAGAGCCCCAGATGGGCGATTTCGGAACCATGACCTGGAAAGCGACGAAAAAGAAGTAGGGGATTGCCTCTAAGCAGGATGGAACGAGCCTATCGTCCGGATAAAAACTCTTACCTGGAGCTCCTCGCGCTCATCAAAAAGAAGAGGCCGGCGGCGCTGGCCACGATCATCGAGGCCCAAGGATCGACGCCCCAAACCGAGGGCGCTTCGGCCCTTTTTTCCGGAGAAGGTATGATATGCGGGACGATCGGCGGCGGTGTCGTCGAAGCCGAAGTCCAGAGAAAAGCCCTGAGCGCGATAAAGCGGAAAAAATCCAGCTTGTTGACCTTCAACCTGACCCATGAATCTTCCCAGGAAAATGGAGCGATTTGCGGGGGACGATTGAGAATCCTCCTCGAGACTCAGCCCGAGAAAAATGAGCCGGCCTTTCGAGCGCTCGAACAAAGCTTGAAGCGACGAAAACCCGGAGTCCTGGCGACGCTCATCCGGAGAGATCCGTCAAAAAGGTCCCTGGACATTTGCCGCCTCTGGACAGGCCCCGATATTCAGTCGAAGGATTTGTGGAAAACTGCTTTTTTCGGGTTCGAGGGGGAGATCCGGCGCGCCGTTCTCGAGAAAAAACCTCTCCTGGTTCCTCAGAAGCCCGGGATGCTCTATCTTGAGCCCCATTTCCCGCTGCCGCAGATCGTGATCGCCGGGGCGGGCCACATCGGGCAGGCCATCGCCCATTTGGGAAAGCTCCTGGATTTCGAAGTCATCGTTATCGATGACCGGCCCGAATATGCTTGCCGGGAGAGGATTCCCTCTGCGGACCGGATCATCGTCTCGGATATCGGCGAAGCTGTACGCAGATTCCCGATTTCGTCCGACACATATATTGTCATCGTCACCAGGGGCCACGCCCGGGACGAAGACGCCCTGCGGGCTTGCATCAAAAGGCAGCCCGGCTATGTCGGGATGATCGGGAGCCGGCGCAAAGCCGGCCTCTTGAGGGAAAAATTTCTGGGCCGGGGCTGGGCCGTTCCCGCCGATTTCGACAGGATTCATTCACCGATCGGCATCAGCATCGGCTCGAAGACCGTCCAGGAAATCGCCGTCAGCATCGCCGCGGAGCTCGTTTCTGTTCGGAGCCGGAATCAATTTGGAGGGAAAGACCCCTTCCCACGGGCGCAGGGAAAACCCAGCCGTCCTGCCTCCCCTTCTCGGGCGGGAATAGAATCTCCGCCCTGCGACCAAGGGCGCGACGCCTCCTTGGAATCCTCTCCTGCGGTTCCCTGTGGCAAGCGACGAGGAACCGCTCGTCAAAAAAAATGAAAAAGAAAAGGCGGGGGATGATCTGGGCCATCGTCCTGGCTGCTGGGGAATCGCGGAGGATGGGACAGATGAAGCTTCTCCTCCCCTTCGGCCGAAGCACGATCATCGAAACCGTCGTCCAAAGTCTCATGGAGTCTTCCCTGGACGGGATTTTGGTCGTCCTCGGCCATCGTTGGCAGGGAATCCTGGACAAGCTCAAGAACTATGCCGTTGAAACGACGGTCAACCCTGATTATAAGAACGGCATGCTGTCCTCGGTCCAATGGGGATTTCGGAAGCTCCCCCGCGATGCGGAGGCCGCATTGGTCGTTTTGGGGGACCAGCCCGGGATCTCTGCCCAGACAATCGACCTCGTCATCGGAGCCTTTAGGGCGGGGAATAAAGGCCTTGTTTTTCCGACCCATAAGGATTCCGGCGGCCATCCGCTTCTCGTGGATATGAAGTACTGCCTGGAAATTCAGTCCTTGGACCCGGCCGTGGGGCTTCGCGGCCTTCATTCCCTCCATCCGGACGACATTTTGAGAGTGGAGGTCAGGGATACTTCTGTTTTGCAAGATATTGATAATCCAGGAGATTACAGGAAAGCGCGGACGGGAAAGGACTAAAGGGGAAGATTTATTCTTGAATTTCGTCTAAAATGATGGAGGGCTGGATTTTTCTGATAATCCAAGCCCAAAACACCTTGAAGGAGGTTTTTATGAAGAAGAGTTTAGTTTTGTTGTTGGGCCTTTTGCTGATGGGTCTGGCCGCTTTTGCCGTGGCCGCCGCGGACGTCACCGGCGACTGGGAACTCACCTTTACCATGGGACAGCGCGGCCCTGTGACGCAGCCCTTGAAATTCGTCCAGACCGGCGAAAAGCTGATCATGACCAGTACAAGAATGGGACGGGATGGAAACCCCGTCGAAACCAAGGGCGAGGGCACGGTGAAGGGTAGCGACATCGAGTGGACGGTTGTCAGGATGGGCCGGGATGGCCAGGAAATGAAGACCGTTTATAAGGGCAAGATCGTCGACGATAACACGATCACCGGGACCTTCGAAGGCATGCAGGGCCCTGTTGAGTGGAAGGCCACCAGGAAGCCGAAATAGACGAGCCCCTCCTCAATTTCATCACTTAAATAGTTGCTTGGAGATCCCCCCGCCTTCCCTATTTAAAAGGGAGAAGGGGGGATTTTCCTTTTTTTGTCTCTAAATTTTTTGCTTAAAAAATGCTTTGATTCTGCTATAATATCCGGCTGTTATTCTAATTTGTCCTTTGCCTGGGCATAGGAAGCGGATGGGACCGGGGGGATTTGTCTCCCCGGCTTAGTGAAGGGGGAGCTTCAATGTTCGTTGCTTGAAGAGAGAGGAACTTTATGTCGGCGATGAAACCGAACCTGATTGGGAAAGGTTATATCTAGAAATCGACCCGGTGGAAGAATTCTCGGCGCCCTTCGTCTAAAGATTGACGGAGGTCAAAGGCCTTGAATCTATATGGAAGAGAACGAACTCGTCAAACAGGCTCAGGCAGGAAGCCACGAGGCCTTCACGATGATCATGAAAAAGTATGAGCAGAAAGTGTTTCATTTAGCCTATAGCTTTGTCCAGGACCGGGCTGCGGCCGACGATTTGGCCCAGGAGGTCTTTATCAAAGCCTATTTTTCGCTCCCGAAATTCCGGTTTCAATCCGAGTTCGGGACCTGGTTTTACCGGGTGGCCGTCAACCATATCAAAGATCATTTACGGAAGACGGCAAGACGCAGGGAAGTGTCCCTGGAAGACGTCGAGGAAGGGCGGCTGGCCGTCGAGGACAAGATCCCGGCCAGAGAAAAAGCCCAGGCCGATGAGCAGAGGAAAAAAACGGTTTTCCAAGTCCTGGAGACGCTTCCTCAAAAGTACCGGATGATTTTGACTTTGAGAGATGTTCGAGGATTGCCCTATGAAGAGATCGGGCAGGTCCTGGGAATATCCCCCGGCACCGTGGATTCCCGCCTGCACCGCGCCCGAAAAATGCTACGGAAAAAAATGATGCCTTTCATCGGCCAGGAAGGAGGAGGACTATGAAGTGCAAAGACGCTGAAAAGCGGCTTCTTCGGTCTTTCGACGGTGAGTTGGAAGGCGCCACGAAGGCGGAGCTGGACGGCCACCTCAAGGCCTGTCCCGGTTGCCGCAAGAAGCAGAGTGAATACGGCGTGCTCTTAAAGAATCTCAAGATCGAGGACGCCGAGCCCCTCCCCTATTTTTGGCAGCGGCTCGAGACAAAGCTCCGCGAGAGGCAGAGGGTGGAACCCTGGACCATCTGGGCCAAATGGAGCCGGAGGGCGGTTCCCGTGGCGTTGGCGCTCATCCTTCTCTTCATCGGCGGGCTGGCTTTCTTCTCGCCCGGCGAGGAGGACCTGAGCCAGTCCGAGGCCCTTCTCCTCCGGAATGACAATCCCCTGGCCGAGACGAAGACCTTTTTCGAAGAGACAAGGCTCGAGAACAAGAACATGATGATCATTTTTGCCGTGGACGAAAAAGTCCCGGCAAGGAGATGACGGCCGTGAAAAAATTCAGCTTTTGGATCGTTTTCTCTCTCATCGTCGTTTTCGCGGCCGGTATCACGGCCGGCGTTTTCGGCGAGAGATGGTGGTTCGCCAAAAGACCCCAGGCCCGGCGGCCGGCCGGTCCCCATTACCCCTCCCTGGGGAGTTGGGCTAAAGACCTGGGCCTGACGGCCGAGCAGCAGGAGAAGATCAAGGAGATCTTCAAAAAGAACGATGAAAGAATGAAGGGCCTGCAGACCGACTTTGATAAGCATTTCGGGGAGGTCCGCCAGCAGCTCAAGAGCGAGATCGACGGCGTCCTGACCGCCGAGCAAAAGCAGAAACTGGAATCCATGATTCAGAAACACATGGAAGAAATACGAAAGCAGCGCGGAGAACGGCAGAGAAGGCCAGACTCCCGTCCAAAACAAATTCCAAAGAAGGAGAATGACAATGAAAAAGAAGCTTATCACCGGAGTGGTAATCCTAGTGGTTATCGCGGGAGCCATCCTGGGCTACGTCCTTATTAAAGGCGGAAAAGACGGTCAGGTCAAATACAGGACCGAAGCCATCACCCGGGGCGACATCCAAGCCTTGGTGGTGACGTCCGGGACGGTGAATCCGATCAATATCGTTGATGTGGGCAGCCAGGTCTCGGGCAAGATCTCGAAGCTCTACGCCGATTTCAACTCTCAGGTCAAGGCGGGGCAGGTGGTGGCGGAACTGGAGCGCGACCTTCTGAGGGCCAAGGTGGATCAGAACCAGTCCAACTACGAAAGCCGCCTGGCCTCCTTGGAGCGGTCCAAGATGACGCTGGAGAACCTGAAGAGGAAGTACGAGCGGTCGTTGGACCTCTTCCAGAAGAATCAGCTGTCCCTGGAGGAAAAGGAAACGGCCGAGGCCAACTATCTGAGCGCCAAGTCGGACCTGATCACGGCGGAAGCCTCGGTATCGCAGGCCAAGTCGCAGCTCGACTCGAGCAAGGTGGACCTGAGCTACGCCACGATCATCTCTCCGATCGACGGAGTGGTGATCACACGGAGCGTGAATGTGGGCCAGACCGTGGCCGCCAGCTTCCAGGCGCCGGTCCTCTTCAAAGTCGCTACCGACCTGACCAAGATGAGGGTGGAGTGCAGCGTGGATGAGACGGACATCGGGAAAGTGAAGGAAGGGCAGACATGCCGGTTCACGGTGTCGGGGTTTCCGAATGAAACCTTCAACGGGGTGGTGACGCAGGTGCGGTATTCGCCGGAGACGGTCCAGAACGTCGTGACATATACGACGGTGGTGAACGCGGCGAACCCGGACTTGAAACTGCGGCCGGGGATGACGGCGACGGTGTCGATCGTGGTGGGCGAAGCCAAGAACGCGGTGAAAGTTCCGAACTCGGCCTTGAGATTCACGCCCAGCCTGCCGCAGGAGGAGCTCCAGAAGATCTATGCCTCGATGGGCCCGGGCCAAAGCGGCCAGACCGGAGAAAAGCGGGATGGGCAGCGCGGTGAAGGCCAGAGACAGGGTGGGCAGAGAACGAATAGCGGCCAGATGACTTTTCAGATGGGCAGCGGCCAGGGCGGGGAGCTTACGGCCGAGATGAAGACCAAGCTCCAGCAGATGAGACAGCGGCAGGGCGGCCGGGTCTGGTATCAGGACGAGCAGGGCAAGCTGAAGTTCGTCATGGTCCGGACCGGGATCACAGACAACACCTATTCGGAAGTCACTCGGGGCGAACTCAAGGAAGGCATGACGATCATCATCGGAGAGGAAACGCCTCAGAGCAAAACAACGACTACGACCCAGCAGGGACAGAGAGGTCCTGGCGGGCCTGGCGGGATGATGTTTATCCGCTAAATCCCCTCGGCAGAGAGATATTTTTATGGACAACAATGTCATTCAACTTGAGAACATAACCAAGACATACATTGTCGGTGAGACGGAAGTCCGGGCCCTTCGGGGCGTCACGTACGCGATCAAGGAAGGCGAATTCCTGGCCATTCTGGGGGCCTCCGGTTCTGGAAAATCCACGATGATGAACATCATCGGCTGCCTGGACAAGCCGACTTCGGGGCGGTACCTACTGGACGGCGATGATATCTCCAAGTTCGACAAGAACCGGCTGGCCCGGACGCGGAACAAGAAGATCGGGTTTGTTTTTCAGACCTTCAACCTCCTGGCCCGGACGACCGCCCTTGAAAACACCGAGCTTCCCCTTCTCTATTCGAACGTGCCGGGAAAGGAGCGGACCCAACGGGCCCTGGTCTCTCTGGCGGCCGTCGGGCTGAAAGGCCGTGAGCATCATAAGACCAACCAGCTCTCGGGCGGCGAGCAGCAGCGCGTGGCCATCGCCCGGGCCCTTTTGAACAATCCTTCCTTGATCCTTGCGGACGAGCCGACCGGAAACCTGGACAGCAAGACCAGCGAAGAGATCATGACTATTTTTACGAATCTCAACAAGGAGAAAGGGATCACGGTCGTCATGGTGACCCATGAGCACGATATCGGGGCCTACGCCAATAAGCGGATCATCATGAAAGACGGCCAGATCATCAGGGAAGAAACAAACTAAAGGAGTCCGACCATGCATATCTTCAAGATCATCCGAGTTTCCATCCGGGCCTTGGGCCGGAACAAAATGCGCACGTTCTTGACTGCCTTGGGCATCATCATCGGCGTCGGCGCCGTCATCGCCATGGTCAGCATCGGGACGGGGGCCAAGGTCGCCGTCGAAAACCGGTTCGCCTCCATGGGGACGAACCTGCTCTTCGTCAGCGGCGGCAGCAGGAACGTCAGGGGAGTCCACTCCGGTTTCGGCGGATCCCAAACGCTCACCATCGAAGACGCCAAGACCATCGAGGAGCAATGCCCGTCCGTCTCGGCAACGTCTCCCAACGCCAGCGCGAGGGCCCAGGTCGTCTACGGGAACAAGAACTGGAACACGTCCGTTCAGGGCGTCGGGGAGAACTATACTGATATCCGGAAATGGGACGTCGAATTCGGAACGTTTTTCGATGAAACCCATGTCCGGGGCGCGGCCAAAGTCTGCGTCCTCGGCAGTGAAGTCAAAAAGAACCTGTTCGAGGATCAAGATCCGCTGGGTATGGTCATCCGGATCAAAAAGGTCCCCTTCACGGTCTTGGGTATCATGAAAACCAAGGGTGAATCCGGCGGGTTCGGCAGCCGCGACGACATGATCCTCGTCCCCTACACGACGGTCATGAAAAGAATCCAGAAATCCGAGTTCCTCCAGTCCATCGACGTCTCGGCGACGGCCTCGACCACGACAACCAGCGCTCAGAGAGAGATTGAAGAACTGCTGCGGGTCCGGCACCGGATCATGCCCGGCTCCGACGACGATTTCAGCGTCCGGAACATGGCCGAGATCGCCGAAGGCGCGGCCGACGCGACCAACATCTTAACGCTCCTCCTGGGAAGCATCGCCGCCATTTCGCTGCTCGTCGGCGGGATCGGCATCATGAATATCATGCTCGTCTCGGTCACGGAGCGCATCCGGGAGATCGGCATCCGGATGTCGATCGGCGCCCGGGAGAAGGACATCCTCCTCCAGTTCCTGGCCGAGGCGATCGTCTTGAGCCTGATGGGGGGAATCCTGGGGATCGCCCTGGGAGTCGGTGTCTCGAAGCTTTTGAAGTACATCCCCATTTTCGCCACGATCACGACCGTCGTCTCAACCGGGTCCGTTCTGCTCGCCTTCCTCTTCTCCGCTTCGGTGGGCGTATTCTTCGGGTTCTACCCGGCCCGCAAGGCGTCCAAGCTCGACCCGATCGAAGCTTTAAGATATGAATGAGGACGGCGAGGAAAGATTTCTCCGCGTGACACAAGAAAAAAAAGCGAACGCTATAAGTATAAAGCATGAGTGATCGAAGAATGCTCTGCTCAAGGAGGTTTGACGTGTCCAAGAAAAGAACGACGCTCTTCATATGTTTGGTTTTCCTTCTCTGGCCGCTCGTCCATGGCGGCCAGGAACAGGCGCCGGCCCAGGGCAAATCGTTGACATTGACCCTGGATGACTGCATTACCCGGGCCCTGCAGAAGAATCTCAGCATCCAGGTGGCGATCCTGTCGCCGCAGCTGTCCCAGGTTTCGTTGAACCAGGCGCGCGAGAAATATTATCCCTCGCTGTCGTTCAGCTATTCCGATCAAAACAACAAGAGCGCCTCGTATTCGTGGCTCGACGCTCCCGGGGCCCAGGCCCTCACGCTCCGTCAAGACTATTCCGGGTCGGTCAGCCAGCAGATCCCGATGGGAGGATCGATCTCTGTTCAAGTCAGCGGCAACAAGAACGACACCAACTCGCGCGGCCAGACGATCAATCCCCGCTATGGGGGCACGTTGACTTTCAATTTCAACCAGCCCCTGCTCCAGGGCTTCGGCTACAAGATCTCTAATTACAACATCCTCGTCTCCCGGAACAACCTGGATGTTTCCGAGACGCAGTTCATCAAAACAGTCCAGGACACTGTCTATAGCATCACCCAAGCTTATTGGCAGCTCGTTTACAGCATTGAGAACCTGAAAGTCCAGCAGCTGTCCCTGCAGCTGGCCAGAGAGCTCTTAGCCAAGAATAAGCTCTCCGTGGAAATCGGGACGATGTCACCCATCGATCTCTTGAGCGCCGAATCCGAGGTGGCCTCCCGCGAAGCGAGCATTATCGCGGCCGAAGCGTCGGTGAAGAACAACGAAGACCAGCTGAAGATGCTCATCAACCTCTCGGAGGAAGAGGAGAAAGGGCTGCGGGAGGTGGTGGCTCTGGACAAACCGAAGCTCGAAGAGCAGAGAGTGAGCCTGGACGAGGCCCTTATGACCGCCATGCAAAAACGGACGGACTTGAAGATATCCCAAATCGGCCTCAAGAACCAGGAGCTGAGCCTCAGCTACACCAAGAACCTGCTCCTGCCGAACCTGAGACTCAGTGCGCGCTACTGGAGCCCGGGGGTCTCAGGAACGCAGATCGTCTATCAAGGCAACCCCCTCGACGGGATCGTCCTCAATAAGATTGTGCAAAGCAGCTCGCAGGCGTTGAAGGACGCCTTCAATTTCAAGTACAGGAACTGGTCGGTCAGCCTTTCCTTGGACATCCCTCTGAGCAACATGATCTCCAGGGCGAGTGCGGCCCAGGCCCAGCTCAACATGGACCAGGCGCTCTTGAACCTGAAGAACCAGGAAAAACAGGTGGTCCTGGAGATCAGGACCGCCGTCCGGTACCTCGAGACGACCTATAAACAGCTCCAGGCTTTCAGGGCGGCCCGGGAGCTGGCCGAGAAGAAGCTCCAGGCCGAAGAAGATAAGCTCCGGGTCGGAATGAGCACGAATTATTTCGTCCTCCAGTACCAGCGGGACCTGACGACCGCCCGTGTGTCGGAGCTCAATGCCGTCATCAGTTACAACCTGGCCCAGGGCGCTCTCGACCGCTCGACCGGGATGATCCTGGAAAAGAAGAATATTAAAGTTACCGATCTATTGAGATAACGGCGACGAAAGGATATTCTATAGCCCGGGAAAGAAGCTCCGATTTCTGTCTCGAGCAAAAAAGCCCGCTGCCGCCAATCCGACCGGACCGGATCGGGCCGAGTGAGACGCTTCTTCTCCCACAGAAATTTTGACAATCGTATTTCGATAGGATCAATGGAGTCGCTGAGAACGCGCCATAAAGGAGGTCTTGTCCAAGTGAAGAAGATAAATAAACGCTCCCCATGCCCCAAGACGTTTACAGGTTTATGGATAGGTCTTTTCCTGCTGATCCTTGTCCCATCGCTCGTCGCCGCCCAAGAAGAGATCCTGACCCTTGAGCAAGCCGTTCAGATGGCCTTGACCGGGAATGAGCGGGCTCTGGCCGCCGACGAACGGGTGGCGGCCGCCGAGTCGAGGCTGTCCAAGGCCCGGGCCTATTTCATGCCCAATATCAACGTCACCGGAAATTACACCCGCCGTCCTTTCGAGGTCCAGAGGACGATCGGCAATCAGCAAATCATCGTCCAAAGCCTGAATGCCCTCTCCGGCGTCGCCTCGTTCAGCATGACCCTATTTGACGCCCGCAGCATCCCGACCCTGATCCAGACCAGTTCGGATCGAAGCTCGGAATGGTACGCCTCGGCTGAAAGCAAGCGGGGCCTCAGTTTTGAGGTCAGCAACGCGTTTCTCGCGACCTTGGGCGTAGATCAAATCTTGGAAGCGTCCAGGAACCGCTTGGACTACGCCAGGCAGAACCTGGAAGCCGCTAAAGCCCGGTATTCGGCCGGGCTGGTGTCGAGCAATGATGTGACCCGGGCCGAGCTTGAATACGCCACGGCCGAGCAAGGCGTCACTCAGGTCCAAGGCCAGGTCGAGACCACCTACCTCGAGCTCGGCTATCTTCTGAATAGCCCGATCCCGAAAAAATTGAAGGTTCCCGATTTTTTGCTCCAAACAGTCGAGGAGAAACCGCTGGTCGTCGATCAATTGATCCCGGAAGCCCAGGCCAGGCGGCCCGATGTCATCTCCCTGCGCTGGAGGGCCAAAGCCCAGCGGGCGCTCGTTGTGGAGCCCCTCCTCAGATGGCTCCCCAGCTTGAGCCTCACGGGGAGGTATAGCTATACGAATGAAGCGGGGCTGACCGGCCAAAACACCAACTGGAATGCCGGTCTCAGCCTGAGCTGGTCCATTTTCGACGGCTTCACCCGCAACGGCGATTACAGCGAGCGTAAGTCTTTGGCCCGTCAAGCCGACCTCGATGTCCAGTCGATTCTACGCCAGGTGGAGCTCGAAGTTCGCGACGCCCTGGTCTCTTTGACCAACCAGCGGGCGACGCTCAAGCAGGCGACCGTTGCCTATGAAGTCGCCAAAAGAAATGCGGCGGAGACTGCCGAGCTCTACCGGCAGGGCTTGGGCACGGCCCTTCAGGTGGCGGACGCCAACGTCCGACTTTTTGAAGCCGAGCTGGCCCTTGTCCAAGCTCGTTACGGAATGGGAATAGCCTATCTAAGCCTCGAAGCCGCTCTTGGCCTGGACCCCTTTGGAAAGGAGCCGAAAATTGGAAATTAAGCGAATAGAAAAAACGCTGGTGTTCATGGTGGCCGTCCTGATCCTTGTCTTTACCTCCTGCAAAAAGGGCGATGGTTCCTCACCCCAGGGAAAACGGGGAGGATCGAGCTTCGACAGGTCGAGGATCCAATATCCTGTTGAAGTCGAACCGGTGACGATGCGGTCTCTGGTCTACACGGTCAATGCCGTCGGGTCGATCGATGCCTTCGAGAAAGTCCAGGTTACGGCCCGCGTCTCGGGCGTGGTCGATCGGGTTCTTTTTGCCGAAGGAAACACCGTAAGCGTCGATCAAGTGCTCGTGGAAATCGAGCCGGAACGCTACCGGCTGGCGGTTGAAGCCGCCCAGGCGTCCTATGAGAAGGCCCTGGCCTCAAAGGCCGATGCCGAGGCCGGGTTGAAGCGGCGGGAGACGGTCATCAACCAGACCCCAGGCCTGATCCCGGGCGAAGAGCTTGAGACTTGGAGGACCAAGGTCCTGCTGGCGATGTCGGACGTCGCCCAAACCCTGGCCGCCCTCAACCAGGCTAAGCTCAACCTTCATGATGCCTATGTCAGAGCTCCTTTTTCCGGGATCCTCCAAACCCGGACCGTACAGACAGGCCAGTATGTCCAGGTCGGGACCGTCATGGCCACCCTTGTCCGCCGGGATCCTCTGCTTCTTCGTTTCAGAGTCCCCGAGCGCGACGCCAGCCGGCTCCGGCCGGGCATGCCGGCCAACTTCAAGATGCGCGACGATGCGCGAGAGTTCAGCTCGAAGATCGTCCATGTCGCCGACGCCGCCGATGAAGTCTCCCGGATGGTCCCCATCACGGCCGAAATCAAAGACTCAAGGGACCCGGTCTTGCGGCCGGGAGCATTCGCCGAGATCACGATTCCGGTGAGCACGGCCCGGTCCTCGCCTGTCATTCCTCAGATCGCCATCCGCCCCAGCGAACGGGGATTTATCGCCTACGTTGTTGAAAATGACGCGGCCGTGGAGCGCATCTTAACGCTGGGGATGAGGACTGCAGACGGCCAAGCGGAAGTCCTGTCCGGGCTCAAGGCGGGGGATATCCTTGTCGTTCGCGGAGCCGAAGCCCTGCGGAACGGCGTCCCGGTGAGAACCGGCCCGCCCCAGGATCCGGGCGCCAAGGCTCCGGAGAAGAAGCCGAAGAGCCGCTGAGGAATCGGATGGATAGAGGAGCGAGATCATGAATCTTACGGAAGTCTGCGTCAAAAAGCCTGTCCTCGCCTGGATGCTCATGGCCGCCACCGTCGTCTTCGGCATCGTGGCCGCATCCCGGATCGGAATCAGCCAGTTCCCGGACGTCGATTTTCCCAACATCTCGGTTTCCGTGAGCTGGCCGGGCGCGGCGCCCGAAGTCATCGAGAATGATATCGTCGAAGTCCTGGAAGAATCCCTGAGCCAGGTCGAAGGCGTCCGGAGCCTGACTTCGAACTCACGGATGGGGTCGGCGAACATCACAGTCGAAATGGAGCTGTCGAAGGATGTCGATGTCGCCATGCAGGATGTCCAGGCCAAGGTCTCGCAGGCCCAGCGGTCGCTGCCTAGGGATATCGACCCTCCCACCATCTCCAAATCGAACCCGGAAGACCAGCCGATCATGATGATTTCCTTGGTCGGCCCGTTCCCCGCCCGCGTCCTCAGCGATTATATCCAGTACAGCCTGAAAGAAAAACTCCAGACCATTCCCGGGGTGGGCGAGATCTCGGTGATGGGCGTCCAGGACCGCAACGTCCGCGTCTGGCTGGACGCGACCAAGCTCGATGAAAAGGGCTTGACCGTCAGGGACGTCATCCAGGCCCTCCAGCGCGAGCACGTCGAGCTCCCCGCCGGCCGTTTGGAAACCAGGGGCAGGGAAGTCAATGTCCGCGTCCTGGGCGAGGCCATCGATATCGAAACGCTGAGACACATCGTCGTCCGCGAGGTCAGTGAAAGCCCCATCTATTTAAGCGACGTATCGCTGGTCGAAGACGGCTTCGACGATGTCCGCCGGATGGCCCGGGTCAACGGTGTTCAAGCCCAGGGGATCAGCGTGAAAAAACAGCGCGGGGCCAACGCCGTGGCCGTAGCTAAAAAGGTCCGGGAGGCTCTCGACGGCTTCCGCAAGACCATGCCCCAGGGCATGAGCATCAACGTCGTCTTCGACACGACGAGATTCATCGAGGATTCGGTCAAGGAAATCCAGCTCGAACTCGTCCTGTCCGTCATCCTGACCGCCCTGGTCTGCTGGATGTTCCTCGGCTCCTTTTCCAGCACGCTCAACGTCATCCTGGCCATACCGATGTCCCTGATGGGGACGATCGCCATCATTTATTTTCTGGGATTTACCTTCAATACGTTTACCTTGCTCGGATTGGCCCTGGCCGTCGGCATCGTCGTCGACGACGCCATCATGGTCATGGAGAATATCTTCCGCCACCGCGAAGGAGGAAAAGGGCTGGTCAAGGCCGCCTTGGAGGGGACCA
>CAZIDN010000051.1:0-26167 GCA_964537875.1 uncultured Eubacteriales bacterium
CCGTCAGGGGCGATTTCACCCCTTACTGGGAAGACGGCGCGGCCTCCACGGCGCTGGAAACGGCGATGACCAGAGCGAGCGCCGCCCGGCTCGTCCAGGCGGAGGCGCTGTGGGCCATGATTGACCCCGAACATTTTCCGGCGGAGGAATTCTACGAGGCCTGGCGCCAGGTCATTTTGTTCGATGAACACACATGGGGGGCGGCGGATAGCGTCAGCCAACCAGACGGTGAAAACGCTAAAACTCAGTGGGCCTACAAACGGGCTTTCGCCCTGGAAGCCGAAAAACGGTCCGCCGCCCTGCGGGATGCCGCGCTCAAAAAACCGGGGCCGTCCGGGCCAAAAAAATCGACTCGCCAGGCGATCGATATTTTCAATACGAGTTCTTGGCCCAGGACAGAAGTCGTGTTCATTCCGAAAGGCTTCAGCTCATCCGGCGACCTGGTCAAAGATGAAAGCGATAATCTCGTTCCTTGCCAAAGGCTGGCGAGCGGTGAATTGGCCATGTTCGTCAGCCATGTCCCCGCGCTTGGCGCCAAGCGCTACACCGTTGAAAAGGGAACGCCGCCGCAAAAAGGATCAGCCCGGGCAGGATCGTCCAGGCTGGAAAATAATGAGATCTCCGTCTCGGTCGACCCCAAGACAGGCGCCCTTTCCAGTTTCAAGTGGAAGACCGACAAAGACATTGAATTCGTCGACACATCCAAAGGTGCCGGCCTGAATGAATACATTTACGTGCCCGGGAAAAATCCTGAAAAGGCACAGCGAGCAGGCCGCGTCAAGATTTCCATCAAAGAGCCCGGGCCGCTTGTCGCTTCGCTACTCGTTGAATCCGATGCGCCCGGCTGCCGCAGCCTGAAAAGCGAAGTGAGAATTTATGACGGTTTAGATTATCTCGAAATCATCAACCTTATGGATAAAGTTCAGGTCCGAGAAAAAGAGAGCGTCCATTTTGCCTTCCCGTTCGGCATTCCCGGGAGCACAGTCCGCTTGGATTTAGGATGGGCGATCATTCGGCCTGAATCCGACCAAATTCCCGGATCGTGCAAGGACTACTTCTGCCTCCAGAACTCCATAGACATCTCCAACCAGGATTACGGGCTGAGTTGGGTCAGCCTGGATGCCCCGTTGATTGAAATCGGCAAAATAACCGACGAAGCGGCCATAGAAAAAGGCGTCCGGGCTTGGCGGACAACCATCGAGCCTTCCCAGACGATCTATTCCTATGCCATGAACAATTACTGGCACACCAATTATAAGGCCAGCCAGGAAGGCGCCGTCACGCTGCGGTATGCGCTCCGACCCCATAAGGGTTTTGAAGCGGCGGCAATAAAAAAGTTCGGCTTGGAGAGGAGCCAGCCGCTCATCGCAGCGGCTGCCGAGGGAGGCACTCCGCTCAGGCCATCCCTGCTGGAGGTCGAGCCGCCGGGAGTGATCGTCACTTCGCTCCGGCCCAGCTCTGACAAGAAAGGCTGGATCGTGCGGTTGTCGAACGCTTCCGGCCGTCCGGAAAACGTCGTCCTCCGGGGATCGATCTACCGCGAAGGCTCGGTGTATCTGAGCAATCCTTTTGAAGACCGTCTGGAACGAATCCGGGGGCCGGTACCCACTCTTCCCTTCGGAATTGTGACGTTACGGGTTGAAAAATAAGCCCTATCCCTAAAAAAGGAGGGTTCTCAGATGTTCCGAGATTACTTTCCGGCGGAGCGGATGGCCGAACCTAAGATCTCCCCGGTCAAGCGTATCGCGGCGTTTTACGTCCGGCAGTTTGAGTTCATCAAGAGGATGAAGCGGCATCTCCGGATCTCGATTTATGTTTTTCTCTTGACGACTGCCGCGGGAAGCATTTTTTTTCTGCTGAAACCAGATCTCGCCGTGCACTGGCTGGCGGATTATAAGGCGGAAATCCTGCGGCACTATCCGAGATCAATGACCCAAGCGGGAGAATTTTTTCATATCGCTGCGAATAATTTGAAGGTCTCCTTACTTGTCTGCCTGATGGGATTGATCCCCCTTTTTTCTTCCCGCTCTCTTCGGCCTCATCTTCAATGCCACCCTTTTATGCCTGATCTTTATCGTCGGGTTGATTCATCATGAACCGATCGTCATGCGTTTTCTCACTCTGATTCTTCCGCATGGGATCATCGAAATCCCAACGATGATTTTTGTCGCCGGTTTCTCCCTCTATCTTTCCTCGCAGATGACGAAACGTCTCTTTCGGAAATGGCCCCAGTTGACGATCCGAGCCGACGAACTCTTCAAGTTTATTTCTCAAGATGATCTTCCCGACCGTCAGGAGGCATTCGTCGACATCCTCCAAATGTTCGCCGTGGTGATCCTCCCCTTGGTCTTGATCGCCGCGTTGATCGAAACGTTCATCACCCCACTCGTATATCGCCTGCTCGCCTGACCTCCGGCTCGGGGGGCGTCCGCGGAGCGTCTGGCGGCACAGGACCTCGAAGCGAGTTCTCCCGCTGCGGAAGCGCCGGATGAGGTCGATCAAATCCAGGCAGGCCGTCTCGTGTTCTCCTCCTGCTTGACTTCGATCATCGGCGGAGAATACAATCTTTTTGTGCAAGGGAGTATGTTTTTAAGCTTCCGGGGGCAGCGATCTCAAGCGATCGCAAAAACCAAGCTCCTATCATTAGTAATGAAAAATAAGATATTTCGATTAAAGCTGCTCATGCTCATAAATTCTATAATGATCTTTGCCGGATACGTTTTGTGCGATATCGCATATTGGCCTAATAATAAAATTAAAGAAAGGCCAATGAGAGCTGAACTCATATTAAAAATCGGCTCAGATAAGGCGAACGAAGATTTTTATAAGCTTCCCGCCTTTGCCGTGGGCAAGAATGGCCAAATTTACATCTTAGATTCCGGGAATAGCAGGATTCAGTGCTTTTCCAAAGAAGGAAAATTTCTGTTTGGCTTCGGAAGACGAGGGCAGGGCCCAGGCGAACTCTCGAATAACGCGTGTAAAATTAAAATCCTGTCGGATGGAAATATTTATGTGATTGATAATTCACAACGGAGAATAAATGTCTATAACCAAGAGGGAAAGTTTTTATATTTGGCAAAAACGCCGGCTTGGTACAATGATATTGTGTTATTAAATAACACTTATTATCTATCGAACATCGTTCTTGAAGAAAACCATAAGCCCATTCATATTTCCCGCTCGTTGGGAAAAATCGATAGCGATTTCGGAATCTTTGTTGAACCGGCCGTCGGGATCTTAAAGCAAATTAGCCAGCTTCCTATGCCTGAGCCGTGGCGCTATTATTATGGCGACGTTAATTTTACTAAGTTAGTTGTAACAAACAAGAGCGAACTAATATTTTCGCAAGGTTATCCGTATCGGCTCATCAAGTATGATGCCAAAGGAAAGGTATTGAAAGACATTATGGGCGATGTCGACTTTGATACGTATCATCATGTTAAATATACTCACGATAGCTTTGGAGTTGGTATTATTACTAGCCCCCCAGATGCGGCGTGGGTCGTATTTGATGTGAGTATTAATAATGATAATCGAGTGGTTGTCCCGTATTTAAATCCTGAGAAAAGTATTTTTTATATTGATATCTATGATTTGGATTTGAATTTGATCTCTAGATATAAATTGTTAAATACAATTGCGGATATTAGAAAGAGGAACTATGCATACCAGATCATGGTTGATAATGATAATAATTTATATGCTATGGTGATATCTAAAGAAGATTATCCTAAACTTGTTAAATACAAACTTATTTTTGATTGAGGCCGGGACTTCACCTAACAAACTGGTCCAGCCCAAAATGGGGAGCACTTTATGCCATTGAAAATCTCACCTTTGATGTAGTAGACTGACGAGGTAGGTTATTTTATTATCATTATCTAGAGTCCATCATTATTGCGAGGTGGGATAATTGATGGAATGATGTACGAGAATAGAGAGTTTCTTAAAAGCAGATTCCCATATTTTTCATAGGACTTTCTCAACGCAAGGAGAAAATTTAGTTGAAAAAATTTCCGCTGCTCCTATCCATGTTTCTTATTTGTGTGAGCAACAGCAGCCTATCGTTACAAAAAGTCACAACAAAGGTCAAAGTCTACGATGACATTTTTCTTACAGACTCAGGTCTTATCCCTCTTCCGGAAAATGCGACCGAATTGTCGCGTGAATTTACAATAAAATCAGAACAATTTCGGTCTCCGATAAAGCTGGCTGCCGATCCAAAAGGAAATATATATGCTTCCACAATGAGCACTAGGATTGTGCAGAAATTTAATGCCGCAGGAGAATTTCTACTTCCTATAGGCAGAAAAGGAAATGGAAAACCGTTTTTCCAAGCTCCCTACGATATTCATGCGGCCAAAGATTATCTCGTCATTCATGATATGGGCAAGAAAAGTCTTGAATTCATGGATTTCCAGGGCACTTATATCCGAAGTCAAAAAATATCCGAATTCAACGATTTTGCCATCGACGAAAATGGTCGCCTTTATGTTGCCCATTATGTTCAAGACAAAGGTTCTCCTCTTATCACAGTTTACTTCCCAGACGGGAAAGAGCTCGCTTTTGGGAAACCTCTCTCTTTTCATCATAGCATGCCAATATTGAATTCAAGATCGTTGGCCTTAAATAAAAAAGGCGAAATCTATGTTGCCTTTACGTATTTTCCGATCATTCGCAAGTATTCTTCCGGGGGAGAGCTCCTCGCCGAATACAGGATCGAAAGCCCCGTGATGAAGGCAAAAGAAGACTATAATCTGAATATAGCCGGGGAAGGCATTGCCGATATAACCCAGCGTGTAGGCTATAAAGCTTTGATCATCAACATTAAGGCCTTTGGGGACAAAATTTATCTGTTGAGTCATTTCCCTCGTCTGGAAATAACAGAAATGGATGACGAAGCAAATTGCACTGCGACGTACTGGATAGATTTCAAAGAGGTCTATGAAACTAATGATTTTGCGATCCAGGAGACCAATGGAGAAAAGAGGTTTTATGTTTCACATTCGTATGCCCCCCACTTTGATATCGATGTTTTCAAAAAGAAGAAAATTCATGGAGGAGGACTGAAAGCAGAGATTGAAGAGCTGACCGACGAGATCGCATCATATCCGGACAATTATCTTTCTTACAATAACAGGGGGGTCGCAGAACATCGATTGGGGGATTATCTCGGGGCCATCAAAGATTTTTCCAAAGCCATTGAATTGGCTCCGGATTCTGCTCTTGCTTATAACAACCGTGGGCTGTCTCGAGTTAAAGTGGAAGACCTTGATGGAGCCATAAGCGATTTCACAAAGGCTACAGAACTGAATCCCAGTGAATTGGGGGTCTTTTATAATCGTGGGATTGCGCTTGCTCATAAAAAAGATTATGAGAAAGCCATCAGAGATTTCGAGAAAGCGGCAATTCTGGATCCAAAGATTGAAGCCAAGGCTCGGCAACAAATCGACTATTGTAGAAGCCACTTGAAGAACAGCGCAAAAAAGATAATTTAGTGTTTATGTACCATCTTGGTTCAGATTCCAAGGCCATGTCAAGTTGAGTTCGCAATCTCGCTGCCATCGTAACCCTCTTCAGCTCGCTGCTTGAGCCGTCAGGAAGGCACGGTTGCACTCCATGGCTTCCTGGACTTTTTCCCGTTTGATATAGCTCCGGTCGGTCCTCCAGTCTTCTGAGTACTCCATGAGAGGCAGGATTGTCGTGACGGGAAACCTTGCTTGACATCTTTAATGTCAGATAGTTTTTTGAGCTTTTTCAATAAGGCTTTCTTATTCACAATATTTCTAGGAGATTGATCGACCAAAGCCTCGCTTTCGATTGCCCCTGATATCCTCTCCGACCGCCAGGATCGTATTGTTTTGAGAACTTCACGGAAATCTTTGTATTTAAGGATGGATTCTGACGGCGTTATACTCGCATCAATATTTCCATAGAAGTCAGCCATCAACCCGCCAAGTAAGGGAGCCTCGATCATATATGAGAGGCAGATATTAATATCCTCCCTCGGGATAGAAGACATGGTCGATAAATCATTAAGGCTAACGCATTCTCCCGGATAGTTTATATAATATTGACGAAGGACTTGGAAAATGTGATTAAACCTTTTTACCAAGTCTTTTACCTCATTGACGCTATCAAGAAGGTCTATTAATGCGAAGAGGCTCAACTTATATTTATTGTCTCGCCTCTCCAAGCATCCAGATGATTCCAAGTCGTCCAATAAATCTAGATCTTTATGATTCTCCGCCCGAAACCTTATTGCATTGATCCCTTTTGGGTTAGCCAGGTTAGCCTTGAATATTATTTCCATTCGTCCCTCATTTTGCTAATAATGAGGAGAGTAGCGGGGTGGGATCTGTGGATTTCCCATCCAAAGGCCAAGTTCAGTTCCCATACTATAAGCGTTTTATTAAAAAAGTTCGGCCTGGAGAGGAGCCAGCCGCTCCTCACAGCGGTTGCCGAGGAAAGCACACCGCTCAGACCTTCCCTGCTGGAGGTCGAGCCGGCCGGAGTGATCGTCGCTTCGCTCAAGCCCGGCGCCGATAAAAAATGCTGGATCGCGAAACTGTACAATGCCTCCGGCCGTCCGGAAAATATCAAGCTTCGGGGAGCGATCTGCCGCGAAGGCTCGGTATATCTGAGCAACCCCTTTGAAGACCGTCTGGAACGAATCCGGGGGCCGCTGCCGATTCTTCCCTTTGAAATTGTGACGTTGAGGATGGAAAAATAATCCTTAAAGACCCGACGTCCTCGAAAAATATCTCGACTGTGGCAATTCCCTCTGCGGATTCTCCCGGATCTCGTTAATAGTCAATAATTGACGAAGAGAGGAGCGTCCCCTTTTTATCCCCCTTTTTTATTATCCTTGACGAAGTCTATTGAGGCGCTGATTCATGTTACGAAGCACGATTCTTCCAATAATTCCCGGAAGCTTGTTCTCTGCCTGGATCTTCTTGAATAATCCGTCATGGGAATCAAATACTCCCTTTTCTTCGAGCATAAAGGCAGCCACCACAATTAAATCATGTTCTCCATCCCAATCGATATTTGACGTCTTTTTTTTATTGATAACGCCCTTCTTGCAGGAAGCCTCGTAGAGTCCTTTATCAAACAGCGCTTCACAAGCCAGCCATTTCCCGGAAAGATAACATTCGCCCAAGTGATGATACCATATCTCTTTCGGTATCTTCTTCCTGTATACATAATCTGGAACCAGACCCTTGATGCTCTCATTGCTCAGGACAACCTGACGATATCTTGCCGGAATTCCTGCTGCGCGCAGCAGAGCAAGTTGAAGAGTGGTTTTTGTGATACAGAACCCAATTCCTCCCTTCAGTGTCTCTGAGGCCTTGGCATCGTAGCGATTAAATCCAAACAGAATCCGATCTCTGACGAAGTCAAAAATACGGATAGCTGCTTCTTTCGGTGTTCCCGCATCTTTGGTGAGCTCCCCTGCTTTGCTCTTCACCTCAGCATGATCGCTATCGCAAAGTTCCGTGGCCTTTAAATATTCATCCATCCCTTCCGGAGGATGCCATTTCATTTTTTCACCCCTTAAATTTTAAAAGAAAAGCACAAAATTATTGGTATTATATTTTCTCACCGGCTTCTTACAGGATTTGTACTACAGCAAAAAATCGATGTCAAGTGAAGATTGACTTAGTTCTAACCGGATGCTATTCTCTTGATGCATTACTCAAAGGGTGAAAAGTGGCAAATCAATGCCCTCATTGCAATACTGTCAATCCTTCTGATTCAAAATATTGCAAGGAATGCGCAACTCCACTTCCTCCACCAGAAGAAACCCTGGCCTACGAAACCAAGACCATTGGGCTGCCTAAAGAAAATTTGACCCGTGGCGGCTTCTTTTCGGACCGGTACGAAATTATTGAAGAACTTGGCAGCGGAGGAATGGGCAAAGTGCTCAAGGTCTTCGATAGCAAAGTCAAAGAAGTCGTGGCCTTAAAGCTCTTAAAACCCGAAATTGCTGCTCATGAGGAAATCATTGAGCGATTCAGCAAGGAGCTGAAATTCGCTCGCAAAATTGTCCATAAGAATGTCGGTCGCATGTATGACATCAATGAAGAAAATGGAATTCACTACATCCTTATGGAATATGTCCCAGGGGAAGATTTAAAGAGTTTTATTATCAGATCAAGGCAATTGGCCATAGCCACAGCCATATCAATAGCCATGCAGATATTAGAGGGACTGAAGGAAGCCCACCGTTTAGGCGTCGTCCACCGGGATCTAAAGCCTCAGAATATTATGATTGATAAAGAGGGGAATGCCAGAATCATGGATTTTGGGATAGCCCGCTCGTTAGAGGATCAAGGGGCGAGCGAAGCAGGAATGATCATTGGCACTCCGGAATACATGTCCCCTGAACAAGCGGAAGGGAAGGAGGCTGACCAGCGCTCGGATATTTATTCGTTGGGTCTAATTCTGTATGAGATGGTAACCGGCAAGGTCCCTTTTCAAGGAGAAACGGCTTTAGACATAATCAAGAAACACAAGACGCAAGAACCTCCAAATCCAACAGAGCTCAATCCTCAAGTGCCGCCGGAGCTCGCTCGCATGATACTCAAGTGTCTGGAAAAGGATAGAGAAAAGAGGTATCAAACTGCAGAAGAAGTCCTGGCCGAGCTGAACGATCTCGTGACGTCCAAGACCAAAAAAGCGGCTGAAAAGAAATGGAAGAACTCCATCGCCGTGCTGCCTTTTTCAGATTTAAGCCCCCAGAGAGACCAAGAATATTTTTGTGAAGGCCTGGCTGAAGAGCTCATCAATTCCCTAAGCCGGATTAATGAACTGCGGGTAGCTGCCCGCACCTCGGCTTTTTCATTTAAAGGAAAGGATCTTGACATTCGTGAGATTGGAAAGAAGTTGAATGTCCAAGCCATTCTTGAAGGCAGCGTGCGGAAAGCCGGCGAGAGGCTTCGCATCACGGTCCAGCTTGTCAACACGGCTGATGGCTATCATCTCTGGTCCGAGAAATACGACCGCGACATGGAAGATATCTTTGCCGTCCAGGATGAAATATCTCTGGAGATTGTTGATAAGCTAAAGGTGAGGCTGTTGAAAGGCGAAAAGACGAAAATCTTAAAGCGCCATACAGAGAACAAAGATGCCTATAACCTTTATTTAAAAGGCCGCTATTTCTGGAACAGGCGGAATGAAGGAGATTTGAAAAGAGCGATAGAGTGCTATCGTCAAGCTGTTGAAAAAGACCCCAAGTATGCCCTTCCTTACCTCGGGATCGCTGACCACTTCATCATGTTGGGTTTATGGAACTATGTCTCCCCCGAGGAGGCCCGCCTGAGGTCAAAGGAAGCGTTGGACAAGGCCTTGGAGATCGACGACCAGCTTGGAGAAGCTTACACATCCCTGGGGTATTTTCATTGCCTGTATGATTGGGATTGGCCTGCCGCTGAAAGGAATTTAAAGCGCGGCATTGCGCTCAATCCCAACAATGTCTGGGCCCATGCTTGGTATGGCTGCTTTCTGATGGGATTGAGTCGATTTGATGAGGCTTACACGGAAATGAAGATGGCGTTGGAAATGGAACCCCTTTCACCTATCATCAATGCTGTCGCAGGAATAATATTTTCTTTAATCCATGTTGATGAGGGAAAAAAACAAATGGACAGGGCGATTGAAATGGAGCCCAACTTAGCCCTTGCGCATTTGTGGCTGGGATGGATATATATGTTTCCGATAATTGTGGATGAAAAAGCGCTTGAGCATCTTCAAAGCGCCGTAAACTTAGGTTTGACATTTGCCTTAGGGTGGCTCGGATGTGCTTATGCGAGATTGGGAAAGAAAGAAGAGGCCTTCGGAATTCTCAATCAGATGGATGAGCTATCCAAGGAGAAATATATTTCGCCTCTCCAAAGGGCTGCTGTTTATAGCGGGCTTGAAATGTATGATCAAGCCTTTGAATACCTTGAAAAGGCTTATACTCAACATTTGCCTCATTTGGCTTTATCATCTTACGGTGTTAAAGCACCGTCACCTTTCCCTCAGGAATTTCGGCTGGATAAAAGGTACAAGGCCCTGATGAGGAAGATGAAGAAAGTAGATCTTGAAGAAGAGGAAAGATAATCATCGACAAGTCCAGCCTCAGCCCGAGTCCCTCATAGCTTTCCATAGAAAAAGTCAACGGCGGTTGACGCATTGGAGAGGAGGCTTTAACAGGCTTCTTCCTAAAATTCTTGTTTTTCCCGTATTTTTTGAGGAACACCAGTTCCTGGCGTGTTACTTGATTCTTTCATCCCGATGTGCCGGGAAGGATCGGTATATTTGAGCAATCCCTCTGAGGACCGTCTGGGAAAAGCTCCGGAATCCATCGCTCTTCTTCCCTTCGAGATTGTGACTCTGAGGATCGAAAAATAAATCCTAAAGATCCAGCCTCAGGCCGAGTGCCCAGCTGCTTTCGGTGAGAAAGGAAAACTCCGAGACCAAGGCCAGGTGCCGGCTGAGATGCCAGTTGAAGCCGAGCATCATGCTGAACAAACCCTTTCCTTTGGCTTCGATTTCCTGATCAAGGACAAGCGGCTGGAAGGTGCCGGAGATTTTACTGAATTTGAAGCCGAAATATCCGGCGAACTGGAAAACCCGCAACCCGAAATCCAGACTGCCCTGGTATCTGGTCAGGCCGAATTTCTCATAATCTTCATCTTGGGAAGACTGGAGACGGGCTACCTGGAAATCCAGGCCGACACCGCCCCGGACATTGATGGAGTGACCGTCTTCCTCGGTAATATCGACTTCGCCGACCATCATGAACTTCAGCCCGCCCCCGAAATAGAGGTGCCGGCCGGCCTGAATATAAGAATTGGGAAAATCCGAAGAGCCGAGAAAACCATAGAGATAGACATAATCCGTCGGCCTGAAACCGACGGTCGCTTTGTAAAGATCCCGGCCGATTTCCTGTCTGGCTCCGGCCAAGCTGAAATCCCGCGTGAGATGCTCGTAGGAAAGCTGGACGGAAAAAGAGGAAATGTCCGAAGCCGTCCCCACATCCTGGCCGGAAGAAATCAGAGGAACGAGAAACACGCATGCCGCAAGAAGTAAGTATTTTTTCATGGCCACCTTCCGATTCGATACGAAGCCAATGTTCGGTCTTGTCTCACTAGATAAGACGAAAAGTTGGACAGAAAGGTTTATGGTACCGGCCCGGTTTAAATGAGGATGTCCGAGAGTAATTCCGCTTTTATGCGGCCTCGTTGATCATCCGGATGTCTTTGAACCTGCAGAAATAGCCCAGTTCTTTTGTCAGATCCCCATAGCAGGTTAGCCGGTGGAGCCCGTTCGTCCAGTTCTGCCAGAGCCTTTCAGCGTCGCCGTCCACTTTGACGGTGATTTTCGTTCGGCAGCCCCTGTCGTCCGAAAGGGCGACCGGAGTTTCGAGAATCGAGCCCGTAAAATAGCGCAGCTGGTCTGTGCCGATCAAAACGGCCTGGGTGACTCTTTCGCCGAGGCGCATTTTGACCTGGGGGACAACCCCTTCCTGCCGCTCCATGACCGACCTCAATTTATAGGAAGCCGCCGGACCGTTCGGGCCGTCCATTTTCGGCGTTCCCATGCAATGGGCAAGAATGATACTGCTTTTGGATTCATCCATGGTCGGATCACTGACGAAACCCGGTCTTCCGGACAGCCCCTGGAACAGGATGTGAGTCATGGCGCAGCGCAAATCCGACTCGCAAATGCCTCCCCATCCCAAGTTGTTGAGCCTGGCGAAGCCGAGACAGGGATAGGCCGGCAGTTTGATCGTCTTGTCCCACATCGATCCGTAGCAGTCTACGGTCATGACCGTCGCCTCTTCCGCATCTAATAATTTTTCTAAAGCAAGGGCCAGCTTCGCGGACTTGAAGATATCGTCCTTGACAGGCTCAATGACCTTCTCCGCCTGTTGAATCCAAAGCTCGGTTTCGGCCTTCGCTTCCTTGTCGCTGATGCCGTTATACACATCGACCATCTGCTGGAGGCCGATAGGCTTGATTTCCGTCCCGAATTTCTGCCTGACTTTTCCGGCATACTCCGCGAAGTCGTTCGTGGTGAGGTTCAGGATCTTGCCTTCCCGGAAATGATGGATGGCCCGGAAAGGACGGATGGCCAGGGCCAGCTGCCTGAGATCGCTGCTCAAGATGCATTCCATCTTGGCGCCCAACGGCTGCTTGCGCAAGTCGCCAAACATAACCCATTCATGCCCGGAATAGGGAATGGCAAAAACCATAGTCGGCTTTTCCACTCGGAGGATTTCCTGGAGGACGGACCATATTTCAATATTGAGATGAATGACCAAAATCCCATCCACGGCCAGGAGCCTGTCCCGAAGGCCTTGGACTTGTTCCGGAGACGTGACCAGTTCGTCAACCACAAAATCGACGTCGGCCATTTCGTCCTTCATCCGACGGAACGCGTTCTCGTAGACCCCGATTTCCTTTTTGAGGTCGAGATTCGGTTTCGGCCAAGGGCCGTGAATAGACGCCATGTAGAGCCTGGCCACCTTGACTTTTGAGCGCCGGTTGCCAGGGCTGATCAGCTTCGATTTCCCCTGGGCGGCCCCGAGCGGCCATAATCTCGGGCCGCAAAAATAAAAAGCGCCCCCGGCCAAAGCCAGTTGGAGGAAATCTCTCCGTCTGATGTCATGGTTCATATCGGCCTCCAAAATTTATGAATTTAAAATTTTTATTCTCATCGGCGTCGGCTCGTCACTTCTCAATGTTTTTTCTTTTTCTTCGTTCTCCCTCGCGCCCGCGATCGGCTGGTGTGCCGGGCTCAAGCTAACTCGCCATCCCTGTAGCCTGGCTGCATCCAAGGAAGGCTTTTGTGTTCGAAGAAAGGGCTCAGGTCGGCCCTGATTTTTTTCATTTCCTCGGTCGCCATGGCCTTGAAATTCATCAAAATCTCGATATTTTTCTTGACGACATCCACGCTGTCTGTCCCGATGACGGCGGCCTGGACAAGCGGCAAGCTCAGGGCATACCGGACGAGCTGCTCGGCCGTCACGGTTTTAACGGTCTCTCTCGGCCGGATGGCTTTGATGATCATGATGCCCATTTTTTTCCCGGCCGCGGCGGGGATGACGTCCTGCTCCATGTCCCCTTTGCGCTCGGCATAGTGGTTCAGGGCGATGAGCATCGTGTCGAAATCATAGCGGCTGACCATGGCCTTCATGACTTCGGCCGACATATGCCCGGAGAATCCGATGAAACGAGTGGTTTTTTCGTCGCGCGCTTTGAGCAGGACTTTCAAGACGCCGTCCTTCGCGCCGATCCTCTCCACTTCGTCCATGGTCGAGATGTTGTGGATCTTGAGGAGGTCGAGCTTATCGGTCTGCAGCCGTTTCAAGCTTTCTTCGAGGTGGCGCAGGCCCTCGTCATAGGTCCGCTTCTGGATTTTTGTCGACAGGATGACTTCCTTCCGTCTGGTTTTTAAAACCAGTCCGAGCCGTTCTTCGCTCACGACCTTATCGGTCCCATAATCATGGGCGGTATCCCAATAATAGAACCCGTGGTCCAGGGCGTATGTCAAAATCTCAACGCTTTTCCCCGGGTCCTGGACCGCGCAGAACCGGCTGCCGCAGCCGATGCCGATGCGCGGGACGACAAGGCCTGTTTTCCCCAGGATGACCGTCGGAAGCCCCTTGGCATCATGAACGGTTTTTTGAGAAGAGAATAACTGGCAGGAAGAGCCAAGCGCCCCCAGCGCGGCCGTGGAGGCCGCGCAGGTTTTCAAAAAATCGCGTCGATTCATGCCTTTGTTTTTCACCGGACCCCCTTTCATTTTATTAAAGCTTTTCCCCAAAGTTTGATATCGGCAAAACTTCCCGTGTCATCAAATGATCCGACGCCGATAAGCCCGTGATCAAGAGTTTTATCCGCAGCCGTCAGAATGGGTTTAGCGAGATCATCCAGATAAGCCTTGATTTCCCCCGTCGCTGCGTCATAAGTCAGCTTGAAATCGTGAAATTTGAGGTCTGTCAGACGGTAAATGGACTTTCCAGGCGGTTCGAGGTTGATTTTCACCCGGTCCTTGCCGTTGACAATGGCGATGACATTGTGCATCTCATCGCTCGACGCGCTGAAATGGACATAATAGAAATGGGTTACATCCTGAAAATGAAAGATAATGCACATGTCCCGTTGATTGACGGCGGGGTCGGTCTGGCACTTGGTCCGGCCCGTGAAAATAAAGCTCGTCACATCGAAATCCTTGAGGAGCGACCAGGAGGTCGGAGCACGGACCTTGCCCTGCTCGCCGGGAGCGATAAGCCGATAGACGAACGCGCCTTCCTCCTCGGCTATCTGCCAGTGCTGGGGATTATTGGGCAGCCAGCCAGCGGCTTTTCCGTCCTTAAAATCGTCGGCGATCAGCAAAGGAAAAGTAGTCGTACCCAAGCTCGCTTGACACACAGGCATAGGCGATCCGGCGAAGCTCGTTAAAAAGAAAACAGCAAAAAGCGCGCCGGTCCAAAGAGCATAGCTAAAGGTCCTGGAAAAACTCATCGGGATTCCCTTTTAAAAGAAGAATCTTTCGCATCTACAGTCGCTTATATCACAGGAAAAAAGGACGGTCAATTCCCCCTGAAATTGCCAATGCCCGACGGGTGGCACGGTTCGGGGGCCCCCCGCCGACCCGAGCGTTTGCGGCCGTGGCAAAAAGTGCTTCGCAATGAAAAAGATCGCCCGCGAGGGGCGCCGGGGGCGAACCGGGACAGGACCCGTCGGGTTGACCTAATAGCAATAACGGGATTGCGGGGCATTCTTGCAAAAACTCCTCCTTTAATGTTTTAATACCCCTCATCTTGAAACATCACGAAGGAGAGGACATGGCATCAGAGACAAAGCCTACCCATGGCCTGGAGAGAAGGCTTGGATTGTTTCCCCTCACCAATATCGTCATCGCCAACATGATCGGCGCCGGGATCTTCACGACGTCCGGACTCCTGATGAAAGACCTGGGCAATCCTTTGGTCATGTTGGGCTTATGGATCGCGGGTGGGGCCATCGCCCTGTGCGGCGCGCTCAGCTATGGCGAGCTCGGCGCCGCCATCCCTCATGCCGGCGGCGAATACATTTTTCTCTCGAAACTTTACCATCCCATAGCCGGCTTTCTGAGCGGGTGGGTGTCGTTTTTTGTCGGTTTTTCGGCGCCGATCGCCTTATCGGCCTTCGGCTTTTCCGAATATTTCACCAGGGCATTTCCCGGGCTCTTGCACCTGGGGATTCTTGGAGGGGGCTCGGAAGCGGTCATCCTCAAAAAAATCTATGCCAGCCTGATTATCATCACCTTCACTTTGATCCACATGAGGGGCATCGAGTTCGGGTCGAAAGTCCAAAACCTCCTGACGGTCCTCAAGGTCGGCTTGATCGTGGGGCTGGTCGCCGTTGCTTTCCTGTCGGGCAAAGGGACCCTCAGTCATCTGTTCCAGGGGGAAAGCTACCGGTTCAATTTCGGCGGATGGAAAACCGCAGGCTTGTCGCTGATGTGGATCATGTTCGCCTACAGCGGCTGGAACGCTTCCGCTTATATCGGCTCCGAAGTAAAGAATCCGTCCAGAAATCTGCCCCGCTCCCTGATTTTCGGAACGGGAATCGTGATCCTGCTCTACCTAGGACTGAATTTGTTTTATATTTATGCCCTCTCTCCGGCGAACATGATCCACATCAGCGACGTGATCCCGATCGGAAGCCTTGCGGCCGGCAACCTCTTCGGAAAATCCTTCGAGAACATCGTCTCCGTCATGATTTCTTTTGCCTTGTTCTCCTCCCTGAGCGCCTTTATCATCCTTGGGCCGCGAGTCTATTACTCGATGGCGAGGGACAAGTGTTTCTTCAAATTCGTCTCGGACGTTCACCCCGTCCATAAAGTGCCGGCAAAATCCGTGCTGCTCCAGGGCCTGATCGCCATCATCATTTTGATCTCAGGATCATTCGACCAGATCCTGACCTACATGGGCTTTTCACTCGGCATCTTTCCCATCCTGGCTGTGGCCGGAGTCTTCAAGGTGAGACGCACCGGCATGAGTCCCTACAAAATGCCGGGCTTCCCCATCGTCCCCATCATTTATATCCTGGCGGCCATCATGATCCTCATCCTGGGATTTCTCCAGAGCCCCGGTCCTTCCTCCATTGCCATCCTGACTGTTGTCGTGGGTGTGCCCGCCTATTTTCTTTTTAAGAAGAGGTACGATAAAAACGAAAAACCATGTGCGTAAAAAGGGAGGCGCGCATGAAGAAGATCTTTATTTTATCCGTCATCATCTCAGGGATCTTCGTGTCCGGCTGCCCGGCCCTCACAGCTCAGGAGAAGCTTAAAACAGAGCCTGACCCGTCCTATCGCGAGGACGCCGTCTCCGTCCGCCGCCATCCTGATGTCGATACAAACGTCTTCCTCTACATCAACCACTGGCGGAATTCTCCGCCAATCGAAGCCCACGGCGGGCTCATCGAGCGCGATATCCTCACAGCGGGAGATCCTCTTCATCCGCTAAAAAAAGGCGCTGTTTTAAAATACATTAAAGCTTTTCGGCGCGGCGTCCTTGAACCACTCACGAACACATCGTCGGCCAAAGATGAAAAGGAACAGGTCTTTTTTTATGTGATATCGGGAACGGGGAGCGTGGAAGCGGGCGGCAAAAAGGCCGGTCTCGAGGAGGGCACGGCCGTGGCTATTCCGGCGGGGATGGAATACCGTTTTTTCAATCCAACCGCAGTCTCTTTGGAAATGATCGTTGTGATCGAAGAAGTCGCTGCCGGCTTTGTCCCGAATAAAAAAATATCCGTCGGAAGCTATCATGACGCCGAGCCGGCGGTCGGACATCACTGGGCCCATATCGCCCGCGGTTTCATGTACGACATCCCGCCAAAATTCTCGAACCCGATGGGGTTCATCGTCGTTTCGATTGATAAATTCGACATCGCTCAACCGCATACGCACGGCCCCGGGACCGAAGAGATCTGGTGTCAGATCAAAGGAAAAAGCCTTCTCTTTTTCGGAAACCGCCTTCTCTGGCAGGAGCCCGGCGAAGCCTTCCTCATTCCGCCCAACAACAAGGTCCCCCATAGCTCGATCAATCATACGGAAGAAACCATGTTCTGGCTCTTTATGGGCTGCCGGCATCCTGAAGATGCAGCCAAGGAAAACCTCAAAGACTAGGAGATGTCCATGGCGGAGAACAAAAACCATTGGAACCGGCGCGATTTTTTGAAAGGCATCGGCCTGGGCGTGATCGGATACACGGCCTTGGCCAAAAAAGCCCCGAGTTTTCCGCTGTTTCAGTCGGAACCAGCCACGCCGCAGCTCGGCACCGGACACCTCTTCCAAAAAGCGGCCGCGCCGGCCCTGGTCAGCCTAGTCAAGGGCAATGACCGGCGCGAGATCGTGTATAAATCCTTGCAGCTCATCGAAGATGAAATCCTCGCCTCGATCGGCAATAAAAAGATCATGATCAAGCCCAACGTCGTGACGCCCATCAACCCCTTGGGCTCGCTTCATGTGGACGCCGTCAGGGCTATCCTGGATTTTTTAGCCTCCCATTACAAAAACCAAATCCTCATCGGAGAAGCCGCGACCATCAACACCATGGAAGGCTACAAGAACTACGGTTATTTCGCCCTCGAAAAAGAATACAAGGTGAAGTTGGTCGACCTCAACCTGACGCCCTATCAAACCCGCTACGTCATCAACAAGGACAACAAGCCGATCCCGATCCGGATCATCTCGTCCTTTCTGGACCCGGATCTTTACATCATCTCCGCGGCGCGGATGAAGACGCACAATATCGTGCTCGTGACCCTGTCGCTCAAAAACATCCTTCTCGGTGCTCCTCTGAACGATTATAAAAAGAACGACAAGAGCCTGATGCACACCAACCTCGTCACGACGGCCAATGATATCTGCCATTTCAACATGTTTCACATCGCCCAAGAGGTTTTTCCGGACCTGGCCGTTATCGACGGCTTCGAGGCCATGGAAGGCAAGGGACCTGCCTGGGGAACGCCTTTGGAAGCGCGCCTGGCCATTGCCAGCCGCGACGCCGTCGCCGCAGATACCCTGGCCACAAAAGTCATGGGGTTCGACCCCAAGAAGATTAATTATCTAACGGCCATGAACGAAGCCGGCCTGGGCCAGGGCGATCTCGAAAAAATCAAAGTCCTCGGCACCCCCCTCGACCAATGCCTCTATCACTTCAAGGTCGATGAAAAGACTGCGGAAATCTATAAGCTATAAGGCATAATTCAGGTGAATCTTTCAGGAAGGAACGCATGAAAACGAGATTATGGCTTTTAATGGTCATTCTGCTTTTTGCTGCGATCGGTTTTTCTGTTCCCCAGGACCGGCCCGAGGACCGGTTCGACTTGGCCCGACAAGCCTGGGATGCCGGCGATTATATCCGGGCGCTCGATGAATTCGAGTCCCTCCTAAAAGGCCCGGAGGGCGGGCGCTTCTTCGAGTCGATCGCCTTGATCACCGGGGAATTGTATCAAGTCAGAGAAATCACCCGGGACGGCCGGTCGATCCGCATCAGCCCGGACGGAAAATACGCCGCTTATGAGGCCGGAACGCGCACCGCTCCCCTCACCCGGATCTTGGCTATGGACGAACCGACGAGAACGATGGTCGAAGTCCGGGGGACAAGCCTTGTTTTTTCGGCGGTTCCAAATACCGCCGCCTTTTTACGCGTTGCCGAGACACCTGAGATCGTCAACCTCCGCAAGGAGATCGAACAACTCGCCGCTCCGCCATCGCCGGATCGACAAACGCTGATGAACAAGCAGAGGCAGTTGACCTGGCTGGAGGCCAAGAACGCAAACATCATTCTTTTAGATATGACGGCCAAAAAAGAAAAAATCCTTAAAGCCGAAGGCCTTTTGAAAAGCACTCTTGCCTCGAGCGCCGACGGCCGCGAAGTCTATTTCGTGGGCGCCAAAGAAGCCGACACAGCTTCGAATGAGATCTATGCTGTTTCGCCCTCGACCGTCCCCAGGCCTTTGACGTCAGGGCCGGGATTCAAAACCAATCCCATTGTCGTCCCCTCCGGAAAATACCTTATTTATACGATGGCCGCCGAGACTCCCTTTCAGAAACCCGCAGCGACTGCGCCCGCCGCTGGCCGCGGCGCAGGCGCGCCTCCTGGGGGAGCAGCCGATCAAACCCAAAGGCCGGCTCAGCCTCCGGCCGACGGGCAATTCCGCGGCGCCGGCCCCCGGCAGTTTGCCGTCCTAAACCTTGCAGACGGAAAATCGACGGCCATGGCCGGCGGCTCGGCGCCAGCCGTCTCTGCAGATGGGTCCACGCTCGTCTTTCTCACTCAGACGGGGAGCGAATCCGCCCTGAATCTCCTCAGACTCAGCGAACCGCTCTCGCCCACAATCCTCAAGAAGACGACGGAGCGGATCGGGTCTGCCTCTCCGGCGCCGGACGGCACGGCCGTCGTATTCGACATGACCTATACGAGAAACGGCGAAATCTTTTATATCAAGAACGATGGGAAGGGCGAGGTCCGGTTGAGCCGTGAGATCGAGCCCGACCGCGCCGCTCGTTTTTTGAACCAGAGCCAAATACTCGCCGTGAAAGGCGAGTCGCGCCACAGCCGGGCTTATCTCTACGACCTCAAGACCTTGTCGAATATCCGGGTGTTCCACAACAACACGCTCCGGACGATTGCCCCCGAATATGAATGGGTGGCAGATCCCGCCGGGACGAAGCTTCTCATCGGGGCCGAGCGCGACGGCGACACGATTTCGGCCGAGCGGGGCGTCTATCTCGTCGACCTGACCAAGAAGATTTCCCTGGACGAGCTTCTGGCGCGGATCGAGAACCAGCGGACCGCGGAAAAAGCCCTGAGGGCTAAAGGAGAAAAGATCTTTCGTCCGATCTATGACGTAGTCAAAGCGGCCACGGACAGAGTCTCCGTCACTAAAATCTACGAATACGAGGAGGCGCTTTTCAATTTCGACTCGAAATACATCACCATGCCGGGCAACAAACCGGCCGGCGAATATATTTTCAACACGCTCAAGTCCTTCGGCTACCAGCCTGAGTATCAGTGGTTTGAGTCGCGGGGGACAAAATCTGCCAACATCCTGGCCCGGCTTCCCGGGACGGAAAATCCCGACCTAATCTACGTCATCAGTGGCCATTACGACTCCAACCAGCGCGGCCCGGGGGCAGACGACAACTCATCGGCGACCGCCGTACTTCTCGAGACGGCGCGGGTTTTGGCCAAGACTCCCATGCCGTCCACAATCCTTTTCGCCGCCTTCACCGGCGAGGAAGCCGGTCTTCTCGGAAGTCGGGAATTCGTCAAACAGGCCCGGGAGAAGAAATGGCAGATCGCCGCAGACCTCAACAACGACATGATCGGCTGGACGAACGACCACCGGCTGGACAATACAATTCGGTTCGCCAACGCCGGCATCCGGGACATCCAGCACGCGGCCGCCTTTCTCTTTTCCAGACTGGTGACCTATGATGCGCGCTACATCAAATCCACGGATGCGGTCTCTTTTTACGAGGCGTACGGAGATATCATCGGCGGGCTGGGCTCTTATCCCCTGCTCGGGAATCCCTACTACCATCAGCCGACCGATCTCCTGGAGACGGTCAACCACCAGCTCTTGATGGAAGCCGCGAAATTCAACATCGCTTCGGCCATGATGCTGGCCTCGAGCCCGACGCCGGTCAAGGACCTTAAGATCATCAGCTTGAAGGGCGAAACAGCTGAAGTCACATGGACCTCGAGCCCAGAGCAAGGCGTGATTTCGTATCTCGTTGAATACGGCCCGGAAAAGAATCCGTCCGCGTCGAGCGCGACGGTCGCAGAAACCAGAGCTCGACTCCAAGGTTTCCAGATCAAACGCGGCGAGAAACTGGCCGTTGCGGTCAAAGCGGTCAACGGTCGAGGCCTTTCGAGCTGGGACTGGGCACGGACGATCGCATCCATGACAAAATAAGTTTGACAGGGAGGATCACATGAAAACAGCCGTTTTATGGCCGACGATGATTTTTCTCGTCGCGGTCCTCGGCGGAGTGTCTGCGCTAATGGCCCAGCAAAAGCTCGCCGTCGAGCCCGACCCGTCCTTTCGCGAAGACGCCGTCTCCAACCACCGCCATCCTGATGTCGACACGGATATCTTCCTCTATATCAACCATTGGCGGAACTCTCTGCCGGTCGAAGGACACGGCGGGCTGATCGAGCGGGACATCCTTACGCCCGGAGATCCTCTCCGTCCGCCCCGAAAGGGCGCCGCCTTGAAATACATCACTGGGTATAAGCGGGCCGCCCTGGAGCCGCGCACAAACACCCGGCCGTTCAAACACGACAAAGAGCAGGTTTTTTTCTATGTTATGTCGGGAACAGGACAAGTGGAAGCCGGCCGCAAGAAGGCCCCTGTCGAGGAGGGAACGGCCGTCTTTCTCCCCGCGGGACTCGAATACCGTTTTTCGAACCCGGCCGAGGCGACCTTGGAAATGATCATGGTCATCGAAGAGATCACTCCGGGTTTCATGGCGAACAAGGAAATGTCCGTGGGAAGCTATCACAACTCCATCCCAAATGTCGGGATGCACTGGGCCCATATCGGCCGCGGGTTTAACTACGATATCGCCCCGAAATTCGCCAACCCCGTCGGCTTCGCCATCGTCTCCATCGATAAATTCGACATCGCCCAGCCCCATGTCCACGGCCCGGGATGCGAAGAGATTTGGTGCCAGTTGAAAGGCAGAAGCCTGCTGCTGTTTGGAAACCGACTGTTATGGCAGGAGCCGGGAGAGGCATTCCTGATCCCGCCGAATAACAAAGTACCCCACGGCTCGATCAACCACACGGACGGGCCTATGCTCTGGCTTTACATGGGGAATCGGCACGACCGGCTCGGGAAATAAGATATGGGGAGGCTTTAATGTGTAAAACGACGAAAAACCCAAATCGTTGGATATCCGCGCTCTTGCTCATATTTTCTCTTCTCGCGGTTTCCGCTTGCGCGCCGAAACCGGATTGGAAGGCCACGAGCGACCAGCTCATCAAAGAGAAAAATCTCCCGGTCCGCATCAGGAAGGATATCCCAAAATCAAATATCGTTTCGAACCTCGAAGCAGGCCTTGTCACCAATATCAACAAGCTGCCGGTCACGGATATTGCGCCCGGCGTAAAAGCCCGTCTCTATTGGGGGAAAGGAACTCTTGTCGCTTGGCTGACCCTGGAGCCCCGTGCCGAGATTTCCCAAGAGACGCTTCCGAGCGAGCGCCTCATGTTCGTGATGAAAGGCTCGATAGAGCAGCTCATCAAGGGAACCCATGTCGAGATGAAAGCCCTCGGCCGCGAAGAGCCGGACGGAACGCACGGCCGGACCCCAAGGAATGATTTCGTCTACCTCAAAAAAGCGGCTCAAAATTCTCTCAGGGCGGGAGAACAGGGCGCCGACATCCTCGAAGTCTACTCTCCTCCCCGCCTGGATTACCTGAAAAGGGCGGGGGCCGCTAAGCTCCCCACGAAAGTCCCCGAAGGGGATTTTCCGTTAAGCCCCACGGTCGAGCCGGGTCAGGTCTATGACCTCAGCGATATTCAGTTTACCGAGCTTGTGCCCGGAGCCCACTCCCGGCTTGTTTCCGGACGCGGCGCCCAGCTCAGCTTTCTGCGGATGGATCCCGGCACTAACTTTGCCCATCATGTCCATCCGGAAGAGCAGCTGATGATCGTCCTGCGCGGCGCGATCGACGAGATCATTCTCGACGGCGTGACCCGCATGGAGAAGGGCGATGTCCTCCTCCTTCCGGCCGACTTGGTCCATGGCGGCGCGATCGGCGATCTCGGCTGCGACGTTCTTGATGTTTTCTGGCCGCCGCGCACGGATTATGACGACAAGCGGGTCAAACAGCTCCACGCCTTCCACGACGTCATTCCCGAAGAGGCCAAGGTTGAGCTCCTGGCCGACGGCGCCAAGCAAGGCCCCGGACTGGTCTTCACCGAGGGGCCGAAATGGCTCAACGGTAAGCTCTATCTTTCGAGCATGTATTTCGACGAGAAATGGAATGGCGACCCAAAAAAAAGCGCCCTCGTCGAGATGGACTCTGACGGCACGTACAGATACATCTCGCACGGCTTGATACAGACCAACGGCACGATGCCCCTGGCCAACGGAAACCTCGCCGTCTGCGATATGTTCGGCCACCGCGTCATCGAGATGACGACAAAGGGACAAATCGTCAGGACGCTGGCCGGCACGTATGACGGGAAATCCATTGATGGGCCCAACGACCTCGTCACCGACGCCAGGGGTGGAATCTATTTCACCGATCCACAGTTCACGCCGGATGCCAAAAAACACCAGCCGGGGCGGGCCGTCTATTACATCCCGGCCAAAGGCGGGCTCATTCAAGTGATCGGATTCAATGAATTCGCCATGCCCAATGGCGTCTTGCTCAGCCCCGACGGCAAGATCCTTTTCGTCAACAACACCTACGACAACGAATCGTTCTGGAACGTGGACAGCGACAAGGACAACTGGGTGTGGGCCTATGACGTGAACGAGGATGGAACGGTCAAGAACGGCCGGAAATTCGCCCGGCTCTTCCTCACACCCGAGGTGCTGGATAGGAAAGGGAGATCCAGCGCCGCGGACGGCATGACGATCGACGAGAACGGCGGCCTCTATGTCGCCACCTACATCGGCCTCCAGGTCTTCAACGCCAAGGGCGAATTCCTGGGAATCGTCAACACTCCCACATATCCTGTCAGCGGCTGTTTCGGAGGCGACGATATGAAGACGCTCTTCATCGTGAGTTATGACAAAGTCTATAAAATCCGGACGAACGTCAGGGGCCTAAAGTACGGCCCGCAATGATCAGTCGGGGCCAAAGGAGGCGACGATGCCTGAAAAACGCCATGGCTTGAGGCGGCGCGATTTTTTAAAAAACATGGGGCTGGGATTGGCCGGCGCGGCAGCCGCTCCTGCCCTAGGAGGGAAGACGTCTCTCCTGGCCGGCCCTCCCGCTGAGATACCCATCCATCATTTCGGCCCCGGCCGGCTCTACAATAAGCCCGCCCCTCCGGCGCGGGTCAGTCTGGTCAAGGGCGGCGACCGGCGCGACATCGTCTATCAATCGTTAAAGATGATCGAAGACGAAGTCCTGGCCTCGATCGGAAACAAGACGATCCTTGTCAAGCCGAACGTCGTCCTGATGGACAATCCTTTGAGCGTGACGCACACCGATGCCGTACGGGCCGTTTTGGATTTTCTCACCCCTCATTACAAAAAGCAGATTATTATCGGGGAATCCGGACATCACAATACCATGGACGGATATAAAAATAACGGCTATCTCAAGCTCGAAAAAGAATACAACGTGAAAATCGTCGACCTCAACCTCGAATCGTATCAATACCGGTATGTGATCAGCAAAGACAACCGGCCCATCCCGATTCGAATCATCAACACGTTTCTCGACCCGAATATCTATATGATCTCCGTAGCCCGGATGAAAACCCACAATTATGTCTTCGTCACCCTATCGCTCAAAAACGTGCTCCTGGCTTCGCCGCTCAAAGACGCCAAGCAGAATGACAAAGGCCTGATGCACACGGCCCCTCCGGCCATGAACGATATTTGCCATTACAACATGTTTCATATCGCCCAGGAAATCTATCCGGAGCTGGCCGTCATCGACGGTTTTGAGGGGATGGAAGGCAACGGCCCGGCCTGGGGCACTCCCATCGAATCCAAAGTGGCGCTGGCCAGCCTCGACCCGCTGGCCGCCGATATCACAGCGACGAGAGTCATGGGATTCGACCCCAAGCGGGTGAATTATCTGGCGGCCATGGCCGAGGCCGGCATGGGACAGGGGGACTTCGACAAGATCTCTTTGCTCGGAACGCCCCTCGACCAATGCCTCTGCAAATATAAGCCCAACGAGAAAATGGCGGAACTTTATAAATTATGACGGCGATCGCCCCCTTGATCATCATCGTCTTGGCGGCCCTGGCCGTCTTCTTCATGAGGCAGGCCCGGCTGAAGAACTTTGCCTTCACCGTCTGGGTGTTCGCTTTTGTCGCCGCCTCGATGTTCTATCCGGGGGCGTTCCGGTCATGGTTTGGACAAGACCTGAAAATCCTCATCGTCCCTCTGATCCAGATCATCACCTTCGGCATGGGCACAACCCTGACCCTCAAGAATTTCGAGCGGGTGCTGACCATGCCCTGGCCTGTCTTCATCGGCATCGTCCTCCAGTTCACGATCATGCCGCTGGTGGGCTTCAGCATCGCTATGACCTTCGGCTTTGAAGCGGAAATCGCCGCCGGGGTCATCCTCATCGGCTCCGCTCCGAGCGGCGTCGCCTCGAACGTCATGACCTATCTGGCGGGCGGCAACGTGCCCCTCTCGGTCACGATCACATCCTCGACGACGCTCCTCTCGCCTTTGATGACGCCGTTGCTGATGAAGATTCTTGCCGGACGGCTCATCCGGATTGATGTAGTCTCCATGATGCTCTCGATCTTGAACATGATCATCGTGCCCATCGTCGCAGGATTGATCGCCAATAAAATCCTTTACGCCCGGAAAAAATGGGCCCGAAAAGCCGGTTCTTTGGCGGCCATCGCCGCGGCCACTATCGCTCTGGCCGTCGTCACGATTGTTATCCGAGGAGAATTCTTTGGACGATTGGCGCCCCTCAAAGGCGGGATCATGCTTGGCCTGCTGCTCGTCGGCGTCGTGACGCTGGCCAAGCTGATCGTTATCGTTCTCCTCGGCGGGCCGGAAAATTGGATGGACGAAGCCCTGCCCGTTGTCTCCATGGCCAGCATCTGTCTGATCATCGCCGTCATCACCGCCCAATCCAGAGACCAGCTCCTGTCCGTCGGGCTGCTCTTGATCTTGGCCTCGGTTCTTCACAACGGCACCGGATATCTCCTGGGCTACTGGGCCGCCCGGCTGGCGAGGCTAGAGGAAAGCGCCTGCCGGGCCGTGGCCATGGAGGTCGGCATGCAGAACGGCGGCCTGGCCTCCGGGATCGCCGTGGATGTCCTCAAAAGCACGAGCGCGGCGTTGGCCCCCGCCATCTTCGGGCCGTGGCAGAATATCTCGGGCTCGATCCTGTCCAGCTTCTGGCGCCGCCGGCCCGTGAGCGGCAGCCCCTCCCCTCGATCTTAATT